>DDUM01000055.1:38025-156797 GCA_002344795.1 Flammeovirgaceae bacterium UBA2338 | reverse complement strand
ACCCAATACCCAATCATTTCTGTATCCTCCATTCCAAACTCATCCCAAAATTCCCAAATTTGTGAGGGATCATTGCCACCCCAGGGCAACCTGTTGGTCATACCATATACCATACCACGCCATTTGTTTCCCCCCTTCTCCAGCATCTCACCCATCAACCCAAAAGGAATCCCCGAAACTTCAACCAACCAAAAATCAGGATCCATATCGTAATCAAAATATTCTCCAAACCATAGCCTGTCCAGATAAGGGAAGTGTTCTAAGTAAAGATTGGCGCTATTGTTATACCCATCTCGCTCGTTAAACTGATTTGCAGAATGTAAATCCATAATTCCAGGTCCTCTTTCACTACCCATCACTCTTCTTATTCTTTTCATCGTAGTGCGATCAAAAGCGACATCATCAAGATAAATACCATCAATGCCCACATTCTTTACTAACCAACTCATCCCTTCTACATAGTAATTGTGCCAACGGCTCATGCCGCTGTTAATAAGGGCAGCATCTTTCAAAGGAGGGACAAACCACGCAGCGATATAATCTTCAGCAATGTGTTCTTGCAGCCACGAGAATCCTCCTCCTTTGCCGGGTGAATAAATTTCAGTACCCAAACTTCTCATAGGTTGTGTTTCGTAGGCACGATTTGATAGTTCCCGGATGGTATTATAAATCTTCACTTTTAATCCCTTACTGTGTGCCTCATCGATGTAAGCCTTCATTTCCTTCCAGCGGATAAATGGATAATTGATGTAAGGATTTATTTCATTGGCATGATGCACATTTACCACAGACGCTTTCTTTTTCACCACCGTGTCAACCGGGCTGTATTGGTGATAGAACCTCGTCTTCCATTGAGCGTCTGTGTCAATGACATGGAAAGGGGTGATGAGCAAATCAAAGTTGTAGAATAGTTGATCTCCCTTTTTCATTTCTCTGGATCCACTGTACGCGCGAATAAGCGTCACATCATCTGAATCCTCGATAGTAATTCCTCCCTTACCTTCATTGCCCCAGGATGTAGGCAATACCAAAGGCTTCTGTAAATAGAAATTAGTATTCAAGGGGCGAACGTAATTTTCATCTCGCAAAGAGAAATGAATACCTCCGTTCACATCACCAATCCATCCACCGTCCTGATTTTTAGTGGCCACATCCCATTTCCAGTTGATGTACGACTGACGAAAACCACCCCGCTCGCCAAGACCCATAAAGTAAGGTGCTGAAGTTTGGTGCATTGGAATTTCAAGACGCGCTTCTCCTATTGACAAATCAGTTTTAGCACTTAGCTCAATAGCATAGGACACAAATCCATCAAACTCAATTTTACCTTTTATTTTCATTACCAACTCAGCCGACTCATTGGTTGTCTCCCACTGAACCAAACCTGGAGTCTGCTCAGTAATTCTCAACCCATTATTCTTCCATGTGATCGCTTCAGTTCCATTCGCATTGATGCGAAACACAAAATCATTTTTCAACATGGGCTTACCTTCAGTTGTCAAGGATGTCATCTTAGGATCAAAGTAACTGGTGATTTGTGCCGGTAAACCATACGCATTCAGCTCAACCGCTCTACCCAAAAGAGAAATCGTTCTATCTTTAACCACTAGCGGTGTGTAAGGAGCAATCACTTCATTGTTGGCTCCCAATTGAGAATTGAGCCAGGTCAACCGGGTTTGCTTCCACGGCTCATTGACTCCTCCATCAGATAGTTGCTCTTCTCCAATATTCAGCGTAATGTCAATGGCAGCAGGTGGGTTACCATCAGCACTTACCCTGACAATACCCTTATATATTCCAGTTCTGGTTGTGGAAGGAATATCAATCAAACACCAAAGCGCCTGAACATCTCCTTTCTTCACATTGACTATCTTGTTCAGATTCTTTCCATCCCAATCCACACCTGTGGTATTAAGACTTGACATGGTGGATGAAGCGATTGTATTTCCATTCGCAGACTTTAAATCAGAAAATTCAACTTTGATATTGTTGACATCCTGCTTCGAAGCATATAATCCAAGTTGATAGGAAAAGTTTTCTCCCCGCATAGCTTTGCCCTCAAAATTTTTGCTAATTCCTTGCTTTATCCACCGATAAGGCAAATCGTGTCGCATCGCTATAGGATGCATCCGATCTTCAGGAAACAAGATGAAATTTCCGGCATGGCTTGCTGCCAACTGATTTACTTCAGTCGCTGTTGCAATTACTTCCATCGGGAAGAAACTATTCAGCTCATCGATGGCCTGGATGGAGATGACTTCTGCATTACGGGCAGACTTTAGTTTATTGAGCCAACTTGTTGTGGCTGTAGACTTAAATGGTGGATAATCAACTGTGGGATAATTGGCACGGCCTGAAGATAAATACTTCAAATAGTAGACATAATATTTTCCTGCGCCATCAATTGGTTCAAAAAATACTTCGCCCAATTCTCTATTGATGGCACCCCGAGAAACATTTAGAATTTGTTTTCCATTTTCTGAATACACCAAAATGTTTTTATCCTCAGGCTTCAAATCTCTTCTGCGCCATGGAATCGTCACTTTCGCCACTTCACCCCTGGAAGTTACCTCCACCACAGCCCTGTGATTACCCAAAGAATCGGGATCCCAACAGTTTTCACAAACAGTGAAGTTAACTTCCTGACTAAGTGCCTGGCAACAACTAAAAAAAACAAGGGCAACAGATAAAAATATTTTCATAAAAACAGGATCAAGTATGCATTCAATAAATTTATTTAAACTTTTGATTAATCGAGTTTATCCAAGACATTTATTGTCTCTAAACTCCAATTCATATTATGAATCTTGATGAGATAAGAAAAGACACGCCAGGTTGTAAATCCAAAATTCATTTTAACAATGCAGGGGCATCACTTCCCCCTGCTACCGTAACGGAGGCTATTCGCGATTACATCTCATTTGAGTCCATTACCGGAGGATACGAAACAGCTGACATTCGTAAAGCCGAAATTCAGGAATTTTACCGCAGCGCAGCCAGATTAATCAATACGAATGAAAACAATATTGCTTTTACATCAAGTGCTACCAGTTCTTTTTCGCTGGCACTTTCATCCATTCCCTTCCAGCCAGGAGATAAAGTATTGATCGCCAACGAAGATTATATTTCTAATCAAATCGCATTTCTTTCTTTGCAAAAACGATTGGGCATACAACTGATCCGGGCAAAAAGTTTGTCAACCGGAGGAGTTGATCTGAACGATATGGAGGAGTTGATCAACAAGCATCACCCGAAATTGGTATCCTTAACGCACATACCCACCAACTCAGGGTTAATTCAACCTGTAGAAGCAGTCGGTAAGATGTGTCATGCCAAAGACATCCTTTACCTGGTAGATGCATGTCAATCTACAGGACAAATTCCGGTTGACGTAAAAAACATCCATTGCGATTTTCTCACCACTACGATGAGAAAGTTCCTTCGGGGGCCAAGAGGCGCAGGGTTTCTGTTTACCTCCGACCGTATTCTTGAAAAAAAACTCACTCCGCTTTTTGTAGATATGAGGGGCGCTGAATGGACTGGGGCGGACACTTATGAAGTGCGTATGAATGCCAAGCGATTTGAAGAGTGGGAATTACCCTATGCCCTGGTAGTGGGAAGCAAAGAAGCCATTAATTATGCATTAAATATTGGAGTAGAAAATATTAGCGCAAGAAATAAAGTTTTATGCGATCTTCTAAAAAAGAAACTTCATTCCATTGAATTAAAAGTATTGGATATTGGTAAGGATCAATCCAGTATTATTACCATCGAAATGCCAGGCAAGCAGCCCAATGGAGTACTGCAATATCTGAGAGCGATCGACATCAACACGTCAACCACCCACCGTTCACACGCACAAATCGATTTCGCATCAAAAAAAGTGGACTGGGCTTTGAGAATTTCTCCTCATTACTTCAATACTGAAGATGAAATTGATAGTTTGATACAATCCCTAGAGGACCTAAACGATTGAACATTTCATGACGTTTCGCAATGCTGTATTTATTTGTATTATAGTAGAAGTAAGTCTCGGTGCATTGGGCGTTATCAATTATGGATGGAGCATAGAAGGACTACAGGCTACCACACGGTATAGCGGTCGGTTTTCATTGCTACTCTTCAGCATTATTTTCTTAGCCAATCGCCCGGCTGATATTTATTCCTGGCTTTCAAAAAAACCATTTCACATTTTTGCCCTGGCGCATGGGATTCACCTTTTAGAATTATTGACATTTCTTTATCTCTCAGGTACAGATATAATTCCGTATCGTATAGCGGGTGGTTTTGTTGCTTACTTACTCATTTTCCTAATGCCCATTCTTGCCGACAGGCTCGAGCAAGGCAGGTTTTCAGAGAAGGAATTTAGCATCATGATCATTGTATTTCAATACTTTGTTTGGGGCATCTTCTTCCTTACCTATTTACCTCGGGTAAGGGGATTGCTGCCTAATGTTGGTGGGAGCTACTTAGAACATGTTGTGTTACTGGGTTGGATTTCGTTGATGTTGGGCATGAAACTTCCCAGGGTGATGTTTAAGAGGAAGATGCGGTGAGAAACCTACGTAAACACTCATACATCGTGACTGATTAGAGAATGTCATACTCTCTTACAGGTTATTCTTTATAAGGACCCAGAAATTTATCTCCATTGAAATGGACTAAGTGATCTGGATTGTCAGCAATCCAGACTTCGGTCTCCCAAGCTATATCATTCATAAATTGACGAAATTTTGATCTATTCAAAAAGGCCGTCACATAGACTATCTCGGCATTACATTTTTTAGTTAGCTTCTGAAGTTGGATTAGTCTTATTTCACTAATCGGCCCTGAAGAATGAACGGCTTCAATCAGATATAGCCAATTCTTTCTCTTTGAGAAAGCAATTACATCTGGCAATTCTTCATGTGATATCTCAAAGAAGTTCAATGCTTCCAATTTTTCTTTTTCCAAATAAAGATATTTATCAGAAGTATCCCCTACATAAAGAACTTCAGCTTCATATCCATATCGTGGTAAAAATTTCTCAATAATTGCTTTTTGTAAATCGTTATGTTCGCCTGTTGAAAACGTAAGTTTACCTCCAGATGGGAGTTTGACATTGACTTTAGAAATCGCTCGCTCTCTCTTTAATTTTTGTCTTAGGGGCTCAATATTCTTTAACTTCTCTTTTACTGATTTCTCCCAATCCTTAGAACCAAACATTCTAATAAGCTCCCCATACACGGGGTTTATTGAATAGCCTCGAGTTGAGTCATTTGTTGCTGAATTAGGATTTGACTGCAATACAACTTCAGCCACAGTAAGAAGTTTCAAATCCTTTCTTCTTATGTCATCATATGAACCCGAGCTTATGTCTTCATTAAAATGAGCATTTACATAAATGATAATCTCTCTTGTTTTCAACGAATAACCAGCATTTAAATCCTTTGCTTTTTTAAAGGCACCAATATTTTTGATATCTCCAGTGGCCAAAAAGGCAAGAGCCATTCTCTCCAACCTTCTGGGGCTAGAATCCAGTGGGATTCCAAAGCAATCTAAAATGTAAAGGGTGGTGTTTATGAGCTTCTTAACTCCCGAAGATTTTTCAGCGAAAGTTTTAGATTTATCGGGACTGATATATTGCTGCATCTTCGAAAAGTAAATATTGGTCGTTTTCAGTCACATTGCATTGATGAGACACTTCACCAATCAAGTGATCCTTTATGTTTGAAGCTAAATGAAAAGCAAAATTCGGAGCAACTGCATTTCCTATTTGATTAAATTGGTGAGTTTCTGTTCCTGAGAATTCGAACCAATCAGGAAAACTCTGTAAACGCGCAGCTTCGCGGACAGTAATTCGTCTTCTACGGCCATCTTTTAGCCTTACTCTGTGCATGTCACCCGTTGCACCCGCCAAGTTTCTACAGGTCAATGTTCTGGCTGGTCGATCTAAGTACAAATCTCGAGGATTGATACAGCTAGATGCTTTTTCATAGTTCGCCACGTATCTGTCCATTGATTCAGTAAAAAACTTAGAGTTATCGTCAAATTGAAATGGAAGATCGCCCAAGGCTTGGCCGGAAGTAACTTTACGATTCACCTTTTTTGGCAAATTGATTTTATTCTTTGATCCAATAACAATTACTCGTTCCCTATTTTGAGGAACTTCATAATCTACAGCGTTCAGTAATGAATAATTTAAATGGTAACCCAACTTCTCAAGTTCCTGAATTACTTCTTTCAAATACCATTTGTTTTTATAGAGCATTCCCCTCACATTTTCGAAAAGAAGAACTTCTGGATCTAACTGACGAACTGCTGCTAAAAAAATAGGGAACCCATCCCTTGAGTCTTTCAAACCTAGTTGCTTACCTCCAACACTAAATGGCTGACATGGCGGTCCTCCTATTACAATATCTGCTTTAGGATATCTGGAGTCTAGTGTTAGTTTTTTATTAACACATTCACCTATTAAGTTTTCATTATAGGTTTTGGAAGCGGGTTCATCCATTTCATAGCCGATTGTCTTAAATCCATTTGCTTCAAAGCCTAGAGAGAGTCCACCGCAACCCGCAAAAAGATCAACAACTGTTTTATTCAGTTCGTTGTCAATCCAAGGTTTTAGCTTCTTGTTTATCTCTTCCCAATATTCCATTCAGTAAATCTACTAATTTTCGATTTTGTTTACATCTGTAAGGCATGCTCCATAACGATAGAGCATCTTATATGTGGAATATAACGTCTATCCCTGATAATCTACAGAAATTAAATTTCAGAAATAATCATTACCAGAATCAAAAGCTGATTCCCCTTTATTAGGATAGAATACCCCCTACCTCCAGGATTCTAACCAACAACACCTAAATTTGAGGCAAACAGCTAAAAGTGAAATTGTATCGAAACCTATCCGAAGCCGTGGTCACCACGCTCAAAACAATATTTGAAGACAATAAATACGCGGATAAGGTGATCGAAAAAACACTGAAACAAAACCCAAAATGGGGCGCCCGCGACAGGCGTTTTATTGCCGAAACTACCTACGACATCGTTCGATGGTATCGCTACCTGCTGACTGTTTCCGGTTCCGAAAATGATGATTATTGGAGCCTGTTGGGCACCTGGCTGATCTGGAGAGAAATTGAACTTCCGGCATGGGATCAGTTTAAAAAATTAAACATCACATCTGTTAAAGACAGATTTCAAAAAGAATACCCATTACCCATTAGAGAATCCATACCCGACTGGCTCGATGAACTTGGGAACAGAGAGCTTCCATCACAATGGGCACAAGAAATAAAAAGCCTAAACCATGAAGCCGAGGTAGTATTAAGAGTAAATACGCTAAAGGGTGACATTATTACTATTCAGAAGCAATTGACGGAAGAAGGAATTGAAACTACGGTCAATTCAAAATTTCAAAATGCGTTGATCCTCAATAAAAGAATGAATGTTTTTGGAAGTCAATCCTTCAAACAGGGTTTATTTGAAGTGCAAGATGCCGGTTCTCAACTGATAGCTCCCTACTTGCAGGTTGAGCCGGGCATGCGTGTTATTGATGCCTGTGCAGGTGCTGGTGGAAAAACCCTGCACCTCTCTGCATTGATGCAAAACAAAGGCCGTATCGTAGCCATGGATACCGAAGGCTGGAAACTGGATGAGCTTAGAAAAAGAGCAAAAAGAGCTGGTGCCAATAATATCGAAGCAAAAGTGATTGAAAATTCTAAGACCATAAAACGATTGGCTAATTCTGCAGACCGATTGTTATTGGATGTTCCTTGTTCAGGACTTGGTGTACTGAAAAGGAATCCGGATGCAAAGTGGAAGTTATCGCCAGATTATATTTCTAAAGTTAAAATTTTGCAACAGCAGATACTTTCAGAATATGCTACCATGGTAAAACCGGGAGGAATGCTCGTCTATTCAACCTGCAGTATACTACCCTCAGAGAATGGAGAGCAAGTCAAACAATTTTTAGCTTCCAACCCAACTTATGAACTCGTAGACGAAAACCACTGCTGGCCGTCTGATGGGTTTGACGGATTTTACATGGCCCTGATAAAAAAGAAATAGTAGCTTTGTTTCTGGCTTCAAGCCCTTAAAAAGGCCTTTTCATTAAAATCAAAAAATTTTTTCATTGAAAATTATTCGCTACCTCCTTTTAAAAATTTATATGATCTGGGTACTCACCGTTTTTTCGGTGTTTATGATCCTCTACCTGCCAGGCATTCTCATCCCATTTGTTTTTGGTGACAGAGCTGCTGCTCTTGGTTTCAAATTTTTAAAGCTCTGGTCCTGGACTTTTAGTAAACTTAACTTTATCCCCTATCGCATTTCAGGGTTAGAAAATATTGATAAAAAGAGAGCTTACATCTATGTAAGCAATCACACCTCTTACCTGGATATCCCTGGCCTTACCCTCACCATCCCCACTCAGTTCAGGGCACTGGCAAAGAAAGAACTCAAAAAAATTCCAGTCTTTGGTTGGATTGCACAATCCGTCTGCATCATTGTAGATAGATCAAGCAATGAAAGCAGGCGCAAGAGTATGGAACACTTGAAAGAGATACTTGCAATGGGTATCTCTGTATTAATTTTTCCGGAAGGCACGCAGAACAGAAGCAAAGAACGCCTCCAGCCCTTTTATGATGGAGCATTTAGAATAGCCATAGAAACCAAACAACCCATCATCCCAGTAGTAGTGTTGAATGCAGGTAAGTTGATGCCACCCACTAAAGTTCATATTGAGCCTGGCACTATCAAAGTGATTGTAGGCAAAGAAATATCAACAGACCAACTGACACTTAAGGAGACCGCTTTATTAAAACAAAAAGTCTTTGAAACGATGGAGGGGATGATTGTAGACAACGAATAACCACAGAAAGATGGCACGGAAAATTAAATCGAAGGAATATTTTAGAACCCTAAACATTATCTACTTTGCCCAGATTGGTGCAATGACCCTGCTGGCCGTGGTAGCCTATTTTCTCATTCAGCAGGGAAGCCTGGGGCCGGAAAACAATGACCTTGCGGTGTCGTTCCAAAAGATTATCATGGTTGTCATTCCCCTAAGCTTGGCGGCCGGCTATTTACTGTTTAGAGTTTTTCTCAGAGGCATCCAACCTGAATTACCTCTCATCCATAAGATGAAACGATATTTCAGTGCTAATCTGATTAGGTCAGCCTTTCTGGAAATACCAGGGCTATTCGTGTCGGTGGCTGCGCTGATTACAGCTCAAGTTCTATTTCTGGTCATTGTTCCTCTTATTCTCATGCTCTTTATACTATTTAGACCCACCAAGTCTGTTATTGCACAGGAGCTCAATCTTTCAGTAGCGGAAAGAGCAAAACTGGAAGATCCTGAAGCGATTATTTCAGAATCCATTGAATAACCTACATGTGAATTTTTTTTCAGTAGTCGTTTATTCTGTAGTTTTCAAATCAGAATGAACGGTAAGGTGTGAAAACTGTAATTTTGGTTTTTTTAGGAGGAGGACTCGGTAGTGTACTCCGCTATTCCATTGGAAAGTGGATCGGCACCCTGCATACCCATTATTTTCCATTTGGAACCCTGGTGGCCAATATCCTTGCCTGTTTCGCTCTGGGAATTATTCTGGGTATTACAGATGCCCGCCAACTCATGTCCCCATCGGCCAAAATATTTTGGGCAGTTGGGTTTTGTGGCGGCTTTAGTACTTTTTCGACTTTCAGCGGGGAGACATTGTCCCTCATCCAAAGCGGATTCACAGGATCCAGCCTCCTTTATATCGGATTGAGCCTCACCCTATGTATCGGTGCCACTCTGGCAGGTCTATACCTCGGTCAAGGTACCTATTAGGTACCTAATATTATCTCTGGATTCATTTTTCGGGTATTTTCTTCTCTGTAGCAGCAAATCTTACACCTTATGTGAAAATTTAAGTATTTGTTGTAAGTTGCTATGCTATAACAAGTTATGAAGTCACATTTTATCGCTCTATTGGCTGCGATCTGTCCGTGGTTCAGTTATGCCCAGTTTGAATCTCCAAGCGTCCCAAACGCTGTGGGGTTCGAGCTGTCTATGGAAAACTCCTCCATCACCATCTCTATAGGGGAACCAATGATCAATACATTTACATCTACCTCCACTGTGATCACGCAAGGTTATTTACAACCTATTCTAGATACACCCTGTTCGGGAACAGAATTTACTTACTACCCCAACCCAGCCAAAGATCATTTGATCATTGAGGCAGTAGGTTGTGATGATCAAATATCCACTGTCCAAATTATTGATTTATGGGGAAGGGTGATAAATACAGTATCCCCCAAAGAAGACAACCGAATTGATTTGGGTGATTTAAGTCAGGGGTTATATGTGTTCAAAGTCTTCCTAAAAGGAGGTGTATCTGGAAATTTTAGTGTTATAAAAATTCCGAATTAGCATGAGAACATTCTTTTTACTCTGTATGGTTTTTCTCTTTAATCTAAATCATTTTGTAATGGCTCAATCCCCACAGGGGATTAATTATCAGGGAGTTGCCAGAAGTACGGATGGCCAACCCCTTACTTCAAAAGAAATTTCAATACGCATCAGTATTTTAAACGGGTCAGCCAATGGGGACAGTGAGTACAGTGAAATCCATGAAGTGAGAACCAATTCATTTGGACTGTTTACACTCGTTATCGGTCAGGGAGAGTCGGGCAGTTCCGTGTTCAACTTTATTAACTGGACATCCGGAAAAAAGTGGCTTCAGGTAGAACTAGATGAAAATGGGGGCCGAAATTTTAAATTAATGGGTAGTCAGCAACTGATGAGCGTACCTTATGCCCTTTATGCGGAAAGAGCGGGCAATGGTTATCAGGCGGGCAACGGTATAGCCATCAACAACAATATGATTACCAATCTTGGAGATGGAGATCATGACTCCAGCAATGAGCTTATACAAGAAGTAACATTAGGATCCGACAACGTACTTCGCATTACCGATGCAGGGGGTATTAAAGAAGCAGACCTTAACCATCTTGGGGGAGCTGCGCAGAACCTGAGTAGTGTGCTTGCTCAGGGAAATAATGCAGGCAATTCAGCTATTACCAATTTGAGTGCTCCTGTAAACGCATCCGATGCTGCTACAAAACTATATGTTGATAACCTTGTTACTTTAGATGAAGATAAAAGCGCTACCAATGAGATTCAGACATTGAGCAAAACCGGAAGTAACATTCTTCTCAGTGCAGGGGGCGGTACCGTTGTTTTGAATGATGACAATCCCACCAACGAAGCACAAACATTAACCCGAACTGGAAGCAATCTTACCCTTACACAGGTGGCGGGTGTTGGAGGTGGGTCAGTAAGCATTGATGACGCTGATGCAAGCCCCACCAATGAGGCACAAACCTTGAGCAAAACTGGCGCCACCGTTTCACTTACCAATGTAAGCGGAACGGGAGGTGGCTCCTTCATTCTAAATGACGATAGCAACACCAACGAAGCGCAAACTATTTCAAAGACTGGCAGTACGGTAACGTTAACCCAGGCCAATGGAGCTGGTGGTGGGTCTTTTTCAATCAATGATGCCGATGCAGATGCCACCAACGAATTGCAGAACCTTAATCAGGTGCTTACCAGAGGAAGCGATGCAGGAGGAAACAAGATATCAAACCTCTCCAACCCTACTGGCCTACAGGATGCTGCAACGAAGAATTATGTTGATACACAGGATGCTGTACTTTCATCCATGATATCCACCAACTATGCATTCAAAGGTACTTTTGATTACCAAAATTTAACAGGCACCCTGATGAACAATCAAACCATGCCAATAGTCTCCGAAGACTTTGATGATTTTAATATTCTTGGACCAACTAGTTTCACAGCAACTGAAGCTGGCACTTATGTATTTTCTGTGGAAGGTTATTACAATACCGTAAGCTCAGGAGGAACTCTAAGCCTACTGTACAACTCAGTGAAGCATCCTATTACCATAGTCTTACCTTTTGGCGCGACCCAGCCACGCTTCTCCGCTACTTTTATGTTTAAATTATCTGTAGGACAAACCGTACAATTAGTAGGAGACAATATCGCGCTATTGGGGCAGTTTAATGGAAAATTTTTTGGATATAAATTGTAAACAAGTTGCAATCATTGGTGTACCGGCACATACACCACCTTCTTGGTCTCAAAAAATTCTTCTTCAAAAAATTCTGTAAGCTCAAACAATTGATAAGGTCTTTTTAACTCATTCATCTCTTCCTCAAGATCACCCCCCTTTAAGTAGAGAATACCATTGTCCATATCATGGGCGGATTCATTGTTTACTTTATTATAAACCCAACCATAAAACTCCTTCATTCGGGTCACAGCCCGACTTACAATAAAATCATATTTTCTATTCTTTATCTCTTCCGCTCTTATTTTTTCACCAATCACATTCTTGAGGCCCAGCGATTTTACTACCTCATTCACCACTGTAATTTTCTTACCAATGGAATCCACCAGATGAAAATTGGTTGCTGGAAATAATATGGCCAGCGGAATACCTGGAAACCCACCACCCGTACCTACGTCCAATACATTGGCGGAGGGCTGAAAAGAGATCACCTTGGCGATCCCAAGAGAGTGTAAAATATGGTTCGTGTATAGATTATCCATATCCTTACGCGATACCACATTAATTTTATCATTCCATTCCTTATAGACCAAACCAAGTTTTTTAAACTGATCAATCTGTGAGGGTGTTAATACCGGAAAGTATTTTAATATTAGAGATGTGTCTTGCAATTCGATCTGATTTAAACGTTATTTCTATTGTCAAAAATAAGTGAACCCATGACAAAATTACCAATTCTCATCTTGCTGACACTAGTACTAGGTTGTAAGATGAACCAAGATCAAAAATCAGAAGGAAACACACTGGTAACAAAAATTGACTCCATCTTCACTTCTCTACCCGATTTTAGCGGTGTCGTACTCTTTGCCGATAAGGGCGAGCCCATCTACCACAAAGTTTTTGGCGTGAGGTCTTTCGAAACCAATGTTCCCATCGAACTCAACGATATTTTTGAACTGGCTTCAGTATCCAAGCAGTTTACCGCCATGGCCATCATGATGTTGCAACAAGAAGGGAAATTACAATACGATGATCCTATTGAAAAATATTTGCCAGGATTAACTTATCAAGGGATTGCGATTAGACATTTGCTCAATCACACTTCCGGGTTGCCCGATTACCAGGCCGTGATGGATGAACATTGGGATAAAAGCAAAGTGGCCAGCAACCCTGATATCCTCGAATACTTGAAAAAGTATAACCCTCCGAAGAATTTCGAGCCGGGCGAAAAATATGAGTACAGCAACACAGGCTATGTATTTCTGGCGAGCATAGCGGAAGCCGTGTCTGGACAAGACTTTATTGAGTTTTGTAAAGAAAGAATATTTGAACCATTGCAAATGACATCCACCGCCATCCGTAGCAACGAAGTGAAAAACAAACTCCTTCATCTTGCTTACGGGCATATCTATGTGGATGACAGAAAGAGTTTCATCAGAGCGGATTCTTTTCCTTCGTCCAATTATACTATTTGGTTGGGGGGACGTAAGGGACCAGGGCGCGTAAGTTCTACTACAGCAGACCTACTGAAATGGGATCAGGCACTTTACGCAGATCAGCTGATCACACAGGAAACACTAAAAGATGCATTTACTCCTGCTACACTTAACAATGGCAACAAATCCAACTATGGGTTTGGGTGGGAGATTATCCCAACATCAGGTGCCGGGAAAGTAGTATGGCACAACGGAGATAACCCCGGATATAAAACCATTATCGTTCGTTACCTGGATGCAGGAAAAACGCTGATCATCCTCAACAACAATTACCATCCCCAATTTGAAGAGGCCAGAGATGCAATAGACGAAATAGTCGGTGAGTTATTTATTAAAGAGAAGAGTTAAGGTTATACTACGTTGACTAACCAGTGGCGGATTGATTTGGCCAACAGTGGTTACCCATGCGCTTACGCAAAAAATGATCAACGAGGTTTTCATAGGATAAAATGAAGTGATCCGAAAAGAACTAAATATGTTCTTTTTTATTTTTTACCAGGTCATACATCAGTTCACGGGCACGATGCAATTGAGCTTTCACAGTACCTAATGGAGCTTCCAGTTCCTGCGCAATTTCCTCGTAGGACAGTTCATTATAATATCTAAGTCTTACCAGTTTTTGATACTTCGCAGGCAGCATCGTTACAAAGAGCTGAATCAACTCAATCTTTTGTGCCTTGATGGCCTCCTCTTGTGGATTGAGACTTCCATCCTCTACTTCAATGGAAACGGACTGACCATCGTCATCGGTGTAAGTATTACTAATACTCATCGTATTAACTCTTTTCTTTCGGATGAAATCAATTGTATTGTTGGTGGCAATTCTGAATAACCAGGTACTAAAAGTGTAGTCCTTTTTAAAGCGATGAAGACTTTTGAATGCCTTGGCAAATGATTCAATGGTAAGGTCTTCTGAATCGTCCACATTCCGCACCATTTTTAAAATCATGTGGTATACTGGCCGTTTGTACCGGGCTAAGAGTTTGGCATACGCCTGCTCATCACCCTCTACGGCCATGTCAATCAGCTTAAAATCTTCCAGCGCTTTCTTTGAAAATCTGCTATTCAGGTCTTCTTCCATCTAACTTTATTAGTGAGTAACGCCACAAGGCCGATGACAAGATAATAAATGCTAAAAATAAAGTCTAAAAAGGGTGCTTTCCAAGCTTCAAATGCATCTCCCAGCTTACGCGAAGCAGTATAAACCAACACAACAAGTAAGGTCAGACGCAGTAAAATAACAGCAATAGGAATATAAATCAAAGAAGAATTCAATAAGGCTGGGATGAGCAACAACCAAAAACCAATCAAAGTAATGTTAAATATACCCAATCTTATTTTATCCGCTGTTTTGTAATGTTTACCTACTGATAAATGTCTTACTTTTTGAAAGTAATATTCACTCCACGTGGTCTTTGGTTTAGAGTACACAATTGAATCTTCACCAGCAAATAACTTTGTGTTACTGCCATTACACACTTCATTGATGAACAAATCGTCATCACCACCGGTTACAGACAAGTGAGAATTAAACCCCTTGTTATCTAAAAAGATATTTTTCCTATAGGCAAGGTTTCTCCCTACACCCATATATGGCTTTCCCAGCAACGCCATAGCAGCGTATTGAGTCGCAGTTGTCAGTCCTTCATATCGAATAAAGGAATTGAGAAAGCCGGGAGACCTAAGGTAGGGTGAATAGCCAAGGACTATATCTGTACCATTCGAAAACTGACTACTCATTTCTCCAATCCATTTGTTGCTTCGAGGTCTGCAGTCCGCATCGGTAAGCAGCACCCACTCATGTTTAGCAGCCTTTATTCCCAGTGTAAGTGCAAATTTCTTGCCATTGATATGGTCAGGTCTGTGCTTTATGGGAATTACCCTAAGTTGATGATTCTGACTTGCCATCTCATGCAAATAATCAAAGCTGCCATCATTACTCCGATCTTCCACCACTATTACCTCAAAGTCTGCATAATCTTGTTGAAGCAATTCTGGGATCAACTCACGAAGGTTCTGTTCTTCATCATGTGCGCATACGATCACTGATACGGGAACGGACAATTCGTTTCTATCTATTTTCATTTTATTAAATGCTTTAAGATAGATCACCAGATATACCACCTGTATCCCAGAAAAGACAAGAAAAAATAGTTCAAAAAAGTGCAAGCGTCCGTATATTTTTAAAGGGCACAAATATACGGCACTAAACAGTTTGCCCCAGAGGACAACTCATTTAATATAAGTAGAAAATCAAAAGATTGAACTGCCTATGATTGATTAACCTGGTCAGAATCTACATAGTTCATAAGAATAAAAGTGACCAAAAGACCAGAGAAAACACCTTCCAAAGCTACAACAAAGGCTGAGATATAGGGATTCATGTATCTGCCCATAGGTTCGTTTTCGATAATGAACTGCATCATACTGGTATCCAATTTCATGTAGAGAAAAAGGAAAAAAGCAAACACCAAAGAGCCCACGGCAGCAGTAGTGACTCCAGTAATAAGTCCCCTGAAATAGTTCAATCTGTCATGATGTGCTTTTTTGAATCTCTTAAGTGCCATATAGACACCACCTGCAAGGATAGGAAGATTGAGAAGGCGCAGCTCCACAATATGGCTGAGGCCTACCAATTTCATAATAAGAAAAAAACCTATGAGACCAGCCGCAATTCTAAGTCCATAACTCTCAGAAATTCTATTGGGATTGTTAAAAAAACTCATATCTAGGGGGGTTAGGGTTACTAAATTTTTGCATTTTTTAGGAAAAACACAACCTTTTAGAAGGTTAATAATAGTATAAATAACCCACTAATCGCATGATACGATACTTGTCAAGCCGTTGTGGCTTAACGAAACAGGAGTGCAACAGATGCTTGCAAATTTCAATTGAATTAAAACACAAGCCAACTCACATCACAAAGAAGCCCTGCGGCACTACCCCAATTTTGGCAATCGAATTAACAAGGGTGGACCCTCATTCTTTGCACTAAAATTATTTTTTATTTTCCTTTTTGGGATTGGGTGGATTTCCTTTCGGCTCATTTTTGTACTTGCAATCCATAGCGCCAACCCACCCAAAATGGTAACGGCCACAATGGTCGAAATCCAATATTGAGTAATAATTGAATACATAGTGACTTGATTAAAGGTTTAGATAAAACAACATAGGAAATTAACCTATAGAAGTCAATCAACTTTACACCAAAAAAACTTCAGGTCAATTACAGCAACGATTTGACAAACTAGAGATCAAGAATGAAGCACAGATCAATCAATTACTACCATCTTCTTCATGCTTTCTAGCTGGGTAATTATGTACCTTCCATTGTTCCAGTTCCTTTTTACGAGCCTCTAATTCCTGAGCGGAGGGCTTGTAGTCAATCAATTTCTTAAGGTCAGGCTGACCAGCCTCTACCCAGGCGGTATACCACAAGTCGCCTATCATTTTCACACTTGCACGCATTTGCCTTTCCACCATCCCATTGAGTGATGAGTGGTAGGCTTTCGCATATTGATAAGACACTACTTTTACGGTTTGCTTTCCCCTTGTTTCAAAGCTGTACTTTTTATTCTTCATCCTTTCTCCCACTTGCTTTTCAAAGCCAAGCACAGAGTCCAGCGCCAGATGAGCCTTTGTTACGGCTCTCCATGCATAATCCGGTACATTGTCGATATACGTTGCCCGTCCCACAAAAAAATCATAGTCAATAAAAAATAACTCAGGAAGTCTCGACTCCCAAAACCCGTGTAAACCCTCTTGATTGGTAAGCTGTCCATCGTAGTTACTGGTGGTATGCAAGGGCACATTGGCATCAGCAACATAATGACCCAACTCTGCTGACGCGCGCAATATCTTTTGGGGATCATAAAGCATCATCGCAGTTTTTAGTTGATAATACATGCTGGTAACATGCCATGGAACAATTCCCCTTTCCATTAAAGAATCCTCTCCATATAGTTCAACCGCTTTTTGCCATGTTCTGGGTAATTTAAAAGTGGCACTGTCTCCAAATTCATCCAGATCGATATAATGACGGGGAGCCTCATCTTTCACTGCGTACCTTCTTCTGTCAGGAGATACGGATTCTTCTGTAAGGAATTCTATATTCTTCTTGTAGAATCCAATCATCTCCGAAGGGAGTGTGAAAACCGCCAATCTGTTTATTTTTTTATGGGCAAAGAAACCCCAGACAAATCCAAGACAAGGAATAGTCAAACAAAGGGGTAATAATTTACGTATGCGGAACACTGTATTTATATTTCCGAAAATTTACCTACATGTCGAAATTTACTTTAGTACTTGCCTTTTACCTCAGTGCTGTCTCTCAAATTTTTGCCACAGATCCGTACCCAAGAAATCCCAACATTGACATTCAACATTACCTGTTTCAAATTGATTTGAATGACTCGGACAATACCATAGCAGGAACAACGGAAGTTACCATTTTATTTAAAAATTCGGTATCAACTTTTGAATTGGATTTAGTGGGAAAATCTCAAGATGAAAGAGGAATGACGGTAAATTCAGTTACCCAACAGAAAAACTCATTAAAATTTAGTCAAAAGAATGATAGACTTTCTATTACATTAAATAATCCACCTCAAGCAGGAGAAGAAATTACCATAACAATTAATTACTCAGGAATCCCTACCGATGGATTGGTGATCAGTACCAATAAATTTGGCGATCGCACTTTCTTTGGAGACAATTGGCCTAACCGGGCGCATCATTGGCTACCTACCATTGACCACCCCTACGACAAAGCGAGCTGCGAATTTATTGTAACAGCCCCCTCACACTATCAGACCATTGCCAACGGAGTACTTATCGAAAGGACCAACCTACCCAACAACAGGATTTTGTCGCATTGGAAAGAAACGGTAAATATTCCTACCAAAGTGATGGTAATTGGTGTGGCCAGGTTTGCCGTTACAACAGCAGGAGTAATTAATAATATCCCCGTGGAAACCTGGGTATATCCTCAGAATAAAGAAGCGGGTTTCACGGATTTCAAAATAGCTACAAACATTCTTAATTATTTCATTGATCACATCGGTTCATATCCCTATCAAAAACTTGCCAATGTGCAATCAACCACACGATTTGGTGGCATGGAGAACGCCAGCAATATTTTTTATTACGAAAATTCAGTGACAGGCAAAAATGAACGCGAAGGATTGATCGCCCATGAAATTGCACATCAATGGTTTGGTGATTCTGCCTCTGAAATGGATTGGTATCACGTGTGGCTGAGTGAGGGGTTCGCCACCTACTTTACCAATTTATATTATGAAGCCACCTACGGCAAAGAGGAGTTGGCCAGCAGGATGGCAACGCAAAGAACTGAAGTTGTTCAATACTTTAAAAAGAACCCAGCACCCGTAATCGACACCACATTGATAAATATTAATCGGGTGTTAAATACCAATTCATATCAAAAAGGAAGTTGGGTACTTCATATGCTAAGAAAAGAGGTAGGAGATGAAGCGTTTTGGGACGGAATAAGGGCGTACTACAAAACGTATCAAAACTCCAACGCGTTGACATCCGATTTCATGGCAATAATGGAAAAAGTGTCTGGAAAGGACTTAAAGTCATTTTTTAATCAATGGCTGAGGACAGCTGGGCATCCCGTGATTTCAGCAGCCTGGAGTTATAACATAAAAAAGAAGCAGGTAGACCTTGTGGTCAAACAGACCCAGGCAACAAAATTTACTACACCAATGGAGATTGGTGTAAAAACAGAAAGCAGCTCAATTAACATCCAAACGCTTCAATTGGCTGGAAAAGAGACAAAATTCAGTTTTTCGGCTGAAAAAAAGCCCTTGGAGCTCATTCTTGACCCTCAGACATGGCTTTTGTTTGAAGGTAAAATCAATGGAAAATGAGCTAAACTGTGTTTTGTAATTATGCTGAATGATCTTACATTTGCAGTCCGTTTGTAAAAAAGACTTATGGCAAACCACAAATCAGCAGAGAAAAGGATCAGGGCTAACGAGAAGAAGCGCTTACGCAATCGTTATCAGCATAAAACTACACGTACAGTTACTAAGAAATTAGTGGCTACTACTTCTAAACCAGAAGCTGAAACTCTTTTAAAAGAGGTTTCTTCGCTTATTGACAAGCTAGCCAAGAAAAACATCATTCATTGGAAGAAAGCTGCCAATCAGAAATCTAAACTGGCTAAGCGCGTAAATAGCCTCGCCTAAAAGCGGGAATGAAAATACTTTTCCCTTCCTTGTTTCGGACTTACGATAATGAGGGAGGGTTTTTTATTGCCTAAAAAATCCAAATATTTGGTTTTTGAATGACTCATCTTAATAACATGAAGTCTAAACCAAAACCCCTGGGGATCAAAAGTTGGGCTGCTGAAGATCGCCCTCGAGAAAAAATGCTACTCAAGGGCAAATCCGCCCTCTCTGATGCAGAGTTGATCGCACTGCTCATTGGCTCCGGAACGGGATCATTGAGCGCTGTTGAGGTGGCACGGCAAGTATTACAGACTGTAGAAAATAATTTGCACGATCTGGCACGGCTTACCGTTAAAGACCTAATGAAAAGCAAGGGGATTGGAGAAGCAAAAGCAATAACCATAGTGGCTGCTATGGAATTGGGCCGCAGGAGAAAAGAATCTGAAACAAACGAAAGACCAAAAGTAGCAAGCTCTAAAGAAGCCTACGACCTCGTGAGAGGAGATCTGATGGATTTGGCTCATGAAGAGTTCTGGGTGTTATTATTCAACAGGGCCAACCGATTAATTAAAAAAAAGAGAGTGAGTGAAGGTGGTGTATCCGGTACAGTGGCCGATCCCAAAATAATATTCAAACTGGCACTTGAAGAGCTGGCAAGCGGCATTATCGTAGTGCACAACCACCCCTCGGGCAATCTCACTGCAAGCCAAAATGACATTACACTTACTAAAAAATTGAAAGAGGCAGGAAAGGTGATGGAGGTGCAGTTATTGGATCATCTCATCGTTGCTGGCCAAAAATACTTTAGTTTTGCAGATGAGGGAATGTTATAGTTAATAATGAAGAGAATTCTCGTACTTATTACAATCACAGTCACTGCTCTTGTTGGCTTTGTCTTTTACACTACGCCAGACAAGCCTGTAAAACAAACTGTAGCCCCGGATGAACCTCAGGCTCATCCACTGCCCGCTGAATACCTGAATTTACTAAGTGACTATGAAGATTATATCAATGGGTCATTAAAGCTCACCGGTGTGCCTGGTGCTGCAATTGCCATTGTTCACGATTCTACCATTATTTATTTAAAGGGCTTTGGAGTAAGAAATATAAACACTCAGGAACCCGTAGATGCGCACACCGTCTTCAGACTTGCATCCGTGTCAAAACCTGTGACTTCTGTATTAATAGGTACAATGATGGAAGATGGTATCTTAAACTGGGATGACCCTATCGTCAAATATCTCCCCAACTTTGAGCTTGACTCTGCGACTTTCACCAATCAACTTACAATACGGCATGTACTGTCACACACAACAGGGCTTCCCTACCACACTTACACAAACCTTATTGAAGAAGGAACGCCCCATGATGAACTGATTGCAGAATTGAAAAATGTAAAATTGATTGGTGAGCCTGGAAAGATTTACAGCTATCAAAATGTAGCCTATAGCTTGTTGGGTGATGTGGTTCAATCCGCCACTGGCCATTCGTTTGAGACAGAAATTAAGGCTCGTCTTTTTGGGCCACTTCATATGGCCAACGCATCAGTGAACTATGAAGAGCTTCTTAACAACTCCAATTATGCACAACCTCATTTATTGAGGGGGCGCCATTGGAAAACAATTCCTGTCTCTCCCACTTATTACAACACTGCACCCGCTGGAGGAATAAATGCCAGCATCACAGATATGGCCAAATTGATGGTAGCCCTTATGGGAAATAAAGAAGATGTAGTGACACAAAAAACAATTGACCAGCTCTTCAATCAGGAAGTGAGAGCGACAGCCAAAAACAGAAACTTCAACCGATGGAGCAGAATTAAGAGATCATATTACGGTTTGGGATGGCGGGTGCTTACCTTCAAAAACGATACACTGGCTTACCATGGTGGCTACGTGAATGGATACAGAAGCGAAATAGCAGTACACCCAACAAAAAAGATAGCCATCTGTGTACTTGCCAACGGACCAAGTGGCTTCTCAGACCATGCCATTCCTGCATTTTTCAATACCTATGACAAATACTTCAAAGTAACTATAAAACAACCTGATCAAGTAGCCGCACCTTAAAAATGAAACTCAGTAAAATCATCGGAGCCATTGTTGTTATCTCCATTATCGGTTTTGTCTATTACACAATACAGGGAAGCCAATCCAGTGAAACGTACTTTGATGAAATAAAGCAATACCAGGAAGAAAAGGATAAACAGATGCTCAGTGAGGATGCTCCTTTTCATGGAAAAGCCGAAGAGTTTACAGGTCTTAAATATTTTGATATTAACCCTGATTATAGAATCAGCGCAAGCCTCCAGCCTATAAAAAGTAAAAAAGTGGTAAGGTTAACCACCAATGATGGACTGGAAAACCGCTACCTGGAATATGCCTATGCCGATTTTACACTCAACGGTGTACAGTGCCGATTGCTTATTCTTGAAGTGATGGACGAGGGGCCAGACAGAGGCACACTATTCCTGGCTTTTGCTGATGAAACCAGCACAAAGGAAACCTACGGGGCAGGGCGATACCTTGACATTAAAAAGGTGCCAGGAAGCACTTCTGTCTTGCTTGACTTTAATAAGGCCTATAACCCATATTGCGCCTATTCAGAAAATTTCTCTTGTCCATTTCCACCAAAGGAAAACATCCTCAACGTAGCGATAAGAGCAGGCGAAAAGGTCTACCATTAGGAGCAATTAATCCTTTGCCTCTTTGGGATCAATTTGACCCTGTTAAACAATCCCTGTCCCGTTCTTTTTCTCTATTTTTGGAGTCAATTTTTCGAGATTTTCATGAAGATTTCCTACAACTGGCTCAAGCAATATATTGACATCACAGACGAACCTGAGGAATTGGGCAAAATTCTTACTTCTACTGGACTGGAAGTGGAAAGTATAACTCCATTCGAATCTGTTCCTGGAGGGTTAAAGGGGCTGGTCATAGGAGAGGTAATTACCTGTGGCAAACATCCCAATGCTGATAAATTGTCCATTACCACAGTAGATGTAGGTAAGGCAGAGCCTGTCCAAATTGTATGTGGAGCTGCTAATGTGGCCGCAGGTCAAAAAGTAATTGTTGCGCAACCAGGCGCCACACTTCACCCTTTTGAAGGAGAGCCATTCATCATCAAAAAAGCAAAAATAAGAGGGGAGCATTCTGAAGGAATGATTTGCGCGGAAGACGAAATTGGATTGGGTGAAAACCATGATGGCATTATTGTTTTAGATACGCAGCTACCTAACGGCACTCCTGCAACGGCTCTTTACAATAACATTGAAAATGATTTCGTCTTTGAAATAGGCCTTACCCCTAATCGTGCAGATGCGGCCTCACACATTGGCACAGCCAGAGACATAAAAGCTTTCAAAAATGCTACGCTGCAATGGCCTTCTGTCGAAAGTTTCAAAGTAGATGATACCAGTCTTACTATTCCGGTGACTGTAGAGGATAGCATTGGGTGCCCTCGTTTTTCGGGTATTACCATTTCTGGTATTACGGTTTCAGAATCTCCTGATTGGTTGAAAAACAGGCTGAGAGCAATCGGACTTACACCCATTAATAACATTGTGGATATCACCAATTTCATCTGTCACGAATTAGGGCAGCCTTTGCATGCGTATGATGCGGATAAGATAACCGGAGGCAAGGTGATCGTAAAAACAATGCCGCAAGGAACGAAGTTTAAAACACTGGACGAAAAAGAACGCACCCTTACTGCCCATGATTTAATGGTGTGTAATGCAGAAGAAGGGATGTGTATTGCCGGAGTCTTTGGTGGCGCCAATTCCGGAATTACTGATAAGACCAAAAACATCTTTCTTGAAGGTGCCTATTGGTCACCCGACTACATTAGAAAAACGGGAACTCACCATCAATTGAAAACAGATGCTTCTTTCCGGTTTGAAAGAGGAACTGATCCCAACCTTACTGTCTATGCAGTCAAAAGAGCTGCATTGCTTATCAAAGAATTGGCAGGCGGAAAAATATCTTCAGAAATAGAGGATGTATTTCCAAAGAAAATCGAAAACGAAATCATCACTGTAAAATATCGCAATATCACACGCCTTATTGGCAAAGACATACCCAAAGAAAGGATTCACAGCATATTAAATAGCCTGGACATTGCTACAACCGAGGAAACCGAAAGCCAGTTTATAGCATCTGTGCCTCCCTATCGCGTGGATGTGACACAAGAGGCGGACATCATAGAAGAGATTCTCCGTATCTACGGCCTGGATAACATTGAATTGACAGAAAGTGCCGGAACTAGCTTTCTTGCAAATTTTCCAGCAAAAGACAGCAACATATACAGGCGCACCATTGGAGAAATGCTAGTAGCTAATGGGTTTTATGAGATCCTGACCAATTCCCTTACACACGAAACTTACTATAAAAAACAAAACCTGAGCTTTAAGGGCGAACAGATTGAGATACTCAACAAGCTCAGCGAAGAACAGGGGGTGCTACGGCAAACCATGCTGTTCACCGGATTGGAAGTATGCGTGCATAACATTAACAGAAAACAAAAAGACCTTAAGTTATTTGAGTTTGGGAAGACCTATTGGAAAGAAGGCAATGAGTACAAGGAAGAAGAAAGACTTGCACTTTATTTAAGTGGGAACCTTAATGCCGAAAACTGGAAGACCAAATCAGAGAAAGTAACCTATTTTGATTTAGCCCAACAGGTGACCAATATTCTTCAAAAATCGAACCTTACAGATTTAAACCAGGGGCAACTCAATGATCCGATGTTCGATTATGGAATGGTGCTGACAAAAGGAAATTTGGAAGTAGGGAGAATTGGAAAAGTAAAATCAGCTATTGCAAAGGATTTTGGCCTCAAGCAGGAAATATTTTATGCCGATCTCAATGCTGCCTTGCTTTTCAATGCGGCAAACCCTAAGTTAGTGATAGAAGAGGTACCCAAGTATCCTGAAGTTAGGCGTGACTTGTCGCTCGTTCTCGACCGGCAAGTAACCTTCGCTGAAATCAAGGATTTAGTGCTGGCAACGGAGAAGAGGTTAATCAAAGAGTTAATTGCATTTGATGTTTACGAGGGTAAAAACATCCCCGATGGAAAAAAAGCATATGCTTTAGGTTTTATCTTATTAGATGCAACCAAAACACTGACGGACGAGGAGATCGACAAAACGATGAATAAATTAATGAGTGCCTTTGAACAAAAAATGGGTGCTCTGATTAGAAAATAAATTCTGGCAACAATAAAAGGCTATTGGAGCTGCTTAAAGTATTAAAATGGATCAGGAAATATTGAAGACTAACCTCCACGGGTTGGAGCGTAAAATTTTGGTTTTACTGAACGATCACAAGTCGCTAAAAGACGAAGTGAGAAGCCTTAAATTGGAGAACCATGAGCTAAAGTCAAGTATTAAGGCCCGTGACGAGCAAATCTCCAATTTTAAAAATCAGATTAAAATCACTAAAATTGTTGATTATATAGACCCGGAAGACGGAAGTAATTCGGAGTTGAAAAAGAAAGTGGACGAGTATATCCGAGAAATCGATAAATGCATAGCTCATTTGAGCAGATAACTGGCAGTTAATGGAAGAACTTTCAATAAAGATCAAAATAGCCGACCGCGAGTACCCAATGAAAGTAAAATTGGCGGAAGAAGAGAAAATCAGAGCGGCTGGGAAATTGATCAATGAAAAAATAAAGCATTACCGGGGTCAGTTTGGAATAAATGATAAACAAGACCTGTTAGCTATGGTTGCGTTTGATTGTCTCGTAGATAAAATGGCCGATGAAAAGAACTTAGAAGACATCGATCATACCGTGGTAGAGAAAATTAATCACCTCAACCAGCTGGTTTCACAGGGAATTTAAAAACCCCATCTTTTTCCTTCCTTTACAGCATTCTCTGGGTGCCTTAACTCTAAAACGTTAGCATCATGGAATTACCCATACTCATTGCGATAAGTGTTTCACTCATAGTTATTCTCAGCCTTCTGTTTGGCAACCTCTTTTATAAAAAGAAACTGGCCAAAAAACAGATGGACCTTGATGAGAAATACAAGTCGATGGTTCGTGAAGCCGAACTACAGGCCGAAAACATTAAAAAAGACAAGATCATCGAGGCCAAGGAAAGGCTCATGAAAATGAAGCAGGAGTTTGAAGAAGAGGCCAATCGGAAGAAAAATCAAATCATCAGTAACGAGCAAAAGATAAAGCAGCGGGAGGCTCAAATCTCTCGCGAACTAGAGCAGTTAAAGCGCAAAGAGGCAGAAGCCAATGAAGATAAGCAGAACCTGGCTGTACAACTAGAACACGTAAGAAAAAGAAAAGAGGAGTTAGACAAATTCAACCAACAGAAAGTAGCCATCCTGGAAAACATTTCTAAAATTACTGCAGACCAGGCGCGTGATCAATTGGTAGAAACCTTAAAAGAAGAGGCAAAAACCAAGGCGAGCTCGTTCATTAAAGACATTATGGAGCAGGCCAAGCTCACCGCTACCAAAGAAGCCCGCAAAATTGTTGTAGAGACCATTCAACGCACAGCTACCGAGCATGCCATTGAAAACTGTGTGTCTATTTTCAACATTGAAAGTGATGACATCAA
The DNA here is from genome assembly GCA_002344795.1 of Flammeovirgaceae bacterium UBA2338. Classification (GTDB taxonomy): domain Bacteria; phylum Bacteroidota; class Bacteroidia; order Cytophagales; family Cyclobacteriaceae; genus ELB16-189. The sequence goes on along the minus strand of DDUM01000055.1, from coordinate 130,459 downwards.
GGGAAAAATCATTGGTCGCGAAGGACGAAATATTCGTGCCCTCGAAGCGGCCACCGGAGTTGAGATCATTGTAGATGATACGCCAGAAGCCATCATCATTTCCGGATTCGATCCTGTGAGAAGAGAAACTGCCAGACTTTCATTACACAGATTGGTACAGGATGGACGTATCCATCCGGCTCGTATTGAAGAAATCGTAGCCAAAACGGCTAAAAATATTGAAGACGAGATTATTGAAACCGGAGAACGCACGGTGATTGATTTGGGTATCCATGGCCTCCATCCGGAATTAGTAAAAATGGTGGGAAGAATGCGTTTCCGTTCTTCTTATGGACAAAACCTTCTTCAACATTCACGCGAGGTAGCCAACCTATGCGCCATCATGGCCGCAGAACTAGGGCTAAATGTAAAACAAGCCAAGCGCGCAGGTTTGCTTCATGACATTGGTAAAGTGTGGCCAGAAGAATTAGAAAAGCCCCATGCCATTGTAGGAATGGAGTTGGCGCAGAAGCACAAGGAACATCCGGTAGTTTGTAATGCCATAGGTGCTCACCATGATGAAATAGAAATGACGAACATCTTATCTCCCATTGTGCAGGCATGTGACGCCATCAGTGGTGCAAGGCCTGGCGCGAGAAGAGAAGTGATGGAACAATACATCAAGCGCTTGCGCGAACTGGAGGAAGTAGGATTAAGTTTTGAAGGCGTAGAGAAGTGTTATGCTATTCAAGCCGGCAGAGAGTTACGAGTGATCGTAGACGCAGAGAAAGCCTCTGACGAACGCGCCAGTCAACTCAGCTTCGACATCTCTCAAAAGATAGAGCATGACATGCAATACCCTGGTCAGATTAAAGTGACGGTGATTCGTGAAATGCGAAGTGTGGCTTACGCTAAATAATGGAAATTCTTCACAAAGAAACAGAAACCAAAGGTTCATTTTACGTGGGTGATCCTGCATTGGCTGAGATGACTTATTCCAAGGCTGGCGATACCCTTATTATCATTGATCACACAGAAGTGGGTGAAGCGCTTAAAGGCAAAGGAGTAGGTCTGCAACTTGTAAAGGCTGCCGTTGAATTTGCTCGAAATAAAAAGATTAAAATCCTTCCATTGTGCCCCTTTGCCAAATCCGTATTTGACAAAAAAGAAGAGCTCAGGGATGTACTCTAATTTTCGAAGTGTATGTATAAGACGGTACTTAGTATTTGTTTGATAGTCTTTGCTTGCTCCGCTAATAAGGATAAAAAAGTAGAATTGGTTGCCTCAACTAATTCAAATCCATATTCCATTGATATTTCAAATATAACCGGAGCTAAATTAGAGCAGGTCAAATCAATTCTCGGTGAGCCCTCAATGTCACAGAATGTTAATCCGTCAAACGCTCCTTGCCCATGTTTTAAAGTAGGCTTTAAAGGTGGCGGTGTTGAGGTCATCTTTATGAATGGTAAGGCTGATTGGATTACCATCAATAGCCCATACTACTCAACAGTGTCATCCAATATGGCTGTGTATTCTCATCAGAAATTTTCCGATTACGAGTACATAAAAGTCACCACCCCCTAGTTTATTCAGTTGGTTAACGGAAAGGATAGTTAGTCCTTAATGCTCCCCTTTCCACCCTGGCCCTCTCACCACTCTGCCAGGCTTTGCTCCGGTATGCTCGCCATCCGCTAGCACTTGCTCTCCATTAACAAACACATGCACCATACCCGTACTGTACTGGTGCGGCTGCTCGAAGGTAGCGTGATCTTGGATTTTCTCCGGATCAAAGGCAACTACATCGGCATAATAACCAGGAGTAAGTGTCCCTCTTTTTTTGATCTTCAGGTTGCTTGCTGGTAATGAAGTCAACTTCCTAATTGCTTCTTTCATAGGAATAACTTTTTCGTCCCTTACATACTTTCCAAGAAGTCGTGCGAAATTCCCATACGCCCGGGGGTGGTCATTGGACTTAAGAAAAACTCCTTCCGCTGCTGGTGATCCCGCATCCGATCCAAAGCTCAAATACGGCAAAGCAATTTGTCTTTTGATGTTTTCTTCACTCATCATAAAGTAAGCTGTACCCACTCTTGTACTATCTGCCATCACCAAATCCATGGCTGTTTCTTCTGGCGATTTTCCATAAATTTCAGCCACCTCGGCTAACGTTTTTCCTGTAAACTGTCTGAGTGAATCATTGGCAAATCCCAGTAGCAATACATTTTCAGCACCACCAGACATCAATAACAAATTTTCCCATTGATCGGATGGCTTTCTCATCTCCGCTAGGGCTTTCTTTCTGATTTGCGGGTTCTTCATTCTCTTGATCCACTCCTGTAGCCCTCCTTCCTGTAACCAAGGTGGCATAGCCGCATCCAGCCCTGTAGCCCCAGCACGATAAGTATACATATCAGCAGTTATTTTTATTCCGGATTTATTGGCTGCATCAATCATTGCCAATACTGAGTCCAGTTTATTCCAGTTTTCCGAACCCGCCATTTTAAGATGATAAATCTCTGCGGGTAAACCCGCTTCGCGCGCGATACGAATGGTTTCATCTACAGCACCAAAAATACCATTGCCCTCGCTACGCATATGCGTAATGTACATCCCTCCATATTCAGCAGCCACTTTATTCAGGGCGATCAGTTCTTCTGTACTTGAATAATTAGCAGGGGCATAAATCAATGAAGACCCCACTCCCAATGCACCATCTTCCATAGCTTTACGCACCAAATCCTGCATTCTTGCAAGCTCCTCTTCATTGGGCAACCTATTATCGTATTTGAGTTCATGAATTCTTACTGTGGTGGCACCTATAAAAGAAGCAACGTTGGGTGATATCCCTCTTTTCACCAGGGATTGTAAATATTCATCGAGTGTTGTCCAATCGATGTCATAAGAATAGTCAGGGTTGCGCCTCATATCGTCCAACATCCCCTTTCGCATCTCTTCATTGATCGGTCCCATAGACCCCCCTTCTCCAAACACTTCTAATGTTACACCTTGTCGAATATCGCTTTGCGAATTACCATCAATGATTAAAGTCTCAACAGCCCAACTGAGCATATTGATAAAGCCAGGCGCCACTGCAAGATCCTTGGCGTCAATCTCCTTTTTACCAACAGCCTTAGACAAATCACCAATTGCTGCAATTGTATCCCCATTAATGCCTACATCAGTGACTCTCCCCTCTGCACCAGACCCGTCATACACAGTTCCTTGACGGATAATTACATCATACTCTTCCTTTTTACAAGACAGAATGCTCACAATGAGCATGAGAAATATGAATACTCTTTTCATGGGATGATGGGGTTTTGGGATATTAAGCTACATAATCAGCATGATAAAATAAAGCAGAATTCCCCAAGTTAGTAGTGCAACCCTTGTTTACTGGAGAATCACCCTGATTGAATCATTTTGCATACGCGCTTTGAGCCAGCTGTTTATCGTTTTAATCTGAGAAGAATTAGGTCTTCGCTTCATCTTTAAATAGACAGTTAAAGCAGTGTCATACTTATTAACATCTGCTTTATAGTAAATAGAAGGCGATATTGAAAGTTCTTCCACAGGGCTTACTACAATGCTCAATTCATCCGTCATGCTCTTAATCGGCCATACTTCTGGCTTAACACTTTCTAATTTCTTTTGCAATGAATCAATTATCAGATCCCGCTGGCGCAATGTTTGTTCTGTGTTCTTATACAAATCCTCCAACACTCCTGTTTTAATAGCATTATAATCTACAGGATCAGATTTGTCTACGTCTTGCCGTATTCTTAATTCTGTTTCAGTAAGCCCATATATTGCCATTTTATCTTTTATGATGGCCAACATATCATCATCTAATTTTTCCCCAAAAAGCAACAACTCAATCTTCCTTTCCTTTGGATCAATTGAACGACTTACAATTTGCGTTTCTGGGAAAGAAAATTCGTTATTAATAAAATTAATAGCACTCTGTTCATAAAATGTTTTTGTTACAATCTGATACCCCATAAAAATACTTGGCCCGATAGTCAGGATCACAACCAGCGTGATGTATCTTCTTACCCTTCTTTCTGTCTGGGCATCCACAAAACTATGAAGGGAAAAGCGTTGGTACTTTACCATCAGGTAGGTAGCAATCGCTATAAAAATGCTATTGATAAAGTAGAGATAAAATGCACCCAGAAAGAAAGATAGATTTCCTGTTGCTATACCATACCCTGCAGTACAAAGTGGAGGCATGAGTGCGGTAGCAATCGCTACGCCTGGTATTACATTACCCTTTTGTTTATTGGTATAGGCAATGATCCCTGCCAGGCCTCCAAAAAAAGCGATGAATACATCCCAGATGGTAGGTGTTGTTCTGGATAACAATTCCGAACTGGCATCACTTAGTGGGGAAACTAAAAAATAAGCAGTTGAGGTAAGAAGACTTATAATAGTTGCAACCCCAATGTTTTTAAGTGCCCTCTTAATAAGATCAAAATCATTTATCCCTACGCCAACCCCTAAGCCAATAATTGGTCCCATCAGTGGAGAAATTAACATGGCGCCTATTACCACCGCGGTCGAGTTCATGTTGAGACCGATGGAAGCAATAAAGATGGCAAAAATAAGAACCCACAGGTTCATTCCTCGAAACTCAACACTCGCCTGAATGTCTTCTACGATTTGATCTTCCTGAGATTTATCATAGTCCAGATTAAACTGATAGCCAAGTAGTTGACGAAGTGTTTTCACCAACGTTTTCTTAGGCACTTTTTCCTCTTTAGTTTCTTGTTCCATACCGAAGCTATATCTTGCCGGCCAAATTCTCCCTTTTTATTGTTCTGCCTGGAAATTGGTGCGTGGAGCCGTTTTCATTACGCACCTCAATACCATTTACAATTACGCGAATTATTCCAGTAGATAGTGCATGAGGTCGATCTGATGTTGCCTGGTCTGCAACGGTAACAGGATCAAATAGTACCAGGTCAGCATAATATCCAGGTTTAATCTCCCCTCTCTTTTTCAAATTTAAATTTGTTGCCGCTTGTTGAGTCATCTTATGGATGGCTTCTTCTAATGACAGCGATTGGTTCTCATTTACATAGTGCCGTAATATCTTTGTAAACGAACCATGCCCACGAGGGTGCAACCCTTCTGTAGTTCCATCAGAACAAATATTGGTATAGGGCCATTCCATAATGCGTTTTATATCCTCCTCTGCCATACTCGTAGCAATTATACTCTCATCTCCTTGCTGCTTTTCAACAATCGCTATCAAATCCATAAGGGTTTGCGCAGGATCTGTTTTTCTAATCAAAGACACTTCGGCCAACGTTTTACCAACGTATTCAGGAATTGGAGAATAATCGCCAATAAGGACACCTTCAGGTGTGGTTAGCTCAGATAGCGCATAACTGGCTGCTGCCTGATCTTTAAAATTGCGTTCAGGAAATAAAACCGTCATGGTAGATTGCCAGTAAGGATATGGATAAATATCAGCGGTAATATCGATACCCGCATTTCTGGCTGAGTCCAATATCCCTATCATTCTGTTTGATTGACCCCACAGGCTTTTCATGGCCAGCTTGGCATGAGAAATCTGAACAGGTATTCCACTTTGCTTTCCAATATTTATTATCTCCTTCAACGCCTCCCAAAAATAGCGATCCTCGCTTCGCATATGACTGATATAACGTCCATCATACTGTGCAACCACATTGGCCAGCGCTAGCACTTCATTTTCATTGGAATAAATACCAGGATCATATTCTAAACCTGTAGACAGCCCCAACGACCCGAGCTTCAAATCTTGTTCCAACAACTCTTTCATTTGATCCACTTCCTCCTGGGTGGCCTCTCTCTGATATTTTTCACCCAATACCATTCTCCTTATTGTATTATGCCCGGTATATGACCCTACGTTAATGGATACAGGGGTGCTGTCTAACTTGTTAGTCAACTGGGTAAGTGGAAACTGCGACCCGCCATCCTGGCCTACGATCATTGTAGTGACGCCCTGGCTGGTGAGTGCCTCCATATCCCTTTTTTCAAACATGCCCCTATCATGATGACTGTGTGTGTCAATAAAACCAGGCGCTAAAACGAAACCCGATCCATCTATCTCATTTTCAGAAACAGCCTTTGACAAATCTCCTACTACTGCAATGGTGTCGGCATTAAAACCAACATCACCAATAAAAGATGGAGATCCACTCCCATCAACTATCTGGGCATTTCTTATGATCACATCGAAACGACTCTGAGTACACGCCCCTATCAATAAGGCGTAAGCGGAAAGGAGTAAAATTTTTTTCATGCGCTACTTATTTATGCGGCCAATTCTTAAAAATACTGGAAAATAAACAGATTCCGATTCCTTCTTCCATAATGGCTTTACCCCTTCCACAAAATCATCAACAGGGTTATAACCGTTTTCTCTAATAAAACTTTGAACGGCTGACCAGGTAGTGATGTAACCCTGCAAATCCTGTAGTGAACAGTCTAGCCTTATTTTGAATTCCGGTGCTTCCATTTCTTCAAATGGAAATGAAATAGATCGGTATTGATCCTCAACCACTTTTCGCTCCTTATCCCAATAGGGATAAATTACATCATAATAAAAACGGTTAAGTGCCTCATCAAAAGAGGGCGAAAAACGAACTGGATTATAACCAAAAGCTGCAATTATTCCGCGCTGCTTACCTACCCTATTTACTTCTTTATAAAATTTATCTCTATCAAACCAGTGAATGGCCTGCCCGATTGTGATGAGATCAAAACTATCGTTAGAAAAATCAGTTTGCTCTACTCCTGCAAGATGATATTGAATATTGGGAGCTGTAAAAGCATTTTCAATTTGTTGTATACTGATATCCGTTGCATGCACTTTAGTGAAGGAATCTGCCAGTACTCGAGCTACTTGCCCGTTTCCCGTTCCGCCATCCCAGGCTTTATCAAATCGCTCAACGAATTGGTAGATAAAATCATAAAGTGTTTTGGGATACACAGGACGGAATGCTGCGTAGTCTTTTGCGTGACCAGAAAAAAGGTCTTTAGACATAAAAGCCTAACTAATTTTTCAAAAGCAAATGAAGTAACTCCTTATACAATTTGGCCGCCAACATGGCCGTGATACCCGATTGATCGCGTGTTGGGTTCAACTCCACCAAATCCGCACCGACCACATTTGCCTTAATATTTTGAATAATAGACAAAACTTCACGCGAGGTCATCCCCCCTGGCTCATGATGTGATATTCCAGGCGCAAAAGCGGGGTCAATGACATCCATATCCAAAGATATATAAACAGGACCTTCCAACTGAAATCTGATGGCTGAGTTCCAATCTTTCATTTCAATCACCTCCACCCCGAAACGCTTTACCTGTTCGGCCTGGTGTGTATTCATGGTGCGGATTCCAACCTGTACTAACCTGCTGGCCAGTCCTTCTTCCATAATCCGTGCAAACGGGCAGGCATGAGAATATTTGTTGCCTTCAAAATTATCATAGAGATCGCCATGAGCATCAAAGTGCAGTATAGTGAGTTTACCAAACTTCTCTGCAAAAGCTTTTACAATTGGATATGTAACAGAATGATCTCCCCCTAATGATAAAACCTTGTCTGATTTTTTAAGAAGTGTAGAGATAGATTCTTTAATTACTGCGATTGCTTGCGTTCCTTCCGGCAGTGTGAGGTCGCCCTCATCCTTCCATCCCGGATGGTTTTTTAAATCAACAAGTCCCTCAGTAAAATAGTTAGCTGAATCAGAATGGTATGCTTCTCTGATCTTTGGTGGCGCCTGAGCTGGTCCCCGCATGAAAGAGGAAAACTCATCGAAAGGAATGCCTACAACAGAAATCATATTTTAATTTTTCTTGCAAAATCGGTTATCATGTCCCAGCTCCTTTTTACTTCTTCCAGTGAGGTATTTGAGTTTCCGGACACATAACGCAATGTATACTTATTATCGAGCTTCGTCTGAGTGAGAAGTATCTTGCCCGTTTGGTTAAGGCCTTCCAGTAGCGTGGTATTTAGATTGTTGAGTACATCTTCGTCTGTAATTCCAATGGGGCGGTACCTAAAGCAGATTAAGTTTACGGGTACTGGTGCCAGTATTTCAAAATCCTCCTCCCCCTCAATCTCTTTCTTCAGCCATTGTCCGATGCCAATATGCTCTTCAATTATTTTTCTCAACCCTGCTACTCCATAGCTCCTTATCACAAACCATAATTTCAGCGCCCTAAAACGCCTTCCCAATGGAATACTCCAATCGCGATAGTTGTTTACCAGATGATCATGGGGCGTTTTAAGGTATTCTGGCAAAATGCTGAATGTATCCGTCAAAGCTTTCTTATCCCTTACAAAGTAAGCAGAGCAATCAAAATTGGTCAGCATCCATTTATGTGGATTAAACACAAAGCTGTCGGCCAATTCTACTCCATCACTCATCCACCGCATAGAAGGAATAAGAAGAGCCGCACCAGAATAGGAGGCATCAATATGGTGCCAGCATTTGTACTTTTTACAGATCTTACCAATAGATCTTATCGGATCCACGGCTGTCGAACTGGTGGTGCCAATGGTCGACACAACACACAAGGGTATGTACCCAGCTTCCAAATCTTTTTTAATTGCCGCTTCCAAGGCCTCGGCCTTTAAAGCAAAATTTTCATCTACCGCTATCTTTACCAAATTCTCAATGCCAAACCCCGCAATCTTCACTCCTTTATCTACAGAAGAATGTGCCTGCTCCGATGTATAAATTCTGAATTTGCCTCTACCCTCAAACCCATTCTTATTAATTGAATAGTTATTAAGCGCTTCGCGTGCAGTAAGTAATGCCACCAGTGTGGACGATGAACTGCTGTCTTGAATTACACCTGTAAACTCTTTTGGCAAGCCAAGCATATCCCTTAGCCACTCCATCATTCTTTCCTCCAATTCTTCCGCGGAAGGAGAAGTAAGCCAAATCATACACTGAGCGCCTATCGCTGACGATAGCATTTCAGCCAATACAGAAGATCCGCTTGTGCCGGAGGGAAAGTAAGCGGCAAATTGTGGATGCTGCCAGTGCGTAATCCCCGGAAGAATGATGTTATTAAAATCCGAAAAAATAGATTGAAATCCTTCACCCTGTTCCGGTGCTGAGGTGGGCAGTTGAATTTTTATATCACCTGGCTTGATGTTTGGTTTCACTGGGTAGTCCCCGACATTATCCATGTAGTCGGCCATCCAGTCTACCAATTCATGTGCTGCTTTTCTAAATTCCGTTGAAGTCATTATAAAATAAGATCATTTAATTGATACCTCTAAGGTATGTTAATTGTGCAAAAAAAAGAGGAGCAGTTGTGCTCCTCTTTTTATAGATTTAATAAAGATTAATACCCAGGGTTGGGTTGAATTTTTGGATTTGCATCCATTTCAGCTTCTGGAATGGGAAGTATAAACCTATCATTTGGATAAGTAATTGTACAGATCGGTGAAGTACATTGGATTCTGACCACGTCTTGCTTCTTTCGCATTAAATCCCAAAGTCTCTGCCCTTCAAACGCAAGCTCTATTCTTCTTTCTCTGGCAATATCATCTAATAATGCCTGCCCTGTAGAAGCGATTGGAGTTGCTGATGGTAGTCCTCGAAGTCGGATGGCATTCACATCAGCTCTTGCACCCACTTCATCAGGTGCTGCTTTCATGGCTCTTGCTTCAGCTCTAATAAGGTAAACTTCCGATAAGCGCATCACTTTGGTGTTATCTATTCCTTGTGTACTTGGATATTTATTCATCCGAAAAGGAGCAAAATCTCCAGCCAGCTTACTATCGGTCTTGTAAACACCTCTTCGTGCATCTCCAACAGGGATTAGTGAATAGACATCATTAGATGGTAAGTAGTCGCCATATCCTTGTACGATGTACATTCTACCCAATGCATCTGATCCGCGGTTATCTGCCGCTGTCACCGTTATCTCAAAGATTGACTCACTGCTATAAGAAGTCGCCCATGAACTCACATAGTTGGCATTTGACACCAGTGTGTATTTGCCGCTGCCAATTACTTCTGTGGCCATAGCTTCAGCATTCGTCCAATCACCTTTATAAAGATATACCCTCGCCAGAAGTGCTTTGACGGCAGTGGCAGATAAAGTGCCTTTATTGCCTGATCGCGGTGTGTCCTTCATAAGGGTCAGCGCTTTCGTCATATCATTAATAATCTGGGTATACACTTCTTCCACTGTATTCCGGGCAGGTGTACTAAATCTATCAAAATCCAAAACAATTGGAACGCCAAGATGGTTTGCCCCTGCAGTAAACTGATAGTGTTGTGCAAACATTCTTACCAAATCAAAATAAACCTGTCCCCTTAGTGCATAGGCTTCACCGATAATGTGGTCTCTATCATCAACATCATCATCATCTACTTTTACATCACTATTGATGATTACGTTAAGTGAAAGATTAGCTTCATACATCTTTTCCCACATATCCTCTGCCTGAGCATCACCCCTTGTAGCCACATACTCTGCGTAGTTTCTTACACGATTGGCCTGACTGTTCTGTTTTACATCGTCAGACATAACATCAGGTATCAAATGAAAGTACCTACCATAATAATCTGCATCAGACAAAACATTGTATACTCCAGTGATAGAGGAGTTAAAATCACCAAGTGTTAATAGCGCCTCCGTGGTAAGCACCTTTTGCTGATCTTCAAGTTCTAAGAAACTATCAGAACAGGAAAGTGAGGCCAATGCCAGTAAGGCCACAACTATCTTATTTTTTATATTTTTCATATCAAATTAATTTTTTAATTCTATAATCCGATGTCTATTCCAAATGTGAAAGTCTTAATCGCTGGGGTTAATCCATTAGCAACACCATTAATTGCTTGTTCAGGATCAAGATGCAAATTTTTGTCCTTTGTATTAGTCCATAAGTTTACACCGCGTGTGTACACCCTCAATGATCTAAGGTTCATTCTTGAAACAATGGAATTAGGTACGTTATAAGCCACTGTTAAATTTCTTAATCTAACAAATGAAGCATCATGCAACCAACGTGACTGATCTGCAATATTACTATTCATATTACCACCCCATCTATGTTCAGGAAATTTAGCATCGGTTTTTCCTGGAAGCCATCTGTTTTCAAAAGCGTAGGTCGTTGTACTTCTGGGGGTTAGCGCGCCATCTCCATGAATAAAGCGTTCATTAGCATCATAAATGTAATTGCCATAGGAATAGGAGAATTGTGCATTAAGTGAGACCCCCTTGTATGTTAACAATGTGTTAAATCCGCCAAAATGATCCGGTGTTGCACTCTTACCAATCATGAATTTTTCTGCGCTATTAATATCAGAGGTGGTTTCGCTCCTTGTTGAGTTAGTATACCATAAAGGCTGACCGTTTGATTGATCTACACCGACCCATTCATATAGATAGTAGGACTGGTAGTCACTCCCCTCCTGTCTTCTTTTGGTGCCATCTGTGAAATCAGCTTGCAGCTTGGTTAACTCGTTTTTAAGAAAAGTGGTGTTGAACCCTACACTCATCATAAAATCACTAGTTCGAACCACTGTACCATTTAGAGACAACTCAACACCTGTGTTTTTCATTTCCCCAAAATTCTGGGTCAGAAATTGAAATCCGGTAGTACGAGATATGGGAACTTCTAATATCAAATCAGAAGATACCCTAGAAAAATAATCTACAGAACCAGAGATCCTTGAAATCACATTGAAGTCCAGTCCAACGTTGAAGTTCTCCTGGCTTTCCCATGTCAGAAGTGGATTAGCTATTTGATCAGGAGCACCTCCAGGGTTTCCATCATAATCTTGTCCATAATTGTATAATCCTTTCGATAAGAAGTTACCAATATCGGCATTTCCTGTAATTCCATAAGAAGTCCGAAATTTCAAGTTATTAATAAAGCTTGCATTGGACATAAAATTTTCTTGCTTTATATCCCAGGCTCCTCCTACAGAATAGAATGTTCCCCATCTCACATCAGATCCAAAGCGTGAAGAACCGTCTCTTCGTAAACTTGCCGAAAAATAATATTTACCGTCCAGATCATAATTTACTCTTGAGAGTATTGAGTTAAAGGAATAAGCAGTTCTGGTGCTAGACGCATTATACGCGGCTGCAGCGCTGGCCAAATTTTTAAGCTGTTCATTTGGAAAGTTTTCACCATATCCATACAAGCGTTTTCTGTTGGATTTTTGTGCTTCATACCCTACCAAAGCCTCCAGGTTATGTCTTCCGCCAAGGGTAACTCCGTAATTCAATGTTTGCGTACCCACCCAGTTCTTGTCTAGAGTAGTATTCTCTTCCGCATATCCTCCACTATTCCTTCCATCACCATAACGTGGATTCTTATATTGATACTCATCAACCTGAATCGCATCAACATTCCATTGAGAGCGTGCTGTAAAGTTCTTAAGGAACTTTGCAGTTACCGCAAAATTATCCATCACCCGTAGTTGTGTCACGCTTCTAGAGTCGTCACCACTTAGTGCTCCTACAGGATTATTCCCACCCATTGGGAAATAGCCATCATGTTCAGCATTAAATCTTCCCAGGTTATCTCGAATAGGAATAAGAGGAGATAAAAGGTATGCATTATAGAGAGGATTTGCCCAGGCCGACCCATCCACCATTCCGTTCTGGTCTGTATTGGAAACGCTCAGGTTATTAGATACTGTAATGTAATCGTTCACCTTCATCTCCAAGTTTAGTCGTGATGAAAGGCGGTTAAAATCAGTTCCAATAATATGGCTTTCCTGATCAAAATAGGACCCTGAAAAGAAATACTTCACATTTTCATTCGCTCCACTTGCACTGATATCATAGGATTGATTCACTCCCGTCCTTGTTACTGACTCAAGCCAATTCGTATCAGTAGGTAATCCTGTACTGGGATCTATTAATTGAGTAAAACGATTGTCAAAATTAGTTTGTGCCTGTGCAGGAGTATCTCCCCGATTGGTATAACCTTCCAAAAACAATTGAGTGTATTGAGAAGCGTTCAAAGGTTGAAGAAGGTTGTTAGATGCTACATTATTAAACCCAACCTGAGACCTGATGTCAATTTTGGTTTTACCTTGTTTTCCGCTTTTCGTAGTAATCAAGATAACTCCGTTTGCACCGCGTGATCCATAAATCGCAGTAGACGAGGCATCTTTCAACACTGTTACACTCTCGATGTCATTTGGATTGATACCTGCCATTACGTTGGCACTTCGATCATCATTATCATTTAAAGTACTAATGTTTCCAGATGTCACTGGGATTCCGTCAATCACATAAAGTGGTTCGCTGGAGGCAGTGATGGACCCAATTCCTCTAATTCTAACCTGAGTATTCGCTCCAGGTGCTCCATCTATACCCGAGGCCTGCACACCAGCTATGTTACCTTGCAGTGTTGACTCGAATGAAGCCATCGGTACCTGCTCTAACTTGGTGTTGTCCAAGGTTCCTACCGACCCCGTAATAGCCTCCTTTTGCTGGGTTCCATATCCAACCACAATCACCTCTGCCAATTGTCCGACCTCAGATTCCAACCTGACATTAATAGAGGTTTGATTTCCAATCGGAACTTCCTGGGTTTTAAACCCCACAAAAGAGAACACCAGTGTTCCCCCTTCGGTTGGTTTATCCATCCTGAAATTTCCATTCGCATCAGTTACTGTGCCCTGCACAGTACCTTTTAGAATAACGTTAACCCCGGGAATAGCGGTATTGTCTTCCGATGACACCACCCTACCCGAAATAACATCACTCTGTCCAAAAGTCACAATCCCTGCCAATAGCAAAGATCCTAACAGTAGAAGTTTTCTCATGATTTTTAATTTAGTTAGAAATTTATTTATGCCTCCAAAAACTCTTTTGGCAATTCAATTTAAGCATTTGCCAAATTAGTTTGGTGCTTATACAATGCTATTTTCTCTAACTAACATTTGTTTGTGGTGTTTAATAGACTCACCCCATTTTATAATCACCCTAAGCCTACCACAAAATACGCTACACTTGATATGCAATTAACCAGCCTCTGTAGTAGCCCTAAAAATTTCTGTGCGATAAAAAGAAAGTTCATACCCATTTCTGAGTGAGTAAACAATCCATGAGGATAAACTAAAATCAGGGAATGGATTATTCAGTATGTCTCGAATTGCTAATCAAAAATTGATTAATTGATCGAAAACAATTGAAGCAAGGCAAATTGAAGACTGATGAAAAATCCTGACTCAATTGTGTGAGTCGAGGCAAACACAAAATTAAGTAGTGACCCCGGCAGGAATCGAACCTGCATCTTCAGAATCGGAATCTGAAATTCTATCCATTGAAATACGGAGCCATTTGTAATTGAGCCTACAAATTTACGTCTTTATTTCTATTCAAAAATCTCCTAAACCAAGTTATTTTATTGCTTCACCGCAGAGCCATATCATGATCTCTCAAAGCATCTCAACATAAAAAATATGGTCGGTTTGACTTGAAAATTGAAAATCAGCATAATAATCATAAAAAATTTATTTTGACTATTCTTCACGTGTTTGAGTCAACATTGAGTTTAGAATACATTAAAATTTTTAATGATCAAAAAACAAATCACACAAGCACTCATCCATCATTGACAAATCATTCGTGCTTGTATAAGTACAAGAACAAAAGCTTTTCCTTCACAAATAGAAAATCCAAAAAGCTGTTTTTTGATTGCCTGTAGCTGTTTTACCGCTTATTCAATCTTATGTCACCATCACCATTCTACTTGTAGTACTACTTGAAGTGAATCGAATTTAACGTGGCATTACATTCAGTGCAATTTGATTCACTTCAATCAAAAAATATTATTTATAGCCGTTACAGAATGTTTTTATATCCATTTTCATTGACAACAAAATCTTACGAAGGAAAACAAAATTGATATTTTTTTGGTTTTTAACTATTTAGTTACTTATTTCAAAGCGTATTTGTTAAATATGTTTAATTAAAAACACAAAAAGCTATGGCAAAGAAAGCTAAAAAGGCAGCTAAGAAAAAAGCTGCTAAGAAAAGACCAGCAAAGAAAGCTGCTAAGAAAAAGGCTGTAAAGAAAAAAGCAACCAAGAAAAAGGCTGCTAAGAAGAAGACTGCCAAGAAGGCAACCAAGAAAAAGGCAACTAAAAAGAAAGCTGCCAAGAGAAAAAGATAAAGTATAGCTTTATCAAAATAAAAAAGGTTAGCAGTTGCTAACCTTTTTTTATTTCTATTACAATAAGGACTAGAGTGGAGCTCCTCCACCGAAGCCCGTGAACAATTCAACAAGAAAAATTGGACATTAAAAAAGCTCGCCTTCGTATCAAGATGGTACCAAGGCGAGCTTTGGTGGAGCCGCAGAGAATCGAACTCTGGTCCAGAGAAGATAAACGCGTAGATTCTACATGCTTAGTTAACTTTGATTGTCGGGAGCAGCAAGGCAGTCAACAACCTCAACTTCTCCTTAGTCACTATGTCTTAGCTGTGTTTAGTAACCTCACACAGAGCAGTTCCGACAAACGACACCGCATATTCACCTCCCGCAGAACAAAGGCGGTGAGCGATGTTGACCTCTCCGATCTTATCGGAGACAAGCTCATCTAACGTATCGTCAGATTAAGCAGCCAAGGCGTAGTTAGACTCGCCAAGTATGGTTTTAGGACTATCTTTTAAGGCTCTCACCCCATGAGCCTGCATGCTGGCATACGCACTCACACATCCTGTCAAAACCGGTCGGCCCCATTTTATTAATGAGTATGGTTTAGTATTGGATAATAAGTACAACCAATATCAATGAACGCAATTCAACTACAAAGATACGCGTAATTTAGTTCATGCAGCAAGACTGCAAAGTATCTCCTATTCTTCGAATTTTTTGCCAAGCGCTGATACAGCAGCTACATTGAAGAAGCCCAACACCGCTTTTCCATTTGGATTCTCATTGAAAATATTGGTAGAAACATTGGACAATGGAGTCGCAAACAATTCTGAAAAACCACCTGGGCGATCCGTCTGAATGGCTACTTCACTCAAAAAATTGAATGCAGCCAACGTAATCGAATGAATCTCTACATAAATAGAATCCCCGGGAACGTATGGAGAAAGAAACTCATCGTTTTCATCCTCGTCAAACGGATTGACGCCCTGCCTGATGGGTGTGGCAAATATTACCCCATCAAAATTTCCCCCTGCTGAAAAACCAGCATCATACGCCAGGTTTAATTCACTTGGCTTATTCAACAAAACACCATTCTTCCAGGTTTTAATTCGATAGGTATCATTAGGCCCTGTAAAATCTTTGGCCCAGAATTCAGCCACATACATTTCTGGTAGGATTGAGGTTTTCTCCTCAAAAGTGAATGTCAAACTATCTATTACAGGCACCCTTCCCATTCTCGATGAGGAAACAAACGTTTCATTTTCATGCACAACCCTAAGAGTATAAGTTTGCCCAATAGTCCCAATAACCTCGTTCGAAACGGGTGTCCACACGTAGTTCCCTTTCATTGCTGCATCCTCTTGAAATAAAAATGTATTCCCCAGATCATCGATTACAGAAACTGTAGCGCCCGATATTCCCGGTGGTAATGTATTGTCAAAATAAGGTTGTGTTTCAGTAATCGTGATGACCTGGTTACCCGGTTGATCAGTAAGCCATGCATCAATAACCAAAATCGGATCAGCTTTCTCCAGCTCAGGTGATATCTCATCCTCACAAGAGGATAACAGAATACTAACCACCAGCATGGAAACACTTATTCTAAAAAATGTAGATAACTGCTTTTTCATATTAGAATCTAAAATTGTAAGAAATTGATGGCACCACAGTTCCTATAATTGACAATTGAGTTGCCTGAGAGTTGATTGGCGTGCCTTGAGGGGTACGTTCGTCACGTTGAGAAAAGTAGATGGAGAACGGGTTCTTTCTGCCATATACATTGTAAAGAGAAAACACCCAGTAATCCGTATTCTTTCTTTCTTTACCCCTTCGCATCGTTTTACCTTCGAGGCGGAAAGAAACATCTAATCGGTTATAACCAGGTAAGCGAACATTACTTCTCGATCCATTTGAATTATAAGGAATGAGAATGTCCTGCATCACAAATCTGGATGTAGGAAATGTTGTTGGGGTTCCGGTTACATACACAAAATCAGAGGATACTGACCACCTCTCATTGATATCATAAAATGCAGCTATTTTCAGGTTGTGTAACTGATCATATCGGGTGGGATACCATTCCCCACGATTGATACCATTCACCTTTAATTCCGTTCTGCCCAAAGTATAACTTATCCAGCCGGTAAACCTTCCCTTCTTTTTCTGCAAATAGGTTTCCACCCCATAGGCACGGCCTTTCCCATTCAATAATTCTCCTTCGAGAAACTCATTGATCAACAATTCCGCTCCATCTATGTAGTCAATCTGATTTTCAGTGGCCCTGTAGTAACCTTCCACTGAAATTTCATAGGTACGCTCCGCGCCCAAATCCTTGAAGTAACCAAGGGTAAACTGCTGCCCAACCTCCGGCTTTATCATTTTTGAACTGGGTGCCCACACATCAAGCGGATTGGAGGCAGTGGTATTTGAAATTAAGTGAAGGTATTGCACCATTCGATTATAACTTCCCTTTACAGAGCTTGTAGGACTCGATTGGATTCTAAATGAAGCACGTGGCTCCCAATTGTTATAATCTACGATAGATTCTCCTTTCTTGAATTCCTCAAACCCAACTGGAGTTCTCCTTAAGCCTGGAATGGTATCATTGAATTGAAAGGATTTACCGGGGCCATAGGATTGAAAATGAGAGAAACGCAAACCATATTCAACAGAAAGTACATCATTGATCGTTTGTCTGTTTCCTACATACAGGGCGGTTTCAAGATTATACTTCCTGTCAAGGCTTATATCAATAGCATCACCATTGGAAACACCTACCGCATTGGCAGGCTCAAAAGAATAGTAAATCGCTTCTCCACCAAAGTCGATTTCATTATTACTATTAATAAAATAGGTGAACTGTGGCTTTAAAATAAAATTAGAAATCGAAGAGTTCCATTTAAAACTGTCTCGGTCATCCTCTCCAAACTGAAGCTTGTAATCATAGTTGCTATAAACAAAAGTCATGTTTGAGAACAACCTCTCATTAAATAAGTGATTCCATCTTAACGTACCTGTTGTGTTCCCCCAGCTAAATCCCTGATTGGCATCAAAGAGAAATACATCACGCCCAAAGTAGCCTGATGCATATAGTTTATTCTTTCTATTGAATGTATAGTTGGTCTTAAGGGTAAGGTCATAGAAGTTAAGTGCTCCACCCTCCTTCAATAATGGCACGAACGGTCGAGCGAGTACATCGATGTAAGATCTTCTGGCGGCTATAATAAATGAAGATTTGTCTTTTACAATAGGTGCTTCTATTGCCAGCCTGCTAAAGAGTGAGCCAATACCTCCATTCGCTTCAAACTCCTTACTGTTGCCTTCTTTCATGCGCACATCCAAAAGAGAGGCCAGGCGTCCACCATAGCGTGAGGGAATAGCACCCTTATACAATTTCGTGTCTTTCACTGCATCCGGGTTAAATACAGAAAAGAATCCAAAGAGGTGCGATGAATTGTAAACCGGAGCCTCATCCAACAATACTAAATTTTGACCCACACTACCTCCCCTCACGTTAAAACCAGATGCACCCTCACCCACCGTACTTACTCCTGGCAACAACATTATGCTTCTAAAGACATCCGCTTCCCCCATAAAAGAGGGCACTTTCAATATGGTTCGAATGTCGAGTTTGTTGGTACTCATTTCCATGTTTTCCACATTGGCTTGCTCACGTTCTGCAGTCACAACTACCTCATCCAGTTCCTCACTCTCAGCCACCAGATCGATATTAATCTCCTGATTTTTGGTCAATGTGACAGTTTGAGAATTGGTGGTGTAGCCCACATAACTATAGTTAACTGTGTAATCTCCCGGATCGAGCGTTATTGAGTAGAACCCGTATACATTGGTAATTACCCCATTGCTGATTTCCTTCACGTAAACAGTAGCTCCTATTAATGCCTCACCATTGGACGCATCTTTGACATAACCATTTATGGTGAGTTTGTTCTGCGCGTGTACCAGATTAGCGAATGAAATAAGAAATAAGAGAATGAATTGTTTCATGAATACCTGTTAATACTCCTCCTTAATCGCAAGAAGCGACAAATTGTTTCAAAAAATCTTAATTAGTTGTGGTTATTTAATTATGAAGTAACCATGAGCGGGTTTTGCTCAGTATACACCAGGTCTTTAATGCCTACTTTCTCAATTACAAGATAATCCCGCTTTGAAAGAGACTGCATGGCAACCATTTCGGCCAAATAGCCTGTAAGGAAGAGCTGAACACCAATAACAACGGCTACAAGGGCAAGGAAAAAAATCGGCTGATCTGTTATATCTCTTTTAAGAGGAATTTTAGATATAAATAGTGAGTCTATTTTATCGTAAAATATTTTGGCAGTGAAGGCAAAACCAAATAAAAAAGAAACGATTCCAAGGCTGCCAAAAAAATGCATCGGATTTCTCCTGAATTTTCCTACGAACATAATAGAAAGCAAATCAAGAAATCCTTTTACAAAACGCTCCAGTCCAAATTTGGTAACACCGTACTTTCGCTCCCGGTGCTCCACCTCCTTTTCACCGATCTTACTAAAACCAGCCCACTTGGCTATAACAGGGATATACCGGTGCATCTCACCATATACATTGATATTTTTCACCACAACAGATTTGTATGCCTTGAGGCCGCAGTTAAAATCATGCAGTTTAATCCCTGACATTAACCTTGTAACGTAGTTAAAAAACTTAGACGGAATAGTTTTCGAAAGAGGATCATGTCTTTTTTTCTTCCATCCGGAAACCAAATCGTACCCCCCCTCAGTTATCATTTTATACAACTCTGGTATCTCATCAGGGCTATCTTGTAGATCTGCATCCATTGTAATGACCACATTACCCTTAGCTGCCTTAAAACCAGTATGCAAGGCAGCCGATTTACCAAAGTTGCGATTGAACTTGATCCCTTTAAAAGCAGGGTTCATCAAGTTGGCTTTGAGGGTTTCCGTCCATGTGTTGTCAGTACTGCCATCATCAATAAAAAGAACTTCAAAAGACAATCCAGCTTCATCCATTACACGCACAATCCATTGACACAACTCTGGAAGTGATTCTTCTTCATCCTTTGCCGGAATGATAATACTTACATCTATGCCCTTCACTCTTTCCAAGGTTGGTGTTGCCAGCTTATGAATATCTATTTATCAAATACAGGCTCAGACTTCCTAACTATCAATCCTGTTATCAGAGCAAGTACGGCAGAGACGATTACTATGAATCCATATCCTTTCAATTGCCCCATTAAAGTATACTGATTGGTCATTCTCTCTCGCGTATCCTCTAATGCTTTATCAATTTGGTCTGGAGGTGCACCAAAATTATTCATCATCTCAGCCGTTTTTTCTATTGCCACCTCAGTTACTTTACCTCCCAGTTCTGTGTCAATGACCTGGAATAAAAGAATGTTAAAAACTGTGGCTATCAATCCGGAGATTGCGAAAATCATAAATCCATGCTGGTAAGCTTTACCAAATGCGAGGTAGGGACCAGACTCCTTTCTATAGCTTATTCCTGCATAGATTGTTAAACCGATGTAAATCGCAAAAAGCAATAGCCCTATCTTCCAATCTGCCATCAGAGAATAATCAACTGCATATAATAGCAGTGATAGAATTCCACTTGTTAAACCTACAATTAGTCCCCAACGAAGTGCATGATTGAGTAGTGTTGGAGGAGTATTGTCCTCTTGAGAAATGTTTTCTGTTTCCATAAAATCAGAGTTTTGGTTGCCTCCTCAAAATTACAGATATTATTATGCTTAAAAAAAAGCTAATAATAAAGGACTGCCAGAAGTAACGAATGGCCAAAAAAGAGGCATCTGCTCCCTTTAATGAGGCAATGCCCGACTCATAGAGGTCTCTTCCCATCCGATCAATATCCTCATCAGCAAATCCCTGAACTTGTTCCAATGAAAGGTCAATATAGGATTGAACAAATTCCTGATTGTTTAAGGCGAAGAGATACAAACAAGCGCTTGCTATCAAAGCAAAAACTGAAGTAATCAATAATGTTGCCAGCATACCCTGCCAAAAATGCAAGATACCTTCATAGTAATAATCCCTGAGTTCCTTTAAAGCAAAAATGAAGATAATAGCAAAAAGGGCTATTCGGAAATCAACAAACACGGGGATAACGAAGGGGTGATGGTTGGTATAATAAAGAATGAGCAGAAGTATAAATCCCAGTACACCAGCCATTAAACCATATCGAAGAGGCACTCGCAGTAATGGAGGCCATTTAGAAAAACTAGGCATCCATCCAGAACTTTGAGTTGTTAAATACTGCTTTGGCCTTACCCACAATCTCCTTACCTATCCATGGAGAATTCTTAGATTTGGAGTAACTAGACTCTTCTGTGAAAACCCACTTTTCAGTCGGGTCGAAAAGAGTAAGGTTAGCCTTCTCGTCTTTTTCAATAGTGGGAATTGTCAACTTTAAAAGTTTGCGGGGTGCGCCTGTCACCTTCTCCACCAAAACATGCACGTCCACATGCTTTGAAAGGCTTGCCAATTGCGAAGCAAATGTTTGCAAATTAATTATCCCAAAATCCGCATGATCAAATTCCAGCACTTTGCTTTCGGTATCCTGGGGCAAATGACCTGAAGTTAAAACATCGATTGTTCCATCTTTCAGCCCTCCTATCAATGCACTCAAATCAACTTTCTCCCTGAGGGGCGGATTCACTTTATAATTGGTGTCAAAGTCCTCCAATAATGAATCATCAAGCAAAGCCTGATAGGCAGCAATATCACAAGTCAGATTTAGTTTTTTCTTTTTTGCCGCACGCACCAGATCCAACGCTTTGGCAGAAGACAACCTGGCAAAATGTAGCCTTCCTCCGGAATATCCAAGCAATTCCACGTCACGGCTTACCGCCAAATCCTCTGCAATTTTTGGCATCCCCTTTAACCCCAGTATTGTACTATTTTTACCTTCATTCATCTGACCAAACATATTCAGCCAAATGTCTTCCGGGTGGTTGATCAACAAACCATCAAATTTTTGAAGGTACTGCAACGACTTCACAAAAATGTCCGTATTCCACACCGGCTTTAAGCCATCGCTAAATGCTACCGCACCCGATGCATTCAAATCGATCATTTCTGTCAGTTCTTCTCCTGCATTTTTTAATGTAACAGCACCCATCGGATGAATCTGTACTAAGCGGCCATCGTTTCCCTTGGTGATGTAATTGACTTCATTTTTACTTTGAACAGCCGGCACCGTATTGGGAAGCATTACAATTTCTGTAAACCCTCCAGCCGCAGCAGCTTTACCAGCAGATTCAAGATCCTCTTTGTATTCCAATCCGGGGTCTCCCACAAAAGTGCCCATGTCAACCCAACCTGTTGAAAGGATCATCCCCTCTGCTTCAATCACTTTATCGGCTGTAATCTTTTTAGAGGTAATCTCTACGATCCTCCCATTTTGAATGAGAACATTTTTCTTCTTTAAATGGTGAGATGAATTGGGGTCACTAATAGTAGCAGATTGTATGAGTATCTTCATTCTGTGTTTGGTTCAGGAGTGATTGAGACTCTCACTAATTTACTTTAAAAAGCGTATGAATAAAACCTCAGCCATTAGGAAAAGCAAGGCCAAAGCAATTGCGTACTTCCACAATGGAGTCCCCAAATATCTTTCTTTTATTTCGTTGCTGAAACTTTCAAGGCTAGTGCTTTGAAACATTGTAACATGATCTCCCCCGCCAAATAACTGTCTGATCTGGTCTGGCCCATATTGAGTCAAGTCAGATTCACTTTTGTCTAAATTAACGGCTAGCAGGTTGAGGGTATCTTTTTGGTATTGAACTGCATAAAAACCGGGATTCATTGAAAATTTGGGCATTTCCAGGAAAAAACGGTCTCCGACCCTTCGTTGCGGGGGTACAATTTCCTGGTTACCAACCAGCCGAATAGGCTCCTCTCCATAAATACTGTCTGCCCGGATAACGATTAGATCATTGGCTAAGGTGTAATAGAGACTTTGCTCTGCTCGCTTTGAAGCGGCTGCAATCCGATACATCACCGGTACAAACAGCGCATGATTGTAAAAATTGGTATAACTCCGCTGTAATGGACTGGACAACACAAAAACCTTGTTACTCTGCGACAAGAAAGCCTTGCCCGTTCTGAACTTCAGAATTGCAGACCTATCAAGCCCCCAATCTAACAATGGAGTTGCACTTGGCATTTCCATAGCAGGAGATCGTTCCTCAAATACATTTTCAAAGAATGGGTTCTGAAAATCAGGACGATCCAATTCGGCCATTTCTGAAGTAGCCGCAAGGGCCAAATTCTGAAAAGGTATCAATTGTTTATAAGCACTAAGGTCAGGCTTTTCACCAGGAATGATAAGAAGCGATCCAAGGTTGTCCATATTGGAGGCAATAGTAGCCGACAATGATGCATCAATTGTATTTAACCCGTTGAGCACAATGAGATCAGCCTGTGCCATTAAACTGTAGTCCACATTCTCAGCTAAAAAGCCTTTGTAATTGAATAATTGACGATTGCCAAAAACACGTTCCACAAACGCATCATCCTTATTGGCTTTAATTTCAACTACCCTGATGGTTTCTGTGAAGTTAAGTGTAAAATAAAATTCATTATCGAAACTAATAGGGAAATCAGTAAAACTGATTTTTGCCTGGTTAAGTCCTCGCATTCCAGACGTAAGATCAAAACTTGCTTCAGCATAACTGTTGGGTTCTAAATCAACAGAGACTGCTCCTGTTTGGATGTTATTGACAACGAGTTTTACATTGAGACCATCTGTCTGTTTAGAGCCCACATTTCGCAATCTGATGTTCACTGTGTTTTTCTCACCACCAATTACAAATGGATTTTCCAGATATAAGGTATCCACATAAATGTTTGATGCTTGCCCAAATGTTACGGGCACCAGATGCCACTGACTGGCCGAGTCTGCCTGAAAACTTCCGCTCACTCCTACTGTAGATTTTTGAAAGTCTGAAATCCAAAATATATCAGTTCCCTTTTTTTCTGGTCCTATTCTCTTATCAACCTCCTCTAGAGATCGAGACACTGCTGAAAGTCGAACTTGTGTGAGCAAGTCTAGAATTTCGGTTTGGGTTTTAAAGGAATTTGAAAAAGGAGCAAAGTCGTTTGTGACCAACTTATAACGTGTGTCTGGAGGGAATAAATCTACGATCTCTCTAATAAAACTTGTTCCAGCGTCCAAAGCACGGGTCTTCTCCCCCACCTGAGCTGACATACTAAACGAATTGTCCAAATAGAGAACAATATTCCTCGCTGCACTCACCTGCTCTTTGGCTGGCAAAAAAGGTTGCGCGAATGCCAAAACCAGAAACAATATGAATAACAATCTGGAAGCGAGCACCAGATATTGCTTTAATTTCCTCTTTTGCGTGGTCTCCTCTTTAATTTGCTTTAGCAAGCGGTTGTTGGAGAAGAAAATCCGTGTAGTTCTCCTAAAATTAAAAAGATGAATGATGATGGGTATGGAAAGAGCCGTGAGCGCCCAGAGAAACTGAGGAAATGCAAAGTTCATTAACGTCAAAAATAGATAAATTACTCATGAATAACGGGGATTTTATAAATGAGTTCCAAATAACAGATGAATGGAAAGGTATACCACCAAGAGATCTACTTCTTAGACCTAACCATTTCAAAATCAAGTCAACAGATCGCAAGCCTCTTCATTCACCACACCTCGTACTAACAAAGGATTCATTTCACCACCTATAATAATGGTATAATCTTTACTGAGATAATCAGGCTTTAATTAAAACAAAAAAAGCCCGGCTCTTTAGAACCAGGCTTTTTTGCATTGGTGAAGCGAACTTAAGCTTCCTTCTTTCCGCCAAGCATTACCAAATCATTCACATTGATCTCTGTAAAAAATTTCTTTTCACCTTTGTCCGTTTCATAAGTACGGTGTACCAGCTTGCCTTCTACGGCTACTTCAGCACCTTTCTTTAAGTACTTCTCTGCCACACCCGCAAGCTTACCCCAGATCACAATGTTGTGCCATTGCGTTTCCTCTATTTTTTCGCCCTTGTTGTTCTTGTAAGAATCACTTGTGGCGATAGAGAAGGCCGCCTTCTTTTTGTCACCAAACGTTTTTACTTCAGGATCTTTTCCCAAACGACCGATTAATTGTACACTGTTTCTTAAACTTTTCATGATTGTAGAATTTAATTGTTAAACATTATTTATTTTTTTGACTCACTGACTCTCAGCTGAGTGCCAGACGGATTATTGACGACTGACGATGCAAAGGTGTAGGAGGAAAAAAATTCGAATCGTATGTTAATTGCTTACTTTCGGTTATATTCGTTAGTAAACGTTTGTAATCGGAAATAATCATTGAAAAATGGCTGAAAAAGAAGAAAAAGCCTGTTTGGAATGTGGAGAAAAAATAGTGGGCAGAGCCGATAAAAAGTTTTGTTCAGACCAATGCAGGGTATCCTATAACAACCGCATCAACAGCGACAAGACCAATTACGTCCGAAATGTGAATAATATTCTTGGCAAGAACAGAAGAATTTTGGCGGAACTAAACCCGACAGGAAAAACCAAAGTAAGTCGCAACAAACTCAGTGTTAAAGGATTTGATTTCAGCTATCATACAGATACCTATCGCACCAAGGAGGGTGCCTATTATCGGTATTGTTATGAGCAAGGCTATCTGGAGATTGATCCAAAAACTGTACTCATCGTAAAAAAGGAAATAAAATAATACTATGAAGTTTTGGTCTCTGGAAGGAAAGAAAGCATTAATCACGGGCGGATCAAAAGGAATTGGGTTTGCCATCGCGGAAGAGTTTGTCCAATTGGGTGCCAGAATAATTATTGTAGCTCGTGATGAAAAAAAGCTCAACGAAATTGTAAAAGGGTTTAAAAAGCAAGACTATGATATTGATGGAATTGCAGGAGATGTGACCGATCACAAATTCAGAAACCAACTGGTGAATGAAATCAAAAAACGAATGGGAGGGTTGGATGTCCTGGTAAATAATGTAGGCACTAACATCAGGAAAAAACTCATCGAATATTCAGAAGAAGAATATCGAAAAATATTCGAAACCAATTTATTCAGCTTAACTGAGATGGCAAGACTGTGCTATCCTCTCCTCAAAGAATCAGGTAAAGCCAGTATGATCAACATTGCCTCCGTAGCCGGCTCCGCAGACGTACAAAGTGGACCTCCTTATGGCATGACCAAGGCAGCCATCATTCAGTTAACCAAACACCTTGCAGTAGAATGGGCAGTGGATAACATAAGGGTGAATACTGTTTCACCATGGTACATTGATACACCCCTCGCACAACCCGTTTTAACTGACCCGGAAAGACTAAAGAAGATTCTTGACAGAACCCCAATGCAACGGGTTGGCCAACCAGAAGAGATTTCGAGTCTTGTCGCTTATCTCGCCATGGATAAGGCCAGCTACATCACAGGCCAAAATATCAATGTAGATGGTGGAATGATGTCAAAAGGATTGTAAATTCTAATCAACCAAATTATTGTCAGATGAAAAGATTACTTGCACTCGCTTTGTTATCTCTTCCCATTATTGTTTGGGCACAACAGACAACATTACCCTCTAGTAATCCTGAGAGCGAGGGGATGTCCTCTGAAAGATTAGAAAGAATCGATCGAAGAATTCAGCAGGGGCTAAATGACAATTGGTTCCCTGGTGCAGTTGTACTTATCATGCGCAACTCCAAACTGGTCCACTATAAAGCTTATGGTTACAGTGATTTGGAAAAAAAGACGCCAATGAAAAAAGACAATATCTTTCGCATTGCCTCTCAGTCTAAAGCAATCACAAGTCTTGCTGCCATGATGTTGTTTGAAGAAGGAAAGTTTCAACTGGACGATCCCGTATCTAAATATATTCCTGAGTTCAAAGATACCAAGGTACTTTCAACTTTTAACAAGGAGGATTCAAGCTATTCAACAGAACCTGCCAAAATGCAAATAACCATTCGTCAGCTCCTGACACACACCTCGGGAATAGATTACGCAGCAATTGGCAGTGCCAATTTCAAAGCTATTTATGCAAAAGCCGGTATTCCCTCTGGTATTGGCAACGACAAAATGGTATTGGCTGACAAAATGAAAGTACTGGGCGGCTTACCCATCGCTCACCAACCAGGTGAAGCATTTACTTATGGATTGAACATTGATGTTTTGGGATATCTGATAGAAGTTTGGAGCGGGCAAACCTTGGCTGATTTTTTCCAAAAACGAATATTTAATCCATTGGGAATGAATGACTCTTATTTTTATTTACCCAAGGATAAGATTAGCAGACTTGTACCAATATATGAGGAAAAGGAAAATAAGCTCATAAAAGTGAACCACGAAATATACGACCATGTAAATCCTGCATACCCTACTTTGCGAGGGAAGTACTACAGTGGGGGCGCAGGCCTAAGTTCCACTGCAGAAGATTATGCAAAATTTCTTCAACTGTTTCTCAATAAAGGAGAATTCAACGGAACCCGCTTACTGAGCCGCAAAACAATAGAACTAATGCTTACCAATCAAACTGGCGCATTACCCACGCAATTTGGTCTTGGGTTTCAATTGGAAACTCCTGTTAACGACTTCCTCTCACCAGCTTCATTAGGTTCATTCTCCTGGGGTGGTGCCTTCAACACTACTTATTGGGCCGACCCAAAAGAAAATATAGTGGCTCTTTTATACACTCAGATTTACAGTTCACAACACAGAGAAATTGGGAATCTTTTTAAAACACTAACCTATCAGGCTGTGATTGACTAATAACATCAGGATAACTATATATCTGACCTTTTCAGTTTCAGGTACGCCAGGTAGTTAAAGATAAAAGTCCAGGCGCCCGCAATCACAACAGAAGTGATACTCACATAATCCTGAATTTCCTGAAACACATAACGAGGAAAAGGCATTGGCACCAAATTACTTATCGACTCCATAGGAAAGTAGGGAATTAACCAGGGCACATAATCGTCTACGTTGGCACGAATGATGGCCTCTATCATTTGAGAAAGTACTAACACTACGATAGTCAATCCCGATCGTTGAATAATCACCCCAAGAAGAAGTGCGAATGATAAAAATGCGAATACCTCGAGAAAATATGCAGCAAAGAATTCAAGATCCATTACCAAATCAGCCATCTCAACTGACGGGCTATAGATAAATCCTGTAATCAGAGCGATAATGAAAACCATCATCATACTCATCGCACTCAGCAGAATGTTAGTAAGTACTTTGGAGAGTATAAATTGATATCTGCTCAATCCATCAATTATATTTTGTCTTACCGTACGGTAGGTAAATTCATTGGTGATACTAATAACAACCATAAAGGCCAGTATCGCTTTGAAGAATCCACTTACAAAAGTGATATTTTGCCATACATCCGGGAAGTGGTAAAACGGAATTCTGGTTATATTAATTTCAGTACCAAAGCTGGCACCCATGCTTACCAGCCATTTTAAGAACTCCATACCACTGGCCGTAGTGGTGCCTAACGTAAAGAAATACAGGCCGCAAACCACCCAGAAGGTACGGTAACTGGTCAGTTTTTTAAGATCTATTTGTAAGAGATGTAGCATTATTTCGATTCGGCCAAAATTTCTAAAAATTGTTTTTCCAGGCTTCTCTTTTTCGTCACCAAATGGGATGCGGTAACTCCTTGCTCAAATAGGAATTTATTTAAGTCTTTACTTTTAATTCCATCTTTTAGTTTTACTTCATAAAAGCCATTTTCGCGGTTTACAGAAGATACCCCATCGAAAGTATTCAGTACTTCCCAAATATCACCTTCTGCATTTACTTCTACCGTTTCCGAACCTTTACTTACATCCTCCACCGGTCCGCTATACACCATGTTTCCCTTCTTCAATACAGCAAAGTGAGTACACACTTTCTGTACTTCATCCAATAAGTGACTTGCAAGTATGATCGTTCTTCCATCAGAGGCAATCTTTTTGATAAGCTCCCTGATCTCTGCAATACCCATTGGATCCAATCCATTGGTGGGCTCATCCAAAATCAATACCTGTG
This sequence comes from Flammeovirgaceae bacterium UBA2338, assembly GCA_002344795.1. Lineage (GTDB taxonomy): Bacteria > Bacteroidota > Bacteroidia > Cytophagales > Cyclobacteriaceae > ELB16-189. Next base: position 101,283 of record DDUM01000055.1, on the reverse strand, counting down.
GGTCATTAAGCAATGCGGAAGCAATGGCAAGTCGTTGCTTCATTCCCAAAGAATATGTTTTGTATTTGTCGTGCTTCCTATCGGAGAGTTCTACCAATTGCAGCACCTCAGTAATTTGTTCGCTGGAAGCCCCCTTTATCATGGCTGTGAGTTCCAAATTCTTTTGCCCACTCAGATAGGGGTAAAAGATGGGATGTTCAAGGACTGCACCAATCTTCTTTCGTGTTTCATGTGTAGCCTCCTCACCAAACCATTTAAAACTACCTGATGAAGGATTGACCACACTCATCAACATACCAAGTGTAGTAGTTTTTCCGCTACCATTGGGGCCAAGCATACCAAATACCTGACCTGCACCCACCTCAAGGTTCATGTTATTTACTGCACGGAGCCGACCAAAATTCTTGGTCAGATTTTCGATCTGTAAAACTGCTTTCAAATGAATTGGTTTTAATTCTTATCCACCCTTCTTACCCGATCACGCGAATCATGATCATCAGAGAATGCCTTTATCATTTTACCTATTTCAGCGCTGTTGTCAATCTCTCGAAATAGTTTTGTCACCTTATTCAATTCCACTTTACCGAGGATATCCAAAACATACAAACTGGAGGAATCGTTGACCAATACTACCATACCTTTGGTCGTTCCATTTCGCTCGTTCAGTAATACATCAAAATTCTTTCCATCAAACCTACTGGTCATAATCTCTTCGTAGTCCTCCCCTTTGTAGTCAGTGGTCAATTTTTTATAATCTGCAGAACCAAAACGATCAGAGGTTTTGTCGATCACCAAAAATTTCATCTTTTCGATATCCTTGATCAAATCATCAAACTCTTTGTTTTCAGACTGGTTAAGCATCCGTAACGTATTCTTATAGAAATACAAAGTGAGTGCGTCATCAAAACGTTTATTGAGCGCTATCGTTGTTTCCGTTTGGCCTACAGCCTGAAAATTGAATCCTACAAGGCAAACACAAATAAATAAGAGACAAGTACGTTTCATAATTGGCTTAAACGAAAAAGGAAGGTAAATGTTGAGTTTGCCCTTCCTGATCTGATCTTTTTAATTCTTTTTTTCTTTCTTATTGTCTTTCAAACGTTCCAGGTCTTTCAACCCGTCTACATCCATCTTGCTTCCAATTTTCGAAATCTGTTTTAAATCGATTTCACCGAATACAGACAGTAACATAAAATCATTACTACCTCCAGCTATCATCACCAGTTCATTGATCTTTCCTCCCTTTTCATTTATAAAGAATCGCATGTCTTTGTCTTTGTCGCGCACATACATCAATTCTTCATATTCACTTTTCGGAAGCATCTTATTGGCCTCATCGTACAACCCGCGTGCATCTCTTGTCTCATCCTTTGCCAAAATTTTCAACCCCTTAAGTTTACTGATAGCATCCAGTACCTCCTGGTCTTCCTTATTCTCCATCTCCATATTGGTGAACAATCCAAACATTTTACTGGAGATGGTTACTTGGCTAAAAGTATCGTCAGACTGATACTTACTAAAAAATTTAGAAACTGCCTCCCCTTGTGCGTAAGCGCCCGCTACTACGAGCATCATCGCCCCAAATACGATTATCTTTTTCATGTTAATTTGTTTAATGCTTTAAATTTCAATTTTCTCATCATCATCCTTTGCCACACCCTTTTGAATGATCTCTTCTGCCTCATTAAAAACGGTGATCTTACCAGCTTCCTGTTTGGCTTTCCCGAACGTCTTCGAGATCATCATCAAAGCTTTTTTCGTTTCCTCAAATGCCAGTTGAGGATCACTGTATGTATCTACCACTTCTTCAGGATAAGACTTTCGGATTTCTTGTCTTACTAAATAAGCGGCAGCCACCAACACAAGCACACCCGCAGCAATTTTGGCTGTGGTGAAAATCATCCTAATCACTCTGCCTTTTTCAACAGGCACTGCCTTTGCCCTTACGGTTTTGTCAAAATCAATTTTACTTACTCCCAGTTTTTTTTGTTCCGCAAAGTATTTAAAAAGTATTGCTGTCTCCTTCAAATCCTCCGGTACATCATTTCCATTGAAATAATCTTTCAACTCTTTCTCTTCTTCCAGGGAAGTTTCGCACTTCCAATATTTCTCAAGTAGCTGTTCTATTTTAGAGTCCATAAGCGTTTATCTTAATCAATTTTTCCCTCACTGCACTACGCGCCCTGAATAAACTTACTTTCACTTGATTCATGTCGATCTCCATAATCTCCACAATCTCGTTGTAACTATACCCCTCCACATCCCTGAGGTGCATCACCTGGCGTTGCTTTTCGGGTAAGGAGGCGATAAGTTTATTTACTTGTTGCATACTTTCAGTTATTTCTGCTTTCTCGTGTGGCGATAAGCCTTCCTGTTTCACTTCAAAACCAACCTCTATTGAATCCGTTGCTTTTCTTTTCTGAGCCCTCAACCGATCCAATGACAGGTTTTTGGTCAATCTCATGCACCAGGCCTCCCAATTATTGATCTGATCCATGGCAGCCCTTCCATTCCACACCTTTATAAGCACTTCCTGAACGACATCCTCTGCTTCTTCAGCATTGTTTAAAAGCCTTAGCGCAAACCTAAAAAGTTTGTTTTTGGATGGTAAGACCCGATTTTCAAAAGCTTCAAGATTCATCGTTCAAAAGCAAGACGGTGATGGTCTTTAAATGTTACTAATGAATTTAACTATTTTTTTATTCGAAAAGGAAGAGTCACTTTTAGATCAGTTATCTTAGATTCGTTGACGCCAAAATTATGGAAGAGCAAGACAAGATTATCGTATTTAAAGGGTTTGATACTGGTGTAGAGGCCAATTTAGCCAAGACCAAACTGGATGCTTATGGAATCCCGTGCTTTTTAAGCGGTGAGGGCGCTATGAACATCTATCCGATTAGAAACGATATCTTTCCCGGGGTTCGTCTTCATATTTTTGAAAATGACAAATCCAGGGTAGCCGAAATTCTCGAAGCCCGAGATTAAGTTTTCAATACAGTAAACTCTACTCGTCTGTTATTGGCTCTACCCTCTTCCGAATCATTGGAGTCGATTGGTTTTGTTTCGCCATACCCCTGAGCGGAAAGTCTGTAACTTTCAATTCCCTGGCTGATCAAATAATCAACAACAGATTGTGATCTGCCTTGAGATAAATTCAAATTGTAGTCATCCGATCCTTTACTGTCGGTATGGCCAGAAATTTCAATTTCTACAGATGGATTACTTTTTAACAAATCAACCACCTTATCCAATTCAACGAACGATTCTGACTTCAGTGTAGTTTTGTCAAAATCGAAATAAATGTTCTTCAATCGCACCGTAACCCCCACCTCAATCTTATTTAAGTAAAGATCTTTTATTAGAGGGTTGATTTCATTATTAATCACTTCTATACTATCAGCGGCATTGAGATACCCTTCCGCAGAAGCATTGAATACATACCAACCCATATCATTTATCTCCATTTCATAATTTCCCTTTGGCGCGTCCAGGTTTCTACTTGAGTTAGTTTCCTTATAGGTGGCGTTCACCCTGGCTTTGATAGGTTCATTCGTTTTTGAATCGAATACGGTACCCGCCAACATGAGCTTTTTAGGAATGGGAGCAAGATAAATATCAGCGATGATGGTAGTGTCATTAAAAAGGGTTGGAATAGGGAATGTTAATTCCTTTGCAATGTATCCCTCTGCTGAGGCTGAAACTATAACCTGATCCGTTTCAGGAATACCCGTTTCAAATTCTCCAGAATTCTTCACATCAATATTTATCGCATCTGCACTTTTAGGTTTTACTGTTACGCGGGAGGTAATAGGCTGCATGGTCTCTCCGTCATAGACAATCCCATTCACTTTAACCTTAATGTCTTTTGGCAAAAGAATAAACAGATCGAGATTTCCCCCGTCTACTCTGCTATTGGCCCGTGAAGTAAACACATTACCACTGGCGTCCATTGAAAAGTAAGCATCACCTGCAGCAGTATTTATGGGGGGTCCAAGGTTTACAGGCTTAGACCAATTTTTCCAGGTATCATCAAGGCGAGTGGCTTTATAAATATCAGATCCCCCTTGCCGATTCGGATCAGGTTTATCACTGGCAAAATATAATGTCTTATCATCTGGACCGATAAAAGGACCAAACATGTCCGAGCGGTCTGTGATGTTTAATTTTTCTGGTCGTGACCACGTACCATCTGGCTGTTGATTACTTACGTAAAGATCACTCCGGATACTTTTAGGGATTTCGGTGAAATAGAGAATCATATGCCTGGCATCAGACGAAATGGTGGCACCATTGAATCTGCCCTTCTCCATTTCCTCATAGCCCTTTACATCCAGTTCCTGAAAATTGCCATCCGGGCTAACAATTGAAAATCCTTTGGAATCACGGCCTCGTCCACCACGAACAAATAAAGAACCGTCTGGAAGCACATTGAAAACCTGATTGGATCTTTGATTGTTGAAAGGTGCTTTGAGATGTTCGGGTGCAGACCATTCGCCATTCTCATCCTTGCGAGTCACCCAAATATCCTGACTTCCCTCTTTACCAAAAGTATTCTCAGGGTGATTTTGAACAAAAAAATACAATGTCTTTCCGTCAGGAGAAATAACGGGAGCAGCTTCATGATAGAAAGTATTGACCTGCTTGCCAAGATTAACCAATTCATATCGCTGACTGAATTCCTGAGCGAAGGCAATAGCGCCAAATTGACATAATAATAGGAATAGCAATTTTCTCATATCTCAGACTTTATTCAAATATAAAGTTAGCAGAATCTCAAGTCAATAACAGCAGAATCCTTGCAAAGGAGATGCCATTAATACGTCAAAATAGCCTATTTGAAGAATTCTAGGCGCGTACAGGAATTATGATACCACGCCCACTCATTGCAATACTCAACACAATTAGCACCAAAGCAATTGCAGACATAATAAAAACCCTCTTATGCTTTGCGTTGCTTTCAGTAATCTTTTTGGTGGAAGTACGAGCCAAAGTAATTAATACAATAGCGATGAGCATTAAAAAGGAATGCTCTACCGTCCAATAGCGTATAATGGAGTCCTTCATAGTATCGGACCCAAACTTTACAACAGGGCTCACGAAATACAGAAACAAACCAACAAGAAGTTGAATGTGTGTAGCAATCATCAACCACAAAGTTAGTTTCTCATCTGCTTTCTCGAATGGTTTCTTGCTGATCAATCCGACCATCGATTTGGCTACAACAATGACCAAAAGTAGCAATACAACATAACGTAAACTTGAGTGGGTGTGAAGAAGTCCTGTATACATGCTTTTACTATTATTTTAAGCTCAAAAATAAGCTACCCGACATAGATTATCATAGATTATGTCACATATAATTACCTAATACGACCTGTTTACTACTTAAACACTCAAATACCACTCAAAATTTTTAGGTCAGGTTGAATATCATGTCCCCGCTATGATCCGAAAGACAAATATCTTCTTTGTGAGACTCACAATTACCTAATAAATCTAACTCCTGTTCTTGGTGTCAATTATAATGGTCACCGGACCATCATTGATCAGTGCTACTTTCATGTCTGCTCCAAACTCTCCACTTTGTACCTGTTTTTCAAATACATTTCCCAGTTCCACTAAAAAACGTTCGTACATCGGAATAGCAATATCGGGTTTTGAAGCTTTTAAATAAGATGGGCGGTTTCCTTTCTTTGTGCTGGCGTGAAGGGTAAATTGACTTACTACAATAATATCACCTCCTGCATCTTTTACACTAAGATTCATTACCCCCTGAGCATCATTGAAAATACGGAGGTTAACAATCTTGGCAGCTAGCCAGGAGATATCCTCGGCAGAGTCTGCGTCTTCAATACCCAATAAAATTAATAAACCCTTTTGAATGGATGCCTTCGTATTACCATCAATTTTTACTGAAGCTTCAGACACACGTTGAATTACTGCAATCATTTAAAAACGCTGAAGTAATTTCGATTCATACACTGAAGTTCCTTTTTCATTTCTATTGGCCATAGCCAACATTGCCCTTGCTACTTTTGAAGAATCAATTGCTTTGTATTTTAGGGGTACCAGAAAACCAAATAGTTTAAAAAATATCTTAGCGGCATCTTCACCTGAACGTTCTTCAGTGCGAGAGCCCAACAAAAGTGAAGGCCTGAATACGTGGTAGGCCTCAAATCCAATCTCTGCAATTGCTTCCTCTGCCTCTCCTTTTACTTTATTGTAGAATACTGATGAAGTCGGATCAGCACCTAACGCGGAGATCAGTAAAAATTGTTTTGCGCCATTGGCTTTTGCAACTTTTGCGAGATTTAGTGGGTAATCAAAATCTATTTTTCGAAATGCTTCCTTTGTCTTTGCCTTCTTTATGGTTGTTCCCAAACAACAAAACACATCATCGGCAATCAGGGAGGATGCAAGCTCATGGAGGTTGTCTCCATTGGTTTGAATTACCTCTATCTTATGATGGCTGATGGGTAATGTATTTCGGGTGAGGCACTTGATAGTACTGTAGGCATCGTCCTCCACCAGTAGCTGAAGCAATTGACTCCCAATCAATCCCGTTCCTCCTGCAAGTAATGCCACCTTCATTGTTGAAAGAAATGAGATTTTTCCCAGTCAATAAATTTATCCAATTCTGATCCCAGTGAATTATAGGTCCATACCAGAATACCAAAATCATCAACCAAGCCTGTGAATGGAATAAAATCCGGAACAATGTCTGCCGGATTGATAAAATAGAGCGTAGCTGCTGTTATACTGATGGCCGCCTTCCAGGGTAGCGCCCTGTATTTTCCTGTTGTAAATGCCCTCAGCAATCTGCCGAGCACAAAAATTTTCTCTTTTGTTTCAGCAGCTATCTTTTTTTTATCTTCTAATAAATTAATTTTTACTATTGCTTGACTTAGAGTAGCAATAATTCTGTAACGACTACTAAGCATACACTTTGCCTGATCTAAGGCTTTATAAAATATTGGATTATTCCTATTCATGCTAAAGTTTCTTAAAGGGTTCGATACTTTTAGATTTATACGCACGAGCAATTTTCTTAGGCCAAATACTCAAATACATTCTTTTCCATAATCGCAGTTTTTCAAAAAATGACTGATGGGGCCTTTTTGTTCCAACAGGAATGTACCAGCAATTCAGTGTTGTTCTTTTCACGAGTCTATAACCTCTTCTCGTTAAATATCTATGCTTATCCAAATACACATGCTTATCCTCCAACATGATTAGTCTTGGTCTATACCTTTGCAAGTCCAAACCCTTAAGCACCTCCATCTCAGCACCCTCGACATCAATAGAAAGAAAATCAATCGAGTTGACTTTTGCTTCTTCTAAAACAGCATTAAGAGTTTGAGCTTTTACTATTACCTCACGGTGAGCTGTATAACTAAAATCGTCAATATTTTTCCCAATTGATGCATGTCCTGTAATTTCACTTCCATTAATTACTGGAATAAAAAGTTGGATTGAATCCTGATTGTTATCTGAAACGCAAGCCACTTCAAAAACCATCGCATGGGGACGTTCCATTCTGGCTTTTTGTGCAAGCTCAGGATTTGGTTCAACCAAAACTCCCTTCCAGCCAAGTTGACTCTCCAGATGCCATGACTGCGAGTAATCAGTTTTAGGCTCATTAGCTCCTACTTCAACAAAAATTCCAAATTCTTTATTATCAAAAAATTCTCGAATCAATTTCTTTTCGACCCTTTCACGTTGGATTTCTGGAGCTACTACTTCTGAAATTTCTGATTCTGCCATATATGGATAATAACGTTAGTCAAAAATAAGCATCTCCAGCTGTACAATCAATTCCATATAACAAGTTACCATATGATCAATGGTAACTGCTAGAATATCTGCTGAATCTCCTTTTTCAATTCAGACATGGCGTGATTTATCGGATCCACCTTTTTGTCAATGGCCGACTGAAATATCTGCCTTGCCAGATCAATGCCAGTGGCCTCCTCTTTCATGGCTCCGGCTGCTTCATTAATTTGAATAACTAGATCTTCTTTGGCATTCCTAATCATATCCCAAAGTTGTTTGCTCATATACACTTGCTGAGAAACATTATGGTTATACTCATTCCTGATTTCATCAAGAAGTATTTTTTGAAAATCCTGTGCCGTATATCCAGGATTGTTCAATCTTACCAATAGGTTTTGAGGGGAAATTCTTTCCAGAAACAGTGTCATCCTCTCATACGCCTGTAACCTGACAGGTAACAAAGTTTCAATACTTCTGCCCCTCACCTCCAGTCGCTTCATTTCCAGTTCCTTTGAAATAAAAGCCCTTACCATGAGATACACTGCGTAAAGTACTACCGATGCCGGTATCAATATTTTTCCAAACTCAATCAGTGCGTTCATAGAATTATTTATCTCAATTGAATGTTTAAAATTAAGCTATTTTAGAGTCGAAATTACCGGTTAATTCGCTAAAAAATTAGCATTGCACCATTTCAAATTATGCCGAATACCATTATTCCAGTTACACTAACGAAAAAAGCAGCAGAGGAAGTTCGCAAAATAATGAAAACGAAAAATATCCCTGCCGAATACTGCTTACGCATTGGTATAAGGGGTAGTGGCTGTGGGGGAGCTGCAATGATGATTGGTTTTGACAAAAAGAAAGATTCTGATCTGTCTTATCAAATCGAGGGCATTGAAATAGTGGTTGATAAGAAGCACACCATGTATGTAATCGGCAAAGAAGTCGACTTTCATGAGGGTGCTGAAGCGCGTGGATTTATGTTTGTAGATCCTTCTCGTTAATCATTGTCATTTCTCTTCAGATCTACTGACACCCGTGCTTTTCTGCAAACTCCACCAATGGGTGGATTAAATTTTGAAATGGTTACTTCTGCTCTCATGGCAGAACTGAAGGAGTCCAGAATTTTTTGAGCGATCGAATGGGCAACAGGTTCAAGGAGTTTTGAAGGCACCTCCATTTGCTTTTTCACAATGGAATAAATCTCCTCGTAATTAATCGTTCCGGATAAATCATCGTGAAATGCTGATTCATAAAAAGATGTATTAACTGAAATATCTACTTCAAACTTATTTCCTGAAGAACGCTCCTCAGGATAGATACCATGATAAGCGTGAAATTCTAATCCTTCAAGAACGACTTTGCCCTTTAACTTCATATGCTAGCAGCAAAATCATTGTATTTCATCAAAGAAGGATTTTTGAGGCTTTGGCTCTGATATTTCTTCTGCTTCTGGATGCTCCTCGACTTCCGGTTGATTGTTTTGGGAAATATTATTGAAAGCGGTATTTGGGTTTGCATTAGGGTTGAGGGTGTGTTTGGCCTCTCTCCTTGCCAAATTCAAATGTTGATCCGGATCAAAACCACTGGTAGCGCTCCGCAATCGCTCCACTTTATCCAGTGTTTCACCAGCCAACCTTTTCAAGTCACCTAATAAATTTCCTCTTTCAGATTCAATGCTCTTATAATTTTGAACCAGGGTTTTCAGCCGCTCTTCCATCTCCTCCAACATTTGTCTTGAGGTAGCTTCAGATTGTTCGATGGCATCCTTGGCTTTTGTTTTTGCTTCATTTAACAACGCCTCGGCTTTCAGTTGCACCTCCTTCATGTGAAGTTCTGCTGCCTTATTTGCCTGTTCAATTACATTGGCACCGGTGTCTTCAGCTGTTTTCAAGGTTTTATACAAAGAGCTTTCCACCTCTCTGAGTTTGGTCACTTCTCTTTCAGTGGCCTCCAATTTGATCCTCATCTCTTTGGTTTCATCCTGTACGCGCTCCCACTCCTGAGATAAAGAAAGCAGGAATGCCGTAACCTCATCTTTATCAAAACCTCGTAATACCTTTTCAAATGTCTTCTGTCGGATATCAAGTGGTGTGATTTTCATGTGATTGTTAGTTTGCTGTGGTGATCATAGTTTAAAAAATAATTTGCCAAATGGATAGCGTTCTGTCATCGCTGGCGCTCACCAACTGATTATTAAACGAAGTCCAGACCAATTTATTGACTGAGGTGCCATGCCCCGCATGACGTGCCTTATCAATTACCTTCAATAGCTTAAACTCATTGCTATTCCACACTTTTATGGACTTATCCATGCTACAAGTTACAAAATGTTTGCCATCTGGGCTAAATGCAATATGATTGATCGTGTACATATGGGCCGCTATATCATCCCTTAATTCATAAGAATTAGCCGAATCCCATACTTTTAGATGCGCATCCCGTGATCCGCTCAACAGATAATTTCCGTCAACTGTAAATTGAACTGTAAAAACAGAATTGTTATGCGCCTGCCACTCTTGCTTCATTCGGTGGTCGAATAAGTCAAATACCCTGATGAAATTGTCACTATAACCCACCACCAACTCGTTTCTTTCTTTATGTATGGCCATTGTTCTGGCACTCTTTTGAGCATACTCGAGGCGATCAAGAATGATCCATTCTTCCTTATCAACTACATAAACCACCCCATCACCTCCTGCTGCAAATACCTTCTTACCAATTGATTGTAAATCAAAAATATATGAATCGGTCAGTTTTAGCGATTTGATCTCCTTCCTGTTGGTATAGTCTAGCAAGTGAATTCCTTCAAAATTCTGAGCAGCAATAAGTTGATCCTCTTTCTGAAGATAGAGCAGCGCATAAACAGAGTTGGGAAATTTTGCCACCAATTCTCCCACTTCGGGAGCTTCCATCTTCCAACGCACTACCATCCCATCACCACCTGCAGAAAATATATCTCCTTCACTTTTACCATTGATCACTGTATAAATACAATCCCTATGACCTGAAAGTGTATGAAGTCTTTTTACTTCTTTAACAGTCATAAAAAATCAACATTACCGACCCACCTCATTTGTTCCTATTTTTGGTAAAATTGGATAGATAAGCCAAATAAACCAATGCCACTAATAGATTTGAATGGAGTAAATACAGGTAAGATTGCTTTGTGGCATATCACAGAGGATGAAAGCTTCCTTGCCGATCAATTGAAGCCAGTATCTTGCCCTGGAGAAATAATCAGTCCACAAAAAAGGGTAGAGTGGCTGTCCGGGCGTTTACTCATTCGATACCTGACAGACGCAATGGGCCTTACTTACCAAGGAATTGTAAAGGACAGATTTGGAAAACCCTTTCTCAAAAACCTCGATCACCATATTTCACTTTCTCATTCTTACCCCTATGTGGCAGCTCAAATTCATCCATCACACTCCGTAGGAATTGACATTGAACAACCCAAAGAAAAACTACTAAGGGTGGCACCTCGTATTTTAAATGCAGTAGAGCTAGAAAATGCAGGGAGCGATATTACCAAACATTGCATATACTGGTCTGCCAAGGAAGCATTGTATAAAATCTATGGCAAAAGAGGACTCCTCTTCACCAATAACCTCAGTATTGAACCTTTTGATTTGGAGGAAACGGGCTACCTAAAAGGCTGCATAAAAACAGAGGACAACAGTATGCTTGCAGAACTTCAGTATATTGTTCATAAAGATTACGTGCTCGTTTATTCAAAAACAGATTAAGATGAAAATTTTTGTATTTGGTATTCTGTTCCTGATGAGTTCCTCCGGTTTCGCACAAACTGTTCAGGATTTCACACTGGTCAATATTGCAGATGGGAAAAATGTTTCTCTCAATGGCTTTACCAATTGCCAGGGAATTGCCATTATTTTTACAAGTAATGAATGCCCGTATGACCAACAATACAGACAAAGAATAAAAGAACTGAATGACAAGCATAAAGGGATTATTCAATTTTTACTCATCAACTCACATACCGAACCAAAGGAAAACGCAAAAGCAATGGCTCAAAAATACCCGAGTTGGGGATTGGCTATACCCTACCTTGCCGACAAAGACCAGATTGCCATGGATTGCATGGGTGCAAAAAAAAGTCCAGAAGCATTCCTACTGAAAAAAAATGGCCAGAATTACACTATCGTTTATCGCGGATCAATTGATGACAATCCGTTGGTTACAACAGATGTTAACAAAGCCTATCTGAACATGGCCATAGAGCAGATGCTGGCCAATAAAAGAATTGAAATACCTGAAAATCGGGCTGCAGGTTGTACCATAAGAAAAAAGTTGAAATAAATTACACTCCCAGGTCTCCACCATCTGATATTTCTACCAGTAATACTTTTACTTCATCCGCTTTGGCATGTTCTCCCATCTTCTCGAAAGACATTACCAGATTTCGCAACGCTCTTCTTACAATTTCCAAATTATCGCATGGCTCGAAGAATGAGGCCTGAGGTGTTAGGTGAAGCTCATTGATGTAATTCTCAATATCCTGTTTTGAAAAAATCAAACCACGATTAAAGGTGTTGATATAAAACTGAGTGTTCTTGTCATCCTTATAAGTGAGAATAAATAGATTGGGTAGATTAACTCCGTACACGGGAAGTTTTAGCTTCTGAGCCACCAGCATATAAATTACACTGAGTGTTATAGGGTTACCCTTACGTGTTTCCAACACTACATTTATCAAAGAGTTTCCCGGTGAATGGAAGTTTTTACTGTTCGCTCCAAATTTCAGTTTTCCAAACAAAACACTGTTGATCACTTTTATTTGATCAAACGGATAAAGATCATTTCTAAACTCCAGCCATGTTTCATAATAAATCTGCTCCAGGTCCTGCTTCAATTTTAGTAAGTCGGTATCAGGGTATTGATAAGTGGATACAATCCACATCCCTGTAAGTAAATCGTGATCTTTGCTAATGTACCATTCCTTTAACCTCTCCTTTACCAGCTCATATTGCAGAATGTGAATAAGGTCTTCAATTCTCTCCTGTGCTTTAGGGTTAAAACAACTCTCCCATTCCAATTCCAAAAGAGGAATAATAGAAACACCTATTGATAATATTTTCTCTTTAACGTGTGAAACTATCTGGTTGTCGTCATCATCAAGTAATGATACTAATGCTTTAAGTTCCTTCTCCTCCATTATGTTTGGATCACCCCAACATTGAATTTTTCTATTGGCGCATGATTGGCCGCCTCAATGCCCATCGAAATCATCCTCCTAGTTTCCAAAGGATCAATTACTCCATCTACCCATAATCTTGAAGCAGCATAGTAGGGGCTTAACTGGTCATTGTATTGATCTGTTATTTCTTTTAACAACTCATCCTCTGCTTCCTTTGTAATGGTTTTTCCCTGCCCTTTTAAAGTATTTACTTTGATCTGCAACAAAGTTTTAGCCGCAGAAGCTCCGCTCATTACCGCGATTTGAGCCGTAGGCCAAGCATAGATAAGTCGAGGGTCATAGGCCTTTCCGCACATGGCATAATTACCCGCCCCATATGAATTACCAACAATCAAAGTGAATTTGGGAACTGTAGAGTTTGCCATGGCATTCACCATTTTAGCTCCGTCCTTTATAATACCTCCATGTTCCGCTTTGCTGCCCACCATAAATCCACTTACATCCTGAATGAAAAGCAGAGGGACCTTTCTTTGGTTGCAGTTCATTATAAAGCGTGCTGCCTTATCTGCCGAATCTGAGTAGATCACACCCCCCATGCGCATCTCCCCTTTTTTAGTCTTTACAATTTTTCTTTGGTTGGCTACAATACCTACTGCCCATCCATCAATTCTGGCATATCCACATAAGATGGTCATACCATAGAGCTTCTTATACTCTTCAAACTCAGAATTGTCAACAATCCGTTTGATAATATCCAGCATATCATATGGTTTCACCCTGCTGTTGGGCACAAGTCCATAGATTTCTTTTGGATCTTCTTTGGGGCTAACTGGTTCAGCCCTATCAAAACCTGCCTTTTCGTTATGCCCAATTTTATCAAAAAGCTTTCTTATATAATCCAGACAAGCCTGGTCATTGGGAAATTTGTTATCAGTAACTCCGGAAATCTCGCAATGCGTAGTAGCCCCTCCCAAAGTTTCATTGTCCACATCTTCACCCACAGCCGCCTTCACCAGATAAGATCCTGCTAAAAAGATTGAACCTGTTTTATCAACAATCATGGCCTCATCAGACATGATGGGCAAGTAAGCACCTCCCGCAACACAGCTTCCCATAATAGCGGCAATTTGCACAATACCCATTGAAGACATCTTTGCATTGTTTCTAAACTGCCGTCCAAAATGTTCCTTGTCTGGAAAAATTTCGTCTTGCATGGGAAGAAAAACACCGGCACTATCTACAAGGTAGATAACTGGCAGTCTGTTTTCCATAGCAATTTCCTGCGCCCTTAAATTTTTCTTAGCTGTGATTGGAAACCATGCTCCTGCTTTTACCGTGGCGTCATTGGCAACGATCATGCATTGCCGTCCCATTACATAGCCTATTCCTGTAACAACGCCACCTGAAGGACAACCACCCTCCTCTTTGTACATTCCATCACCTGCAAAAAGACCTACCTCTAAAAATTCAGAGTCTTTATCAATGAGGTAATCTATTCGCTCGCGAGCAGTAAGTTTTCCTTTTTTGTGTTGACTTTCAATTTTCTTCTCACCACCACCCAACTTTGTGATTTTCTCACGGTGCTTCAGTTGCGTACAAAGCTGCTTGAAAAGATCTTCATTCTTATTAAACTCCAAATCCATAATCTCTAAAATCCAATGATTAATTCTTCTCCGCTGCCTTTTTTCTGTCTCTGTCTATTCTCTTCTTACTCTTTCCAAGTGGTGCCAAGAAATGCTTAGGATTACTATCAAAGTGCACGGCAATTGAGTCAAGATTTAACAACAAACGGTTCAAATTTACATAGACTGAATCATCAGTCATTAGTTTGCTTACTGTATTATCTCCACTGTTTAGTTTCGAAAGGGTAGTGTTCAAATTATCAAGTGTCTGTTGCGTTTTAGCAACCGTCTTGTTCAATTCCATTTGTTTCAGCGTGTCGGAAAAAGTTTTGAAGTTGCCTATTACAGGGCGGAGATCCTTAAGGGTAACGGTAAGATTGTCAGCAGTGTTTTTAAAGCTTGTTGACAACTCTTTCATTTTTTCGTCAGTAGTGATGAGTGTACGATTAACAAGCCCGGGAGTATATGCTAACTTCATGAACAAGGTGTCCAGTCTTGCTGAATTAAGGGCAAGGTTATCCAGCACAGCATTCAGTTTTCGCAAAGTCGTTTGCACATTGTTGGCAACAGGCTCTGCAGTTTCTGTAAACACATCAAAAATACCTCTTGCTGCCTCTGATAATATGGTGTCGCCAGGAGTGAGAGGTTTTAGTTTATTTCCGATGTTAAGTAAAATAGATTTACTCCCCAGAAAATCGCTGTTCAGAATAGCAGTAGCGGAGTCACCAAGAATGATTTCAGAGTCTATCTCCAATTCTACCAGTACTTTATTCTGCTTGCCCTGCACAATTTTTACATTGCTTACTCTCCCTACCGCATATCCGTTTACGAGTACAGGATTGGATACAGAGAGCTGATCCACATTGTCATAGATGGCATAATACTTACTATGAGAACTTAAAAAATCTATTCCCTTCAGATAATTGAAACCGAAATACAACAAGACCAGCGCAATGGTCACAAACAAACCTACTTTTACCTCTTTATTCACAGCTGCTAGTTTACGGATTCAATTTGGTTTTTATACTCTTTGAAGGCACGATATATGCCTGAAGCTATATAGTCTTGAACTTTATCGCTATTCAACTCTTGTTCCTCCTTGGTATTAGAAAGAAATCCAGTTTCAATAAGGATGGAAGGCATTGACGTTTTGTATAGCACTACAAATCCTGCCTGTTTCACACCTCTGCTTTTCCTACCGGCTCGTTGGCCAAATTGATCCTCTACTTTGCTGGCAAGCAGTAAACTCGCCTCCTGGTTGGCCGATTGAGTCAAGCTGAACAGAATGTAGGACTCCGGGGAGTCTGGATCAAATCCTTCATATTTTTCTTGATAATTTTCCTCCAGTAAGATTACTGAGTTCTCACGCTTCGAAACCTCAAAGTTTTCATCCGTTTTGTGAAGTCCCATTACGTAAGTTTCCGTACCATAAATTGATTGCTTGCGTGCATCAGGCGTTTTTGTGGGCAGCGAATTGGCGTGAATGGAAATAAATACGTCAGCATGATTTCTATTTGCGATGTTGGCCCTCTCGCTCAAATCGATGAACTTATCTGTTTCACGAGTATAAATTACTTTTACTCCCGGAATATTCTCCTTTATATATACCCCCACTTTTAGGGCAATTTTCAGTACCACATCTTTTTCCTTACTACTGCTTCCCAGGGTTCCTGAATCATGGCCACCATGCCCGGCATCAATCACAACTACATCCACCTTAAAATCAGTCCGAAGAGGAGAAGATGATGAGATTAGCAAGGTTATTGCTATTAGGAAGGCTTTGAATCCGATATTCTTCACTGGCTTATCAATGTCTGAGGTATTTGCAATAACTTTACGCAAAGTTGTGAATTTTTCACTAAAAGCTAAATACCTGGAAATCAAACCAGAAGGTGTGAGAAAACATTTTTTTTTCATTTTTTTAATACTTTCATTTCTTTCTATTTCAGGTTATGCCCAGGTAGAGAATCCAATCCAGGCGCCTGAACTTGCCTTACCTGCCCGATTAGATACAATACCATCAGATTCTGCAAGGCTATTACACAAAAACGATACCTTAATTAATAAAATAGATTCACTTGATTTCAAGTCTGATTCTATTGAAGCTCCACCTCCTAAAAGCGATATTGAGACCACTATTTTCTATTCTGCAAGAGATTCCATCAATTCCAGCCTTGAAAGTAAGATTATCAAACTCTATGGCAACGCCAAAATCAAGTACGGTGAAATAGAACTAGAAGCGGATGAGATCATCATAGATTACGAAAGATCAACCATTACGGCCAAAGGTCAATTGGACTCCTTGGGGCAACGGGTGGGATATCCTGTGTTTAAGAATGGAAATGAGGTTTACGAAACAAGAGACATTGTATACAATTTCAAGTCTAAAAAAGCCAAAATATCTGAGGTGGTAACCCAGCAAGGAGATGGTATCGTTCATGGAGAAGTTGTGTATAAGAATGATAAAAATGAGTTGTTTACCATTGGTAATGCATACACCACTTGCAACCTTGCCCACCCTCACTTCAGAATAGTTTCGCATAAAGCAAAAGCCATCCCCAACGACAAAATTGTTACAGGGCCGTTTTACATGGAGCTTAATGACGTTCCCCTTCCTCTTGGATTTGCTTTTGGAATGTTTCCTGCACAAAAGAAAAGTGCCTCGGGAATAATGGTGCCTTCGTATGGTGAAGAGGCAAGAAGAGGTTTCTTCCTTAAAAATGGCGGATACTATTTTGATATAAGTGATTATGTTAAACTAGCAGTCACAGGTGATTTGTATACCAAAGGATCTTCTGCACTGTACATCAATTCCATGTACAGAAAGCGATACGCCCATAATGGTAGTATTAACTTCAGCATGACCAATAACAGGCTCACTCAAAACATTGAGGACAACCAAAAAATCCGTGATTTCAGGCTTGCCTGGAGTCATTCACCTCAATCGAAAGGAACGGGACGCTTCTCGGCCTCTGTCAATGCAGCTACGTCAAGCTTTACTAACAACAACTTACTTGGAATTAATACCAACCCAAATGCCACTAACATTGACAACTCTTCAAGGAAGCTGAGTTCAAATGTTTCTTATTCTAAAACATTTAGAGGCACGCCCTTTTCAATGGGTATTAACATGAGACATAATCAGGATCTTGTGACCAAAAGAGTGGACTTGCCTCTGCCGGATGTAAGCTTTAACGTCAACAATATTTATCCTTTTAAGAAATCGAATAAAGAGGCATTGGAAAATTTGGTTGTTAAGTACACGGCAAAGGGTACCAATCGAATTACCAATAGCCTTGGACCAATTGGAGATGTGACCGACAGCATTATTCCATTTAATTTTGATAACCTCTCCACGTTTTTAAAAAACTCCCAAAAAGGTGTACGGCATGAAATTCCAATTTCTACCTCAATAAAAGCACTTAAGCATTTTACGCTATCACCATCCATCAACTACAATGAAACATGGTATTTTGAAAAATTGACATGGGGGCTTGATGAAACAGAAAAAGCCGTTGTAGTTGATACTCTAAAACAATTCAACAGAATTTCCAATTACTCAACAGGCGTTTCGCTCAATACTAGGATTTACGGAATGTACATATCAAAAAATCCTGACAGAAAAATAAAAGCGATTAGGCATGTGGTAAACCCCAGTATTTCCTACAGTTATCAACCTGATTTCACTGACCCTAAGTTTGGGTACTATCAAACATTTACGACTACCAACGGAACGGTCATTCAAAAATCCCGTCATGAGGGATCGCGATTTGTCTATGGCCAATCCGCTCAAAATAAACAAAGCGCCATGGGGTTCAGCCTTGGCAACAACCTGGAGATGAAAGTAAAGAATTCCACCGATTCAGTAGCACGAAAAATCTCCCTACTGAATAATCTTTCGATATCAACCAATTACAATTTTGCGGCAGACTCCTTTAAACTATCGCCTTTTTCATTAAGTGCCAATACCAATATCCTTAACGACAAAATCAACATTAACATGGGTGCTACTTTAGATCCCTACCAATATAGAATAGATCGCATTGGAAATTCTGAAGCTGACATGGGTAAGATTTACGAAACTAAGATCAGCAGATTCGCCTGGCAAGATGGCTTTAGCCTTGGGCAGATTACAAATTTCAACCTATCGTTCGGCACTAACCTATCTCCTAAGGGTAATGAAAAAGATGCGAATACCAGAAGTAAAATATCTCAATCCGATATCTCGCAGAGTGATAAAGAATTCCTGCTTCAAAACCCTGATATGTATATTGACTTCAGCATTCCATGGAACTTAAGAGTGAACTATAACCTGGCATACAGTAAACAAGGGAGGCAGGAATCCAACGTCACGCAGGCGGTCAGGTTCAACGGAGATCTATCCTTAACAGAAAAATGGAAGGTGGTTTTTAACTCCGGTTATGATTTAAAGAGTAAAGAGTTTACCCAAACCTCAATTAATATTAATCGCGACCTTCACTGCTGGCAGGTAAGCTTAGGGTGGACTCCATTTGGAGCCTTTCAATCTTATAATTTTTCAATCGGAGTCAAATCCGGAATGCTCAGGGACTTGAAACTGGATAGAACCCGAGGCTTCTTTGATATCCGATAAGCCTGAAAAAACCTAGAGTTTACTTAGCCACCCTTCTACCTCCTCTAATGTTGGATTCTTTACGTCTTCCAACTTCATTTTCTTTCTCGTACCACATACATCATTAAACAACTTGGAAGCTTTCTGTTCTTTTAGTTTTGATTTGGTAGTAAGTGATAGTTTTTGAAGAATAGGCAATAATTCTTCTCTGATACCTAACCCTCCCAACTCCATCTCAATGTTCGCAGCTTTTCTTTCCGGCTTCATCTGAGGAAAGAATATAACATCTTGTATGGATGATGAATTGGTCATAATCATTGTGAGCCGATCAATACCAATACCCAGACCCGCAGTGGGTGGCATACCATATTCCAGCGCACGCAAGTAATCTTCATCCAGTGTCATGGCTTCATCGTCTCCCCGTTTGCCCAATTCTAACTGTTCTTCGAATCGTGCGCGCTGATCCAGCGGGTCATTCAATTCCGAGAAGGCATTACAAATTTCTTTTCTATTGCAAATAGCTTCAAAGCGCTCAACAAGCCCTGGCTTTGTTCTGTGCTTTTTGGCCAATGGTGACATTTCTATCGGGTAGTCAGTAATATAAGTGGGCTGAATCAGGTTATGCTCGCACTTTTCTCCAAAAATCTCATCTATCAACTTGCCCTTTCCCATGCTGTCATCCACTTTCACATTCAGTTGCTTACATGTTTTTCGAAGCTCATCCTCACTCATCCCAGAGATATCAATCCCGGTAAAATGCTCAATGGCCTCATACATGGTAAAACGCTTCCACGGACGTTGAAAATCAATCACATTATCACCAACCTGAACTTTGGTTGTTCCGTGCAAATCGATGGCTACTTTTTCCACCATCTCTTCCACCAGATCCATCATCCAGTTATAATCTTTATAAGCAACATATAATTCTATCTGAGTAAACTCAGGGTTATGAAAACGAGACATACCCTCATTTCTAAAATCCTTACTGAACTCGTACACGCCTTCAATTCCTCCAACTATCAATCTTTTTAGGTAAAGCTCATTGGCTATACGCAGGTACAAAGTCATGTCCAGGGTATTGTGGTGGGTTTTAAAGGGACGTGCTGCGGCTCCACCATACAGAGGTTGTAGTATAGGGGTCTCTACCTCCAGATACCCTTTGTCATTGAGATACTCGCGCATTGAATTGATCAACTTAGTGCGCATTATAAATACATCTTTGACATGAGGGTTTACCACCAGGTCAACATAACGCATGCGATACCTTTGTTCCGGATCAGTAAATGCATCATGAAGTATTACCTTGCCACTTTCATCCATCGTCTCCTTTACAATTGGTAATGGCCGAAGTGACTTCGATAAAATCTTAAAGTTGTTTACGTGAATAGAGGTTTCTCCAGTTTTTGTAGTAAATACATAACCCTGAACGCCTATAATATCTCCTATATCCAGTAGTTTCTTAAAAACAGTATTGTAAAGTGTCTTGTCTTCATCAGGACAGATATCATCCCTTCTTACATAAATTTGAATTCTTCCTGTTGCATCCTGCAATTCTGCAAACGAAGCATTGCCCATTATTCGCCTTGACATAATACGACCGGCAATAGAAACACTTTTATATTCGATCTTCTGTTTTGGGTAGTTCTCCAGTATTTCCTTTGCTGAAACATTTACCTGAAACAAATCTGCTGGATAGGGGTTGATACCCAATTTGATCAGATCTTCCAGCGCTTGCCTTCTGATTATTTCCTGTTCACTTAATTGCATCGAATTACGGCTGTTGATTGTACGTAAAAGTGGGCAAAAATAATGATTTAGGCTTAGGGCTCCTAAACACCATCATGTACGGCTCTCAAATTTAGCATCACCTTGCCATTGCCCGGAGTGCCTAATTCTAACCCAAAACAGGCAGTAAGTGAACCTGATCAGGCCGATTTTCTTCTGGCCAATTCTGTCCTGATTTGTGTCAACTCACGGCTGCTTTGGCCTGCTACGGAAGTGTTTTCCTCCGCCCTGCGAAGCAAGTAGGGAACAACAGCCTTTACAGGGCCATAGGGAAGGTACTTTGCTACATTATAACCCTCCTTGGCCAGGTTGAACGAAATAGTGTCACTCATCCCAAATAGCTGAGCAAACCACACTCGGCCGTCATCTTTTTTCATGTTATGCTTTTCCAATAATACAGTAAGAAATTGATTACTGTATTCGTTATGCGAACCGCACATGAGCGAAATTCTTTGTTTATTATCAATACAAAAAGCCAGGGCTTTATTGAAACTATCGTCTGTTGCTTCTTTAGAAGGTTGGATCGGATCTGGGTAATTCATTTTCTCAGCACGTTCTCTCTCCTTCTCCATGTACGCTCCTCGCACCATCTTTACTCCAAGGTAGTAGTTGTGCATCGTTGCTTCGTGGTGAGCATTGCGCATGTTAGTAAGCATATCCGCTCTGTACATTTGATAAGTGTTAAATACAATAGCTGACGTAGTATTGTACTTCTGCATCATTTCGTAAGCCAGTTGGTCAATGGGATCCTGGATCCACGTCTCTTCTGCATCAATCAATACCTGAATTTGATATTCATAGGCCTTCTTACATATTTTATCTACCCTGTTTCTCACGCGCTCGAATGCAGACACTTCCTCAGCGGTCAATGTCTTTTTTGAGTTAATTTTTTCCAGTAGGGCTGTATCTGCAAGCCCTGTCATTTTAAATACACCAAAGGGGATGCTATCATTACTCTTTGCCTCATCAAAAGTTTGGAGTATTTCAACAGTTGTTTGGTCAAATCCCTCTTCTGTTTTTGCTCCTTCAACAGAGTAGTCCAAGATGGCACGAACATTATGATCACTAATTTTTTTTATGATCGGTCTGCATTGTTCAATACTTTCTCCTCCGCAAAAGTGGTCAAAAACTGTATTTTTAATCAATCCTTTTATTGGGAGGCGGAGAAACAGCCCCAATCTTACGGCTCGTATAGCAAGACTAGATATCACAGGGTTATTCACCAATGTGAAAATAAAATTTGCCTTCTTTAATTCAGCATCACTTTTATAAGAAAATGCAGTCTTGGTATCGTTAAATTTAACTTTTATATCAATTTCCATGAGCCCTAATTTATGGGCGCAAATATAACAGCGATGGCAATTCTTTTAGTCTATTTTTATATCTAAAGTCAATAATTGAGTTATTTTGTTTGAATTACAGAGCAACCGTAATATGATTTTTGATAACTGGCAAAGTTGGACGTCTAACAAAAATAATACACTGCTTATAGCCGGGCCATGTAGCGCAGAAAGCCCAGAGCAGCTAATCCAGGTTGGCACTCATTTGAACCGGCTGGGGATTGGTGTCATGCGGGCGGGGGTTTGGAAACCAAGAACCCGACCCAATTCGTTTGAAGGCAAAGGT
Organism: Flammeovirgaceae bacterium UBA2338; assembly: GCA_002344795.1. GTDB lineage: Bacteria > Bacteroidota > Bacteroidia > Cytophagales > Cyclobacteriaceae > ELB16-189. The sequence goes on along the minus strand of DDUM01000055.1, from coordinate 78,722 downwards.
GTTGAGGCGCTGAATTGGCTTAAAGAATTAAAGCAGCAAATTCCCATTAAAGTAGCCACTGAAGTAGCTTCTCCTCAGCATGTTGAGGCCGCCTTAAAATATAACATTGATGTATTATGGTTGGGCGCTCGCACTACTGTAAATCCCTTTCTCGTTCAAGAAATAGCCAATGCATTCCAGGGAGTTGACATTCCTGTTATGATCAAAAATCCTATCAACCCTGACCTGGCGCTTTGGCAAGGAGCTATTGAGCGTATTTATAATACTGGAAACAAGAAATTAGCTGCTGTTCATCGTGGGTTTTCTTCCTACCAAAAATCTAAATTCAGAAACACACCAAGTTGGCAAATTGCTATCGAACTGAAGTCAAACTTCCCCACCTTACCTCTTATATGTGATCCCAGTCATATTGCAGGTAACAGAGAAATGATTCTTGAGGTAAGCCAAAAAGCATTGGATCTGGGCTATGATGGATTAATGATTGAAGTACACCCTGATCCTGCGCTTGCATTAAGCGATGCAGACCAACAGGTAAGCCTGGAGGGGTTAACCAAAACAATAGACCAACTTCGGTTTGCCAAAAAACATTCCAATGACGCCCTTTTTATAAGTCAGCTAGAACAATTAAGGGAAAATATAGACCAAATAGATCAGGAGCTAGTCGAAATACTATCGCTTAGGAAACAGTTAATAGAAAAAATAGGAGACTACAAGAAAGAAAATAACGTGACGGTATTTCAATTAGAGCGCTGGAACGAAATTCTCAGTTCTAGAACAGAGTGGGGAAAGGGCAAGAACATGAACCCAAAATTCATACAAGAAATTTACAAAGCCATCCATGATGAATCCATACGAATTCAAACAGAGATAATGGGGCAAGAAACAGAAAAGAAAGAATAGTGCAAAGCGTAATAATTAAGAAGCAAATTGGTCAAACACTACAAGATATACTTGACCTTAAAAATTATAGTAAAATAGGTGTACTGGTAGATACCAATTCTGAAAATTTGTGCCTTCCCAAAATCATAAACACCATTCCAGAGTTCGAGGTTTTAAGAGTGGAAGCCGGTGAAAAATTTAAAACGCTGGAGACATGTCAGATGATTTGGGAACAGCTCACCAACATGAATTTCGACCGACACTCCGTTTTAATCGTGCTAGGAGGCGGGGTGCTGGGAGACATGGGTGGATTTTGTGCTTCTACCTATAAGAGAGGAATCGATTTCATTTTGGTACCTACTACCCTACTTTCTCAGGTGGATGCAAGTGTTGGTGGGAAATTGGGTGTCGACTTTATGGGGTTCAAAAATCATATCGGCCTGTTCAGAGAGCCCACTGCAACTCTTATTTCCTCCGATTTTCTTTCAACTCTGCCAGTAAGAGAATTGCGATCGGGCTATGCAGAGGTGATTAAGCACAGCTTAATTGCTGATCAAGGAAAATGGAATAGCCTTAATAAGAAGGGGTTGGATGAGCAAAACTGGGAGGATCTTATAGACTTCTCTTTTCAATTCAAATCTGGAATTGCTGAAACCGATCCTTATGAAGGAGGTGTCCGCAAGATTTTAAATTTTGGCCATACCATCGGTCATGCAGTAGAAAGCTGTTGTTTGACAACGGACACACCATTATTTCACGGTGAGGCCATCGCAGTAGGTATGGTCGCAGAATCGCATGTCTCATACCAAAAAGGAATGCTTAAACAAGATGACCTGAATGAGATTGCCAGCTACATCAAAGACATATTCGGAAAAGAAGAACAACTGCCGGAGACCGATTCTATATTGCAATGGGTAATCCAGGACAAGAAAAACAAAGGCAATAGAATTCTAATGGCCCTACTTGACGGGGTAGGACGTGCGGTGTGGGATATAGAGGTTAACGAAAATGAAATACGTAATTCATTAGATTACTATCGCTCACTTTAAATGTAGTGAGCCTCGTTTTCATCATTAGAATCTATTTCTTTCTTTAATTTTTGTTTCAGGTCTTGCGCTTTCTTTACTAAATAGTCCTTTGTTTTCTGACCACGGGAGCCAGAAAGCAACCAAGCAGTAAAAAGAGCAGCACCACCTGCCAACCCTAATCCAATTGCAAATTTTTTAGTTGCACCCATGTTGTTATAAACCACAAATCAAATTAAAATGTTTCACGTCAAAGTAAAAAGAGTGACCAAATATTTATTTTTTTAACTTAAACCCCCATGCCCAACCTACTTCTAAAGCACACACCCCAAATAGGGGGAATCATCCAGAAGCTACCCTCTTCCAAGAGCATTAGTAATCGTGCCTTAATTCTAGATGCCCTCTCAGGTTGTCTGTCGACTATCAGTAATCTGGCCACAGCCCGGGATACACAACTCATGAAAAGCCTATTGGCCGATCCAGGTAAAATCATTGATGCCATGGATGCCGGCACTACCATGCGCTTCCTTACGGCATATTATGCCATTTCAGGTCAAAATAAGGTGCTCACCGGAACAACTAGAATGAAGGAAAGACCGATTGGATTGTTAGTGACTGCTTTAAGGGAAATTGGGGCTGACATCGAATATTTGGAGGAGGAAGGATTTCCTCCCCATGAGGTCAAAGGCTTTCCCTCTCAGAAAACAACCGAAATATCACTACCAGGGAATGTCAGCAGTCAATACATTTCCGCCTTGATGATGATTGCCCCTGTGTTACCAGAAGGGCTCACTATTAATTTGGAAGGAAAAGTAGGTAGTTGGCCTTATATCGAGATGACAGCAGCCTTAATGGCCAGTTTTGGAGGAAGGTTCTTTATGAAGAATGGAAAAGTGGTGATCCTGCCTGGCCAATACCAGCCGGCTAGCATAACCGTAGAACCCGACTGGTCGGCCCTGAGCTATTGGTTCGCTATTGTAGCCTTGGCACAAAAATCATCCATTACACTTTGCCATGTTTCATCGCACTCCGTTCAGGGAGATCGGGTAATTGTAGAGATCATGGAACAGCTTGGAGTTAATACCCTGTTTGAAAATGGTAATGCAATTCTTACCAAGGCAAGCAACATCAGTGGACATTTAGAATGGGATTTCACCGACTGCCCAGACCTGGCCCAAACCGTATTGCCTGTATGCGCTATGAAAGGAGTACGAGGTACTTTCACCGGATTGGAAAGCCTTTACATTAAAGAAACCGATCGTATCGCAGCATTACAAAATGAGCTAAGTAAGGTAGACGCAAAGTTGGAGGAAACATCAAAAGGAGTTTTCAGCCTTACTCCCGGAAAAATTCCTACAGAAAGAATCAAAATCAATACCTATCACGATCACCGTATGGCTATGGGTTTTGCTCCCTGGGCTACTTTAATGGATATTGAAATTGAGGCTCCTGAAGTGGTCAATAAATCTTATCCGGAGTTTTGGGATGATTTAAACGCGATCGGATTTGATATAAAATAAATTGAAATAATAAGGTGCTTTTAAAAGCCTGTTTCCATGCCAACTAAAAAACTGGCCGCCTACCAGACATAATGTGGAGCTGGAAATGATGTCTAAGCGGGCAAATCAAATTTTACTTCGTTTCCCATTTGGTCAATGACAACTTGGATTGTTGCATGATCAAAGATGTTAAGGTGACCAGCCTCAAAAGTCAGCCCGTCATATTGAGCCAAGCGAGGCATCCCTCGCAATACACAAGTGAGAAATCAGGACTCTTCACTTCACTCAGAATGGTGAATTTGAATTTGACTTTTGAAGCTGGCTGTAAATACAATTATTTAATGTATCTGTAATCTGCTCCGGGCTTCAGGTTCAACACCACTTCATGAATCAATTTGATCACATTTTCCACATCATCCTTATGCACCGTTTCCACTGTAGTGTGCATGTACTTTAGCGGAAGGGAAATCAGTGCTGAAGCAACGCCCTCTGCTGAGTAAGCAAATGAATCTGTATCGGTCCCTGTTGACCGTGATACCGCCTGTCGCTGAAAGGGTATTTTTTTCTTATTTGCAATTTTAATGATAGCCTTCAACACATTGTTTTGCACGGCAGGACCATAACACAATACAGGGCCATCCCCACACTTTAGATCCCCGCTTTCTTTTTTATTGTACATGGGTGAACCCGTATCATGAGTCACATCTGTACAAATGGCCAGGTCTGGCTTCAGTCTTCTTGAAATCATCTCAGCACCACGCAAACCAATTTCCTCTTGAACAGAGTTTACGATGTATAAACAAAAGGGGAGTTTAGCTTTGGTCTCACTTAACCTTCTGGCTACTTCAGCAATCATAAAACCACCCATTCGGTTATCCAATGCACGTCCGGTTAAATAATTTTTATTCAACTCCATCAATTCATCTTCGAAGGTAATCACGCAACCTACGTGCACGCCCAATGCCTCTACCTCTTTTTTAGACTCACAACCAATATCAATAAAAATATTTTTGAGTGTAGGTGTTTCTTCCTTGGCACTATCGCGAACGTGGATCGCTGGCCAGCCAAAAACTCCTTTTACAATTCCGTTTTCCGTATGAATGTTCACACGCATAGACGGTGCAATCTGATGATCGGAGCCACCATTTCTTCTCACATAGATATATCCCTCAGGAGTAATGTAATTGACAAACCAGGAAATTTCATCTGCGTGTGCTTCTATCACCACTTTGTATTTTCCTTTAGGATTAATCACTCCCACAGCGGTTCCATAGGTATCAACGATGTATTCATCCGTGTAGGGTTTTATATAGTCCAACCAAATCTGCTGACCTGTATGTTCAAAACCTGTTGGTGATGCATTATTTAAATAATTAAATAAAAAATTTTTACTCTTTTTGTCCATAGTAAGCTGAATTAAAAATTATAACGGAATATTTCCGTGTTTCTTCTTTGGCAATTTAGCCACTTTATTTTCTAACATCTGAAAGGCCCGTATCAATTTTTCTCTGGTTTGATCCGGATAAATCACTTCATCAATATATCCACGATGAGCCGCCCGGTATGGGTTGGCAAATTTCCGGGTATACTCATCTACTTTCTCGTTCAGCTTTGCTTCCGAATCCTCTGCATCAGCAATTTCTTTTTTGAAGATAATCTCTGCCGCTCCTTTGGCTCCCATCACGGCAATTTCAGCTGTGGGCCATGCATAGTTCATGTCTGCTCCTATGTGTTTAGAGTTCATCACATCATAAGCTCCACCATATGCCTTACGGGTAATCACTGTAATACGCGGCACGGTGGCTTCTGAAAATGCATACAAAAGTTTTGCCCCATTGGTAATAATTGCATTCCACTCCTGATCAGTACCTGGTAAAAATCCAGGAACATCTTCCAGCACCAACAACGGAATGTTAAAGCAGTCGCAAAAGCGAACAAACCTCGCTCCTTTTACGCTGGCATCGATATCCAATACACCAGCCAATGATGCTGGTTGGTTACCAACTATTCCGATACTTCTTCCCGCAATTCGTGCAAAACCCACTACAATATTTTCCGCGAAATTTTTATGCACTTCAAAGAAACTGCCCTGATCTACAATCCCATCAATCACCTCGCGCATATCATAGGGCTGATTGGGGTTATCGGGAATAATACTATTCAATTGTTCTCTTACCTCTTCGGATGGAGTGTAATCCACACGAGGTGCATCGTCTTCACAGTTTTGAGGCACATAGCTCAGCAACTGCTTGATCCCGTTGATACATTCCATTTCGTTGGCAGACGCAAAATGTGTTACTCCACTTTTCATGCTGTGGGCACTCGCACCTCCTAATTCTTCAGCGGTCACATTTTCATGTGTTACCGTTTTCACCACGTTGGGCCCTGTCACAAACATGAACGATGTATTCTCCACCATGAAGATAAAATCGGTCATGGCGGGTGAATAAACTGCCCCACCTGCACAAGGACCCATGATGGCTGATATTTGGGGAATAACTCCGGATGCCATCACGTTGCGATAAAATATATCTGCATATCCACCCAGCGATACAACGCCTTCCTGAATACGTGCCCCACCTGAGTCATTCAGTCCAATTAAGGGAGCCCCATTTTGCATGGCCAACTCCATTACTTTTACAATTTTTTCTGCGTGCGTTTCTGACAAAGAACCTCCAAAAACAGTAAAGTCCTGAGAGAAAACATAGACCAGTCTGCCATTAACTGTTCCGTATCCAGTTACTACACCATCTCCAAGATAATATTCTTTATCAAGTCCAAAATCCTTGCATCTGTGCATGACAAACTTGCCCAGCTCCTCAAATGATCCTTCGTCCATCAGTAAGTGAACGCGCTCACGGGCCGTTAACTTATTTCTTCCATGCTGCTGTTCAATTCTTTTTTCTCCACCACCCAATAGTGATTCCTGATTTTTTCGGTGCAACTCATCAAACTTTTTACTCAGTTCCTGAGAGTCAACTTTTCGTTTCATCATTGATTTTTATTTGATAAAATTCAACTCGAAATATAGGCAAAACAGTAGCCCTAGACGCTTTATTTGTATAATTTCTAGACAAAAAAAGCTGCAACCATAAAACCTTTGACTTCTTCAGAAATTAATTAAAGCAAGGACTAGCAGTAAACCAATGTGATTAATACTCTAGAGCAAATCGATTCCAATCGGTTCGACATTCAATAAGGGCAAATAGAGAAAATTATTCCCCACAAGTATGTGAAATCGGTTCTACAGCTTAAAAGAATTAAAAGCCACATCAACAGCACATGTGGTTTTTACACAATGGTATGCTATTTCCAATAACCCTGGTAAACAAAATTTCGCTATCCTCCTTATCGGGTGGGTTCTTGGTTTTTTCGTATTTAGTCTTGGTAGTGTTATCCATTTTTTACTGGTTTTCGCAATCATTGCAGTACTCTTCCGACTTATAAGAGGTCGGGGTGTTTGATTACAATAATTGGGTAGCAAAGATTGGGTGACAAATTGAGTTAAAAGCCCAGAACAGTGTTCTCTACAATGTATATTTGGCTCCTTAAAATGGAAAGCCGAATAGCCATAGTAGATTTAGGGACTAATACTTTTCACCTGCTCATAGTAGATGTAAAGGAAAACCAACATCATATTGTGTATAGGGAGCGCACGGCTGTAAAGCTTGGTAAGAAAGGAATCAACAAAGGCCTGATCACTGATGCAGCACTGAGTAGGGCATTACGTGCCATTTCTGCATTCCGAATTGCCATAGACAACTACAATGTAAAAAAAATATTTGCCTATGGTACTAGTGCCTTTAGAAATGCCCGCAACCAGAAAGATGTTATCAACCGTATTAAGGAAAATACAGGTATAGCTGTAAATGTTATATCTGGTGATGAAGAAGCCAGGTTAATTTATATGGGTGTTAGATCTGCCATACCGTTAGGCAACGAAAAATCTTTGGTGTTGGATATTGGCGGAGGAAGCGTAGAGTTCATCATTGGAGATGAGAATGATATTTACTGGAAAGAAAGTTTTGAGATCGGTGCTCAACGGCTTTTAGAGGAATATCATACACACGATCCTATCCGAACTGAAGATTTAAAAGCTTTAAGTATACATTTTGACAATAAGCTTGGATCTCTTTTTCAAGTCTTAGAACGATATCAACCAAAAACATTGGTGGGATCTTCTGGCACATTTGATACCCTTAGTGATATCTACTGTGCCCGCCAAGGTCTTGAAAGGATATCTGAAACTGCTGAAACCCCTTTATCCTTTCAGGGTTTTCATGATATCTATAAAGAACTCATTGTTCGAGACAAGGAGGCTCGCATGAAGATACCCGGAATGATTGAACTGCGGGTTGATATGATTGTAGTAGCCTGCTCTCTGATCAATTATCTAATAAGCCGATATGCTTTTACAAATTTGCGTGTATCCAGTTATGCACTAAAGGAGGGGGTATTGGCAGATATTATGAGTGGGTCAATCACATATGGTAACTGACCCACATACTTTTAATTAAGTCCGGATATTTGTTTGTCTTTAGGGTATTTGACTTCATAGCGATACGTCACCTTTTTCGTTTCATTTGGCTGAAGCGTCAACTTCCAGATGAGTTTACCGGATACCGGCTCAAACTTAGCTCCGCCATTGTCAAGTGATGTTACTTCAATGTCTTTATTTCTTGTCACCGGCAATTGATCCTCTACTGTAATAGTAACGGGCTCTGCTTTTGTGTTTCGAACAGAAATTTCCCAGCTATGTTCCTCCCTTACGTTTGACCCTATGAACTTCTTTGAAGTGAGGTCTTTTAACTCTTCCCGTTTCACCACAATCCTTTTATCCCGACCTAAAGAAACAGACAGCGTGTCTCCGATTGCGTTAGGATCAATAAATGTTTTACCTACGAAAGTACCTTCAAAAAAGATATTGGCTTCCCCTGGCAACAAACTATACTCCTCCCACCCAGTTGCTTTCGCTATAAGGAAAGCATCTGCATCTAATTTGGGTACAACTGAATAAGAATACTTTGCCTTCACTTCATTGCTTTGAATATCAACAAGTGTTGGCTTGGATGAGGAGGCCACAGTATACGGCAGGGCAATTATAAATTCTGTATTCAACGAAGTTTGAACCCTGCTTACCAGCTCTGCCATGGATTGTGCTGGTGCAGCTTCCGCTATCTCCATTTCAAAAGCCAAATCTTCAGATGGGGCTTCCGATCGCATACCCCTGCCTAAAGCTTTGTTATTATATTGTTTATAAGCTACAGGGTTATAAAAATCCAGATACCAAGGGTAAAGCTCTGGCTTCAACCCGCTCTGATTCGGGTTAGCAGTAGACAATATCAGGTTCACGTTCTTCCACTCCTCTCCGGTCCTTTGAAATACATTCGCTTTATAGTTGAGCTGTATTGGAGATTTGGTGTTGATCGCTCTTAAATCATAAATAGGATACCACCCCGCATTTGCAACTACATAATTTACCTCCAAAGTAGCCGCTGTTGTAGAATTGGCTGACACACTAATTACAATTTCACTGGTGTTTTTACTGTACAACTCATTCTCACTGTTGATTTGCCTTTGAAGACGAAGAATGTGTTCGTTAATTGATTTCACCTTCTCATCCTGCTTCATTCTGCTGTTCACAATCTCCCCCAATCTGGACCTGTAGAAATCAGCCATCGCTCTCAATTCCGCGACTGTAAGATTTTGATTGGTTCCTCCAATTTTCTGATTACTCAAAAGCATTTGTTCCTCTTTGTTGAGAATTTCCTTTTGGCTCTGTTCCAGGCTCAAGTTCCTTTGGTAATAAATTAATGAGTCTTTCAGCGCTTTAAGTTTTACGGGAACATTAAATTCATTGAGGTAATTCTGTTGATGGCGTATGCCCAAAATCAAAAAGCTGCCTTTGCCGGCTACCTGAATGCTGGAAGGGTCAAGTTGAGATGTTAATCCAGAAAGGATCAGATCCATTTTACCGGCCTCAATTCTCGTTTTCACCTCTCGTGTTACCTGCGCTTTGTTCAAAAAGACAGTAACATTCGTAATTTTGGAGTCGATTGGTTTCTCAGTTTGTCCGAATGTTATCAAAAAGCTGAAAAACAGGGCTGTTCCTAAATTTATTCGTTTCATGAGTTGTTGTTTTAGCTGTAAGATGCACCGATCCTTCAATTTCCATAATTCGAACGAAAATTTTCTGCAAATAGCGCCTGTCGCAAGTAATAATGAATTTGATAATTGAAGTTAGGGTCCAAAAAAACACTATTGCTACATCATGAACAATTTATATACCGAAAAAACGCTTAGGGATTTTGCCTACAACATATTTATAAAAATGGGCAGCTCTGAGCAGCATGCTCAGCTTGCCTCAGATGTACTCCTTCAGTCTGACCTGCGTGGCATCGACTCGCATGGGGTAGCCAGGCTAAGCGGATACGTAAGGCTTTGGGAAGCGGGCAGAATCAACACAAAACCGACCCCCAAAGTTATCCATGAGACACCAAGCACAGCCGTTGTCGATGGTGACCAGGGTCTTGGGCTAGTGGTAGCACCCTATGCTATGAATATTGCAATCGAAAAAGCAAAAACCTGTGGTACTGGGTGGGTAGCTGTGAAAAACTCCAATCACTTTGGTATCGCGGGTTATCATTCCATGATGGCGCTTCAACATGACATGATTGGTATATCCATGACCAACGCGAGCCCTTTGGTTGCTCCCACATTTTCAACAGAAAGATTGTTAGGTACAAACCCCATCTGTGTTGCTATCCCTGCCGGGGTACAGCCCCCTTTCGTGGCTGACTTCGCCACCACTACAGCGGCCAATGGCAAGTTGGAAATATTACAACGCAAAAATGAAAAGGCTCCGGTAGGTTGGGTACAAACCAAAGAAGGAGAACCTACCACGAACGCGCATGGTGTGAAGGAAGGAGGTTCCTTAATCCCTTTGGGGAGTGACAGGGAGCATGGTAGCCACAAAGGATTTAGCCTAGGTGCGTGGGTTGATATCTTTTCAGGTGTGCTCTCTGGTGCCAACTACGGTCCGTGGGTTCCTCCATTTGTAAGTTTTCTCGCCCCGCCAGCTGATCCGGTAGGGGAAGGCATTGGTCATTTTGTAGGCGCCATGAGGGTGGACGCATTTCGTCCAAAAGAAGATTTTTTCAAGCACATGGATAATTGGATTAACCGCTTTCGTCAGGCACAAACTATTGCTGGACAAGAGAAGGTAATTATACCTGGTGACCCGGAACGCGAACAAGAAAAAATAAGGAGCAAAGAAGGAATTCTACTCAACGAAATGGTAGTAGAAGACTTAAAAGAAATTGCGAAAAAACTGCAGGTGAGTTTTTAAAAAGAAAAATAAACCCGGAATACCCAGGGAGATGCAAAGGCTCTTTCTGTATTAGAATAAATCAAATCATATAGCGCCATGGCATTGAGGGAGCCACGCCTGCCTAATGGCTGAGAATAACCCAAGCCCATTAGGAATCGATCAAAGTTTTTCCTTTCTGAATTACTAAAGGTAGGTGTATTCAACACATTATATTCTGTGTAAGCAAACAATTGACCAAAGTTATACCTCAAAAAAGGACTCACCCCGTATTGATCAAATTTGGTATTGAAATCTGGATAAGAGTAATGCTGCCACTGCAACCCCAGTCCACCAGAAAACTGTGGAGTGATCATGTAACCTACTATTGGATTAAGTCCAACATAGAAATATCTATTGCCAAAGGAGTCATTTCCGCCATTCAGGCCAAAACCACCTCCAAAATAGAGTCTGTCTTTCAACCCCCATCCCGCTTTATTATCAATTTCGCGTTGAGCGAATGCAACACTTGAGAACAACAGAGCAAATGCGAGTAGCCAAGTAGTCTTCATTGAATTATTCTTTAACCTGGATGATAAACAAATCCTCAGTTTCCTTTTTCATTAAATACTTCTCACGAGCAAACTTCTCCAAAAGTTCTTTATTTGTCATTAATTCTTTTCTGTCTTTCTCTACTTCTACAATTTTAGCCTCGTAATACTCCTTTTCTCCCTGCAAAGCACGAAGTTTGGCACCCATACTGAAGCGGGTAATCAGATCATTGGAATCCACAAAAATCATCCAAACTAAAAAGAGAAAGCCTGTGAGAAAATAAAAATTCTTAAAAATGGGTGGTAGCCGTTTTAACATAGCTTAAAAAATAGTTTCACGAAGATAGGAAATTCAGTGCAAATTCCCACAATACCCCATTTTACAACTCAACAAGGAGAAAGCCTAAAGCTGAAACCATCGCTCTTCTTTTACCACCCTATTTTTACCATCTACCTTATTGATAACGGCCAATTTCAACCTTCCTTTTCCCTGAAACCACAATCTAAAAGGTAATTCTTCACCACTTTTAGGGTCTATATAAATACCTGTGCTTCCCTGAGCAACAGTTTTTAAAGCCAGCTCTTTAATCATTTTAGTTCCCAACATGTGCTGATGGTTATGCTCAATTGATTTAATCCATACCACGTCACCCTGAAATATTGAATCAATATGGTGAAGGAGAATGCGCATTGTCTGCGATTCATTCACCCAGATTCCCGTAAGGCGTGACTCAAGAGCGGTCTTAGAGTTTCTCAATCGAAAAGCAAGCAAAGTTGAAAAAACAGCAATTGCAAAAGACAAAATGAGATACAATATCGGATAGTATGTTTCCATAATTCTAATATTTATGATTTGTTCAGAGAGCTTATTAATTTCCATTCCTCTCTTCTTACTAAATTTTTATTCTCCAAATAATAGACCTTCAGCCTGTCGCTACCCTTCAGCTTAATTTTAAAATCAAATTCTTCCATGGTGTAAGGATCAATGTATTTGCCGGTACTCCAATTCCATACTGATCGCAGTTTCACCTTATTCACTACCATTTTTCCAATTACAATTTTGCTATTGTTGTCTCGCACATCCGCTGATACAACATGTCCATTCAGACAAGCATCCTGTTCATGAATCATTATCTGAAGTGTGTCAGATTGATTAGCCCAGATACCTGCGAGTTTCCACCCCAAGTAATTGGGGGTTCCTGGCAGACCAAAAATGACCAGAAGTACAATGGCCATGATGATGATAAAAACAAGTAGCAGAGTCATATTCAAACATTTTATTTCTTAGCTACTACTCAAAAAGTATTCTAAAGAAAAAATAGATAGGATTGCTCGCGAAAAAAGTGGTTTTTTAGCTCAAAAAACGAGATTTTGAGTGATCGAAGGACTGAATGAAGGAGTGCGTTTCACTTAAAAATGTCCCATATTGGGATGCCAGTTTTGATTTTGAGACACTGAGGAAGTGATTTATGAGGCTTTTTCACTGCCTTTTATCCAAATTCTAAACTCCAGAATCACTTCAATCCAGGCGGGTACATTTTTGTGTATTCCTGAAATATTTAATTCATAATGCGCCACGTCTTTCCATTGAAGCCCATCCCGAGTAATTGCGATAGATTTCCTTTTGAAGAATTCAAAATATGAATCTATCCCAGATATAATTACTCTTATCCTTCCTTTTCGTTTTACCAATGAAAGGTTTTCAGGAGGAATGTTTAACTCCGTCAGTACCTGAAGGATATCCTGATATTGATGCTTAGAGAGTTTCAATTTATTTGTAACAACACTGATGATACCTTGTAATTTACTAACTAACTTTCATGTCTATCCATTACTTTTGTCCATCCGAAAGAAAAAGAAATGACCAATAATGAATTGAATAGAATAGCGCTAGATTGGTTTGACGCATTCAATCAACATGATCTTGGAAAGTTATTAAACCTTTATCATAATGATGCACAGCACTATAGTCCCAAATTAAAACTACAATATCCAGAAACTTTGGGTTTGATAAAGGGAAAAGAAGCCTTGCGCAACTGGTGGCAGGAGGCCTTTGAGCGATTGCCATCCCTTCAATACAAAGTACTTCATCTTATTTCTCACGAGGACAGGGTATTCATGGAATACCTTAGACAGGTAGAAAATGAGGAGGACCTCAGAGTGGGCGAAACGCTTGAAGTCAATGATGGTTTAATTATCGCATCAAGAGTTTATCATAGTTAGCAATCAACATTTTTGTGGAATTGATGCCCCAATGAGGGGTGACTTTTACAACAATCACCATTTCGACTTGTTATAAATTAAGTAACTATAACATAGGGTATACCCCAAATACCGTGTTATCTTATAATGAAAGGTCATTTATGCCTTCTTGCTTTGTTTTGGCTTAAAATTTGTCGTTGAATAATAGAATTAATCTTACAGCAAATAATATGAATACACTTAAAACCAACCTGGTCAAAAGTTTGGCAATCTATTTTTTGGGATTTAGTCTTTTGTTGTCTTCCTGTAGTGACGACAATGGCATAGGTACGCCCCCGGGACCAGCCCCTGAAATACCTCCAGTTTCAACATTTGAAATGGATCTAAATCAGCTCCCACAAGACAACGGAGGCAGAGTGGGTGGACGCACCAATGCAAAAGGCAATTGGGGACATTCCGTTATTGGAATCGGAGTATGGAATTTGATATTAGGTGTCGCTACCATTGTACCTGTAACCGCTTTCAAAGCATCCATCAATCAAACGCCTGAGTTCATTGGTAACAACACGTGGCAATGGACATATAATTTTACTGTAGCCAATGTACAGCATTCAGCAAAGCTTCAGGGCACGTTGGTAAGTGATGGAGTCGATTGGAAAATGCTGTTGTCAAAGGCAGGCGAGTACACTGACTACGAATGGTACACCGGACATGCCAATGCAGAGCGAACAGAAGGTGAATGGACGCTCAATTTTGGCCCCGATCAAAACAAGCCTTTTATTCAGATTGACTGGTCCCGAAATGTCAACAACACTGTAGCCGACATTAAGTATACCAGTATCGACCCGGATGCCGCTGGCAAAGGGGGTTACATCTATTTTGGCATTAATGAAGAAAGTCCCTTCAATACTTTCTACCACATTTTTGACAATGAAAATGATAATATGGTAAAAATAGAATGGAGCAGGGAAACAAACGAAGGTAGGGTAAGTAATCCAAATCACTTTGGGGACGATCAATTCCACTGCTGGAATGCTTCGCTGGAGGATGTGGCTTGCGGATAAACCTTACTACATTGACTATTGAAAGTAACTTTCAATAGTCAATGTAGTCTATATTATTATCTAAAACTTTATCCCAGGGAAATAAGCCGTCTCGCCCAATTCTTCTTCAATGCGTAGCAATTGATTGTACTTGGCCATACGATCGGAGCGTGAAGCGGATCCGGTTTTAATCTGACCTGTGTTTAATGCCACTGCCAGATCTGCAATGGTACTGTCCTCTGTTTCTCCAGAGCGGTGAGACATTACACTTTTATATTTGTTTTGTTTGGCCAGGTTCACTGCATTGATGGTTTCGGTAAGTGTTCCTATCTGGTTCACTTTTACCAGGATAGAATTAGCTACGCCCTGATCAATTCCCTTCCTAAGAAAATCAACATTGGTTACAAACAAGTCATCACCCACCAGCTGCACGTTGTCTCCAATTTTATCTGTCAACTGTTTCCAACCTTTCCAGTCGCTCTCGTCCATGCCATCTTCGATAGAAATAATTGGGTATTTCTTGGCCCACTTGGCCCAATATTCTACCATCTCTTCGGGTTTCAATTTCCTTCCGGAAGATTTTTTGAAATGGTAGGTCTTGGATTTTTTATCATAAAATTCTGAAGCGGCCGCATCCATGGCAATAAAAATATCAACACCCGGTTTATATCCTGCCTTCTCAATGGCTTTCAACACTACCTCAATGGCCTCTTCGTTACTTGCGATGTTGGGCGCAAAGCCTCCCTCATCTCCTACATTAGTCGACAATCCTTTGTCATGAAGCACTTTTTTCAAATGATGAAAAACTTCAGTACCCATTCTCAATGCTTCAGAAAAAGTATCGGCCTTCACAGGCATTACCATGAACTCCTGAAAGTCGATGGAGTTATCCGCATGACTGCCGCCATTTAAAATGTTCATCATAGGAACAGGCATGGTATTGGCATTTACGCCACCTATGTAGCGAAACAATGACTGGCCTGATTCCATGGCCGCAGCTTTGGCTACCGCAAGTGAAGTTCCCAATATTGCATTGGCTCCTAACTTGCTTTTATTTTTTGTGCCATCCACCTCCATCATTATTTTATCGACCAAATTTTGATCGGTAACATCAAACCCCACGATGGCCTCGGCAATCGATTCATTAACATTCTTCACTGCCTTGAGCACACCCTTGCCCATAAATTGTTTCTTATCACCATCACGAAGCTCAACCGCCTCATGCGTACCGGTAGATGCTCCTGATGGAACAGCCGCTCTCCCAAAGGCACCCGATTCGGTGATTACATCAACTTCAACTGTAGGATTGCCACGGCTATCCAAAATTTGACGGGCATGGATACTCTCTATTAAGCTCATTTAATGGAAGATTTAAGATTTAGGAATTTTAAGATTTGACTTGTTCAAGGTTTTAATTGAAGCCGCGAATACTGCTGTCAGTTCATTTGATTCCTTAGTCAGCAAATTAAGTTCTTTGTCTTCAATGGACAACAATTCAACATCCGCAATAAATGTTAGCCAAAAATTGCTCTCATCAGCCTCTTCTAAGACAATCTTCATTTTATTCTTAAAATCATTAGATGACTTTGCCCGAATTACTGCTCTGTAGTTGGCGGCTACTGAGGAGGAGGATTTCATAAGTTGATAAGTAATCACTTGCGAAGCTTGACCTCTTGGGAGCCTTTCTATTAACTTAAATACTCTTCTGGCGAATTCTCTGGTTCTTCTAATTAATTCTTGCTTATTCATTGAGATTAAAATCTAAAATTCCAAAATCATAAAATCTTAAATCTTTGAAGAATCAACTTCAGAAAGTTGATTTTGTTTTATCATCTCAACAAACTGATCAAACAAATACCGCGAATCATGTGGCCCTGGAGATGCTTCCGGATGGTATTGAACTGAGAATGCGTTTTTTGATTTTACACTCAACCCCATAATGGTTTTATCATTGAGATGAATATGCGTCACTTCTACATTTTTATTCTTTTCAATATCTTTCTCACTTACGGCAAATCCATGATTCTGAGAGGTCATCTCACCCAAACCAGAAATCAAGTTCTTCACGGGATGATTTAATCCACGATGGCCATGATGCATTTTATAGGTGGAAATGCCATTGGCCAATGCCAGCAATTGATGCCCCAGACAAATTCCAAAAATAGGTTTGCCTGAGTTCATCATTTCTTTAACAGTAGTGATACCATAGTCCATGGTAGCAGGATCACCAGGCCCATTAGAGACAAAAAAACCATCAGGATTCCACTTCTCCATTTCAGCATAAGGAGTTTTGGCAGGAAATACCTGTAGGTAGCACCCTCTTGCCGCCAGATGGGTAAGAATACTTTTTTTGACACCTACATCAAGCACCGCCACTTTAAAGGGCGAATTACTATCACCTTCAAAGTATGGTTTCTTTGTACTCACAATTGATGCCAGTTCCAAACCATCCATTGAGGGCACATTGTTCAGCTCTTTCTTTAGTTCCTCAGGTTCTAGTTCTGATGAAATAATAGCATTCATCGCACCTTTGCTGCGAATATGGCGTACCAACTTACGGGTATCAATACCTGAAATTCCAACCACATTGTGTTTCTCCAAATATTGCTGAAGACTCTCGGTTGCCGTCTTTCTGCTGTAATCAGCCGAAAATTCATTGACGACCAACCCTTTTATTTTTGGAGTGTCCGACTCCTGTTCAGCATCCAAAGCACCATAGTTGCCGATGTGTGACGTAGTGTTCACTACAATCTGACCATAATAGGAAGGATCAGTGTAGATTTCCTGATAACCCGTCATTCCCGTATTAAAGCAAATCTCTCCTCCAGATGTCCCCCTTTTTCCTATTGCTTTTCCTTCAATTAAAAGTCCGTCTGCTAAAAGTAAGTATGCTTTGTTGGTTGAGCTCATTGTGTGGTTTGGTTTGGCAAAAATAACCCGTTTGGAATTTGATCTTGGAATATATTGGATAAAATTTCCTTGTGAAATGACAGGGCATAAAAAAAGGGATCAGCAATGAACACTGATCCCTTTTCGATATTATTTAGACAAATCACTACTCTTCGTCCTTCTTTTTTGTGGTCTTCTTAGCTGCCTTTTTAGCAGCTTTCTTAGGCTTTTCTTTAGCTTCTGGCGCTTCGGCTGTAGCCGCTTCAACTTCGGCACCAGCATCCTCAGATTTCTTAGATCTGCGGCTTCTGCGTGTCTTCGCTTTCTTTTCAGCACCCTCTTTCTTGTAGATATCGTTAAAGTCTACCAGTTCCATAAGGCACATCTCTGCATTATCACCATGACGCAAGCTGCCAAATTTAATAATTCTTGTGTACCCACCCGGGCGGTCAGCAATGCGTGACGCAACCTCTCCGAATAGCATAGATACCGTTTCCTTATTTTGAAGATAAGCAAACACAGTTCTACGCGAATGGGTGGTGTCTGTCTTTGATTTGGTAAGCAATGGCTCAACATACTTTCTCAATGCTTTTGCTTTGGCAACAGTTGTCGTAATTCTTTTATTAAGAATCAATGACGATGCCATATTGGAAAGCAACGCCTGGCGGTGAGCCGCCTGGCGGCCAAGGTGATTAAATTTCTTCCCGTGTCTCATTAGTCCTCTTCTAATTTATATTTTGAAAGATCCATACCGAAGGTAAGGCTCTTCTCTGCCACCAACTGCTCTAATTCAGCTAGTGATTTTTTCCCAAAATTTCTAAACTTCATCATGTCAGAGATCTCCAATCTTACAAGATCTCCCAATGACTTCACATCAGCTGCTTTAAGACAGTTGTATGCACGCACTGAAAGGTCTAAATCATGTAAAGCAGTCTTCAACAATTTCCTCATATGAAGCATCTCCTCATCCACCTGCTCAATTTCACTATCCTTTCCTGTCTCCAGTTCGATAGACTTATCTGAAAACAGACGGAAATGTTGAATTAAAATGAAGGCCGCTCCTTCCAATGCCTTTTCAGGATGGATAGAACCGTCCGTTTCAATATCGAGAACCAACTTTTCATAGTCAGTCTTTTGCTCCACACGGGTGTTCTCCACACTGTATTTCACATTTTTCACTGGGGTGAAAATGGCATCGATCGGAATAAACCCAAATAGTTGTTCCGTAGGCTTATTTTCCTCTGCAGGTAAATATCCGCGACCTTTCTCAACCGTTAACTCAATTTCAAATTGTGCCGACTCGTCAAGATTACAGATTACGTGATCAGGATTCAATACATCAAAACCAGAAGTAAACTTGGCAATATCACCAGCGGTAAACTGCTTCTGTTTTTTAATATTTACGGTGATTTTGCTTTCGAAATTATCTGAATTCTTCCTCAAACGAACCTGCTTCAGGTTCAAAATGATTTCGGAAACATCCTCAACTACACCCTCTATCGTAGAGAACTCATGCAACACACCAGGAATCTTAATACCTGTAATGGCATACCCTTCCAATGATGAAAGAAGGATTCTTCTCAATGCATTACCAATCGTTACTCCGTATCCTCTTTCCAGTGGTTTGAATGTGAAAAGACCGCGAAAATCATCGGACTTCTCCATTACAACCTTTTCTGGCATTTGAAATGCTAATATTGACATAGGTAATTTAATTTAATGTTAAATATTACTTGGAGTACAATTCGACTATCAACTGCTCATTGATATTCTCAGGAATATCTTCGCGGGGAGGAAGGGTAATGAATTTACCCACCATATCTCCACCATCCCACTCTAACCAGCTGTGTCTTTTGGTAGAATGAGCGGCCAGACTATCTGTAATTGTCTCCAATGATTTGGATTTTTCTCTTACTTCAATGGTCTCACCCGGCTTCAGTGTATACGAAGGAATGTTTACCACCTCTCCATTTACAAGAATGTGCTTATGCACAACCAATTGACGTGCAGTTCTGCGTGTGGTGGCAATGCCCAAACGATACACTGTGTTGTCCAGTCTTGACTCCAGCATCTGAAGCAATACTTCACCTGTAACACCACTCTTCCGGGCTGCTTTATCGAATATATTTTCAAACTGCTTCTCTAATACACCATAGATGTATTTGGCCTTTTGCTTTTCAATCAACTGAATAGAATATTCAGATTGCTTGCGCCTTTTACCCTTACCGTGTTGTCCTGGAGGATAGGCTTTCTTTTGTAGCGCTTTGCTATCTCCCAGAATAGGCTCACCGAACCTTCTTGAAATCTTTGTTTTAGGACCTGTATATCTTGCCATGGCTAGATTATGCTCTATAATAAATTAAACTCTTCTTTTCTTTGGAGGACGGCAACCATTGTGAGGCAATGGAGTAACATCACGAATGGTAGAAATTTCTATTCCAACACCCTGAAGTGTACGAATCGCAGATTCACGACCAGATCCCGGCCCTTTCACAAATACCTCAGCTTTGCGCATTCCCAACTCATAGGCTTTGGTGCCACATTCCTGTGCTGCTGTTTGTGCAGCATAAGGTGTATTCTTTTTAGAACCTTTGAAGCCCATCTTACCTGCAGATGCCCAGGAAACTACCTGACCCGCCATATTAGTAATGGAAATGATGATGTTGTTGAATGTAGCCTGGATATGAATTTGTCCAGTTGTCTCTACAGTAACAACCCGCTTTTTACTTTTATCTTTTTTCTTTTCCTGAGCCATTTGGAAAGTATTTACTTATTAACCTTTAACTGCCTTTTTCTTATTCGCTACCGTCTTACGCTTTCCTTTGCGTGTACGGGCGTTGTTCTTTGTTCCCTGACCTCTTACAGGCAATCCCTTTCGGTGCCTCAAACCACGGTAACATCCAATATCCATCAATCGCTTAATGCTTAGCTGAACTTCAGACTTAAGCACACCTTCGATTTTAAACTGTTCTGCGATAAGGGCACGAATGGTATTCGACTCATCGTCATTCCAATCCTTCACCTTTTTATCTAATTCCACGTTTGCCTGAGCAAGAATTTTTTGAGCTGATCTACGGCCAATACCATAGATATAGGTCAAACTAATCTCTCCTCTTTTGTTGTCGGGAATATCTACACCAGCGATACGTGCCATAATTATCCTTGTCTTTGTTTAAATCTCGGATTCTTTTTGTTAATCACATACAATTTGCCATTGCGCCTTATCAGCTTGCAATCGGCACTGCGTTTCTTTATGGATGCTCTTACCTTCATTTTACTTATATCTAAAAGTTATCCTTCCTTTTGTTAAATCATAAGGCGACATTTCAAGCTTCACCTTGTCTCCAGGCAGAATGCGGATGTAGTGCATCCTCATCTTTCCTGAAATATGTGCCAGTACCTCATGGCCGTTTTCCAATTGTACACGAAACATCGCATTGGATAACGCCTCCAAAATGGTACCGTCTTGCTCTATCGACTTTTGTTTCGCCACTTATACTTATAATTTTCTTCTATATACTTATGAGTCGTTAAGACTTCTGTTTTATCTTCTAATACCGCCACTGTATGCTCAAAATGAGCTGAGGGCTTTCTGTCGGCCGTCCGTATTGTCCAACCATCGTCTTCCTGGACTACACTCTTCGTCCCCAGGTTGATCATCGGTTCTATCGCGAACACCATCCCTGCTTTTATCTTTGCCCCTCTTCCCCTTTTTCCGTAATTTGGTACTTCCGGGTCTTCGTGGAGATCTTTACCTACTCCATGACCTACCAACTCTCTCACCACTCCGTATCCGAATTGCTCCACATAACTCTGTATTGCAAAACTGATCTCTCCTATCCTATTTCCAACTTTAGCTTGTTCAATACCAAGATAAAGCGAGTCATAAGTCCGATCCAGTAGATCAAGTACTTCCTGAGATACGCCTTCCAACGGATAAGTATAAGCCGAGTCGCTGTGGAAGTCTTTATAATAAACACCACAATCAACAGAAATTACATCCGTCTCTTTCAATTCGTACTGACTTGGAAACCCGTGAACCACTGTCTCGTTGACAGAAATACACAAGGCTGCCGGAAAGCCATTGTAACCCTTAAAAGAAGGCGAGCCCCCATGATCCTTGATATACTCTTCAGCGATTTTATCCAGGTCTTTGGTTTTGACGCCCGGCTTTACCAGCCTGGCTACTTCCCCATGAGCTTGCCCTAAAATCTGAGCTCCCTCTTTAATTACCTGAATATCCTCTGCCGTCTTGTAATGAATCATTCAAACTCAAGCCGCAGCAAACTGAGAACGTCCTTTCACTCTTCCCGACTTCATCATTCCTTCATAATGCCTCATCAACAGATAACTCTCTATTTGCTGGAGTGTGTCTAAAACAACACCTACCAAAATCAAAAGAGAAGTACCTCCGTAGAATTGAGCAAAATTTTGCGTAACGCCAGCCCTTACTGCAAATGCAGGAAGAATCGCCACTATCGCCAGAAAGATTGCACCTGGAAAAGTAATCTTTGATAAAATACCATCTATAAACTCAGCGGTTTGCTTTCCTGGTTTTATGCCGGGAACAAATCCACCGTTGCGTTTCAAATTATCAGCAATATCATTAGTCGGTACCGTGATTGCTGTATAGAAAAATGTAAACAACAGAATCAGGATAGCAAATAATAAATTGTATTGCCATGAGGTAAAGTCAGCAAAAGTAGACCCTACATAAGCACCCAAATCGCTGTCGCGCCAAATCCCTGCCAACAAAGGAGGGATAAACATCAATGCCTGAGCAAAGATGATTGGCATTACTCCTGCGGAGTTCAGCTTTAAAGGAATAAAATCTCTTTTCCCTCCATACAGCTTATTGCCCACTACCTGTTTTGCGTACTGAACAGGAATACGTCTGGTTGCCTGTGTTAGTGCGATCACTCCCACTACCACGAAGAACAAGGCCAGCAATTCAATGATGAAAAGGAGGGCTCCGTTCATTCCCTTGGCGTCCATCTCCTGCCAGATTGCAGCCGGAAAACGTGACACAATACCAATCATGATCAGCATACTGATACCGTTACCAATTCCTTTATCTGTGATGCGCTCTCCCAGCCACATACAAAACATTGTGCCTGATATCAAAATGATAATCGAGGAAACCATCCAGAACATGCCAGGATTGGTAAGTGCCTCTGCATTAATAGTAGTTCTCAGATAGCCGTATGACTGAGCTGCTGTAATAGCAATTGTCAGTACCCTCGTAAATTGATTTAACTTATTTCTTCCACTATCACCTTCCTTTTGCATTTTGGTAAAGTGAGGAACCGCAACAGTAAGTAGCTGTACCACAATCGAAGCCGAGATATACGGCATGATTCCCAATGCAAATATGGAAGCTCGGCTAAATGAGCCTCCAAGGAAAGTATTCAGCAAATCGAAAATACCACCTTGATTACCGGCCAATAGATTAGCATCCACACCCGGAAGTACTATATACGAACCCAACCTGAAAATGATCAGGAAACCGATCGTATTTAAAATCCGAACGCGAAGATCTTCTATCGCAAAAATATTCTTTATGGTGGTGAAGAATTTCTTCATCGTTACACTTTAGTCGCTTTACCACCTGCAGTTTCAATCGCCTTAATAGCGGTTGCTGAAAATGCATGTGCTTCTACATTTACCTTTGCTTTTAATTCTCCTCTTCCCAATACTTTCACCTTGTCCTTCTTACCTACCACGCCATTGTCGATAAGCAACTGTATATTGATTTCAGAAGATTTAGTTTTCTCTGCCAGACCATCCAATGCATCCAGGTTTACACACTTAAAATAAACCTTGTTGTTATTGGTAAATCCAAACTTAGGAACGCGCCTTTGAAGGGGCATCTGACCACCTTCAAATCCAATCTTACGGCTATAGCCAGAGCGTGACTGTGCACCTTTATGTCCACGGCCCGCAGTACTACCGCCAAATCCCTGCCCTCTTCCCAAACGTTTATTCGTTTTGGTCGATCCTTTTGCTGGTTTTAATTCGTGTAGTTTCATCTTATATCTCGGTTACGCTAACCAAATGACTCACTTTCTTTACCATGCCCTGAATCTGAGGAGTGTATTCCACTTCTACAGACTTATTCAATCTGCCCAACCCCAGCGACTTGATCGTCAACTGCTGTGTTTCGGGCCTTTTGATCATGCTTTTTCTTTGAGTAATTCTAACTTTAGCCATATCTCTTATCCGTTGAAAACCTTTGATAAGGTAATTCCTCTATTCCTTGCAATCGTATGCGGATCTCTCATTCCAGTCAACGCTTTGAAAGTTGCCTTTACCACGTTGTGCGGATTGGAGGATCCTTTTGATTTTGCTAATACATTATGTACGCCTGCACTCTCAAGTACCGCACGCATCGCACCACCAGCGATAACACCCGTACCGGCAGAGGCTGGTTTTAACAATACAAAACCACCACCAAACTTGCCAATTGACTCATGGGGAACAGTGCCTTTGATAATAGGAACTTTCACCAGGTGTTTCTTGGCATCATCAATACCTTTAGTGATTGCGTCTGTTACTTCATTGGCTTTACCCAATCCGTAGCCCACTACACCGTTTCCATCTCCCACTACCACTATGGCAGAGAAGCTAAACCTGCGTCCACCTTTCACCACCTTGGCTACACGCTGAATTGATACGACCTTTTCTTTAAGATCTATCTCACTTGCCTTTACCGTGCTGACGTTACTTTGTGTCATTCAATTAAAATTTTAAACCTCCTTCTCTGGCGCCTTCAGCCAAAGCTTTGATGTTACCGTGATACAAAGAACCATTGCGATCGAAAACGATGGTGCTTACACCAGAAGCAAGCGCCTTCTCAGCTACCTTCTTTCCTACGTTTTTAGAGATCTCCAAATTTACTCCGCCTTTCTTATCCAGCTCTACAGAAGATGATGCCGCAAGGGTCATTCCCTTGGTATCATCAATTACCTGAGCATAAATCACTTTATTACTTCTAAAAACGGAAAGACGTGGTCTTTCTGTGGTACCCTTCACCTTTCTGCGGATACCCATTTTTAATCTTTTCCTTCTATCTGCTTTAGACTTTATGTTAGCCATACTTATAATTATTTAGAAGCAGCCTTACCAGCTTTTCTGCGAATAAACTCACCCGTGTAACGAATACCTTTTCCTTTGTAAGGCTCCACCTTACGAAATGACTTTATCTTGGCCGCCATCTGACCGATTAATTGCTTATCAATTCCTTCCAGAATTATCGTAGGGTTTGATCCCTTTTCTGTAATCGCCTGCACTTTCAATTCTGAAGGCACTTCGAAAAAGATAGCATGTGAATAACCCACATTCAATTCAAGCACATTACCCTGGGCACTCACTTTAAAACCCACACCCACCAATTCTAACTGACGCTTATAACCTGTATTTACTCCGGTCACCATGTTGTCGATCAATGAGCGGTATAGACCATGCATTGCCTTGTGTCTTTTCTGCTCAGAAGGGCGCTCCACTATTAGCTCAGCATTCTCCTGCTTAATCTTAAAATCAGGATCAAGCACCTGATGCAGCTCTCCTTTTGGTCCTTTTACAGAAACTTTGTGATCACCTTCGTTAAATGTGATGGTCACACCCTTTGGAATTTGTACTGGATTTCTACCTATTCGTGACATCGTAATTCTCTATTAATGAACGTAACACAATACTTCACCACCCACATTCATTGCCTTTGCTTCCTTATCGGTAATTACACCTTTGGAGGTAGAAAGAATAGCAACACCCAAACCATTAAGCACCTTGGGCAAATTGCTGGCTTGCTTATATTGACGCAAACCAGGCGAACTCACACGCTTCAGGTTTGATATTGCTGACTCTTTGGTCTCAGCATTGTATTTCAATGCGATCCTAATCAGGCCCTGTTTATCAGGTGTTTCTTCGAACTTATAGTTCAGAATGTAACCCTTATCAAAAAGCACCTTTGTAATCTCCTTTTTGAGGTTAGATGAGGGCACTTCAACCACACGGTGACGCGCCTTAATGGCGTTTCTCAACCTGGTTAAATAATCTGCTATCGGATCTGTTATATTCATATTCCATTTAAAAAAGCAAACCCGCCAAAAAACGGGGCTGCAAAGTTATTGAATCCTTTCCTTTTATTCAAAAGCTGGCTTTCCTTTTACCAGCTGGCCTTTGTTACTCCTGGAATCAACCCGTCAGAAGCCATTTGGCGGAATTGATTACGGCAAATGCCGAATTTTCGCATATATCCTCTGGGTCTACCGGTCAATTTGCAACGATTGTGGATACGTACCCTGGAGGAGTTTCTTGGAAGTTTATCCAAACCCTCCCAATCACCTGCTTCTTTTAACGTTTTGCGCTTCGCTGCATAACGTTTTACCAGGGCTTCCTTCTTTCTGTCTCGTGCTATAATGGATAATTTTGCCATTAGTCTTGTTTATTTTTGTTAACAAAAGGCATCCCAAATGCCTTCAACAATGCAAAGCTTTCTTCGTCTGTCTGAGCGGTAGTCACAAAAGTGATATCCATACCGTTGATTTTGGTCACTTTATCAATAGATATCTCAGGGAAAATGATTTGCTCTTTCACTCCGAGGGTATAGTTACCGCGGCCGTCAAATCCTTTATCACTTACTCCTTTGAAGTCACGTACGCGGGGCAAAGCCACATTCATGATACGATCCATGAATTCGAACATACGATCTCCACGCAATGTCACTCTTGCTCCGATGGGCATATCTTCACGCAGCTTAAAATTCGAAATCGCTTTCTTTGACTTGGTAGCGACTGCTCTCTGACCTGTGATGGTCGTTAGCTCTTCCACACCTACATCAACCAATTTCTTATCGGCTACTGCTGCTCCAATACCTTTGTTGATGCAAATCTTTGTCATCTTAGGTACCTGCATGATGGACTTATATTGAAACTTGTCCTTCAGTGAAGGGACAATTTCATTCAAGTATTTTTCTTTTAGTCTAGGCGTTGCCATTACTTAATAAATTCTCCTGTTTTCTTAGAATATCTTTGAAGCTTACCTTTATCATTCAGCTTTCTGCCCGTACGAGTAGTTTTTCCATCAGCTGGATTTACCAGCATTAGGTTGCTTACGTGAATTGCTGCTTCTACTTTTTTAATTCCTCCTTCTGGCTTACCAGCTGAAGGCTTCTCATGCTTCGTCACCATGCTGATACCTTCAACAATGGCACGTTGCTTCTCTAGGAATAGCTCAAGCACTTTTCCTTCTTTTCCTTTATCGTTTCCAGCCAACACTTTTACAGTGTCTCCTTTGCGGATGTGCATTTTTGGCTGTTTGTTAAATCTCCTATCCATAATTAAAGTACTTCAGGGGCCAATGAAACAATTTTCATAAACTGCTTTTCTCTCAGCTCACGCGCTACGGGCCCGAAAATACGAGTACCACGGGGCTCGTTTTGTGCGGTCAAAAGCACAGCTGCATTTTCTTCAAAGCGGATATATGATCCGTCTTTTCTTCTGATTTCTTTTTTGGTTCTTACTACAACCGCCTTAGAAACAGTTCCTTTCTTTATTGCGCTGGAGGGCATAGCAGACTTTACGCTTACTACGATGGTGTCCCCAACAGATGCATAGCGTCTTCTGGTTCCTCCCAATACATGAACACAGAGAACTTCTTTTGCTCCGCTGTTATCAGCCACCTTTAATCTTGATTCGCTCTGTATCATGTTATTTAGCTTTTTCTACTATTTCTACTAATCTCCACCTTTTGTTTTTGCTCAAAGGGCGAGTTTCGCTAATGCGAACAGTGTCTCCAATTCCAGCTTCACCTTTCTCATCATGTGCCATCAACTTGGTGGTCTTCTTCATGAACTTACCGTAGATAGGGTGCTTCACCTTTCTGTTCACGGCTATGGTTATGGTCTTATCCATTTTGTTGCTGGTGACCATACCTACTTTTTCTTTTCTTTGATTCCTTTCCATTGGAAATTACTTTTGAAGTTCTTTAGCTCTCAATTCAGTTTTTAAGCGTGCAACCAATCTTCTGGTTTCCTGGATTTTCAAAGGGTTCTCGATAGAAGAAATCTGATGTGCAAATTTTAGCTTGCGTAACGCTTCCTTCTCGCTACCAATTTTTTCCTTGAGTTCGTCTACAGTGTATGCTTTTATCTCCGCGTTTTTCATTGCTTTATTTGCTTACAGCAGTTTCTACGTAGTCCCTGCGTACAGTGAATTTTGTTAAAAAAGGAAGCTTCCCTTCTGCCAGGCGCAATGCCTCCTTTGCTGTTGCCATGTCAACACCTCCGGCCTCAATAAGAATAGTCCCAGGTTTTACTACAGCCACCCAATATTCAGGTGCTCCTTTACCCTTACCCATCCTTACCTCAGCTGGCTTTTTAGTAATAGGTTTGTCAGGAAAAATGCGAATCCACACCTGACCCTCACGCTTCATAGCACGAGTTACTGCAATCCTTGCTGCTTCAATCTGACGTGCCGTTATCCAACCGCCTTCTAGTGACTTTAAGCCAAAAGAACCGAATGCAATTGAATGACCGCGAGTGGCCAATCCTTTTACACGGCCTTTGTGCATTTTTCTATACTTGGTACGCTTCGGCTGTAACATATTCGCTACCTGTTAAAAATTCCTAATTAATTTTTTCTTCTTCTGTCTCCACCTCTTTCACCACGGTCAGGTCTATCACCACGGCCACGGCCACTTGCTCTTCTGCGGTCTGGAGGCGATCCACCTTTATTATCACCTGTATTGCTTATCATGCCTACATTAGGTGACAAATCACGCTTACCAAAAACCTCTCCTTTGAATACCCAAACCTTAATTCCAATCTTTCCGTAAACCGTTTGAGCTTCTGTGACTGCATAGTCAATATCTGCACGAAGCGTATGCAAAGGAATTCTACCTTCCTTGTACTGCTCAGTACGCGCCATCTCAGCTCCACCCAAACGACCAGACAATTTTACTTTGATTCCTTCAGACCCAACACGCATTGCTGAGGCAATAGCTTGTTTCATGGCCCTACGGAATGCGATCCTGGCCTCTAGTTGTTGAGCGATAGACTCACCTACCAACTTGGCATCCAACTCCGGACGTTTGATCTCGAAAATATTGATCTGTACATCTTTGTTGGTCAATTTTTTTAATTCTTCCTTGATCTTGTCAACCTCTGTGCCTCCTTTACCAATTACAACTCCCGGACGGGCAGTGTGTACAGTCAACGTAATGCGCTTTAAAGTACGCTCAATGACAACTTTAGAGATACCGCCTTTAGGAATACGAGCACTTATGTATTTGCGGATTTTCTGATCTTCAACCAATTTGTCAGCAAATGTGTTGCCTCCAAACCAGCTTGAATCCCATCCTCGGATAATTCCAAGTCTAAAACCTACCGGATTAACTTTCTGTCCCATTATTCCTTTGTTTCCTTTTTAGTTGACTTCTTCTTAGCAGCCTTTTTTACAGGCTTTTCAGTTTTTTTTGCCTCTTTCTTCGCCTCTGGTTTTTCTACCACAGGCACCATGCTATCCACCACAAGTGTAACGTGGTTGGATCTTTTTCTGATTCTGTGGGCGCGACCTTGAGGAGCTGGTCTTAAGCGCTTCAGCTGACGACCACCATCTACAAATATTTCTTTTATGAACAGATCCGCTTCTTCCAGCTTTTGATCTGAATTTTTTACCGACCAGTTGCTGATGGCCGATAATAAAAGTTTCTCCAGTTTAAGAGAAGAGTATTTTGCTTCATACTTAAGAAGGTTAAGCGCGTGATTTACCCTTGTACCTCTTATCATGTCTGCAACCAATCTCATCTTTCTAGGTGAAGTAGGTACATCCTTCAAGTAAGCAGTGGCAGGGCCTGTTTTGGCAGCCTCCTTTATAGCCTCTAATTTGGCTCGCTTAACTACTGATCTTTTTGTCTTTTTTACTGTTTCTTCCATGACAGAGCGATTAATACTCATTAATCTTTTCTATTTCCTGAATGTCCTTTATATACACGCGTTGGCGAAAACTCTCCCAACTTATGCCCTACCATGTTCTCGGTAACGTACACCGGAATAAACTTATTCCCGTTGTGCACGGCTAGCGTATGTCCTATTAAATCAGGAGTAATTGTTGATCTTCTTGACCAAGTCTTGATCACTGATTTTTTTCCTGACTGCTCCATTGTCTCTACTTTCTTCAAAAGACGAGCATCTAGATATGGACCTTTTTTTATTGACCTTCCCATTATTTCTTCCTTCTTACAATGATTAGACGATCTGAATACTTCTTAGGAGAACGTGTTTTCTTACCCTTAGAAGGCACCCCATTACGTGATCTCGGATGACCTCCTGTTGCTCTACCTTCACCACCACCCATAGGGTGATCAACAGGGTTCATTACAACTGGCCTTGTACGTGGACGAATACCTCTCCAACGATTACGCCCTGCTTTACCCTGACTTTCGTTCATGTGCTCAGGGTTAGACACAGCTCCAATAGTAGCCATGCAAGTCGTAAGCACGTTTCTCATTTCACCTGATGGCATTTTCAAAGTAGCGTAAGCTCCTTCACGTGCAACCAACTGAATAAATACTCCAGCACTCCTTGCAATCGCTGCTCCTTTACCGGGCTTCAATTCTACGTTGTGTATTACAGTACCCACAGGGATCTTACCTAGCGGAAGGGCATTACCTACTTCCGGAGGAACTGAGTCTCCTGATACAACGGTTTGGCCAACATTAAGCCCTTGTGGAGCTAAAATGTAGGTCTTGAAACCATCAGCATAATATAATAATGCTACGCGTGCAGAACGTGTAGGATCATATTCAATAGATTTAACCGTGGCAGGAACATCAAATTTATTCCTTTTGAAATCGATGGTACGAAGCTTTTGCTTGTGACCTCCACCGATATAGCGCATGGTCATACGGCCTTTACTGTTGCGACCTCCACTCTTTTTAATTGTACTTACCAATGATTTCTCTGGACGAGATGCAGTGATTTCATCAAAGCTTGGCGCCATACGGTGCCTGCTTCCTGCTGTCATTGGTTTAAGTTTTCTTACCGCCATCGCTATTCGTTATTAAACGTTGCTATAAAAATCAATTATTTCTCCTTCAGCTACCGTAATGATTGCCTTTTTGTAACTCGGCATACGGCCTGAAAGCACACCTGCTTTGGTATAACGTGATTTGTACTTACCCATCACATTCATGGTATTTACCTTCTCTACGTTTACACCATACATCTTTTCAACGGCTTTCTTAATCTCTACTTTGTTGGCATCGCTGTCAACCAGAAAACCATATTTCCCTTTCTCGTTAAGAGCAGAGACTTTTTCAGTAACCAGGGGTTTTTTTAGTATGCTCATTGGTTTACTGTTTATTTAAAATGTTGCTAATCAATTCTACACCGCTTTCCACCAAAATCAATTGATTTGCATTCATCAAATCATAAGTGTTCAACTGAGAAACAGTTATCACTTTGGTGTTTTGTACGTTCCTACCTGAAAGCACGATGTTTTGCTTGTTTTCTGCCAATATCACCAGGGTCTTCTTATCTGATACTGAAAGTGCATTTAGCATAGACAAGTAATGCTTTGTCTTGGGTGCATCAAAATCAAAATCTTCAAGCACAGCAATCGCTTTTTCTTTCGCTTTATAGGCAAGCGCTGATTTACGTGCAAGATCTTTTACTTTCTTATTCAGTTTAAAAGAGTAGTCTCTTGGCTGAGGCCCGAAAATACGTCCTCCACCGCGAAACAAAGGATTTTTGATGTTACCCGCACGGGCAGTACCTGTTCCTTTTTGCTTTTTAATCTTTTTGGAAGAACCTTTTATTTCTGCACGCTGCTTAGACTTGGCAGTACCCTGGCGCTGATTGGCCAGTATGCTTTTTACATCTAAATAGATGGCATGATCGTTAGGCTCGATTCCGAATATTTCGGAAGAAAGACTCACTTTGCGGCCGGTGTCTTCACCGCTATGTTTTACAACAGTTAAGTCCATTACTTTTCAAGTATAATTGTTGAGTTCTTGGCACCTGGGACAGGGCCACTAACTAATATCAAATTTTGCTCAGGCATGATTTTCACTACCTGAAGGTTAAGCACCTTCACGCGGTCACCACCCATCTGACCGGCCATTTTCTTGCCTTTAACTACACGGGCTGCAAAGGAGGCGTTACCTAATGATCCAGGTGCCCTTAATCTATTGTGCTGTCCGTGAGTCTGACCTCCAACTCCCGAAAACCCATGGCGCTTTACAACACCCTGGAATCCACGACCTTTGGAAGTACCAATAGCATCTAGCCAGTCTCCCTCTTTAAATATATCCTCCAGCTTAATCTCTTTGCCCAATTCAACCATGCCGTCAAACTCTGACCTGAAATCCCTGAATTCTGCAAGGAAACGCTTAGGAGTTGTATTTGCTTTTTTGAAGTGGCCCATCATAGGCTTGGTAGTATGTTTTTCTTTGCGCTCACCATAAGCAAGCTGCACGGCTCTATAGCCATCAGTCTCAACATTCTTCACCTGAGTGACTACACAAGGACCAGCCTGTATCACCGTCACTGATATGTTTTGACCATCTTGGCCGTACACATTGGTCATTCCGACCTTTTTTCCTATTATTCCAGGCATGCCTAAAACCTATTTTGCTTGTTTCTGAGTCGTTTTGCGGGTTTCTCCACGCAAAAAGGACTGCAAAGATATGAACTATACAGTAGTTACCAAATGGGGGTTTCAAAATTTTAAATATGAATTAAAAAGGTCCTTTTTTTGATATTTTAAAGGCCTAATTTGGCCCTCTGAAAACACCCCATTCCATGCTTAACAGATGTCAGAATCGAATGGCTCAACCAAATGGCCTCCTCAACCATCAATTCATAAGCTGGCACCATGAATTTTAGCCTCAAATCCTGGCCAATCTATTTTATAGGGATTGGGCTACTGCTCCTTTTCATTGTCAATATTTCGTTGGGAAGCATACAAATTCCCTTAACTAAGGTGTTCCTAACTCTTTTTGGGCAAGGAGACACACAAGACACCCAATATAGTATCATTTGGCAGTTGAGAATTCCTAAAGCTGTTACCTGCATTGTAGCTGGTGCAGCCTTATCCATCGCAGGCTTGCTGATGCAGACTCTCTTCCGAAACCCTTTGGCTGGTCCTGATGTGCTGGGGCTAAGTTCGGGTGCCAGCCTGATGGTAGCGTTTGTTATACTCATGGGTGCTTCAGCCGCTACTTATCTACCGGTAGTAAATCCATGGTCGCTGGCAGTGGCAGCCAGTTTTGGCAGTGGCGCTATCTTTCTTTTAGTGATCGCTGTGGCTCACCGTGTGCGTGATAATACTTCCTTGTTGATCATTGGTCTGATGATCGCTGCAGCTGCAGGTTCTTTGGTAAGTGTGCTTCAATATTTAAGTAAAGCGCAAGACTTACAGGCTTTTGTCATTTGGACCCTCGGAAGTGTAGGGGGAACCAACTGGAGTGAAATCTTAATACTCACCTTTTTGCTAATTATTGGAGGTACTATATCTATTACCTCTGTAAAAGCTCTCAATGCATGGTTGCTGGGTGACAACTATGCCCAAAGCCTGGGTGTGGACATCAAAAAATCGAGACTAACGATAGTGCTTGCGACAAGCCTGCTGGCCGGTGGGGTAACTGCCTTCTGTGGTCCTATCGCTTTTGTGGGCTTGGCCGTACCTCACTTGATTCGACTTTTAGTTCCCACCACAAATCACAAAGTATTATTACCTATGGTAATGATGGGTGGAGCAGCCCTCCTTCTGATTTGCGATATCCTGGCACAACTTCCGGGAAGCTCCAATGTTTTACCATTGAATGCCATCACATCAATAATCGGTGCTCCGGTAGTGATTTGGGTGGTCATGAGAAGTAAAGGTGTAAAGATGTAGACGATGGAAGCTTCCCCTCTTTTCACAAAAAACCTTAGCATTGGATACCCCTCTGTTCATGACCACATTTTATTCGCCAATCTCAACCTGTCTCTATACAGTGGTCAGCTGGTTTGCTTTATGGGCCCCAATGGAATTGGCAAGAGCACATTGATTAGAACATTGGCCGGTTCGCAAAAACCAATATCCGGAGAGATTCAGGGTATAGGAAATAAAAATGTAGCGGTTGTTTTAACGGAAAGGGTAAATGCGGGTATGATGACGGCCAGGGAGTTGGTAAGCTATGGCAGATACCCCTATCTCGGGTGGTCTGTGAAAATGACGGAAGAAGATCAGACCAAAATAGATGAGGCTGTACAACAAGTGCGCATCAAAGACTTGTTGGACAAACCCATCCATGAGTTGAGTGATGGCCAAATGCAGATGGTAATGATTGCTCGTGCCCTGGCTCAGGACACACCCGTACTTCTATTGGATGAACCTACCGCCCACCTCGACCTTAATAATAGAGTTGAGATCATGAACCTGCTTAGAAAGCTGGCGAAAGAAAATAATAAAGCCATTTTGGTTTCTACCCACGAACTTGACCTTGCCTTGCAAACTGCCGATTTGGTTTGGCTGGCAACCGCCCAAAAATCGATTCGGGTAGGCATACCAGAAGACCTGGTGTTGGATGGCACCTTCGATGAGGTGTTTCAATTCAAAGGGTTTGACTTAAAAACTGGCCGTGTGAAGCAAGAGCCCTACCGCCATACAGGAATTCATTTGATTGGTGAAGGACATGCCTATTTATGGACAAAGAATGCTTTGGAAAGAAATGGATTTCATATTGATCCTAATTCAAACCTTACGCTTACCATTGAAACCTCCACTGTTGGATTAACCTTCTCTACTAATTTCAATCGTAAAGAGGACAGATTTCAATCGATAGCGGAACTATTGAGTGGACTAACAAAAACTTAAATAACCGATCTCCTCACCTTTCTTCCAGTCAAGCTCAGGTTGGGATGAGCTACAGTACCACGTGCGATTATGTGCCCTTATTGATTACTTCCTCATAATTCACAGGACCTAAAAGGGCAAATGATTAAAGTCAATTAGATGCGCTCTACTCCCAGTCCGGGCTTGTCGTTGCAATACATTACACCATCTTTCAAAACAAACCCACCCTTTACCACATCTCTGCCTAAGTCAAGGCTTCCATCAAGATCAATGTATTTGGTATTGGCGCAGGCAAATGCAGCATGAAGTCCGGCTGTGATGCTCACAATGCTTTCCTCATTGCAACCCCAGAATAAGTCTACACCTGCTAGTGCTGCAATGTCAGCGATCTTCAGTGCCTGACTCACACCTCCACACTTCATCAACTTAATATTAAAAATACCTGAAGCCAATGGAGGCTTAATCAACTCGATAGCATCTTTTGGTGAGATCAGCGACTCATCAGCTGCAATTACTTTTTTTATCTCATCAGGCAATTGTTTCATTTCGTCAATCGCCTTAGCCTTCAAGGGCTGTTCAATCAACTCAATGTTGAGGTGTTTTGTTTTGTTATAAAACTCAATCGTATTTGCTGTAGTATATCCCTGATTGGCATCAATGCGAATTGTAAATTTGTCGCCAAATTTTTCACGAAGCTTCACCATCCGCTCGATATCCTCTTGCAAGTCAATTCCTAACTTCACTTTGAGCACGCTAAAACCTCGCTTGCCATAATCCTCGGCTTCTTTTAAGGTTTCCTCCACATTCATGATACCAATAGTATTACTGGTAGGAAGTGACTTTATTTTCTGCCCCAGGTACTTTACCAAAGGCATACCCAGGTGTTTTGTGAAAGCATCATAAATGGCAATATCCAATGCAGCACGGGCCGCAGGATTCTTTGGCATTTTCTCCCAAACCTCATACGTTAATTGATTGATCTCACGAATATCCCTCCCAATTAAGAATTGAATTTTTTTCTCTTCCAACGCGCTCATGCAGGCGTCTAATGTTTCTCCCGTCACATAGTCGCTTGGGTTCCCGGCACCAATACCTGTAGTCCCATTTTCAAGGGTGATTTCCACAAAGCTGCTTTCCACCTTATCGGTGACCTTATAAGCAATGGTGTAGGGCTTGGTATTGTCAAGGTTTTCTTTCCAAACTTTAATGTCTTTGATGCGGGTCATTTGATCGTGTTTTATTTGATGAAAATTATTTTGTGATTTTGGAACTCTCCGTCACCTGCTTAAAGATAAGAATTAGACTTATCACACCATCCTCTAATGGTAGAATAACAGTCTCCCTAAATCTTGTCTATTTTTCAAGCAGACCATGCCTATTTGGTTTTAGTTTATTTGAATCTACAAATTGGATCAAGGCTCTTGCCAAAATAGCAGTAGGATCAATAATTGTTATACCGTCTATCTCATCTTCAGAAATGGCCAATGGTATTTCAGTGCACCCCATAATTACCGCTTGAGCCCCTTGTTGCTTGCAAAAAGAAAAACCTTCAATTAGATTTTTTTTTGCCTGTGGATGAACAGGGTTTGACTTAGATTTAATACCATAGTCAGAGTGGTAAATAGCAGGGTGAATCAGATCTTCCTGCATTTCCAATGAAGGTACGATTACTTCATACCCTTTTGATTGCAAGGCATCGTTATAAATTTTACTTTTATACGTGCCCGTAGTGGACAGCACACCCACTTTAGTAATCCCAGAATGATTGGCCTGGAGATATAAGGCTGTCTCCTCAATCATATTCAAAACAACAATGGTATCTCCGTTCTTTTTTAATTCAGATTGGATTACACTAAATATCTTTAGTGAATGGGCTGTGTTGCATGGAATTCCCGCAACCACTGCCCCTGCCATGTGCAGTTTATGAATCACTTCAGCGATTGCATAAGCTGGGTTTTCGGTAATTCTCCCCATTAGATATTCAGTTCGATCCTGAATTTTAGAGGAAGCGGATATCAAAACGGCATCAAGGTGCTCCTGATCTCGGCCGGCCAAAGTATTGTCAAATACCTTCTTTAGTAAATCAATTCCAGAATAGGGCCCTATGCCCCCTACAATACCAATCATCCCGATGTTTTAACCCAAATGACAATTTTTCAACTACTCCTTTTTTGCTTTCGATTCTTTGATCAATTCTTCCAGCAGGGGCACAAGCCGATCAAGCCCATCTTCAAGGGGCAGCACCGCGGGTATTTTTAGCTCCGCTTCATATTCTTTTGCATACTGCCTCGCGTCCTCCTTATTCAACCCTGATGTGTTGAGTGTGATTGCCATCGTTGTTGCACCATACATTTTAATTAACTCAATTTCATCTTTTGGATGGTGGATATAGGCAGGATAGAATTCCAAATCTTTATAATGCTTCCTTCCGGGATTGTGTTGTAAGATCACAGTAGTGGCATCCGCAGAAACAATCCACTCTGCTCCTGCAGGTCCAGTTGGGTTTCTCAAAGCCGATTGACCTTCGATAAATATAATATCTGGATTGGCTTCTTTGAAGCAAGTGTGAACTGCATGCTCCAATTCTCCCGAAATAAAGTCGTTAAGTGTAGAATCAAAAACGAATCCGTAATTCGCCCCTTGCATCCATCCTGTTTGTCCTGTATAAATCATCTCGGCCTTATAGCCTGCTTCCCTCATTGCCTGAACGAGAAACCTTGTTGTTGTTCTTTTTCCCAGAGCACAGTCTGTACCCAATACCGCAACCTTTGGACACGTTACCTCCTTAATTTTTCCAGTCCAAAAATGCAGGTCTTTAAATTTCTTAGACTTACGAACATCAATAATTTCAACCCCCTTTTGCCTGGCCAAATCTACCAGTTCAGGAATATCGGATATGAATTCATGCAAACCGTTAATAAGGCTATAGCCATTGTCAAGTGCTTCTTTGAGCATAGCCCTTAGTGACTCGGGTATAGCCCCCCCCTTTGTTGCTACGCCAATGATACAATAGGCCGCTTTCTCTTTACTGTTGGCTGCAAAGTCGGCAATAGAAGCATAGACTGGGATATTGCGTTTTTTTCCATCCAAAACTTCTCCTGCATCTTTGCCAGCACTCTTACTATCGATCACGCCTACGATCGAAAACCTTTCTGTTCCTCTGATCAAACCATGTGCTGTTTTGCCGTTGGTTGAGTCAAGGTGACCCGCAGTAATGATTATGGCATTCTTTTTTTCCATTGTTCAAATTTTGAAAGCCGAAAGTCGGGAATAATAATCGAATTCATAAATCAATATTTTATTTTTTTTAGAACACTTGTTTTAACCAACCAACTGTTAGGATTATCTCACACTTTCTGACGCATTTTTATTGCGGTAATACATGAAATTATGTTGGTTTCAGCCTCTAAAGACCTTCTTTGAATCTGGCCGGCTTTTTGCCACTACGTTAGCTGAGTATTTGCTCAGACCAATTTAGTGTAACTTTACAAAATCGAATTAAACCCAACGTTTTATGAGATATTTCATCCTTATGATTTTAACCAATTTGGCAATCGTTGCCAATGGTCAGTCCATTGTAGGCACCTGGCAGCTCACTGAAGAAAAGCCATGCATTGAACAACAAATGGAACTCAGTGAAACTGAGAAAGAATTACTCCCCAACTTCGGTTCCTCCAATAGCGCTGTTGCTAAAATTATCCGATTCGATCCTAAGGGAAAGGGCGAAGAAGGTATTTTTACGGCAGGAAAGAAAAAAGGCTCAGACAAAGAACCGTTTCGTTATCAGCTCTCTGGTGATGAATTACAATTCCTGGATAAAAAATCCGGAATGATAAAAGAACGGTTTGTAATTGATGAACTAACATCCGTAACGCTGCGGTTTCACAAAGTGGGCAGAGATTGTGAAATGCGTACGCTTAGAAGAGTAGAATAACCATGACGGAGACGATAAAGGCTAAAAGGGATATACGCAAACTTAAGCTTGACGAGCTAAAAACATTTTTTGTTGAGAATGGTGATAAGCCTTTTCGTGCACAGCAGGTGTATGAATGGCTGTGGCAAAAGTCCTGTAAAGACTTTGACCAAATGACCAATATTTCTCTTCCCACCAGAGAATTCCTGAAAGAGAATTTTGTGATCAACCACATTCATGTGGATAACATGCAACGCAGCGAAGACGGCACCATAAAGAATGCCGTTAAGTTACATGACGGATTGATCGTTGAGTCTGTACTTATCCCAACAGAAAAAAGAATTACGGCCTGTGTTTCTTCGCAAGTGGGATGCAGTCTCGATTGTAAGTTCTGTGCTACTGCCAGGCTTAAGCGCATGCGCAACCTCAATGCAGACGAGATTTATGATCAGGTAGCGGCCATCAAGGAGCAAAGTGAACTTTTCTTTGGCAGACCGCTTACTAACATTGTATTTATGGGAATGGGTGAGCCATTACTCAACTACAACAACGTAGTGGCAGCCATAGAAAAAATCACCTCTCCAAAAGGGCTCAACATGGCGCCAAAGCGACTTACTGTTTCTACAGTAGGGGTAGCCAAAATGATCAGGAAGATGGCAGATGACGAAGTGAAATTCAATCTGGCTGTATCACTTCATGCCGCTATTAATAAGACCCGCTCCTCCATTATGCCCATCAACGACACCAACTCATTAGAAGAATTGGCGGACGCGATAAAATATTGGTATAACAAGAGAAAGAAAAAAGTTACTTACGAGTACGTTGTGTGGAAAGGGATTAACGATGACATGGAGCATGCACAGGCTTTACTCAAATTCTGCAAAATTGTTCCTTCCAAAGTAAATTTAATAGAATACAACTCCATTGAAGACGATGGGTTTCAACAAGCCAGTGACGATGCATTGCTCATGTATCAGGAGCTTTTGGAAAGCAATGGAATTACCGCCAGAGTACGCAAAAGCAGAGGTAAAGACATCGATGCAGCCTGTGGTCAATTGGCCAATAAAAGCTAACTGGAGGTTCTTGGTGCTAGTCGCTGACGTTGAAAACCCCACTAGTCCTCGTTTGAAACGAGGACTCTTGAGCACAGCATTTAAAAATGCGACTATGGTGACATGATTTATATTGAAAATGTAATTCTACATCCTCGTTACAAACGAGGATGATAATAAATGCAGCCTGTGGTCAATTGGCCAATAAAAGCTAACTGGAGGTTCTTGGTGCTAGTCGCTGACGCTGAAAACTAAAAACAGACCCCACTAGTCCTCGTTTGAAACGAGGGCTCTCGAGCACAGCATTTAAAAATGCGACTATGGTGACATGATTTATATTGAAAATGTAATTCTACATCCTCGTTACAAACGTGGATGATAATAATCAATTGGCCTATAAAAGCTAATGATTAACTACTTTTTGCTGGCATTGAAAAGCTTCTCCTTTTCATCCGCTGACAAACTTTCGTAACCACTAGTCCTCGTTTGTAATGAGGACTCTTGAGCACAGCATTTAAAATGCGACTATAGTGATATGACTTATACTGAAAATGTAATTCTACATCCTCGTTACAAACGTGGATGATAGTAAGATGATAATAAGCGAATAAAAGCTAACTGGAGGTTCTGGATGCTAGTCGCTGACGCTGAAAACTAAATACGGCATTAAGCATCATCTACCAAGTCCCTTGAAAAGCCCCATTAGCCCACTAGTCCTCGTTTGTAACGAGGACTCTTGAGCACAGTATTTAAAATGCGACTATGGTGATATGATTTATATTGAAAAGTAATTCTACATCCTCGTTACAAACGAGGATGATAACAATCAATTGGCCTATAAAAGCTAATGATTAACTACTTTTTGCTGGCGTTGAAAAGTTTTTCCTTTTCATCCGCAGACAAACTTTCGTAACCCCGCTCAGAAATCTTGTCAAGGATGGCATCAATTTCTTCCTGACTTGCTTTCGTTCCGGGCATAGATTTGGAACTGGTTCTGGTTTTCTGTTTGGGTTCATTCTTACGATACGTGACCTTCACTTTTGGTCTTGGCTCAAACAAGCTTTTGATCCAATCTAATGTGGAAGTAACCCATCCCCCCCAATCTACACCAACCTGCAATTGTTTGATATAAATAAATCCTATTAAAGCCCCGCCAAGATGGGCAATATTACCTCCTGCATTTGTACCTACAGAACCAAGAAATGACATGATAATGTAGAATGCAGCAATGTACTTAATCCGTATAGGACCCAAAAACAAAAGAAAAAAAGTATAATTCGGTTGCAGGACAGCGGCTCCCGTAACAATAGCAAACACCGCTGCAGATGCGCCTACCATGCCCAAGAAATCGGAGCGCTCCATGAAATAAGGAACTAGATTGTACACCATCAAGTACACCACACCTCCTGTGATGGCACCCAATACGTACAACGCGATCAGCTTGTCATTGCCCAGGTATTCTATAAAAAGTCTTCCAAACCAATAGAAGACCAACATATT
>DDUM01000055.1:0-37693 GCA_002344795.1 Flammeovirgaceae bacterium UBA2338 | reverse complement strand
CCAAATTTCGGAGGAATAGTAAACTGTTTACTGATAAAGGCATACACCCAATCCGCTCCACCCACGGTGCTGAACACATAAATAGCACCCATCACCAAAAAGATTGCCACGTTGATTACGATCAACTGAACATGAGCGTTGTTGGGTTTTTGAAAAACAGATTTAAA
The DNA here is from genome assembly GCA_002344795.1 of Flammeovirgaceae bacterium UBA2338. Lineage (GTDB taxonomy): Bacteria > Bacteroidota > Bacteroidia > Cytophagales > Cyclobacteriaceae > ELB16-189. The sequence continues at coordinate 37,526 of DDUM01000055.1, read as the reverse complement.
CTCGTCAAACACAGGTATCCTTCTTTATAATTTTAATAACCCCTTCCCGACCCGCCACTTTTCCAGGCGGTAATAATCAGAAAAGCAATAAATGCTCCACCAAAGTGTGCCAGGTGCGCTACTGAACCACTCCTATCCATGACATAGGTTAGAAAGCCAATCAAAAATACCATGTATTTTGCCTTTATGGGAATCGGTGGAAATAATAACATGATTTCCAGATTGGGAAATATCATACCAAATGCCATCAATATACCATAAAGAGCACCAGAAGCCCCCAACATAATGCCCCCTGCACCTGGGTAAAGATAGTAATTGACTAACGCGTACATAATGGCCGCTCCAATTCCAGTGGCCAAATAGAAAATTAAAAATTTTTTGTCGCCCCAATGATTTTCAAGAATGGGTGCAAAAGAGGCCAGCGCAAACATGTTGAAGAAAATATGGCCGATGCCCCCATGGGCAAACATATAAGTAAAGAACTGATAAGGCGCGAAATGCCCTGACCCTATGGGCCATAGTGAAATGTAGGGTGTAATTCCTACAAACTGCTGCAACAGAAAAACCACCACATTGATAATGATGAGGGTGCGTACGAGAGGAGTCAGTCTAAACATTCAGTGTAAATTTATCGATTAAAGCAGTTTTCAATTTTAGCAGCATCAAAAATAAAAAAGGTAGGCGATCCATCAGGGGAAAAATTGGGGTTATTACAAGCAAAAAGTCCTTCTACCAAAGATTCCATCTCTTCTTTTTGCAACCTTTGTCCCGATTTGATAGCCGCTCTTTTCGCCAGCGATCGTGCCAGGTTCTCTTTCAAAGGGATAGATAGCTCTGATTGATAGATCTTGAACTGTTCAATTAATCCTTCAAAAAGTTCTTTTTCTCCTCCAGATATCTCTGCCGGTATGCCCGACACAAGCACAGCATTCTTACCAAAAATTTCAAACCTGAATCCAAGTGCTTTGATTTCTTCTTGTGCCTCCATTACAAGCGCAAAATCAGCAGGCGCCAGTTCCACCGTCTGAGGGAATAAACTTTGCTGACTGTTTCCGGCAACACCCTTCATATGAAATAAAAACTTTTCATAAAGTACCCTTTCGTGTACCGCTTCCTGATCCATGATCATAAGTCCAGCCCGTACGGCACGTACCACATATTTGTTATGAAGTTGAAAAACAGTACGCTCCTCAAATTGCTGAGCTGCCTGGTCTTTATTTAAAGCACTTTCAAAACGGATGAAAGGTTTATGCTCATAGCTTTGTCGTAAAGCAGAAGGCTCATCGGTATTAAATAATTTTTCCCAATTATCTAGATTGGCCTTGTTCAACGAATTACTGAATTGTTCATTGCGGTAAGCTTCCTGAAAGTTCTTGTCGCCACTACTTAATTTACTGATCATATTTACGTCTGACGAAAAGTCTATCGCTGGGGACAGGTTGTGCGCTCCCAATGCCTGCCGCACCGCTGATCTCACTACGGCATAGACTGCACGTTCATCATCAAACTTAATTTCTGTTTTTGTTGGATGAACATTAACATCAATATGCTTGGGGTCAATTTCCATAAACAGGACATAAAAGGGATAACTTCCCGCTGGCAGTAAACCTTCAAACGCAGTAGACACTGCATGGTTGAGATAATTGCTTTTAATAAAACGGTTGTTCACAAAAAAGAACTGTTCCCCTCTTGTTTTCCTGGCAGATTCAGGCCTGCCGATATATCCTGTTACTTTGATAAGGGAAGTCTCCTCATTGCATGCGGCTAATTGTTGCTGGTAATTTTTACCAAACAAAGACACAATGCGCTGGCTTAATTTGCCCGGTTGTAAGTCATGGATTGACTGGTCACCGTGAATTAATTGAAATGATTTCTCCGGATAAGACAGGGCCAGGCGCTGAAACTCATCGATAATATGTTTCATTTCCACAGGTGTGGACTTCAAAAAATTTCTTCTGGCGGGGATATTATAAAATAAATTTTTAACGCTAATACTCGTTCCTGCATCATAGGCCGTTTGCTCTTGCTTCTTTACATCCGAACCTTCAATCAGTAGCAAAGTACCCAACTCACGCGCTGGCATTCTGGTTTTCATCTCCACGTGAGCAATGGCTGCAATAGAGGCCAGTGCTTCACCCCGAAAACCCATCGTACGCAACGCAAACAGATCTTCCGCCTTTTTTATTTTCGAGGTAGCATGTCGTTCAAAACTCAAGCGCGCATCAGTTTCACTCATGCCCGATCCATTGTCTATCACCTGCACCAGCGTTTTTCCGGCTTCCTTTACAATTACAGTGATGTCATCTGCTCCGGCATCAATGGCATTCTCCATTAATTCCTTCACTACACTGGCCGGCCTTTGCACTACTTCTCCAGCCGCAATCTGGTTAGCAATAGAGTCTGGAAGAAGTTGAATGATGTCGGTCATGAATAATTAAAAAAGAGGCTATTGCTTTTTAAATTTCATATAGAAGTAAAAAGGAACAAACACGGCAAATCCATAAAATGCAACCTGTCCCCATTGAATATAGGCAATTATAAATACCACGAGAAAAAGAATAATCCCAAAACGCAGCAGATTGGCACCCAGCGATGCACTGGATTGTTTGGACCGCTTGCGAGCCGCATGAAATGATCCCGATATCCGAGAACGATAGTCACCCAGTTCTGTTTGCTCATCCGCTTCCTGCTTCAGTTCCCTTTTTATGCGTGCTTCACGCTCCTTCATTTCTTCCTTTTTAGGGTCGTAATACCTCGGGGTATAGCTGAATCGCTGATGCGAGGGCACCTTATTGAATAATGATAAAAACTTCATAGCCAGTGTTTTGTTAAAATAGCTGTCCTACTGACAGATGCGGAATACCAATTCTTATTTTCCTCTTTCCAAAAGCTAAGATAGCCAAATGGCTTTCCATTACTTGCTATTTTTACGTTTGCGGTGAGGATGGTGAGCCTAACAGGGGCTACCTTCAAATCTCACAAAAATGAAATTAATCGCTTATAATTACAAAAACCTAACGGCCCTATGCTAAAAAAAGTTTTGATTATTTTGTTGATGTGGACGGGAATTTCAGAGGTTTCGGCACAGGATAAAAAAAACCAATGGATTGACAGTGTTTTTCAAACTTTGAGTGTAGAAGAGAAGATAGGACAACTGTTTGTGGTGCCTATTTCGTCCTACGCTAAAAAAAATGAAATCGAAGATCTTTTCCGTGACATCAACCGTCATCATCCGGGGGGAGTAGTGATCACAGACGGAGGCCCCGTTGGCACAGCCAACCTCATTAACCAATTACAGAAAAAATCAAAAATTCCATTATTAGTAATGATCGATGCGGAAAATGGTTCCGGCAATGTACTGGACAGCCTCATACAATTTCCGAAACCATTGGCGCTTGGTGCGATTTCTAGTGATTCCCTGATTTTCTCACTAGGAAAAGAAATGGCCAGGCAAATGAAATTGCTTGGTATGAATGTGAACCTGGCTCCCAATGCCGACATAGATATTATTACCAGAGACCCATTTGATTTTTATGGCACCGATAAATTGGCTGTCTCTTCAAAAGCAATTTCACTTGTTAATGGCTTGCAACAAAACGGAGTAATGGCTGTAGCAAAACATGCGTCAGCCTCCACACAAGAAAATGACGGTAATGGAGAAAATTATGACTTCACAAACAATCAACTGGATACATTAACATTTTACCCGTTTGATCAATTGATCAAATCCGGAATCAAGGGAATAAACACTTCTCATTTACACTTCTCAACCCTTGATAAAAAGAAAACAATTCCAGCATCAGTGTCCCAACTCTTTGTTAGTGACGTGCTGAAAAAACAATTGGGCTTCAATGGTCTCACCCTCACCGAAATCCCATATATCCAGAACATTACAGGCAAAGCAAAAAACGAAAGTGAAAAATTGGCCTTTGAAGTTGGTAATGATTTACTTCTTTACCCAACGGATGTCGCTGATGCTATCAGGAGTATTCTGACCTCCCTAAAGCGCAATGCATCTCTCCAGCTACAACTCGATAATAGTGTAAAAAGAATATTAGACGCAAAATATGATGCAGGTCTTTATCTTACTGAAGAATTAAATACTGATAATCTTATTGATCGCATCAACACCCCAAATGCCAGAGCATTTAATTTTGATTTAACCACTGCTTCTATCACCATCGTCAAAAATCAATCTGAATTAATCCCACTAAAAACTCTTGATGGTAAAAAGTTTGCCTCTCTCAGTTTAGGACGAGGCAATAAAAACGTCTTCCATGAATACCTCAATAGATATGCTCATTTTGATTTGTATGACGCCAACAATCTCAGTGAGACATCTCCACTAACTGAACAACTTAAAAATTATGATGTTTTGGTCGTTAGTGTTTTTTCCATTAAGCCCGCAGAAAAAAATGGCTTTGTTCAGTGGCTAAATCAAATTATTGGAAAACAGACGACAATTGTGGCTTCATTCGGAAATCCTTATGACCTGGAGGGACTTGAAAAACCCGAAGCCTTGCTACTCTCCTATTCTGATATGGCACCGGCACCCATGTTAACTGCTCAGGCAATCTTTGGTACTCAACAAGCCAAAGGAATTACTCCCTTGGCCATTGAAGGTTTATTCAGTAGAAGTGAAGGAACACCTAACAGAAAACTCGACAGACTCGCTTATGGAATTCCGGAACAGGTGGGGATGGATAGCCACACACTACAAAAGATTGACAAGATCGTAGAGCAAGCGATCGACTCTGCAGCTACCCCGGGGTGTAATGTTATTGTTGCAAGAAATGGAAAAGTAGTTTTCAATAAGGCATACGGCTGGAGAACTTATGATAGCCTCAATCCGGTAACGCCTCAGACCATTTATGACCTTGCCTCCATTACCAAAGTGGCGGCCACACTACAAACAGTAATGTTTATGCATGAAAAAAAGATCATTGATGTCAACAAAAAACTATCCGTTTATCTTCCTGAATTAAAAAACACGAGTAAAAAGGATTTTATCATCAAAGACATTCTTACCCATCAGGCTGGGCTTTGGCCATACCTTCCCTACTGGCTTCAAACGATGGAAGATTCAACCCTGTTGCCCAACTACTACAGTCACAATAAAAATGAGGAGTATCCCTTTCCTGTGGCGAAAGATTTATATGCAACCAGGATAATGAAGGATAGTTTATGGCACTGGATTATCAACGCTAAAATCCGAGAAAAGAAACCCAAAACACCCTACGATTATACCTATAGCGATATGGGTTTTTATATGATGCAGCGGCTGGCAGAAAGAATGTTAAATCAACCCATGCAAGATTTCCTTTCTCAGAATATTTATGAACCACTTGGGGCAACTACCACGGGTTTTTTACCATTGGAAAGGTTTCCTGAAAGCCAAATTGCACCCACTGAAATTGATAAGCAATTCAGAGGGAGTATGTTAGTGGGGTATGTTCACGATCAGGGAGCTGCGATGCACGGAGGTGTTGCCGGCCATGCCGGTCTATTTAGCAACGCCAATGACCTGGCCAAGTTAGGTCAAATGTGGCTTCAAAAGGGAAGCTACGGTGGCCAGCAATTCTTTAAGCCGGAAACCATTGAGTTGTTCACACAAAAGCAATATGATAGCAACAGGCGAGGATTAGGCTGGGACAAGCCAACTGTAAGTGAGTGGAACGGTCCCACTTCACTATATGCCTCTCCAAAAACATTTGGTCACACCGGATTTACTGGTACGGCCGTGTGGGTAGATCCGGAATTTGATCTGGTTTTCGTCTTTTTATCAAATAGGGTGTACCCAGATATGCTTAATCCTAAGCTATTAACAGGGAATATTCGTCCTAGGATACAGGATGTCATCTATCAATCCATTTTTGAATATTGTAAACATCAAAAATAACTATAGAACGAAACTAAATAACCAAAAAGAGGGTTTATGTCAAGTAATATGAAGGCAGGAAAAATGAAAATAGGAATCGTATGTTACCCCACCTTTGGAGGAAGCGGTGTTGTGGCCACAGAATTGGGAAAGGCCCTGGCCAAAGGAGGGCATGAAATCCACTTTATCACCTATTCTCAGCCCAGTCGCCTCGATTTCCTGAATGAGAATTTATTCTACCACGAAGTAGATATTCGCACCTATCCCTTATTTGAATATCCGCCTTATGAATTGGCCTTGGCCAGCAAAATGGTGAGCGTGGTTAAAAACGAAAAGCTTGATCTGCTTCATGTTCACTATGCCATACCCCATGCTTCTGCGGCCTACATGGCAAAACAAATATTAAAAACCCAGGGCATATTTATTCCTTTTGTCACAACACTTCATGGTACAGATATTACGTTGGTAGGAAAAGATGCTTCCTACGAACCTGTGGTAACCTTTAGTATCAATGAATCGGATGGAGTAACCGCAGTATCCAAAGATCTCCGGTATCAGACTTTCGAGTTCTTTGACATTACCAATGATATAGAGGTAATTCCCAATTTTATTGATCTGGATAAATTCAAAAAACAGAAAAAAGACCATTTCAAAAAGGCCATCTGTCCCAATGATGAAGTCTTAATTGTTCACATTTCCAATTTTAGAAAAGTGAAACGGATAGGAGATGTAGTAAAGATATTCAACAACATCAGAAGGGAGATCCCCGCCAAACTATTAATGATTGGTGATGGCCCTGAACGTTCAGGAGCTGAAGAATTGTCAAAAAAACTAGGGATTGAGGATGATGTTCGTTTTCTGGGAAAACTAGAAGCCATCGAAGAGGTACTTTCCGTAGCAGACTTGTTCTTAATGCCTTCTGAGAAAGAAAGCTTCGGCCTTGCTGCACTGGAAGCCATGGCCTGCGAAGTACCCGTCATCTCTTCCAATGCCGGAGGTATACCTGAGCTTAATATTGATGGAGTCACCGGATTTTTAAGTGAAGTAGGTGATGTTGAAGAAATGTCTAAGAATGCACTTCATATTCTAAATAAGGAAAATCTTCACACTTTTAAGGAGAACGCATTAAAAAGAGCGAAAGAATTTGACATCTCAAATATTCTTCCTCTCTATGAAAATTATTATAGAAAAGTGATTGAAAAATCAGCTGAGAAGGTAGCCATCTGATTGGCCTCTCAGGCTGAGGTTTATAGTAGTCGAGATAGTTGGAAGTTGAAACGTGATACTATGAAAAATAAAACAAGACCCCAAAACAAGGGAAGCAAGCAGCTTTTCAAAAATCCAATTTTAGAAAGGCTTTCCCGCACTCACATAGCAGTGCCATTAATTATTTTTTTTACCTATGCTTCCGGGCTGCTCTATTGGAATGTAACGCACACTTCACTATCGCTTAGCCTTTCATTGCTCATGTTTATTGTTGGACTACTCGCATTCACCTGGGTGGAATATTTGGTTCATCGTTATCTATTCCATATGGAAACGTATACCCAGTTCAGAGCCAAATTACAGTACATCATGCATGGAGTGCATCATGAGTTTCCCAGGGATAAAGACCGACTGGCTATGCCTCCATTACTTAGCATAGCTATTTCAACATTACTGTTATTTCTTTTTAAGTTGATCTTAGGCGATCTGGTGTTTTCCTTTTTACCCGGGTTTCTAGTGGGGTATGCCCTGTACTTAGCAATTCATTATATGGTCCACGCCTATCAACCACCAAAAAATATTTTCAAATTTTTATGGATAAACCACAGCATTCACCACTACAAAGATGGTGATGGTGCCTATGGCGTGTCTTCTCCGTTGTGGGATTATATATATGGAACCAGAACACCCATTAGCCATAAAGCAAAAGACCAAACTCCTGTCAGCTTTTAAACAAATTACATCTTGTTCTCAGTAGGGTGCTTGGGGGTGGTTTTAGCGTAGGTAGGACAAGTATAGCTGGAACATGAGGATACCAGGAGCATACCAACTCCAATTAGAAGAGAGACAAAAATTCTCATTTTTAGACGTAGATTAAATTAGACATCTGCAAAATTAATGTTGTTGGGCTAAATAAATTTTAGCCACAAGTTACATTTCTTACATAGGTTCTGTAATCAACATATTTTATAATGATAATACTTGCAATAAATGAAGCACAGCTACGAACAGAAAGTCTCATTTATTGGTTTAAATAAAGTTAAATTGCTACGAAGCATCCCATCATGCTAGGATATAGGTTTTCAAAGTATACACCACCCCCGGACAGCGAAAAAAGTGACTTCGACAGGCTACATAAGATTTTTATGCAATTGGTTCTTATTACCTCTGGCAACGTAGGAGAAGCACTCCAGTGGCTTACAGAAGTAGATCGTCAATACAAACTGACCAACGACCAATATGGGATAGGCGATTTTATTGAAGACCTGAAGAAAAAAGGAATCATCAGTGAGGATGAATCTAGTGGTGAATTCAAACTCAACCCAAAAGGGGAACAAGCCTTAAGGAAATCAGCGCTCGAGGAGATTTTTGGAAAACTGAAAAAGTCCAAAGGTGGGGAACACAAGACCCACCACAGTGGGCAGGGAGATGAGGCCACAACCGACAGGCGGGATTATGAGTTTGGCGATACATTGGAGCAAATCTCGATCACCGACTCATTAAGAAATGCTCAGATCAACCATGGTTTGGACAATTTCCAAATGACGGAGAACGATTTGGAGGTGATGGAAAGTGAATTTAAGACCCAGACTTCTACTGTGTTGATGATTGATATTTCACATTCCATGATACTTTATGGTGAGGATCGCATTACGCCTGCCAAAAAAGTGGCCATGGCCTTGGCGGAGTTGATCACCAAAAAATATCCGAAAGACACCTTGGATATTTTAGTTTTTGGGAATGATGCCTGGCAAATTGAAATCAAAGACCTTCCCTATTTGAATGTAGGCCCATACCATACCAATACAGTAGCTGGATTGGAATTGGCCATGGATATTCTTCGGAGAAGAAAAAATACCAATAAGCAGATTTTTATGATTACTGATGGCAAGCCTACCTGTATCAAACAGGGAATCAAATATTATAAAAATAGCTTTGGTCTGGATCCCAAAATATTAAAGCAAACACTTAATCTGGCGGGCCAGCTGCGCAAACTAAAAATACCGGTAACTACGTTTATGATCGCCACAGATCCATACCTGAAGGCATTTGTACGAGAGTTTACCAAAGCCAACAATGGCAACGCTTATTATAGCAACCTTCAGGGGTTGGGCAACCTGGTGTTTGAAGATTTTAGAAAAAACAGAAGAAAAAATTTATAAGAGAGGATAGAAGATATGATCGATACGAACAAAGTAAAAACACTGGGTCAACTTAAAAAAGAAGGTTATCAACCTAAGGACATCAAGGTAGAACTTAGAGATAATCTGATTACCAAGCTGCGCCAAAAAGAAAATGTTTTTGAAGGGATATGGGGTTATGAGGAAACGGTAATTCCAGATATAGAACGCGCCCTGCTCGCTGGTCATGACATCAACTTACTCGGACTAAGAGGACAAGCTAAAACAAAAATAGCCAGGCTGATGATTCAGCTTCTTGACGAATACATTCCCGCTATTGAAGGATCAGAGTTAAATGATGATCCTTTCCATCCTATATCAAGATATGGTAAAGACAAGCTGAATGAATTGGGTGACCAAATGCCCATTACGTGGATTCATCGCGATGAAAGGTATACAGAAAAGCTCGCAACTCCTGACGTATCCATTGCTGACCTTATAGGTGACGTGGATCCGATTAAGGCAGCTTCCTTAAAACTTCCCTACTCCGATGAGCGTGTTATTCATTTTGGATTAATACCGCGATCTCACAGAGGCATCTTTGTTATCAATGAGTTGCCTGACTTGCAAGCAAGAATACAGGTTGCCCTTTTTAATATTCTTCAGGAGGGTGACATTCAAATCAGAGGGTTTAAGTTGAGACTGCCTTTAGAAATTCAATTTGTTTTTACTGCCAATCCCGAAGATTACACTAACCGTGGTAGTATTGTAACGCCCTTGAAGGATAGAATAGACAGTCAGATTATCACCCATTATCCAAAGTCGATTGAGATCGGTAAAAAGATCACACAACAAGAAGCGCAGATTAAAGAAGCACAACGAAAAATCGTTTCATCAACGGAGATTGTAAAAGATTTGGTGGAACAAATTGCGATAGAAGCGCGTAAGAGTGAATTTGTAGATGCCAAAAGTGGTGTTTCTGCACGACTCACCATTTCCGCTTTCGAAAGTCTGGTTGCAGCAGCTGAACGCAGAAGCATCATTAACGGAGAAAGTTCTACTAACATTAGACTTACTGACTTCATCGGAGTAATTCCATCCATTACCGGAAAAGTAGAATTGGTCTATGAGGGCGAACAGGAAGGGCCGGGTATCGTTGCCCAAAATCTTATTGGTAAAGCCATTCGGTCTCAATTCACAAATTACTTTCCTGATCCAGACAAGTTCAGAAAACAAAAAGAAAAAAGTCCGTACAAAAAAATTTCGGAATGGTTTGGCGAAGGCAACACCGTAGACTTGTTGCATGACATGCCTGAAACTGAGTATGAGAAATTACTGGGCAGTATTCCAGGCCTAAAAGAACTCGTAGACAAACATCACAATGGGGAGGGCAAAACAACAAAGCTGTTGTTAATGGAGTTTGCACTCCACGGCCTTGCAGAATACAGCCAAATCAGCAAAAATAATCTTGTTAAAGGTTTACAATTTAAGGATTTGCTAAGTGGGATGTTTAATCTACCCACCCAGCAAGAAGAAAACGAGGAAGGTGAAGATGATGGTACTTTAGGCGGAATGATGAATTAGTGCAAAAAGATTAATCTACCATATTGCAATAATTCCACACCTTTTGTTAGCTTTATTTAACGAAAGAGATTTTGCGAAGACACGTTTCACACTTACAGGGCAGTTTTTAAAACCATTGTAAGAGACGTGTCTTCGCATTTTTTTTAACTGACCTTTAACTTTTTTTTGAATATGGCCAAAAGCAAGAAAGAGAATAAAATTTTCGTCCTCGACACTTCAGTTATCATTTATGAACACAACAGCATCTTAAATTTTGACGAACACGACATTGGTATTCCCATCACTGTACTGGAGGAGCTGGATAATTTCAAAAAAGGAAATGATACCAAAAATTTTGAAGCCCGGGAATTTATTAGGCTGATTGATAAGCTGGCCAAAGACCAGATGTTGCACAACTGGAATTCTCTCAATGGCAAGGGAAAAGGTCGGTTCAAGGTGTTGATGGACACAGGAAGTAATGGCACACTGGATGCTAACAAGATTTTTAATGAAGATAAAGCAGACCATAGAATTCTGAATTCTGCAATACACCTTCAAAAAGAAGAAAAAGAAAAAAAAGTAATCCTGGTTTCTAAAGATATAAACCTGAGGCTAAAGGCTAAAGCATTAGGCCTTCAGGCAGAAGATTATACCACAGGAAAAATTCAAAACATAAGTTCTCTATACACGGGAAAAACTATTGTTGAGGATATTGATCCCAACGTGATCAATCTGCTTTATGATAAAGGGTATTGCCCACCAGAAGATATTCTGGGAAAACAAACCCCTATGAAAAATCATTATTACATTTTCAAAAGTGGTAAGAAGTCTGTGCTCGCATTTTACAATTCTGCTAATGGCATGGTAGAGCAGGTAGAAAAAAGAAATGCATACGGAATAAAACCCAGGAATGCGGAACAAGCATTTGCCATTCATGCAGTACTTAAGCCAGAGGTCAAATTGGTTTCCATTCAGGGTGTTGCAGGCACCGGCAAAACGCTGATTGCACTTGCTGCTGCCCTGGAACAGAAAAAAGAATACAGGCAAATTTACCTGGCAAGACCAATTGTACCTTTAAGCAATAAGGACATTGGGTTTCTTCCCGGTGACATCAAATCCAAGATCAACCCCTACATGGAGCCGTTGTGGGATAATTTAAAGTTTATCCAAAGCCAATATGGCGAAGGAGACAAGGAGTACAGCAAAATCTCTGAGATGATCAATTTTGAAAAATTGGTTATCACCCCTTTGGCGTATATCCGCGGCAGGAGCCTTTCCAATATTTGCTTTATCGTAGATGAGGCACAGAACTTAACACCTCATGAAGTGAAGACCATTATCACCCGTGCAGGGGAAAACACAAAAATAATTTTCACTGGTGATATCTATCAAATCGATACCCCTTATCTGGATTCACAAAGTAACGGGTTGTCTAATCTGATCGATCGTTTAAAAGACCATGAATTATATGCACACATTACCCTTGAAAAAGGAGAGCGCTCTGAGCTGGCCAACCTGGCCAATGAACTCCTATAAGTGATGAATTATTTACCAAGCGCCTTCAGCATGGTTTCACCAATCAAAGCTGGCGACTCCACTACGTGAATACCACATTCACGCATAATTTTCATCTTGGCTTCTGCGGTATCTTCCGCTCCGCCAATTATAGCTCCGGCATGCCCCATTCTCCGTCCTGGAGGTGCCGTTTGACCTGCAATAAACCCGACAACCGGTTTTTTGATTCCACTTTCTTTGACCCAGCGTGCAGCTTCAGCTTCATAGTTTCCTCCTATTTCTCCGATCATTACCACTGCATCCGTCTCAGGATCATTCATCAACATTTCTACTGCATCTTTGGTAGCCGTACCTATGATTGGATCTCCACCAATACCTATCGCTGTTGATATTCCCAGCCCTGCTTTTACTATCTGGTCTGCTGCCTCGTAGGTGAGGGTTCCTGATTTAGAAACAACACCAATTCTTCCCTTCTTAAATACGAAACCAGGCATGATACCTACTTTGGCTTCACCTGGAGTAATTACCCCTGGGCAATTGGGCCCTATTAATGTTACTCCCTGCTCCTTTACATATTTCTTCACTACCATCATGTCCTTCACAGGGATACCCTCTGTAATGGCCACGATTACCTTAATCCCTCCCTCAGCTGCCTCCAATATGGAATCTGCTGCAAACGCAGGAGGCACAAAAATGATGGAAACATCAGCACCTGTTTTTTGAACCGCCTCCTGTACGGTATTGAAAACAGGACGACCTAAATGCTCTTGTCCGCCTTTGCCGGGTGTTACCCCACCTACAACATTCGTTCCGTATTCAATCATTTGTCCGGCATGGAATGACCCTTCCGTACCTGTAAATCCCTGGACAATTATTCTGGAGTCTTTGTTTACCAATACGCTCATGATAGTACTTAGGTTAGGGTCACAAAATTAGGATAATAATGGCGCCATACAAGCCAAATAATTGCATGCCCTAAAACAAAAAGAGGCTGACCTTTGAGGTAGCCTCTTTTAATCTTTTGTAGTAGTCTATTTGTCTAGCCTGTTCCTTATTAGGAATCCTTCGTATGCTTCTTTATAGGTAGCTACATCAGGAGCCATCTTTATGGCTTCTTCATAGGCGGTAATAGCATCTATGTAGAGTCTGTTTTCTTCATAGAAACCAGCCATTATAAATTTATTTAGGGCGGTCTCCTCATCCACAACACTTTTTATTTCAGCAAGTGCTTTTGTTACTCGTTCTTGCTCTGCGGGTGATAACTTCTTAATAAGATGTTGTACTGACTTAAGGTTAGAATCTTCCTTTGATTTTACTTCAATTAAAATTGCCGATTCATTAGCCAATTTTGGATCTGCAAGATTTACTTCCACTGAGTTTTCAGGAGTTTCTATCTTCATCAGCTCATCGTCAAACATATTCTTAAATGTTACTACAAAAGGAGCTCCTCCTTTTTCAAGACTCCAGTTAACAATTACCTTTTTGTTGAATACTCCAGAAAATTGATTTTCGGGTAGGTAAACCTTAATATCTCCAAAACTGCGAGTCACAGCTCCTGTAGCACTTAACCTGTTCTTCTTGGCTTCGGCCGAATTGCTACTTAGTATAAAATCCGTGTATTTATTTAATACACTGGTGCCTTCCCCCTGAATCTGAGCAGCCAAATCAGCCACCTTATGGGGTCCTGCTTTTTTTACTTCAAGCGGTTTTCCAGTCTTGTGAATAAGACCCAAATAGGCGTTTTCAGAAAGTCTTACTTCATCACTGGTATTAAGGCTTGCGCCCGTCTTTATGGCCTCCCAGGAGTTACCACTTTTTACCTCATTAGTCCCTTTATTAGCAAGTACCTTAAAGGCATAATCCTGTCCAGATGCCGCAGTAATTGCAAAAATAAAGCTAAAGGCTAGAATTAACTTGCTGTTTTTCATGGTGTTATAAAGTGTTTGGTTCACTAAGTTACTAAAAAATTGTTCTATTTGGACGTTAATACCCGCTGTCTACGTTTGGTAAGTCTGTTTCTCGCCCATTCAAATATCTTCAAAATAGCACTCTGATAGAGCTCAAAACACGTTCCCACCACCGCTAAAGCTCCCAGCGTAATGGTTAAATCCAGTTTAAAGCTATACCAGTTAAAGAAGTAAATCATTAAGAATGATAGTAAAATTATTTGCACCAACTGTAGGAGCACGCTGACCCCATCAAACCAATCAGGTGATCTCTCGTAGATAATCCAAAATAATGCCACATTTATAAAGCATAAAATAATGGCGATCACCCATTCCAGCCAATCAGGCAATTCATCAATATAATCCTCATTCAGGATCATTGATACAATATTAGCATGCACTACCGGACCATACATATCAGGATTAGTTTTACCTGCATACTGCTTATTTAGAGGGGTAAAGAACTTATCATCCCAGGAGGTATCCTCAAAATCATCCCCCATATATCCCATTATCACGATCTTATCTTTTATTAATTCTGGCAAAACATACTCAGGATCCAACGCCTGATACCAGTCAAGCGCAAAATACCTCCCTGAAAAGGAGGAGGCATTGTGAAGGTCAAGGATATTTCCCCGATAATTTATTGTTTCCGAGTAATTATTCCGCGCAAGAAATCTCTTTGTCTTTACAGAGTCATAGAGCATAGCTATCTTAACAGAGAAAGCAAGTACTGTATCGTTTTGGACTGATATCCGAGGAACAAAACTCCGACAGGTCTTGAAAGCTTCCTGGGTTTCAGCATCCGTTTCTAAGTTGGCAAATCCTTCTAACGCATTTCCACGTATCTCAATATCACTGCGTCTAAGCGAATCATACTCGTCCACTATCCCCTCACTGAATAATGAATCACTTTGGAGTACTTTTGTTACGAGTACTACGTTTCCCGCGTCCTCAATGGCCTTGGCCAGCATATAATTTCCCATTACATCCTTTAAAGCCGGGCAGTTAATTGTATCCCGAAGATTATTTGGGCAATTGAAAAAAACATCGACCCCAATAATTTTAGGATTGTATTGACTGATAATGTTGATCTGCTGAGCAATCTCACGTCTTGATAGTTTTGATACATTCACCATAACTACATTTAAATCAAGTTCAGGATCTTCCCGAAGTTGAGAGAAGGCGATATCAGTCATTTCCACATCACCCAAAGCTTCTCCCAATGGATCAAATGCACTGAATATTTTTAAGTCCGTGATTTCCACTATGCCTCCGAGTGTCACAAACACAAATGCGGTAGCAAGGGTACAATCAATCCAGAATCTTTTCATGAAAAGTAGTAAGGCTTGATAGCAACAATCAGTAAATTTAACCCAGATTATTGATTAGTCCCAAATAATCAATGCTTTACTAACATATGCTGATTTACCAATTGGTATGGGGTAAACTTTGGTAATGAAATCACAATAAGCTCGCTGGAATTGAAATATTTTGTCGATTTTCATTCGTCAATGGCTAAAGATTAACAATGGGAAGTCCTACACGTAAGCCTATTCAATTCACCTCCAGACTCACGGCTGATGCTTATGCTAAAGGCATTCTAGATCATGATAGAGTGCTTTTAAGCAGAGCCATTACATTGGTTGAAAGCAGACTTCCGTCAGACCAATTATTGTCAGAAGAATTAATTCAGAAAATATTACCCCACAGCGGAAAATCCATTCGAATAGGAATAACGGGAATACCTGGTGTGGGTAAAAGTACTTTCATTGAAGCATTTGGGAAACACCTTACCTCCATCGGAAAGAAATTAGCAGTACTGGCCATTGACCCAAGCAGCCAACGAACCAAAGGAAGCATACTGGGTGATAAAACAAGAATGGATGAGTTGTCTCGTGATGACAATGCCTTTATTAGACCTACTTCTGCCGCTAATACCCTGGGAGGAGTCGCGCATAAAACCAGGGAGGCTATTCTTTTGTGTGAGGCAGCGGGGTTTGATGTCATTATTGTAGAAACGGTTGGTGTCGGTCAATCGGAAATTGCTGTCAGAAGTATGGTCGATTTCTTTTTATTATTATTAATAGGTGGAGCGGGAGACGAGTTGCAAGGAATAAAAAAAGGAATAATGGAAATGGCTGATGGTGTAGTGATCACCAAAGCCGATGGAGATCATAAAAAACAAGCAAATCAAGCCAAAGCCGACTATCAGCATGCTCTTCATCTTTTTCCAGTCACTGAATCCAGGTGGACTCCAAAAGTACTGGTTTCATCCGCTGTAGAGAAAATAGGCTTGAAAGAAACCTGGGAAATGATTGAGGCTTACAAAGCATTTACCACAACTAGCGGATTCTTTGAGTTGCAACGCGCAAATCAAAATAAGAACTGGTTCCACTCCTCTATTGAGGAGAGGATTAAAGAGGAGATCACAAAGCATAAAGCGCTAGCTGAAAAAATAAAGAAAGCAGAAATTCAAATTGCCCAGGGCGTCATAAGCCCTGGAGCTGCCTCTCGGGAGATTGTAGAAAATTTCATTCAACTCCTGGGCAAACAGTAGTTATTAGTCCTCACTGCGATAAGGACAGTGTCTACAGCCACTGTTGCAACAATGGCCGCGTTTCAGGTGATACCATTTTGTGAACACGTACATTCCCGATTCAATGTAAAAATCAATGCCCTCCACAAGTTCTGAAGTTTGATACTTTGTAAAATCGGGATTGCTTACCTTCCCTATCTCTACATCCTCCAGGAATTGATCAATCTGTTTATTAATTCGGCTAATCAAACAAGGCTTGCACAAACAATTCTTTAATCCCACCTTAATGATATTTGGAAGTGACAAACACCAACAACTGCTTCCTTCAACAAAAGACCCACACGAAAACTGAGCATTACATTCGCTACAAGTTTTTGTGTGGGTCATATTCGGCATGGCCGAGAATTAAAATCTAAAATTCATGCCCGCATTTAAATTAATACCCATTGTATTATATCCATACACTTCGGAATAGTCCTGATTAAGGATATTTCTTAAATCAACAAAAACCTTAAGCCGATCCGTTAACATTTTGTATTCTGCATAGACGTCCACTAAGATATAGGAGTCAAGTGTGACTTGCTCTGCGATAAAAAAATTATCAGGATTAAAAAACAAATCTTTTCTTCCGCTGAATGTTTTACCCTTAAGGCTTAAGTAAAGCCGCGAGGTTGCCTGCACTCCAACATTTAATCCAATGGTATGCTTAGGCCTCCGCAGCAAATTAAAATACGTTGAGTCTTTACCATTCTCTTGTGTGGTTACTTCTCCATCTACAAGCGAGTAGTAGGCTTTAACGATCACCCTATCATTTACTTTAAAGGTTGGCTCCAATTCAAACCCAAAATCATTCTGCTGATTCATATTAATATTTCCGTTGGTAAACGTATATACAATTACATCATCAACGTTGCGGCTGAAAAATGTCAACCTGGTTTCCAGCCTATTACTTGTAATAACATCCAGACCTGCCTCCAGACTTAGACTTTTTTCCGGCTTTAAATCTTCATTGGCTCCAAATGCACCATACAGCTGTTGAAGTGTTGGCGCCTTAAAGCCAGAGGAATAATTAAAAAACAACTTGGTGCTATGATTAATCTTATAAGAAGGATTGAAGCTGAAAGTGCTATTACTTCCATATTTACTATGATGATTATACCTTCCTCCTAATTCCACTGCAAGGCCACCAACATTGTGTAAAAACAATGAAACATAGGGGCTTACCAATTGTGCTTCCGGCTCTTCGATAGCCAACGAAGCATCGATCATTTTTTGATTCTGATAATTGATGCCTGTTAGCAATTGTATTCTATCGCCTAAGTCATAATTAAAAAATAAATCAGCATTGTCAAACCGTCCCTTGTATTCCGTAGGCCCGAACGGTCCGTCAAATTTCCTGTCTGTTCTATTATGCCCATACAAAAGATTAATGGCACCTTTGCTGAACTTGAATTGTGAGCTCAAACCCGGGTTAATCAAAGTGGAAGTGTAAGTAGAATTATCATCAGTGAATGACCCACCATCAAACTCACTATCAAAATCTGTATATCTGAAAAATGGAGTTACAGTAAGGGAGGGGATTAATTTGAAGCCAGCACTTACATTCAAAGTATTTTGATCGAAGCCATCTTTATCAAAATCTCCAGTATTGTTTAGGTCTTTGGCTTCACTTATTCCTGTGGTACTCGTATGACCCAACCCAACATGGTAATCCGCCAAAGATGTTGTGCCTTGAACACTCACATTGGCCTTCAGCATATCAAAACTACCATAACTCATTGTGGCGCTTCCACCAAAAGGTTTGTCACCACCCTTTTTAGTAATAAGGTTAATTACTCCTGCAATTGCGTCACTCCCATAAAGTGTGGATTGACTTCCCTTCAAAATTTCGATTCGTTCCAGCTGATCCAATGAAAACATTCTGGGATCAAATGCACCTCCTGCTCCTGACGGATCACTTACAGGAATACCATCAATCAAAAATAGAGTATACTCGCTCTTGGCGCCACGCAAATACACCGACTTGTCTTTTCCAGGGTTTGACCCAGATCCGTTGATAACCAAACCTACTTGCTCATTGAGTAACTGAGACAATTCCATACCAGCACTTCGTTGTAATACATCTGAATCAATTACGGTAATTACCTTTCCGGTTTCACTTCTGCTTTTCGGAAATTTGGTAGCCGTAATGACAACTTCATCCAGGTCAAATGTTTGTATAGAGTCTTGCTGTGCGTTTGTAAGATTGGGCGCCAGCGACCCAAGGACAATTAGTACGATTGTCCAAACTCTTTTCTCCTTTTTCATAATGAATAGTTTAAATGGTTGAAAAAAGGAGTAAAAAGGAAGGGAACGGAAATGGAGATCATTTGCCATTCTCTGCTTTTTACCCGAAGCATTGAATTATGGTTGCAAATGGCAGGTCTCCTGACTTACCCAACTTTTGCTGCCTTCTCATACTGATCCCGATAGCTATCGGGACAGCACAATGACATGAGTAGCAAAAGCTCACTCCGATGTTCTGGAGTTGGGCTTACAGTTGCGGGAACAGTTTCGGAATCTTTGTCTCATTGACAAATCACCGGATTCCCTTTTAATTTGATGGTGTAGTCTACACGATCAAAACCAAGTGCATTGCAAATGTAATTAATTTATCAAACTTGCAATTGTGTTTAGAAGCTCAGTTATCATCCTTATATTACTTCTCTCCTTTGCTTGCGTGAAAAGGAAAGAAGGCAAAGAAGATTTGCCCGTTGTTCAATCAACCGAATTCGCAAAAGGATTTACTGTTAAAAAATTAGGAGTCAGCACTGAAGTCACACTTTTAGAACCCTATCCAAATTCAACAAAAAGTATAAAATACCTATTAGTACCAAAGACTGAAAAAATCCCCACTCACGCTGCCGATGTTACGGTGATTCGAACGCCAATCGAAAGCATTGTATGTACTTCCACCTCACACATCGCACTTCTGGATCATCTGAATGCACTTGATCTACTGGTAGGGTTTCCTTCAACAGATCTAATCAGTTCTTCAAAAGCACGGCAACGGATTGACTCCGGATATGTGACAGACCTGGGAATAGACAACACCATGAACATTGAAAGTTTGGTAGGACTACAGCCTGATTTAGTGATGGGTTACTCCATAGCCGGTGACATGAGTAAACTCGACAAAATAAAATCATTCGGTATTCCTGTGGTCATTAATGCAGAATACCTGGAAAACCATCCACTAGGCCGGGCAGAATGGATCAAGTACATGGCACTATTTCTGGGAAAGGAACGTGAGGCGGATTCTATCTTTACAGCAATAAAGAATGAATACCTGAACTATCAGCGAATTGTTGAAAACGTAAAAACCAAGCCAACAGTAATAAGTGGTATTCTATATGGTGATACCTGGTTTCTTCCTGGTGGTCAAAATTATGGAGCCAAAATTTTTAAAGATGCGGGTTATCATTATCTATGGGATGATGATACCAGCAACGGCTTTTTAAAGCTCAGCTTCGAAACGGTACTTTCGAGGGGCAAAGAAGCAGACTATTGGATTGGTGTTGGGAATTTCAAGTCCAGGGCTGAAATGAAAAGTTCGGAAGGACGTTACTCCTTGTTCCAGGCATTCCAAATATCTTCCATTTATACCTATGATGCCCGGGTTGGGGTTACGGGTGGCAGCGAGTACCTCGAACTGGGATACTCACGACCAGACATCATCCTGAAGGATCTTATTAAAATTGCCCACCCGGAGCTATTACCTGGTTATGAGCTCTACTTCCATAAGAAACTGAACTAGTTCCTAAAAACTCACAAAAACAAAAAGCCCCACCTTAAAAAGGCGGGGCTTTTCCTTCAAAAATATTTTTAACTACACTTTAATTTCCACGTCCACACCACTCGGTAGCTCCAGTTTCATCAATGCATCTACTGTTTTAGCACTGTTGGAATAAATATCCACCAAACGCTTATAAGTACACAATTGAAACTGCTCACGTGATTTCTTATTCACGTGTGGTGATCTTAGTACGGTAAACTTCTCCTTGATCGTGGGCAATGGAATGGGACCACTTACTACAGCTCCTGTTGCCTTTACCGCCCTAACGATCTTCTCCGAAGACTTGTCGACCAGGTTGTGGTCGTAGGACTTTAATTTAATTCTTATTTTCTGGTTCATAGTCCGATTATTTAACGGCAACTGCCCCTTTAGTTTCTTCAATTACTTTTTCTGCAAGGTTCTTCGGTACTGGTGCATAGTGAGAGAAGGTTAATGATGCAGCAGCACGTCCTGAAGTAATGGTACGCAAATCAGTTACATAACCAAACAATTCAGACAACGGCACATCCGCCTTCACCACCTGAGCTCCAGCACGCGTATCCATTCCTTTCATCACACCTCTCCTTCTGTTAAGGTCTCCTGTAACAGAACCTGTAAATTCCTCCGGTGTCAGCACTTCAACAGCCATGATTGGCTCTAGAATCTGAGGGTCAGCTTTCTTTGCAGACTCTCTAAATCCAATTCTGGCAGCCAGTTCAAATGACAATGAGTCGGAGTCAACATCATGGAATGAACCATGGTACAACCTTACCTTCATTGAGTCAATTGGGTATCCGGCCAAAGGACCATTTACCATTGCCTGCTCAAATCCTTTCTGGATAGCTGGAATGAATTCTCTAGGAATAACTCCACCCACAATTTCATTGGCAAATTCAAGGCCTTCTTTACCATCTTCACGTGGACCGATCTCAAATACGATATCGGCAAATTTACCACGACCACCAGTTTGTTTCTTGTACACCTCTTTGTGTTCAATAGCTTTGGTCAATGCCTCTTTATAAGCAACCTGAGGAGCACCTTGATTGATCTCTACCTTAAACTCTCTTCTTAAGCGATCAATAATAATTTCCAGGTGAAGTTCACCCATACCTCTCAGGATGGTTTGTCCTGTCTCCTGATCTGTATGAACGCGAAGTGTAGGATCCTCTTCCACCAATTTAGAAATAGCCATTCCCAATTTATCCGCATCCACCTGCTTTTTAGGCTCGATAGCATATCCGATTACCGGCTCAGGGAATACCATTGACTCCAATACGACAAGGCGTTTCTCGTTACAAAGGGTATCACCCGTTTTAATATCCTTAAAACCAACTACAGCACCAATGTCACCCGCGGGCAATCTGTCAATTTGGTTTTGCTTATTGGCATGCATCTGAAAAATACGAGAAATCCTCTCCTTATTTCCAGAGCGTGTATTGTATACATAAGAACCAGAATCCAAAACACCTGAATAGGCTCTGATAAAACACAATCGGCCCACAAAAGGATCAGTGGCAATCTTAAAGGCCAGTGCCGCAAAAGGCTCATCTTCTGTAGGTCTGATTATCACTTCTGCTTCTGTATCCGGATTGATCCCGTGGATATTGTCCTTGTCCATAGGAGAGGGCAATAATTCCATCACCAGGTCAAGCATAGTTTGTACGCCCTTATTCTTAAAGGAAGACCCACACACCATCGGCACAATTTTCATATCGATGGTAGCCTTGCGAAGTGCTGTCAAAATTTCTTCTTCTGTAATGGAGTCAGGATTGTCAAAGAATTTCTCCATCAAAGACTCATCATAGTCCGCTACAGCTTCCAGTAACTTCTCGCGGTATTCATGTGTCTCCTCCAACATATCTTCTGGAATAGGCACCTCCTGATAAGTCATTCCAAAATCCTCTTCGTTCCAGATAATCGCACGGTTGTTAATCAGGTCAACAACCCCTTTAAAAGAATCTTCAGCACCGATAGGCAACTGCAACGCAACCGCGTTACTTCCCAATTGCTCCTTAACCTGCTTACATACATTCAAAAAATCAGCTCCCGAACGATCCATCTTGTTAACAAAACCGATACGGGCTACTTTATAGTTGTCGGCAAGGCGCCAGTTTGTTTCAGATTGAGGTTCAACACCATCAACAGCTGAAAACAAAAACACAAGGCCGTCCAATACACGAAGGGAACGGTTTACTTCTACCGTAAAGTCTACGTGGCCAGGTGTATCAATGATATTAACGTGATATTTCTGGTTCCTGTAATTCCAAAATACGGTGGTTGCAGCAGAAGTAATGGTAATACCTCTTTCTTGCTCCTGTGCCATCCAGTCCATTGTGGCTGCACCATCATGAACCTCGCCCAATTTGTGACTTACCCCAGAATAAAACAGAATACGCTCTGTAGTAGTGGTTTTACCCGCATCGATATGCGCAGCAATACCTATATTTCTTGTGTATTTTAAATCTCTTGCCATTTCGGGGTCTATTAGAATCGGAAGTGTGAGAAAGCCTTATTTGCATCGGCCATTCTATGCGTATCGTCTTTTTTCTTGATCGCAGCGCCTTCTCCTTTTGAAGCAGCAAGGATTTCCGCAGCAAGTTTGTCAGTCATGGTTTTTTCACCACGAGCACGTGCGTAGTCGATCATCCACTTAATTGTAAGATTTGTCTTGCGTTCAGGACGCACTTCTATAGGCACCTGGAAAGTTGCACCACCTACCCTGCGGCTTTTTACTTCCACTGAAGGAGCAACATTGCTCATCGCACGTTTCCACACTTCAAGGCCGTTTTCACCACCACTTTTCTTTTCTACCTGCTCAATTGCATCATAGAAAATGCTGTAGGCTACGCTTTTCTTTCCTTCTTCCATCATATAGTTTACAAACTTGGTAACCATAGGATCCTGAAACTTAGGATCAGGAAGTAAGTATCTCTTTTTAGGTTTCGATTTCCTCATATTTCAATTATTTAGCAGCACCTGCTTTAGGTCGTTTCGCACCGTATTTTGATCTGCTCTGTGTTCTACCACTCACTCCGGCAGTGTCTAAAGCTCCTCGGATAATGTGGTAACGAACACCAGGAAGATCTTTCACCCTACCACCTCTGATCAATACGATAGAGTGTTCCTGTAGATTGTGTCCTTCTCCTGGGATATAGGCGTTTACCTCTTTACCATTGGTAAGCCTAACACGCGCCACTTTACGAAGGGCTGAATTTGGCTTTTTAGGTGTGGTGGTATACACGCGTGTGCATACACCTCTGCGTTGAGGACATGAATCAAGGGCAGGGGATTTTGACTTAAAAGTCAATTTTTTCCGTCCTTTCCTTACAAGCTGTTGAATGGTAGGCATTTATATTTAGTTTTTAAAAACCTTCAAAAAATTCGGACTGCAAAGGTATCTAAAGTAGGACAGGATGCAAACCCTTGTTTAAAGATTTTTCTGGCCTATTTAAGGCTAAAAAGTAGTTTTTAGGCCTCTCCCACGGTTCCGCCAAAATTCATTGGAAATTTTGGCATTTCGTCTGTTCGTTTGATAGGACCAAAAGTGGCTTCGTACTTCTCAATATTGTCCTTAAGGGCAGCCAGCAATCTTTTGGCATGCTCCGGGGTAATGATAATTCTTGATTTGACCCTGGCTTTGGGCACACCAGGCATTAAACGGATAAAGTCAACCACAAATTCACTGTTGGAGTGAGCAATCATAGCCAGATTGGAATAAATTCCTTCCGCTATTTCCTCAGATAACTCAATGTTGATTTGATTTTGCTGATTTTTCTTCTCTTCCGCCATAGTATTTAGTCTTTAGTGAAGTTAGTCTTGAGCTTTAGTAAAGAGTCCTTAGTATGTTTTGCAACATCATACTAAGGACTCAAGACTATGGACTATCGACTAATCCTGTAATTCCTTTTCAATAGGCTCCGATAAGGTGCGCTGTTGCATCATGCGGTCGTATTCTTCTTTAGAAGTAACAATTACATCATTCAATCTGCGCTGACCTGTACCCGCAGGGATCAAGTGACCAACAATCACGTTCTCCTTCAATCCCATCAACCTATCTACTTTACCTCTGATGGCCGCTTCACTAAGCACCTTCGTAGTTTCCTGGAAGGATGCTGCAGATAGCCAGCTTTCGGTTTTAAGAGATGCCTGAGTAATACCTTGAAGTGTAGGCTTAGAAACGGCAGGCATTGCATCACGTACTTCCACCAATTTCTGGTCTTTGCGTTTTAATGCTGAGTTTTCATCACGCACTTCTCTTGAAGTGACAATCTGACCTGGCTTGAAGCGTTGTGAATCTCCTGCATCAACTACAAACTTCTTATCAAGAATCACATCGTTGTCTTCCCTGAATTCGAATTTGTCTACGAACTCTCCCACAAGGAAGCTGGTATCTCCTGAGTCAATGATCTCCACCTTCTGCATCATCTGGCTAACAATGGCCTCAATGTGCTTATCGTTGATCTTCACACCCTGTAAACGATATACTTCCTGAATCTCATTCACTAAGTACTCCTGAACCGCAGTTGGTCCTTTGATGGAAAGAATATCTGAAGGCGTAATCGCACCATCAGACAATGGCTGCCCTGCCCTTACAAAGTCGTTGTCCTGAACCAGGATATGCTTTGAAAGAGACACCAGGTAGCGCTTCTGGATACCATCTCTGGATTCGATAAAGATTTCTCTGTTACCAC
Organism: Flammeovirgaceae bacterium UBA2338; assembly: GCA_002344795.1. Classification (GTDB taxonomy): domain Bacteria; phylum Bacteroidota; class Bacteroidia; order Cytophagales; family Cyclobacteriaceae; genus ELB16-189. The sequence goes on along the minus strand of DDUM01000055.1, from coordinate 12,254 downwards.
GCTTAATTCCACCATAAGTAACTACACCATCGATCTCACTTACTACAGCCGGGTTAGAAGGGTTTCTTGCTTCGAACAATTCTGTAACTCGTGGAAGACCTCCTGTAATATCACGAGATTTACCCATGGTACGCGGAATCTTGGCCAGTACCTGACCAGCCTTGGTCTTTTGACCCAGATCAACCGCTAAGTGAGCCCCTACAGGGATGTTATATGACTTGGTCTCATCCTTGCCATTTACAATGATAGCAGGGTTCTTAGTTTTATCTCTGGTATCAGTAATTACCTTCTCTCTGTGACCCGTTTGCTCATCTGACTCCTCCTTGTAGGTAACTCCCTCAATGATAGATTCAAATTCGATCTCACCATCAAACTCTGAAAGAATAACGGCATTGTATGGATCCCAATAACAAAGTCTTTCCCCTTTTTCAACTTTCTGACCGTCTTTAGCGGTTAAGAAAGCACCGTAGGGCACGTGATTGGAAATCAAAACTCTTCCTTTCTCCTTGTCGGTGATTTTCACTTCACCTGTTCTTCCCATCACCACCTTTACTTTATTCCCTTCCTTGTCAAGGGTGTCCACAGTACGCACTCCTTCAAATTCAACAACTCCTGCAAACTTTGCCTTGATGTTGGCGTCAACTGCAATGTTAGAAGCAGTACCACCCACGTGGAAAGTACGCAGTGTAAGCTGTGTTCCGGGCTCACCAATTGATTGTGCGGCAATTACACCCACGGCCTCACCCGCTTGTACCATCTTACCGGTAGCAAGGTTTCTTCCGTAGCATTTAGCACACCCTCCTACTTTGGTTTCGCAAGTGAGTACTGAGCGTATTTCTACTTCCTCTATGTTAGAGTCCTCTATTATCTGAGCAATTTCATGTGTGATTTCCTTATTGGCTCCACAAATCAATTCTTCTGAAATGGGATCATAAATATCATGAACAGTCACACGACCAAGAATACGCTCAGAAAGTGGCTCAACAATATCTTCGTTGTCTTTTAATGCAGTTACTTTCAATCCACGTAACGTACCGCAATCTTCTTCGGTAATAACCAAATCCTGTGCTACGTCTACTAACCTACGCGTGAGGTAACCCGCATCTGCCGTTTTCAATGCCGTATCAGCCAAACCTTTACGTGCACCGTGAGTAGAGATAAAGTACTCCAATACATCCAAACCTTCTTTAAAGTTGGATAGAATCGGGTTCTCAATGATGGATCCTACTGAACCAGCAAGGTTCTTTTGAGGCTTGGCCATCAACCCACGCATACCACCCAGCTGACGGATCTGCTCTCTGGAACCACGGGCTCCTGAGTGCATCATCATATAGATAGAGTTAAATCCTTGCTGATCTTCTTCCAACTGTTGCATCAATGTGCTGGTCAGCATGGTATTGGTACGTGTCCAAATATCAATTACCTGGTTATAACGTTCGTTATCCGTGATAAGACCCATCATGTAGTTGTTCCAAACGGCATCAACTTCAGCCTGGGCATTTTCAACCAATACCTTTTTCTCATCAGGAACTTTCACATCCCCAAGACCCATGGACAATCCCCCTTTGTAGGCCATCTGGAATCCTAAGTCCTTAATATCATCCAAAAACTTAGCTGTCTTTGCCTGACCTGCATGCTTAAACACGTCTGAGATAATTCCCTGAAGTTTCTTCTTAGTAAGCAATTCATTTACATACCCTGCCTCCTTTGGAACAACCTCATTGAATATTACCCTTCCAGTAACCGTTTCGATAGTCTTGTTTGAAATCTTACCTGTTTTAGGATCTATGATATCCACCTTCACTTTAATGTTGGCATGCTTTGAAAGCTTACCTTCATTGTGTGCAATAATTACCTCTTCTGGTGAATAGAAAATCTTGCCCTCACCTTTCTCTCCTTTTCTTCCCTTGGTCAGATAATATAATCCCAACACCATGTCCTGAGAAGGTACGGTAATAGGAGCACCGTTGGCAGGATTAAGGATATTGTGAGAAGACAACATCAACATAGATGCTTCCAAAATAGCTTCCTGTCCTAACGGTACGTGAACAGCCATTTGATCACCATCAAAGTCAGCGTTGAAGGCAGTACAAACCAAAGGATGCAACTGAATTGCTTTTCCCTCAATCAACTTAGGTTGGAATGCCTGAATACCCAATCGGTGAAGTGTAGGAGCGCGGTTGAGCAGAACAGGATGTCCTTTCAACACATTCTCCAAAATATCCCAAACAACAGGATCTTTTCTGTCCACTATTTTCTTTGCAGACTTTACCGTCTTTACAATTCCTCTTTCAATCAACTTACGGATAATGAATGGTTTGAAAAGCTCGGCTGCCATGTCTTTTGGAAGACCGCACTCGTGCAATTTCAATGCAGGACCTACCACGATCACAGAACGACCGGAGTAATCAACACGCTTACCCAACAAGTTTTGACGGAAACGACCTTGCTTGCCTTTAAGCATATCACTCAAAGACTTCAGCGCACGGTTTCCATCTGAACGCACCGCATTTACTTTTCTTGAGTTATCGAAAAGAGAATCCACCGCCTCTTGAAGCATACGCTTCTCGTTACGAAGAATTACTTCCGGTGCTTTAATATCAATCAATCTCTTCAAACGATTATTACGAATAATAACACGTCTGTAAAGATCGTTCAAGTCTGATGTTGCAAAACGTCCACCATCCAAAGGCACCAAAGGGCGCAATTCCGGAGGGATAACGGGAACCATCTTAATAGTCATCCACTCAGGACGATTTTCAATACGCGTATTGGCATCACGGAAAGCTTCAACCACCTTCAAACGCTTAAGGGCTTCTGCCTTGCGTTGCTGTGAGGTATCCGTAGCTGCCTGATGACGCAATTGATAAGAGAGCTCATCAAGATTTACACGGCTCAAAAGCATCTCCAATGCTTCTGCACCCATCTTGGCGATAAACTTCTTAGGATCGTTATCATCCAACATTTGATTCTCACGAGGAAGTTTGTCAAGGATATCCAAGTACTCTTCTTCCGTTAAGAAATCAAGCTTGTTAATATCGTCTTCTTCCTTAATACCCGGTTGAATAACTGCGTAACGCTCGTAGTAAATGATTTGATCCAGTTTCTTGGTTGGCAAGCCAAGCAAGTAACCAATCTTGTTAGGCAAAGATCTGAAGTACCAGATATGAGCAACAGGTACCACCAATTCGATGTGCCCCATGCGCTCTCTTCTTACCTTCTTCTCCGTAACCTCTACACCACAACGGTCGCAAATGATACCCTTGTAGCGAATCCTTTTATACTTCCCACAGTGACATTCCCAGTCTTTAACCGGTCCAAATATTCTTTCACAAAACAACCCGCCCATCTCAGGCTTGTAGGTTCTGTAATTGATAGTTTCGGGTTGTGTCACCTCTCCATTAGAGCTCTCCAGAATTGATTCTGGAGACGCCAAACTAATAGTGATGGTTGAAAAATCTGTGTTTATTTTTTTGTTTTTTCTGAACGACATGGTCTTTATTTAGTCTGTATCGAAAAACTTAATTATCCATTGTAATCTCAAGGGCCAAGCCTCTGAGCTCATGTACAAGTACATTGAAAGACTCAGGGATGTTTGGTTTCCTCATGTTTTCACCTTTAACGATGGCCTCGTAGGCTTTCGCTCTACCAATCACATCATCTGACTTAATGGTGTCGATCTCCTGAAGTATGTGTGCCGCACCGAATGCCTCCAATGCCCACATCTCCATTTCACCGAAACGCTGACCTCCAAACTGTGCTTTACCACCCAATGGCTGCTGCGTAATGAGTGAGTAAGGTCCAATGGAGCGAGCATGCATTTTATCGTCTACCAGGTGACCCAGCTTCAACATGTAGGCAATACCTACTGTTACAGGCTGATCGAACATATCTCCAGTAAGGCCGTCATACAAATACGTACGCCCAAACTCAGGAAGGCCTGCCTCTTTCAATTCAGCAGATACCTCTTCCAAAGAAGCCCCGTCAAATATTGGAGTGGCATATTTTCTGCCTAATTTCTGACCTGCCCAGGCTAATACGGTCTCATAAATCTGACCCAGGTTCATCCGTGATGGTACACCTAACGGATTCAAACAAATATCAACAGGTGTTCCGTCTTCAAGGAATGGCATATCTTCTTCACGAACGATCCTTGCCACTACACCCTTGTTTCCGTGGCGACCTGCCATCTTATCCCCTACCTTCAATTTGCGCTTCTTGGCTACGTATACTTTAGCCAATTGTACAATTCCTGCAGGAAGTTCATCACCCACTTCTAAAGTAAATCTCTCGCGCTTGAATTCACCAGCGATAACGTTGCGCTTGTTGAGGTAATTTTTAACCACCGTTGAAATCAGATCATTGGTATGATCATCGGTGGACCAGTTTTCCAGACTAACGTCTGCAATCAGGTTCACCTCCTCCGGCACATTATAGTTACTCTCATCGCGATAGATGTTCTTATCCGGGAACAAGTTGCTCTCAATAACTTTCGCACTGAATTTCACACCTTTTGTGATCAATTCATCACCAAACTTATGCTTCACTCCCTGACTTGTCTTCCCAGTTAGGATAGAAGTCAATTTCTTAATCATGTCAGTACGAAGCTCGGAAAGCTCCCTACTGTAGCGACTCTTCAATGCATCCAGTTCTTTCTTTGCCTTGGTACGTAAATCTTTATCACGTTTAGGCCTGGAGAAAAGTTTAGTGTCGATAACCACACCTCTTAATGATGGAGGCGCCTTCAACGAAGCATCTTTCACATCACCCGCCTTGTCACCAAAGATCGCTCTCAATAGTTTTTCTTCAGGAGTTGGATCAGACTCTCCTTTTGGAGTGATCTTTCCTATAAGAATATCACCTTCTTTCACCTCGGCACCCATACGAATGATACCATGCTCATCCAAATGCTTTACTGCCTCCTCACTCACGTTCGGAATCTCAGAAGTCAATTCTTCTTCGCCACGCTTTGTGTCTCTTACCTCCAACTCAAATTCTTCGATGTGAATAGAAGTATAAACGTCATCGCGAACCACGCGCTCAGAAATAACTATCGCATCCTCAAAGTTGTATCCTTGCCATGGCATATAGGCCACCAACAAGTTTCTACCCAAGGCAAGTTCTCCATTTGCTGTGGCATATCCCTGACATAAAGGTTGTCCCTTAGTTACCTTATCCCCCTTGCGGACAATAGGTGTCAGGTTAATACAAGTATCCTGATTGGTTCTTCTGAACTTAATCAGTTCATACGTTTTGTATTCATCATCAAAACGAACCAGGCTTTCTTCCTCCGATACATTGTACTTTACTACAATTTTCGTTGAATCAACATAGTCGATCACGCCCGATCCTTCCGCCATTACCAATGCCCTGGAGTCAAGCGCAATTCTTGCTTCCAAACCAGTTCCAACGATAGGCGCCTCTGGGCGTACCAATGGCACGGCCTGACGCTGCATGTTAGATCCCATCAACGCACGGTTTGCATCATCATGCTCAAGAAACGGAATCATTGATGCCGCAATAGATACAATCTGATTGGGCGCTACATCCATGTAACGAATCTCGTTTGGCTCCACTACCGGGAAATCTCCTTCAAAGCGTGCCTTAATCTTTTCATCCTGAATCTCTCCGGAGGCAGACATCTTCACATTGGCTTGTGCAATGTTGTAAGTGTCTTCTTCTTCAGCAGTAAGGAATATCACTTCATCCTTCAACTTCACCTTACCATTTTCAACTTTACGGTAGGGTGTCTCGATGAAGCCCATCTTGTTCACTTTGGCGTGAACGCAAAGTGAAGAAATCAAACCAATGTTTGGTCCTTCGGGGGTTTCAATGGTACAAAGGCGTCCGTAGTGCGTATAGTGAACGTCACGTACCTCGAAACCAGCGCGCTCACGAGAGAGACCACCGGGACCGAGTGCTGACATTCTTCGCTTATGTGTAATCTCTGCCAATGGATTGGTTTGATCCATGAACTGAGAAAGCTGATTGGTTCCAAAGAAGGAATTGATTACAGATGAAAGCGTTCTTGCGTTGATCAAATCAACCGGCTTAAAATCTTCGTTGTCGCGAACGTTCATTCTTTCTTTGATTGTTCTCGCCATACGGGCAAGACCTACACCAAATTGAGAATACAACTGCTCACCTACTGTTCTTACTCTTCTGTTGCTCAAGTGATCAATATCATCAACCACTGCCTTTGAGTTGATCAATCCAATCAGGTATTTAACAATAAGAATAATATCTTCAGTTGTTAATACACGCTGGTCGAAGCTAAGATCCAGTCCTAATTTTTTATTAATTCTATAGCGACCAACCTCACCCAAATCATAACGCTTTTCGCTAAAGAACAAGCTCTGAATAATGTCACGTGCTGTCTGCTCATCAGGAGCTTCGGTATTTCTCAGCTGACGATAGATTTGTTCTACCGCTTCTTTCTCTGAGTTAGAGTTGTCTTTTGCTAATGTGTTAAAGATGATGTTGTAGTCTGTGATATTCACATCATCCCTGTGAAGGATGATTGACTTTGCACCAGACTCTACAATCGTATCTACATCTTCTTCCTCGATAATGTGATCGCGCTCCAGCAACACTTCGTTTCTATCGATAGATACCACTTCACCTGTATCTTCGTCTACGAAATCCTCAGTCCAGGTTTTTAAAACCCTTGCTGCCAACTTGCGCCCGATTACCTTCTTCAGAGGAGCTTTAGCAGCCTCCACTTCTTCAGATAATCCGAACAAATCGAGTATATCTTTGTCTGTACCATAACCAATTGCGCGAAGCAATGTCGTTACGGGGAATTTTTTCTTACGATCGATGTACGCATACATGACAGCATTCACGTCAGTAGCAAACTCTATCCACGATCCTTTAAAAGGAATGATACGGGCAGAGTATAGCTTAGTGCCGTTGGTGTGTTTGCTCATGGCAAAAAATACACCTGGCGAACGATGAAGCTGTGATACAATAACACGTTCAGCTCCATTGATTACAAAGGAGCCTTTTTCGGTCATGTATGGAATGTTTCCAAGGAACACTTCCTGTTCGATAGTTTCAAAGTCTTCATTGTCCTCATCATTACAAGTGAGGCGAAGCTTTGCTTTTAATGGAACAGAGTAGGTTAATCCTCGGTCAATACCTTCGTCCACGGAATACTTCGGTGGGTCGATGGTATAATCTACAAACTCAAGCACGAAATTTTCACGTGAATCTGAGATGGGGAAGTTTTCTGCAAACACCTTAAAAAGACCTTCATTCTGACGTCTTTCGGCAGGTGTTTCTATTTGCAAGAAATCTCTGAATGACTGTAATTGAACATCCAGAAAATCCGGATATTCTAATACTTTATCAATAGATGAAAAGTCAATCCTGTCGTTACTGTTTTTCTTTGCCAAGGTACTATTGGTTTTAAATTTCCAGGACTCTTAAATATGTGAATGGGTACAAATAGGCGTAGACCCCAAGTCCCTATTCAGGATTTGGGGTCTTCATTCCTTATTATAAGACGGTACCCTTCGTCTTCAAGAAAATTATTTCAACTCAACTTCGGCTCCTGCCTCTATAAGTTGTTTCTTGAGGCTCTCAGCTTCGTCTTTTGGTAAACCTTCTTTGATTGTTTTTGGAGCAGAGTCAACTACTTCCTTAGCTTCTTTCAAGCCAAGTCCTGTGAGTTCCTTCACTAATTTAACTATCTGAAGTTTGTTAGCACCAGGCGCTTTCAATACTACATCGAAATTGGTTTTCTCAGCAGCTTCATCTCCACCACCAGCGGCAGGTCCTGCAGCAACAGCTACTGCAGCAGCAGCAGGCTCAATGCCATGAGTTTCTTTAAGGTATGAAGCTAGTTCGTTTACCTCTTTTACTGTAAGTTCAACTAATTGGTCGCCTAACGATTTTATGTCAGCCATTTTTGTAAGTGTTTAAAAGTTCAATTCAATAATTCTAGTTTGCCCTGTTTTCCAAAGTTTTCACCAATCCGGCCAATGTGTTCTTTCCGCTTTGTAGCGCAGAAACCACATTTTTAGCAGGTGACTGAAGTAAGGAAATGATCTCGCCAATGAGTTCATTTTTAGACTTCAACTCGGCCAGCATCCCTAAACTCTCCTCTCCAAAAAATAAAGAAGAATCAATGGAAGCTGCTTTCAGAAGGGGTTTACCTTCTTTACCCTTTCTGTAATCACGAATTACCTTGGCCGGGGCATTGCCAATCTCCTTCGAAAAAAGTACGCCTGAAAAACCTTGTAACACTTTGAATAGTTCTTCATTCGCACCTCCCTGCTTCTCTAAGGCCTTGCGAATAAGTGTGTTTTTATAAACACCGTACTCTATACCCGCATGGAAACATAGCCTGCGAAAAGCATTTATCTGTGCAACAGAAAGCCCTGAGGCATCTGTAATATAGAAATGTTCGTTCTGACTGAATTTTTCAGATAACGCTTCTATGATGTTTGATTTTTCTTCTCTGGTCATTGTCGTATTCTATTATAGACCTTCAATAGTCGTCTTGTCAATTTTAATTCCAGGGCTCATCGTAGATGATAAGGTGATACTCTGGAAATATGTTCCTTTCGAAGAGGAGGGCTTCAGCTTAGAAATAGTCTGAATCAACTCCCTTGCATTTTCCTGAATCTTTTCTGGTGTAAACGATACTTTACCGATGCTCGCATGGATGATTCCCTGCTTGTCTACTTTAAAATCTACTTTACCCGCCTTCACTTCGGTTACGGCCTTACCCACATCCAATGTCACTGTTCCAGACTTTGGATTTGGCATTAAACCGCGAGGGCCAAGTACCTTACCCAGTCTACCCACTTTCGCCATTACGGTAGGCATCGTGATGATCACATCTATGTCAGTCCAACCTCCTTCAATTTTTTTTATGTATTCATCCAGACCCACGTGATCAGCTCCGGCATCCTTCGCTTCCTGCTCTTTATCAGGAGTGCATAATACGAGCACACGAACCTCTTTACCCAAGCCGTGTGGCAGGGTAACAACACCTCTTACCATTTGATCTGCTTTTTTAGGATCCACACCCAAACGAACATCTACATCCACAGATGAATCGAATTTCGTAAAAGTGATATCCTTTATCAGGCTTGATGCGTCAGCCAGAGAGTAAACTGTGTCTGGATTGTATTTAGCCGCTATGGCTTTTCTGTTTTTCGTTAATCTTGCCATGATCTCTTAATTGTTTTCCCAAGGAGGATTTCCACTTACCGTTACACCCATGCTTCGTGCAGTTCCTGCCACCATTCTCATGGCCGATTCCACTTTGAATGCATTAAGGTCAGGCATTTTAGTTTCTGCTATTTTCTTCACTTGGTCCCAGTTGATCGACCCTACCTTTGCACGATTGGGCTCCGCAGAACCTTTTTGCTTTTTCATTGCTTCGAGAATCAATACTGCCGCAGGAGGAGTTTTGATTACAAAGTCAAACGACTTATCATTATATATAGTAATAAGTACGGGAAGTACTTGCCCTTGCTTGTCCTGGGTTCTTGCGTTGAACTGTTTACAGAAGTCCATGATATTCAAACCCTTACTACCAAGGGCCGGACCGATTGGAGGTGCCGGGTTGGCCTGACCTCCCTTTACCTGCAATTTCAAATAACCACTAATTTCCTTTGCCATATTATGATATACTCAATGTCTTTCTTAATCCAATTTTTCAACCTGCATATAGTTAAGCTCAACGGGAGTATTTCTTCCAAAAATCTTAACCATTACATTTAACTTCTTCTTCTCTTCAAATATCTCCTCCACTGAACCTGTAAATCCGCTAAACGGACCATCCATTACTTTCACAGATTCTCCTTTTATAAATGGAGTCTCCAGTTTTTCCTCAAACTCATCAATCTCTCCTACCTTACCCAGTATCCTGTTCACCTCACTTTGGCGAAGTGCAACCGGCTCTTTTGAGGCGTCTGATCCGCTGGCTCCTAAAAACCCTATAACTCCAGGAATGCTGTTTACCAAATGGTACGCTTCTCCGTTGGTCAAATCAGCAGAAACAAGGACATATCCAGGAAAGAAATTACGCTCTCTCACTCTTTTTTTACCATTTCTCATCTCATACACCTTCTCTGAGGGGATAAGAATTTGAGGGATAAAATCAGCTAATTTAGAACGCTCCACCTCTGTCTCCAGATAAGTTTTTACTTTCTTTTCCTTTCCGCTGATAACGCGAAGCACAAACCATTTTAGTTCACCCATCACTTCAGCGCTTAAAACTCTTTATAGAAAAATTCTAAGGCATTTTTGAAGCCTAAATCTATAAAACCGATTACTAAGGCGAAGATCAAAGAGGCTATCAAAACAAGAATAGCACTACTTTGGAGTTCAGCGAATTTTGGCCACGACACCTTGTTGCGAATCTCGTCTATCGAATCAAGAATGTAGTTTTTTACCTTTTCCATCACTTCTTTTAGATCGGTTTGTTCTCTGATAACTCAGACCCAAACCTTATTTTAAATTATCCTTTCCTTAAATAAAAAAGGACTTTAATCTTACTTCTAGCACGGGTGGAGAGACTCGAACTCCCAGCCAATGGTTTTGGAGACCACTACTCTACCAATTGAGCTACACCCGTTTTTACACCAATTTGGGCTTATTAGACCTTATCCTTTAGCGGAAACCACTCAACCTATTGAGCTGCACCCGTGTACTCAGCCCAAAAGGACTGCAAATGTAGAATAAAACCAACTAAAACAAAAACGTTCCTGAGAAAATTCTCAGGAACGCTTCTTGCTGATTGTCAGTATATTAGTCTAAGATCTCAGTTACTTGACCAGACCCTACAGTACGACCTCCTTCGCGAATCGCAAAACGAAGTCCTTTCTCCATAGCAATCTTGTTGATCAATGTCACTTCGATAGATACGTTATCACCAGGCATTACCATTTCTACCCCTGAAGGAAGCATGATCTCACCAGTAACATCCGTAGTGCGGAAGTAGAACTGAGGACGGTATTTGTTAAAGAAGGGAGTATGACGTCCACCCTCTTCTTTGCTCAATACATAAACCTCTGCTTTGAACTTAGCGTGAGGAGTTACTGAATTGGGCTTGCAAATTACCATACCGCGAGAAATTTGGTCCTTTTCAATACCACGTAGCAAAAGGCCCACGTTATCACCAGCCTCGCCTCTATCAAGAATTTTGCGGAACATCTCCACACCAGTGATGGTAGAAGATAATCCATCGGCAGCGCCCATTCCAAGAATTTGAACTGGATCACCAGTATTAATTACACCACGCTCGATACGACCTGTAGCAACTGTACCACGACCTGTAATAGAGAATACATCCTCTACAGGCATCAAAAAGTCTTTGTCAATCAAACGCTCAGGTAATGGAATAAAGTCATCCACAGCCTGCATCAACTCGTTTACCTTCTCTACCCACTTAGGCTCATCATTCAGTGCACCCAAAGCTGATCCCTGAATAATTGGTGTATCATCACCTGGGAAATTGTAGTAAGAAAGGAGTTCTCTGATTTCCATCTCAACCAATTCCAACAATTCAGCATCATCAACCAAGTCTACCTTGTTCATAAAAACAACAAGAGCAGGCACACCTACCTGACGCGCTAAAAGTATATGCTCGCGAGTCTGTGGCATTGGGCCATCAGTAGCGGCAACCACCAGAATAGCACCGTCCATCTGAGCAGCTCCTGTAACCATGTTCTTCACATAGTCAGCGTGACCTGGACAGTCAACGTGTGCATAGTGACGGTTGTCAGTTGCGTACTCAACGTGAGAGGTATTGATAGTAATACCTCTTTCTTTTTCTTCAGGAGCATTATCAATTGAAGAGAAATCTCTCATTGATGCAAGTCCTCTATTAGCCAAAACCTTTGTAATCGCTGCAGTGAGCGTAGTTTTACCATGGTCAACGTGACCGATGGTTCCGATATTTACGTGAGGTTTTGAACGGTCAAATTTTTCTTTAGCCATATTTGAAAATCCCAGTTAAAAATTTAAAAAGTATATTTAGTTTAAAGTGTTCTCATATGTTCATCTTCCCCGTCTGAGAAGATTACACCCTAAACATGATAAGCCTGTCGAAAAAGGGTTTTTCACCTGCCAATAGCAGGTTTTGATTCCCGATGATAATTCGATGTTCGCTACACACCTATCATCAGTTACTCACAATATGTACTCTATTTGGTTCGATTACCAAATTATTCCTGTCGATCCTTTTCAACATCTTTTAAAACGTTGAATTTGAGCTGTTGATGAGAATTGAATGC
>DDUM01000093.1:1085-3669 GCA_002344795.1 Flammeovirgaceae bacterium UBA2338 | reverse complement strand
GCTCCAAACAACCCAACTGTGGCCACCAAAGCCGTTCCATAACCTCTTAGTCGGGTTGGTAATACCTCAGAAACCAATGTAATGCCAGCCCCTAACTCACCGGCTAATCCTATTCCAGCAACAAATCGAAGTATAGCATATTGATCTACATTTGTTGCAAACCCATTAGCAATATTGGCCAGGGAGTACATTAGAATAGAACCAAATAGAACTGACAAACGGCCTCGTTTATCACCCATGATTCCCCAGATTACCCCCCCTACGAGCAAGCCAGTCATTTGCACCTGCAATAGAAACTCACCCTCATCAAGAAGAGCCTCAGGAGCTACCCCCATTGACTGAAGGCTGGGGATTCTAACTATGCTAAAAAGTAAAAGATCATAGATGTCTACAAAATAACCAAGGGCAGCAACGATTACTGGCAGACCAAACAGAGGTTTAATATCCTTCATTTTGAGGAAAAAATTTGTTCAAATTAATGCGGATTCATAAGAATACACTATCCCATTGCAAGTCAAATCGACCATTTATAGAAAAAGCACTCCTTTTTAGTTTATTTAGCCGTAATCTCGGGTCTATAAAAGTGGTAAAGTGCTGATTAATAGACATGAAGAACCAAGTCAGACATTATCGAGATCATTGCATCCCAGTAGTGAACTTTACTAAAAAACACTAATGAATACCTTAAACGAAATTTTCAAAAAATGAAAAAACTTTTTTTACTGCTCGCTGTCTCAATGTTAATTGTGACAGCCACGGAAGCTCAGCGAAAACGAGGGGGGTCTACCCCAACTAAAAACACGGTAACCTATAATGAAAAGCTATACAATGCACTTGAATGGAGAAGCATTGGGCCTTACAGAGGAGGGCGTGCCAGTGCCGTAACTGGCGTTCCTGGTAAACCACTATTGTATTATATGGGATCGACCGGTGGCGGAGTTTGGCGGACAGAAGACGGTGGTAACTCCTGGGGAAACATCTCTGATGGATACTTTGGTGGATCAATTGGTGCCGTAGCTGTCAGTGAGTGGGATAACAACGTAATCTATGTTGGTGAAGGTGAGTCAACAGTAAGAGGTAACGTATCATCAGGATATGGTATGTGGAAATCTACAGATGCTGGAGCCACTTGGACAGACATAGGTCTTAAAAACTCAAGGCATGTATCTCGTATTCGCATCCATCCTAAAAACCCTGACTTGGTTTATGCAGCGGTAATTGGTGATCTTTTCAAACCTTCAGATGACCGTGGTGTCTACCGATCAAAAGATGGTGGAAAAACATGGGAGAAAGTTCTATTTGCAAATAGCAATGCTGGAGCTGTAGACTTAATCCTTGACCCTAACAACCCAAGAATAATCTACGCTTCAACCTGGAGAATCAGAAGAACACCATACAGCTTGGAAAGTGGCGGAGAGGGTTCTGCCATGTGGAAAAGCACTGACGGAGGTGACAACTGGACAAACATATCTTCTAACCCCGGATTGCCAAAAGGCCTTTGGGGAATTGTAGGGGTAACAGTATCACCTGTTAACTCCAACAGGGTATTTGCTATTATTGAAAATGATAAAGGAGGAGTTTATCGCTCGGATGATGGCGGTAAAACCTGGCAATACCTTAACGATGAAAGGAAACTGCGTCAGAGAGCATGGTACTACAGCAAAATTTATGCTGATACAGAAGATGAGGACATTGTTTATATAATGAACGTACAATATCACAGATCCAAAGATGGTGGTAAAACGTACCAAACTTATAATGCTCCTCACGGGGATCACCATGATTTATGGATTGCCCCAGAGGACAATCAGCGCATGGTAATTGCTGATGATGGCGGTGCTCAGGTATCATTTGATGCTGGTGAAAACTGGACTACATACATGAACCAGCCAACGGCACAATACTACCGTGTAACTACTGACAATCATTTCCCTTATCGCATTTTAGTTGCACAGCAGGATAACTCAACGCAACGTATTCTGCATAGAACTGATGGTAACTCAATTGGTGAAGGCGACTGGGAAGTAACTGCAGGTGGAGAAAGTGGTCACCTTGCTGTAGATCCTAACAACAACGACATCGTATATGGAGGAAGTTACGGTGGTACTTTTGAGCGTGTCAATCATCAGACAAAAGAATCCCGCAGTATAAATGCATGGCCAGACAACCCAATGGGACATGGCGCAGAAGGCGCGAAGTATCGCTTTCAGTGGAATTTTCCAATTTTCTTCTCCCCACATAACCCTAAGAAATTATATGCAGCATCCCAGCACTTACATGTAAGCTATAATGAAGGGCAAAGTTGGGAGTTGGTTAGCCCTGATTTATCCCGCAACGATGCTTCAAAGCTCGGCCCATCAGGTGGCCCGATTACTAAAGACAATACTGGTGTAGAATATTATGCCACTATTTTCGCAGTAATGGAATCTCCATATGAAGAGAATTTGATTATAGCTGGTTCTGATGATGGACTGGTTCATATCACTAAAGACGGAGGTAAGAATTGGGAAAATATAACTCCTCCAATGATGCCTGAGTGGGCAATGGTGAATAGCGTGGACTTCGATCCCCATCAAAAAGGCAG
>DDUM01000093.1:0-696 GCA_002344795.1 Flammeovirgaceae bacterium UBA2338 | reverse complement strand
CGTGTTGTAAGAGTTGACCACAAACGCGCAGGATTGCTTTATGCCGGAACTGAAAGAGGTATGTACATATCATTCGATGATGGAACAAGCTGGAAACCATTCCAGTTGAACCTTCCCATTGTACCCGTTACAGATCTTACTATCAAGAATGATAACTTAATCGCTGCAACCCAAGGTAGAAGCGTATGGTTGATTGATGATATTACTCCATTACACCAATTAAATGACGCAGTTGCTTCAAGTGGCTCTCATTTGTTCAAGCCAATGCCTAGCTACCGAATGAATGGTGGACAAGGTGGTGGATGGAATCCTGTACCTAGTAATCATGGAATGAATCACCCTAATGGCGTGATGGTTCATTATTATTTAAAAGACACAGCAAAAACTACGGCTAGTCTTGAGATCATGGAGATGAGTGGAACAGTTATCAAGAAGTTTGCTACTAAGCCAAACAAAAAAGCAAAAGAAGAATTACTAAAAATAGCACCAGGCATGAACCGCCACATCTGGAACATGAGATACCCAGATGCCGATGGCTTTGATGGCTTAATTATGTGGGGAGCTTCGTTGAGGGGCCCTAAGGCAGTACCTGGTAAGTACAAAGCAAAGCTTACTGTAAATGGGAATGCAATGGAAACAGAGTTTGAAATTCTGAAAGATCCACGCACAGAAGGAACATTGGCAGATATTCAGGAG
>DDUM01000098.1 GCA_002344795.1 Flammeovirgaceae bacterium UBA2338 | reverse complement strand
CATTAAGGTCAAATTCGCCCTGGGCAACATTCAATGTTCCTGATATGATAATATCGGAATCGAGGGACACAGTGTTGTTGCCACCACCACCGGAGTTGTTGATTGTCAAATTGTTTACCGTGCCAGGCAAACCATCGCCCACATCCTGATCTGAATTGCCGTTGTAAATATAGTTGGCATTGGTATTGTAATTCCTGCTTCCTGTTACCTGAATATTACCTACTGCACCCGAACCTGTGGCGGTGATCCCATCCACGGAAGTAATGCCCAAAGTAGCGCCAGCTGATAATGTAAAGTTTCCATCACCTCCAATGGCTGTATTTGCTGCGACCATTTGAAGGGTCGTTCCTCCATTAACTGTATAATTAATATCATTGGAGAATGTTCCGCCCGAGGTGAATGTCTGGGTTGTGCCTCCATTGAACACAATGGATCCATTACCCCCACCAGTTTCAGTTAAAGTTCCCGCTGAGTTGCTAAAATCCCCGGCAATATTTAATGTACCAACAGCCGCACTTCCATCTTCAGTCATGTTAAGCGTACCTGTTCCAATCACAACATTTCCGGTAACAGTAACTGTGGATGAGGCAGCACCTGTAACAATCATAAAAACCCCATCAATGGTCAAATTGTTGGAAATAATTAGTGCGCACGACCCGGTGCTGTTATTCATTTTGAAAGTTGCATTCGCATTGACATAGAAATCACCGAGGACAGTAATCGTATAACCAGTACCCGTATTGGACATTCTGAGTGCGTGATTGGTAGGATCTGGAGTACCAGTATTCAACACATCAAAATCACCTTGAATAGTCGCGGTGGCTTCGAGGTATAGGTTCGAATCTTGTAATGGTGAATTCCAGGTCACGTTCCCGAACGTTTGACCAAATCCTCCTAAGGTTGTCGCATTGATGATTCCTGTTACGAAAACATTTGATGTGGCGTCCCATGTGCGAGTAGTGGTGGCAAACGGAATTGAACCTCCATCGTAAGTGTGGTTGTATGTTGCGGCAGGCCCCACAATCCAATTGCTTACATTAACGGCACCAGAACTTCCGTTCGAATAGGTGCCATTTACAGTTATGGTTGTTGCATCAATGGTAAATGGATTTGTTGTAATGAGTGTGCCTCCCGGATTAATTGTTATTGAAGCAATTGCGGCAGCCGTATTGGCATTCAGCGTGACTGTATGGCCGGCAGCAATGACCGCATTCTCTCCCGTCATCGGGACGCCCGTGTCCCAGGTGGCGGGGTTGTTCCATGGGCCATCGCCAACTGATGTCCTGGTTTGCGCAGAAGCAACACTGGCCAGAAACAATAAAAGTAAGGGCAGCCAATAACTTGACTTAATCCTTTTGCGGTATTTGTCCAGGATAGGTGTCAACGCAAATTGGATTGGGTTAAAAACATAGACTCTGACAACACCACAATCCCTGCACCCTTTGGAAAATTAATTAAATAAAAAGATAAATGCTCCTTGACGGAATAAGTGAAATCCTCTAACGTTTTGCCGATAAAGTAGTGGTGGAGCATAGGTAAAGGCCAACTAAAAAAATTAATATCGACTAAACCCTAAAAGTAACCTTTTGGGAGTAAAAAACAGCTTATTTCGAAAATTTACCTTCTTTGTTCACTTTAATAAAGGTCATTTTTGTTTCTCCATCCCGACCAATAGCAAAAGTGCCAATAATTCCGATTGATCCATCAGGCAACTCTAAAACAGCGCCAATGCGATCATCCAGTTCACCTCCAAAAATAACTGGGTCACTCCATACAAGAAACCCGCTGTTGTCAATCTTAGTAAGGTAAAAATTCTGAATGCCTGTTGATTTATCATTTGCCAAAATGAGGAAGCCAGAACCAGAAGATGCAACTGCCGAAACTTTTGCCTGCGCAACTATTCCCAATTTAATTGTTAAAGGCTTCTGGAATTGAATATCCGTACTATTAAAATTCAAATCCTTCCTAAGTTTAACAACATAGATATCTGCACTCGCCCCTGGAGCTTGTGTAATGCCAGCAAGAAGGAATCCTTCACCAGATTGTACGGGTGAAAAAGAAACAGAGCTTAATATTTCGTTTGATCCTGGTTGCCCAGGAAAAAAATTATTAGTCGCAATACCGCCACCTCCAGATCCTAATTCCAATACATGGAAGTTAATGTCACTAAATGGATTTGGGTTATTCGTATTAGCAAATAAATAAAATCGATCTGCAGAAACTTCTATTACTTTTATAGCCTCATCATAGGTACCAGGTCCGTATCCTGGATTCCAGGTACTTGGATACTTGGTCAGATCATCAAAAAGTCTTACAAATAAGGCATCCCGGGTGTCATTAACCGGGCCAGTGCCTATAGGCTTAATAGCAAGATTATTAGTAGAACCTGCTACTATAAAACCATCACTAATTTGTGTGATCGAATTAGCGGTTTCATCGGTAGGCAAAGTCGCATTTTTAATAGTGTCGCTGGCAATAATACCGCCATCGAGGCTCAGGGTAAGCACCAAAATATCATGTTCTGTTGGTGAATTCTCAATATCTGCCACAATTGCCAAACGATTATCATTGGTAAGAATGATGTCCTTCGCAATTTCATCTTTAACATCACCATACTTTCGCTCCCAGTTTCTTAATCCATTTGGCTGAATGTTAACCAGGTACAACTGTTTTCCTAATCCAACTTCTTCGCTCGTTCCCAATAAAGTAATCGTTCCATCAGGATTAACTACCGCATTTACCCCCTCTTGATTTCCCTCGTCTCCATAATACTTCACGAAAAAGCTATCATCGGGCGGTTCAATAGTAGAGGCCGTATCGCACCTCCAGGCCCCGACACTCAAAACAATCAAATAAATCCACCCCTTATTCATTACTTGTTATCTTCTTTTGAAATATCTCTCATCACTTTTTTGGTGTTTACCCGCTTAATCTTTCTGGGATTATAAAGTGGCTTTACAAAACCAAAAGAAAGCGAAACATTATCCAATCTATAATAGTCCCCAACCGATCTGTATCTGGCTATATCATTTGAAAAAACTCCATCTTCATCCTGGAAATTCTTCTTTACATTGACAAGATTATTCAATCCAGCCATATACCTTATATCGCCAAATATGAAATTCCTACCCACTTTGTAATATACACCTCCACCCAGCAGTAATGATCTGTTCAAAAATATTCTTTTATATCCTACCTTTTTATTTGGGCCCTCAGTAGTCACCTGATTGCCTGGTGTAGGGCTAAAATTCTCTAAACGCAATTCAACATTAGAGGTTATCAATGCATTGAGGGACAACCCCGCATACGCATAGGGTCTCAGCTTTCCAATATTGTCTCTATACTTTACATACAGCGGAACATCAAACCATGACTGTCTTTCAATGGTCTCCTGTCTATCATCCAGTGAAATCCCAGACTTAACAATCTTAAAGGATTTAAAGGCAAACATTAATCCACTTCCCACACTGAGGTTGTCGTTAATATTCCAATCAATTCCACCACCCATCTGAAATCCAGGTCTCAGCTTATTGTTTCTATCCACCGGATAAGGCTCTGTATTATTATTATGAATAATGCGGTAAATGGAAACATTACCTCCAACCATAAAATGAGGAGTAAAAATAGGTGTAGCTGTGAATTTCTTACTTAAGTAAACTAAATCAATCGGGTCCTTCTCAGGGGTTGCAACAAATTCGGGATCGGCTTTGAGCAATTTAAGGTAGCTATCTTCAGCAGCTATCGGATCATCAAGAATAAGGTATGTCTGTGCCAATAAATAATAAGCCTGTACCCTTTGCTCCTCAGTAAATCCTCTTTCAAGGCATTCTTTCATCAAGGAAGGAATACCAAAAAACCGGCCTGCATTAAACTCTTCATTAGCAAGCGTCAAAGTTTGCACGCAACCCGTCTCCTGACTGTATGAGGTCAAAGTGATGAGACTAAAAACAATTGCAACTATAGCAGACCTCACAATGGTAAATTTCTTTCCTTTTATCAATCTAAAAATCACTTATTAATAAGCTCTTACAAGTGGTTTCATATTCAATGCCATTCGCCACATAAATCTCCCATTCTTCCGGAGTCATATTTCTTGTCAACTTAGGACATACCTGCTCGGCAAGCATTTTCGGATCTGTTGGCCAAATTCTAATTTCTCCATTGTTACAAGATGCGATAAGATAATTTGAATCTTTGGCAAACCCAATATCCCAAATATTACCATTGTTGTTATCCATCAAAATCGGTAAGTCTTCCTCCTGATCCACTACCCACATTTGCAATTTCCTATCCAGCCCTGCGCTGGCCAAAAGCAAACCATCCGGACTGAATCTAATGGCAGAAATACCAGACCTATGTCCCGACAATTCTTTGGTAACCTGTTTGGTATTGTTGTCAAAAAGTTTGACAGTCCCTCTTACGGGTATTCCTTTTTCATTTACAATTTCAACGCCATAAGCGACCAGGTTTCTTGTCGGGTGGTAAGCCACCGAAAGCACACGGTTGGGTGTTTCGTTAGCTACTGTTTCGTACGTATTGGTGTTGAGATTTACAATAATTAGCTCACCGGAAGTTGCTACGCCTGCCAGCCAATTTCCATCTCCGCTGATATCAATTGACTTGAGGCTGAAGGGAAGGCTAAGCAACTGTCTGCTATCCCCACTTAAATGATCAGTATACCTGAGGGTGCGATCCGATGCAGTGGATATGAACCCAGCGTTATTTGGTAAAAACTTAATGTCGTTAATCGAACCGTGGTGTCCTTCTATTTTCAATGGCCTCCTGCTTTTATCAAGAGTATAAACCTGAACAAAACTTGAATCGCCACCATTAACGAGGTACTTCTCATCTTTACTGAGTACAATAACCCGATTGGGGAATGGATTGGCTCCTACCTGATCACCCATTTGATGATTGATAAAGTCACCCGTAAAAATTCTACCATCATTGCCTGTTGTGTAGAAGGCATTACTGTTTTTGGAAACCGCCAGGGAATACATCCTATTTCTTAATTTGCCTGGTACAAACAATGCATTATAGTTGGAACCATTAAGCTTGGCAAGCGAATAGTATAGCCCACTAAACACATAAGGGTCGTAACGTTTTCCTTCAAATTTGGTATGAAATAAATAACCTTGCATAGCCAGAAGCCCTGCTTGTTCCGGGTCATCAATACCAACAGATTTAGCCTCCATGGACTGAGCAACAGATAGGTAAAGGAGTCTGTTGGCATCTTTTAAGGCAGCCTGGGCAATGATATACTGCTTTTCAAAATCCGCTTTCGCTTCGTTTGCAATACCTGTTTGCTCAACTGCTATTGCTGTCTGTTGTTCTGCAATCCTTAAATTTCTCTCTGCTTCAATTGTTTTTTGCTCGGCAATTTTAACCTGCTCGGCCAACTGAATTGTTAATTTACTTTGTTCTGCCAAAGCTATTTCTGCCCGTTGTCTTTCTTCTTCTGCAAGTTTTGTTTGGCTTTCTGCCACATCCCTGGCTTCCAGGGCTATTTTTTGTTGTTCTTTTGCATTGGCAGCTTCCCTTTCCGCTGCAATCTGTTGTGTCAATCCAAATAGAAAAAAAGCAATGGCAACCAATAAAAAGATAACCAAAACAATGTTAGTGGTTCTGGCCCTGCGCAATGCACGTTTCTGAAGTAATTCCTGATTTTTAAGTTCTGCCTCGTAAGTGATCCTACTGGTGTCCAGAAATACAATGGCACGTTCAAAGGCAATATCATAACGCTGAGCCCAGGAGCGTGTGGGCCGCTGTTTCTTCTGCCAGTTAAGTGCCAATTGTAAATCTGGAGGCCGCCACAAACCCGTTTTACCAATCTGGTACATGGCGGCAGCTTCTGAAATTCTCTTATAGGTTTGGGCTGATTCAGATTCTTCATCTACCCAGATAGCGAGTCGATTCCATATCCTCATGATACTCTCATGAGATAATTCCACAACAGAATCATTAGTTAGTTTGGTGGATGCATCCGGCATCAAAAAAGAACGACCGGGCTTTCTGAAATTTTCAACCACCTTAATCACATCTGCATCTGACGCCTCTGCTATTTCTGAAACCGTAGTTATTCTTACAGGGCGCCTCATTCCTGTATTGTCCTCCCCTTTTTCCGTAACGTTCTTAAACAAAATTTCAGCAATCTCCTTTTCCTTAGAAGTCAGCTCATCATAAGCCTCATTGGCGTGTAGTGACAGTGCCTGCTCTATCCGACCAATAGCGTTATAATGGCGCAGATCCATGGGTTCACCTGACTCCCTATTGTCTACCCAATAATCCCAGGTGCGCATTAGCGCATGCTGCAAAATGGGGAGCTGATCCTGATGTCTGTCAATATCAGCAAGTAGTTTTTTTACCAATCTGGTTGATATTTTCCCTCCTCCCACTGCGATTGGCCCTTCAATGGCCATTCGCTTTTGTTCCCTTGTCATTTGTGGAACAAGGTAATTGCTGGCATTGATCATTTGGGTGAGTCCGGTAAAAGTGGAGCATTCACCAATAAAATCAGAGCGCATGTTCAACGCCACGTAAACGGGTACCTTGGTTTGATGGACCGCATTTAAAATTAAATTCACATAGGCCGTGGCATCATTAGAATGCCCGTCTCCCGATGATTCATCATACCTGAAAAGCTCTTCAAATTGATCAATCATAAAAAATACATTCTCATTGGTCTTTGATTGAATGTATTTCGCTATTTCAACTAACCCGTCCGGGCTGCTCCTGAGTACAGAAGAAATAATTGTTTTATGAATTTCCCTATCCAGCTCATCAATTTGTTCAATACTGATTTGATAATCAATGATGGCATCAGCGAGATTTGCAATCGGTGATGCCCCTGGTCTTACTTTAACAATATGCCAATGAGGTCCGGTTTGTGTCATGAAACCGCCATAAAGAACGGGCACCAAACCACAATGCATCAAGCTGGATTTACCGCTTCCTGAATATCCCATCACAGTTACTGAGCGATGGGCAGATAGCTTTACCAGAATATCATCTACCTGACCTTCTCTTCCAAAATAGAGATGGCTTTCGTTAATGCTAAATGGCCTGAGCCCGGGAAATGGATTAAACCCAAATCCTCCCTGTGACTCTTGGGGTTCAGGAGCATCATCATCGAATTCGCCAACTTGGACAGAGTAATTCAGCATTTATTCAAAAATGTGATTTGAAATTTAGCAAAGTAGCAATGGAAATACGAATATTCACCGATGTAAACTGAAGTTTAAAAAATGCTCCAACAGGCCTAAAAATTGGGTAATAGCCTAAAATTCTGTGAAATTTAGCCAAAATCAGATATATTCCAAAACCCTATCTGCTAGCTTAACATTATCTGATAAAAGCTCATAGAACTGATCCTTGTTAAACCCTAGTAAAATGGTCTGTTCTTTGGCAATCAAGACATGGGTATTTAAGAAGGACTGGGAGGCTACCATTTCACCTATAAATTGGCCTTTTACGTACTCTCCACCTATATTTCCCTTCACGAAAAACTCAACTTTACCACTATAAATGATATAAAAGTTATTATTGACTTTTCCGTCAATTACTAACGATTCACCACTATTTAGTTTCACTTCCTCAGAAATATCTGCCAGATTGGATAATGTCACCCCAGGTATTCCATCAAAGACCTCAATGGACTTGAAGAATATGACTTTGTCATATACCATCTGATGGGTTTGGTGCTCACGGTGGTAGATCACCTCATCTAGTTCACGTTTTGCATCTTCACCCAGTCTTCTAGAGTTAATGTTGTATTCTTCCTGACTAATTTGATTTAATGCCCATGCAGCAGCCTCTCTAACGAGGGTATCTTTATTGAACAATTGCGCTATTAGATCGAGTTTGAAATCTGCAATTTTCAGAACACCAATCTGGTGTAAAACCGTTGCCTTAGTCCATCGATTGGATTGAGTAAAATCTCTGTTAATCAGGAATTTAAGAACCAATTTCTGATCTAAATCTGCCCTTGGATAAAAATTTTCTAATCGCTTTATTTTATCTGTTACCGAAAGGTCATCCAAAACCGGAATGACACGCTGCTTTAATGATTCCGACAAGAAAACATCCAATAATTCAACTGCATA
>DDUM01000083.1:56748-64547 GCA_002344795.1 Flammeovirgaceae bacterium UBA2338 | reverse complement strand
ATAAATGTCATCAAAGGCAGGTCTATGCATCGTTTCTTAAGTAAGTGAATTGAAAATCATCTGGCAAGCTGTAAAATTAAGGATTGGAACCAAAATTGTTATATTCGCCACCAATGACTATGAGAAGCAGCTTAATAATTTTCGCCATCTTCCTGATGATCTACAATGCCTCTCTTGCCCAGGAGCAGCGGGTAAGCCCACTTAGTGTGACCACCTCCCGATATAAAGACACTTACGTGAAAATCGTCTATAGCCAACCACACAAAAATGGGCGTGATATTTTCGGGAAATTAGTGCCCTTTGGTGAAGTGTGGCGTACAGGTGCCAACGAAGCAACAGAGATTACAATAACTAGAAGTATCATGGTGAATGGACAGGAGTTAAAAGCAGGTACCTACTCCATTTTCACTATTCCGAATAAGACAACATGGACAATAATCTTTAATACCGACCTTGGACTCTGGGGATCATATAATTACAATCCTAAAAAAGATGCTTTGCGCATAGACGTACCCGTGTTGCCAACAAAAGAGGTAGCCGAAGCCCTCACTATCGGGATTGATGCCAGAAATAATGAAGCAGACTTTTTTTTCCATTGGGATAAGACAAAGGTTATCATTCCCGTTAAGTACAAGGAGCCAGATCTTAAACCATAAAATTTGTTTTAGAAATGTTTAGTCGAACGTTATTCACTTTATTATTCCTGCTCTCTCAATTGGCCTGCTTGGCACAAGATGATTCTGAGCTGGCAAAAAGAAATGGCTTTAAGGATATCATTTTGGGAATGCCAGTAGATAGCGTTGTAGGCAGCAAGTTTAAAAAAGACATTTTGGAAAAAAATGAATTTCCTGCTGCCTTGTACGAGGTAGATAATCCAAACTATAAAAACATAGGTGAGGTGAAGGTGAAAAAGCTGGAGTTGAAATCCTACAAAGGATTGGTATACCAAATTGACGTAATCACGCACAAGGACACCCGACTGATGAAAGGCATGGAACGATTATATGGAAAGCCAAAGTATATTCTACCAACAGATTCCTATAACTGGACTGCCGATAGCCTGAGCCTTACGTTTAAAGATCACTCCAAAAGAGAAATTAAACTCACCTATCGCTCCTATCCTGTGCTAATGCAAATGCGAATAGACAAGGGAAAGAAAATTGATGATATCGCAGATGATTTTTAGTTAATAGTCCATAGTCTTGAGTACATAGTTTCTACTAAGGACTAAAGACTAAGGACTATAGACTAGTAGCTAACCACTATATGCTATCCTAAAGATCATCCCCCCTTTGTCATCTGATACCAACATAGAGCCATCGGGAAGCACCAACACATCAACAGGTCTCCCCCACGCCTCTTGTGTCTCTTGGTTCAGCCAGCCTTCTGCAAAGGTTTCGTAGCCCACTGCTTTTCCATCTTCCAATTTTACAAGGCTTACCAAATGCCCGCTTTTCTTGGTGCGGTTCCATGAACCGTGCTCTGCAATAAAAGCCTGGTTCTTGTATTGATCAGGGAACATAGAACCAGTATAAAACTTAACACCCAATGGTGCCACGTGTGCGTTAAGGTTCTGTACAGGTTTGGTAAAATCACTACAAGGTCTTTTGTCTCCAAACTCCGGATCCTTAACCGTATCTCCATGACAATATGGGTACCCAAAATGCATTCCAGCGGTGGGTGCAGTGTTGAACTCACAAGGAGGTATATCATCGCCCATCATATCCCGTCCATTATCAGTAAACCATAATGCCTTCGTTTCAGGGTGCCATGTAAACCCAACTGTGTTGCGAACACCGCTGGCATATATTTCCATATCCGTTCCATCTGCATTCATGCGTGTAATAGTAGCGTATATGGGTTTCTCAGATTCACAGATGTTGCATGGAGCTCCAACAGGTACATACAGCTTACCATCAGGACCAAAAGCAATATACTTCCAGCCGTGGTGCGCGTCAGTAGGATATTGATCATATACCACTTCAGGATCGCCAGGATTAGACAAATTGTTTTCTATGTCCTTAAACTTTAAAATTCGATTTACCTCTGCCACATACAAATCTCCATCTTTGAAAGCCACTCCATTCGGCATATTCAACCCTGATGCAATCACCCAGCGCTTGTCTGCCTTAAAATCACCATCGGTATCTTTTACAGCGTAAACTTTATCTCCCTTCCTATTACCCACAAACAGAATGCCTGACGGAGACATTGCCATCGATCGCGCATTATCTACTTCAGCATATACGCTAATAGAAAATCCGGGAGGGAGTTTGATGGTATTCAACGGTAATTGAGCACTTGCCTCCGTTATGGCTGGACTCGAATTATCTTCCTTATCTGTATCCGTTGTTGACTCTTTGGATGAACTATCACAACTAGTAACCAAGAACAGGAACAGAAAGGCCAATAGGCTCATTTTATGCTTCATGATTTGTAAGATTTAAGGTCTCAATTTACCGGTCTTTGGTCGTTATGCATAAGGTTAAAAGGTTTTTTACGATACAAAACCTTGCTATTTTTGCCACGTTTTCAAAAATCCAGTTGAACTGCCCACATGATTTCCATCTCTAACATTTCATACTTCATTGGTGGCAGACCACTTTACGAGGATGCATCGATGTTCATCAAGCCCAACGACAAAATTGGACTGATAGGGCTCAATGGAACCGGAAAGTCAACACTGCTCAAAATTATCAACGGAGAATACCGACTCGACAAGGGATCCATCAGTATGGCCAAGGATTGCACTATTGGCTTTCTCAACCAGGATTTGCTTTCCTACCAAACTGACGATGCCATTCTTACCGTGGCCATGGAGGCATTTAAAGAGGCTGTGGATACACAAAGAGACATTGAAAAGACCATTCATGAGTTGGAGCACAACTATTCCGATAAACTGGTAGAGAAGCTAACTAAACTTCAGGAAAAGTTTGAACACCTGGATGGGTATACGATGCAAGCCAAGGCTGAAGAGGTGCTTGAGGGTATCGGATTTACTACTGCTGACCTGCATCGTCCCTTACGTGAGTTTTCGGGTGGGTGGCGCATGCGTGTAATGCTGGCCAAGTTACTCTTAGAGAATCCGTCCTTATTAATGCTGGATGAACCTACCAACCACCTTGACTTGCCGTCCATTGAATGGGTGGAAGCTTACTTAAGAAATTATCCCGGAGCTGTAATTGTGGTCTCTCACGATCGTCAGTTTCTTGATAATGTTATTTTAAAAACGGTAGAGGTAACCAACCAGCAGTTGGTGAGTTATGAAGGAAACTACAGTTTCTATCTGAAAGAAAAGGAAATGCGTGAAGAGATTCAGCAAAACGCATTTGACAACCAGCAGCAAAAGATAAAACAAACAGAAAGGTTTATCGAGCGCTTTAGAGCCAAATCATCTAAAGCCAAACAAGTACAGTCCCGTGTAAAGGCACTGGATAGAATGGACATTATCAATGAAGTGGTGAACGACTCCGCTGCAATCAACTTCAAGTTCTCATTCAGTCAACCTTCGGGGCGGCACGTTGTTACCATGAAAGATGTATCCAAATCTTATGGATCACTCGAAATTCTTAAAAACACAACCGCCATAATAGAACGGGGTGACAAGATTGCGCTGATCGGAGCAAATGGAAAAGGGAAGTCTACCCTGCTACGCATCATTGCAGGAACTGAAAAGATTGAAGGTGAAATTAAAATTGGTTACAACGTAATCGCTGGTTTTTTTGCCCAACATCAATTGGAATCTCTTCATGTGGAAAATGAAATTCTGGAAGAGCTCAAACAGGCCGGAAGTGGAAAGACGGAACAAGAGCTACGGGGCGTGCTCGGATGTTTTCTTTTCTCAGACGAAGAGGTATTCAAGAAAATAAAAGTGTTATCAGGAGGTGAAAAATCAAGGGTAGCACTGGCCAAAACCCTGATCTCAGAAGCCAATTTCCTACTGCTGGATGAGCCCACCAATCACCTGGACTTTCTATCTGAGAATATCCTCATTCAGGCTTTAGAGCAATATCAGGGAAGTTTCATTGTGGTTTCTCACAACAGGCATTTCATATCCAAGGTAGCCAATAAGATCTGGTACATAGAAGACAAACAAATCAAAGAGTATCCGGGCACCTATGAAGAGTACGACTACTGGAGAAAAAACATTGTTGCCCCTCCGAAGGAAGAAGAGCCAGTAAAAAAGAAAACTGAGTCAAAACCCAAACCACAATCCAAACCAACTGACGAGAGTATCAAAAAGAAAAAAGTGCTTAATCAAAAACTCAAAGCAGTAGAAGACAAGATTGAATCACTGGAACAAAAGAAGGGAACACTGGAAACAGAAATGGCAAAGCCCGAAGTATTTGGAGACTTTGAAAAACTGAACAAAATTCAGCAGGAATTCAACGGTATAACCAAACAGCTTAGTGAAGTCAATGTGCAATGGGAGCAGTTGGCAGAAGAAATTGATTCATTGGGGTAACTTAGAGTTCCTTTGTGGTGGTTGGTGGAATAGCTTTTTAAGTTATTGCACAAAGTATCTACTTCCCCTTTCTAAAATCCATTTCACGCGAAGGCCGCAAAATTATCTGTGGACATCTATGTTATCTGTGAGAAATATAAGCGCAAGACCTTATACTCTTTGTGATTCTTTGTGTAACGCTGTGCAATAGCCAGCGTGGAATTGTCAGGAATAATTTCAAAAGAATCGTAAGGCGGCTTATAACTACCTTCCAAGAGGTTTATCTTTGTAAAAAATCAAATCATGCTTTGCATTCATCACCACGCTACAGATCCCTACTTTAATATTGCTACTGACGAATACATCTTCAAGCACCTCCAGGAGGATTGTTTTATGCTTTGGAGAAATGATAACGCCATCATCGTGGGGAAGAACCAGAACACGATGGCCGAAATCAACATAGATTATGTAAAAGAAAAAGACATTAAAGTAGTCAGAAGGCTTTCGGGTGGTGGGGCTGTGTACCACGATTTAGGCAACCTCAACTTTTCTTTTACCCGCACAGGTAAAAAAGATGAAATGGTCGATTTCCAACACTTTACAAAACCCATTATTGAAGTCCTTCAGAAGCTGGGAGTAAATGCCGAATTCTCAGGAAGAAATGACATTACCATAGATGGGAAAAAGTTTTCCGGAAATGCTGAACACATCTATAAAAACAAAGTATTACATCATGGCACCATTTTGTATTCGTCTGACATGAAAGATATAAGTGGGGCACTGAAAATAAACCCTTTAAAATACAAAGACCGTGCTGTAAAATCCATACCAAAAAGAGTAACCAATGTAAAAGATCACCTGAAAACTGCATTGAGCCTAGAAGACTTTACTGAAATGATTATGCAGCACATTATTGACAGCAACCCTGCTGCCCATCGTTATGAATTTACAGCAGATGATTTGTCAGCCATTCAAAAGTTGAGAGACGAAAAATATGTGAATTGGGAATGGAACTATGGCCGTTCACCAGAATATAACTTCAAGCAAGGTGTTCGCACCAATGGCGGCACCCTGGAAGTGAACCTGGACATATACAAAGGAATAATTGAACATGCCGTTATTTATGGGGACTACTTCGGTCAAAAAGATAGTAGTGAAGTTGAAAAATTACTGATTGGTTGCAAACACGAACAAGAAGATATTAGAAAATTGCTGGAAGGAAT
Organism: Flammeovirgaceae bacterium UBA2338; assembly: GCA_002344795.1. Taxonomy (GTDB): domain Bacteria; phylum Bacteroidota; class Bacteroidia; order Cytophagales; family Cyclobacteriaceae; genus ELB16-189. The sequence continues at coordinate 58,880 of DDUM01000083.1, read as the reverse complement.
TGATGTCAATTCCTATTTTCATAAAATGACTGTGGACGATTTGATGAGTGCCATGTTTTAGGCATCCCGGTGCCCTCTCTGAATAATCTTAAATGGGAAATTAGCATGAAGAGTTCCCAACAGATCAATGGTTTAGAATCCAAATCACTGGCACAATCCTTGTCCTAACGCATTCAAAGTGAATTTGATGTAGATTTACCTATGAGCTTTATATTGCCAATACTGCTTACACTTTTCTTTTCCTCTCCACAAAAAGTGCTGGTGTATGAAAACAGAGTCTACGAGCCCGAGATCAAATCTGTACAGCTATACAGTGAGAAAAGGGAAATCAGAAGTCACCTGCTGCCTTCCGTAACCCAAATCAATCAAAACGACCTTGTATTGGAGTTTGACGACCTGCGCAATGATTTTAACAGCTATTATGTCCGTATTATTCATTGCCAATATGATTGGGCGGCCTCCTCGCTGAGGGACCTGGATTTTATGGCTGATTATAACGAGTTCAACGTTAATGATTATGCGTTCTCCAGCAACACTCAGATTCCCTACGTTCATTACCGATTCAACCTCCCAAAAGTAAAACTCCCCGGTAATTACCTTTTGGTGGTTTATAGAAATGGTAACAAGTCGGACATCATTCTTTCTCATCGCTTCATGGTATATGATGGGCGCACCAGTCTGAAACAGGACAACCGAACCTCAGGCGCCCTAACCCTTCGCTCCACTAATCAGCAACTGAATTTCACCGTAGACTACAGAGGGGTTGAAATTATAAATCCATTCGGATCTGTGCATGTGGTCATCCGCCAAAACCAGCGGTGGGATAATGCAAGATTTAATATAAAACCCAGTTTTGTGAGAGAAGATGTTAATCAAATTGAATACCGGCTCTTTGATAGCGACAAGTTCTTTACAGCGGGCAATGAGTTCAGGTTTGTCGATTTCCGATCCATCAACTTCCCCGGGCAAAACACAGACCGGGTCGATAAAGCTTCCATCCCCTACCATTTATGGGTTCAACCAGATGCATCAAGGATCAATGAAGTATATTCTCAATACCCCGATATCAACGGGCAGTATTATATAGAAAATAGGGACAATGGAAATGATGAGACGGCATCCAACTATGTGGATGTCACATTTACTTTAAAAACCCAGGAGCTGGAAAAAGCAAACGTTTACCTCGTAGGAGCCTTTAACCAGTGGATTAAAAATCAAGAAAGTCGAATGCAGTACAGCCCGGCTACAGGTACTTATCAAAATACGCAACTGCTCAAGCAAGGGTGGTACAACTACCAATACCAGGTAGAAGGTAATCAACTCTCACCCAACTACTTTGAAGGAAGTCATTTTGAAACAGAAAATTTTTATGAAGTTTTCTTTTATTACCGTCCCTTTCAACCCAACGCGGATTTACTTATAGGCTACTTTCCAATTGAAGTAAACGGACGTTAAACGTAATTGCACTCTTCCTTAGGTTCAGACCGAGAAGTTTTTGAATCCGCACCGGCCACATCCAGCATACCAAATCCCTTGTGTGAAAAATGACCGATACCGTGTTCATAAACAAATTGCTGAACAGGCTGCGGAGCGTACATGGTAAATGGGAAGGTATACCCTCTCACCTCAAATTTTATATCCGAATCATAGACCGGATAAATGCGCGCGAATTTTTTATGGGACGACTGAATCCTTTTGATATACTCCTGATCCGCCACCACCTGGAATTTATAAAAGTCAGCCAATTGTTCTGGCGTATACTTGCCGCTGGCCTCCATCCGGGCAATGGTAGAGTCGTAGAGCAAGTCCGAAAATTCGTCTTCTTCCGGAGAAATAAAACGTTTGCCGTTGTCATCGTTAAATGACCCTGGCAATAATACTATGGGTGAAATGCAAAGGAACTTAACCGAATCGGTAATGGTAACAGGATCCTCATTATCATAGGACTCTGGTAGCAACTGCAGGTTTCCAATCATCAAATCCTTTTGAGCAAAGAGAACTCCTAAAAAGTAATCGAGGAAGGTTTTATCAGCGGCTGAAAAAACCAATGTAATCTTGGAGGAAAAGAAATGAAGCCCTTTTCGGCTAATTTTAATTTGCCCCTTTAACCCAGAAAAATTAAATTGTTTGTA
>DDUM01000083.1:0-56536 GCA_002344795.1 Flammeovirgaceae bacterium UBA2338 | reverse complement strand
CCCAGAAAAATTAAATTGTTTGTAGTCGGCAAAGTCTTTATTGCCACCAATCATAATGAGCCCCTTAATTGTTTGGGCCAATAGAAATTGATGGTGAAAAGGAACATAAGCCCCTCTATTCTTCAATGAAAAAACGATCCGGATTCTCAACGTCTGCAGATTATGCCTTAAAAAATAACCTTTTGAGTACCGCTAAAAAGTTAACTGCGGGTAGCTAAAATACTAAAAATCAGACAAATCGGAGGTTTTGATGTAAGGATTATTTAAACATTGAACCTAAAATGCATGATATCACCATCTTTAACCACATATTCTTTCCCTTCAATGGCTAATTTACCGGCCTCGCGACATCCTGCTTCAGTCTTATATTGCTGATAATCAGCTAGCTTAATAACCTCAGCCTTAATAAATCCTTTTTCAAAATCAGAATGAATTACGCCTGCCGCCTGAGGTGCTTTCCATCCCTTTTTTATCGTCCATGCCCTTACCTCCTGCACCCCGGCCGTGAAATAGGTTATCAAATCCAACAGGCTGTAAGTGGCCTTCACCAGCTTACCCAAGCCCGATTCTTTAAGCCCATATTCCTCCAAAAAGAGCTCCCTGTCTTCAATGGTATCCAACTCGGCAATCTGGGCTTCTATGGCCGCACACACCACGATGGTTTCAGCTCCTTCTTCTTTTGCCTTAGCAGCCAGTTCCTGAGAGAAAGCATTACCGGTATGTACAGCAGCCTCCTCCACATTGGCCACATACACCACAGGCTTAGCCGTGAGTAATTGTAAATCCTCAATAGCATCCTTGTCTTCCTCGCTGGCCTCAACTATTCTTATATTTTTTCCAGCCAGCAATGCCTCTCTGTACATCCTGAGGCTTGTCAGTTCTTTTTTGGCTTTAGGGTCTCCTCCCTTAACGGTTCGCTCAGTTTTGGCTATCTTTTTCTCAACCGATTCTAAATCCTTTAGCTGTAGTTCTGTATCAATAATCTCCTTGTCGGCAATGGGCCTGATTCTTCCATCTACGTGGATAATGTTATCATCTTCAAAACAACGTACCACGTGCGCAATTGCATCTACCTCACGGATATTGGCAAGAAACTGGTTGCCAAGTCCCTCACCTTTGCTGGCTCCTTTAACCAAACCGGCAATATCAACAAACTCAAATGTTGTAGGCAGAACTCTTTGTGGGTTGACCAATTCCTTTAAAATATCAAGGCGCTCATCCGGAACGGCAATTACGCCTACGTTGGGTTCAATCGTACAGAAAGGAAAATTTGCCGCCTCCGCCTTATTGTTGGATAATGCATTAAAAAGGGTTGATTTACCTACGTTGGGGAGCCCAACAATTCCACATCTGAGTGCCATAATTATAAATCCGTCTTAAAAAGTGGCAAATATAATCACAACAAATGAATGCAGGGTACTGCAAAAGAAAAGCCCCGATTCCGGTAGTAACCAGAATCGGGGCTTTCTCAATCTAGGTATAGGTTGGGGACTAGTCCCACTTTAGTTCTGTATCGATGGTTGAGGTTTTGGCCTCTTCCCTGGCTTCACGTGGCTGATCAAATTGTTCAAAATCTATCTCAGGCATCAGCTCTGACTTCACATGATTGACCGTGCTGTTCAAGGCTTCAACAAATTTGTTAAAGTCTTCTTTGTACAAGAATATTTTATGCTTCTCATAGGTAAAGCCTTCGTCATCTTTGTTGTAACGCTTCTTACTTTCCGTAATGGTCAGGTAATAATCGTTTGATCGGGTTGCCTTTACATCAAAGAAGTATGTCCGCTTTCCAGCTTTCACTTTCTCCGAAAATATTTCGTCCCTTCCGTTATTCTTATTCTCTTCCACGAATCTGGGTTTAGTTGTGAATTTTGAGGTAAATTGATCTAATCGAAGATAGTATTTTAAAAATTTATCACAAACTTAAGGCACCATAAATGCCAATAGTGCGTTATTTAAAGTTTATACAGCCCCTAATTAATTAGGTATATCTCTTATTTCCAAAATTCGTGAATATTAATTTCGACAACATAAAGCAATCGGCAAGCCTCGAATTGTTAGCAAAACAGCTTGTAGAAGGCTTTATTACAGGTTTACACAAGTCTCCGTACCATGGTTTTTCTGTAGAGTTTGCTGAACACCGCCTTTATAATGAAGGACAGAGTACACGCCATATCGATTGGAAAGTATTTGCCCGAACAGACCGTTTGTATACCAAGCAATACGAGGAAGAGACCAATCTTAGGTGTCTTATTGCCATTGACAGCTCCTCTTCCATGTACTACCCTTCTGATACCCTGGCCAAGTTTAAATTCAGCATTTATGCCGCTTCTGCAATCAGTTATCTGCTTCACAAACAACGGGATGCTGTTGGCCTATGTCTGTTTTCGGATAAAATTGAAGAATTCACCCCCATTAAATCAACTCCATCCCATCTGGACAAAATTTTTCAATTGTTGCAAAGGGCCATTGATCAGGGAGCAAAGGAACCCAAGTCAACCAAAGTTGCCAATGTACTTCACGAAATAGCGGAAAAAACACACAGGAGGTCGCTGATTGTACTGTTCAGCGATATGTTTGATGGTGATGAAGATCCCAATGAAATCTTCAAAGCATTACAACACCTGAAGCACAATAAGCATGAGGTACTCCTGTTTCATGTTACTGACCATCAAACAGAACTAAATTTTGAGTTTGATGAAAGACCTTATGAGTTTATTGATCTGGAGAGCAGGGAAAAAATAAAACTCAACCCTGCAGAAATCAAAGAGCAATTCACTACTCAACTTTCCTCTTTTCACAAAGAATTAAAACTCAAGTGTAATCAACTTAAGATTGATTTTATATCAGCCGATGCACAAAGCAATTATTTTGAAGTACTGCAGGCTTATTTGATCAAAAGATCGAAAATGCGATAGCTGGCGGGGTAGAGCAACTCACTTCAGCCTTGAGAATTTGTTGGTCTTAGCTCTGAAGTTGTTCGTTATGCAACCAGGCTTTTTTTGCCATCAGCTCTTCTTTGGTTTCTACCATATCCGGATCAGGAACACAACAATCTACCGGACAAACAGCAGCACATTGAGGCTCTTCATGGAACCCCGTGCACTCGGTACATTTACCTGAAACAATATAATAAAACTCATCAGAAACGGGAGTCTGATCACTCTTCGCGTCCACCTTTGAACCATCTCCTAAAACCACCTCATCAACCAGCGCAGTGCCACCTGCCCAGGTCCACTCTATACCTCCTTCATAAATTGCTGTGTTAGGGCATTCTGGTTCGCAAGCCCCGCAATTAATACACTCATCTGTTATCTTTATTGCCATGTCTTTAAAAGTCTATCAAATCCGAGTAATTTCGCACAAAAATACGATTCTAATCTAATCCTTCAAACAAGAAAGGTTCCACAAAAGTTTAGCAAACGCACAATGACTTTAGAAGAAAGAATAGCAGCATTTAGTAAACTGGGTAGCCGATTGAAACAATTATCAAAGAATGATCTGGAGACCATATCAGACAAAGCCCGCGTAAAAAACCCATGGTTTACAGGCGATAGTATAAAACTTTCACTAGATGGAATTAGCATTTTTCTTGATCAGAAAAAATTAGAAAACTGGCTATCACCATACTCCATCAACAAAAGCAGCAGCAAAACCGTTGGTGTTGCCATGGCGGGTAATATTCCCCTGGTTGGTTTTCATGACTATTTATGTATTCTAATGGCCGGGCATCGCGCTCAAATTAAGTTGAGCAATCAAGATGCAGAACTTCTGCCTTTCGTACATAGCATACTCACTGAGATTGAACCTCGTTTTTCTGATTTTACTTCTTTTGATGAGCGGCTTCATCAATACGATGCTGCTATCGCTACAGGAAGTGATAATACGGGCAGGTATTTTTCATATTATTTCAAAAACGTCCCTCACATTATTCGCAAAAACAGGTCGTCTTGCGCTATTCTGATCGGTGGAGAAACCAACGATGAGTTGGGGGCGCTTGGCAATGACACCTTTCATTACTTTGGACTTGGATGCAGAAACGTTTCCAAATTGTATATCCCGGAAGAATATGACCTGATTCCTCTTTTGAGAGAATGGGAAAAGTTTAACGACATTGTCCACCATAATAAATACGCTAACAATTATAACTACCAGCGCTCCATTCACCTTACCAACCTAAAGCACTTCTACGACAATGGTGCAATCCTAATGGTTGAAAGTGATAAACTCGTCTCTCCTATTTCTGTACTGTTTTATGAGCGCTATACTGACCAGGAAGACCTTAAAAGCAAGATTGCTCTACACAGCGAAAAATTGCAGTGCGTACTTTCAGCCAAAGGCTGGTTCCCGGGAAGTATTGATTTCGGAAAGGCCCAAACACCTGAACTGGAAGATTATGCGGACAACGTGGATACCATGAAGTTTCTGGCAGCTCTCTAAGTAATTACTTACCTCTAAGAACCTCTACCCAACCCGAGTAACTCTGCCCTGTCGCACTGATTCGGTAAAAGTATACTCCATCTGCTACATCTCCCCCATCCCAATCATTTTGATAATTTTTGGATGAATAGACTTGTTTACCCCATCGGTTGGTTATCATCACTTCTGTGGCATCTGGTTTATTGCGAATGAAGAATACTTCATTTACTCCGTCACCATTGGGCGTAAAAATATTGGGAATCATTAAGTTGTTATCAACACCAATAGTAATTGCATAGTCCTTACGACACCCCAATGAATCTCTTAGCGACAATAGATATTCCCCAGCAAATAAATTCGAAGCCGTGTACTCCATCTTCAGGTTAAGGGTATTTCTTGTGGCTTCGGTAAAGTCCTGAGCAAACACCTGACCAGGGAACAGCGGTTGCACCAATTCCAACCTTACTTCGTAAGGCTCTTGTAAACTCTCACTTATTCCAACAACCATAGAGCCTGTAGGCAGATCGGGAACAGAAACTGATTTATTGACATACAAAGTATCAAGGTTAGCTGCCGGACTGGTAACCGTAAAAGGTTTACGAGCAGACTGCACCGGACTTGGACAAGTGGTTGTGGCTGATTGATCTTGAGACAATTTAATTTCAAAATTACCACTTCCAAAACCTGCCACAGTAACCTCTCCCAAGGATTGCAATTGTGTAATCGCACCAGTAGCAACTACTGCACCTAGCTGAGTTACTTCATAAGTATAGTCAGCTAAATCTGATCCATTAATGAATGAAAGAACAACTCCACCCCCACTACCAAAGCAATTGACACTATTAGGCGCCACAGTAAAATCAACTACATCAGGACCAAGTAAAACTGTAACCTGACCAGTTTTAACACAACCTGGATCTCCATACTCTATGGTGTAGTCATAGGTTCCAACAGATAAACCAGTAAATAGAGGGTCATTAAAATTCGTTTGTGATAGCCCCAGATTGGTAGCAGAAGTTCCTACAATATCGATCCGAACACCCGTGTTGTTGATGGTTGGGACAGCCGGATTGATGCTAAATAGAATTGATCCGTCTGTTGGTGAGCATATTGCTGCTGAAGGAATCGGAGTAATGGTCACTGTGGAACAATTACCTGTAGGGCCTCCACAAAGAGGATCAGTGGCTGATCGTACTACAACCTGAACCGTAGATGCCGCGATGCAACCACCTAGATCATAAGAAACATTAATTACAACCGTTGATCCCGCGGAGCCTGAAGGATCAAATTGGGTACCCGTCACTCCTGTTCCAGTAAAGGTAAATACTCCTCCCCCTGTTGTTGGCGTTACCAAAGTTGTTAAGTCTACCGGGGCTGCAGAAGGGCATACTGTTGTTGAGTTATCAACTGCAAGAGATAGGTTAGGCACCACATTCACATCAAACATTTGTGGGGGTGCTATACAACCGCCCACATTGTAGTCAACCGTAATAGTTTGCACTCCACTTAAGCCTGTAGGATCAAAGTCAGGAGATGCTGTAATTCCAGGCCCTGAAAAAGTAAATGTACCACCTGCGGGCGATGCACTTAATGAAGGAATCGTTGTCAAATCAAATAAGCCTGAGGACTCACAAATCACAGTGGCTGTAGCGGGTACTGTAATGGTCGCATCGGTAACTACGTCAATATCAAATGAAGTAGAAGTCATACAGGTACCTGATGTATAATCCACATTTATGGTAACTGTTGTATTTCCCAATCCTGAGGGATCAAAGTTGGGGTCAGTAACACTGGCATGGCCAGAAAAAACAAAAGTGCCACCAGCTGGAGTTGCGCTAACCAAAGTATTAAGATCAATCACTCCACCAATATCGCATATCTGAATCGGTGCAGGTGGCAATACGATGTTTGCTCCACTGGTAACATCCACTGTTACTTGTGCCGCTGGAGTTTCTCCACAAGCATACACAGCCGTTACGAAGAAGTCGGTTGTACCTACTGTAGTCATATCCAGTTGTGCTCCGGCAGGAGTATAATTTGCACCTGTAAATATGGGAGGATTGGTCAATGCAGCATCCGTATACCAATTGTAGTCAATAGCACCTGCGCTTGAAGCACTCAAAATGGGTGCAGCTGAATTGACACAAAGAGATACCGGGGTACTTACTGTAGGCGCGGGGGAACTGGTATAATCAAAATTAATTCTAGAAAAGCCACTCCTATCAAAATATTCAATTACCAAATTATGGGTGCCCGCTGTCAGGCACACCGGTGTTGAATTGTAGGTTGTGAATGCATGCGTACTAAATGCTCCTGCTGGCAAAACGCTAACGCCATCAACCAATAAGCGCACCCCATCGTCAGCACCTAATGTAAACGTGTAAATACCTGCCGCGAATGTTTTCGTCATCCTCAACCTGATGCTGTAATCATTGAGATAAGACCCACAAATATTTGGGCCTGATACAGGAATAGTATTTGTTAGGTTAAGATTAAATGCATCGGTGGTCACATCATAACTGGAAAACCCGCTTATGGCAGCGATTTCCGTTTCATTAAGGAAGCCCCTGTACTTTGTATTATTAAAATCAATGTTGGTTGCTGGGGGTGCAGGGTTACCACTATCATCATACACATACGCCAACCACGTCTCGGATCCGAAAGTGGAGGGGTTACCAGCAATAGGGCTAACTGTTACAGTTGCAGCTCCACTAACCGTACCCGCTCCGCAGGTTGCATCCGTTACAGAGACCAGGCTGTAAGTGGTTGACAAAATAGGATTCACAATTTCTGTGTGTGGATTTGCGCCTGTGGTTCGATTGAAATTCGTAAAGCCATCAGTATATGTAAAATCCCATGTAGGTCCGGCACCGACAAAATTTACGGTGATTGCCACATTTTGTCCCACACAAGATGTTGGGGAACCCGACATCGAAGCAGAAACAGGAGCAGGTGGAATTACATTGATTGTAGCCTGTGCAGTACACAAGTTGGCATCGGTGACTGTTACCGTTACTTGTCCGGCTCCGGCATTAGAGAAATCAAAAGTGCTTACCCCTGGTGTTTCTGTTCCACCAGTGGTGTTACTGTCAACCGTAAATGTGTAAGCGCCCGTTCCTCCTGCTGCTGTAAATGTCCCTGAACCATTCATGCTACTGGCACAAGTCAGATTCACATCTGGTGTTACTCCTAGTGTTAGCGCTGGTGGTTGAGTTACATTAATGGTCGCCTGTGCAGTACACAAATTGGCATCAGTGACGGTGATGGTAATAGCGCCTACTCCTGCGTTGGAAAAGTCAAACGTAGTGGCTCCCGGTGTTTCAGTGCCACCTGTGGTATTGCTATCCACCGTAAAGGTGTAAGCACCAGTCCCGCCTGCAGCTGTGAACGTTCCTGAACCATTGGTATCTCCATTACAATTGAGGACAAAATCAGCCGTAGGTGACAACGTTAATAAAGGGGGTTGCGTAACATTGATGGTATGTTGAGTGGTGCACAGATTGGCATCAGTCACGGTGACTGTTACAGATCCTACTCCAGCATTGCTGATCACCGCAGTAGTGGCATTTAATGCAGGGGTGCCACCCGTTGTGTTGGCATCAACTGTAAATGTATAACCTGGGGTTCCTCCTGAAGTGGTAAACGTAATTGTCGCATCTGATGCACCGTTACAACTGGTCAACACATCAGGTCCAGTTAATGTAAGTGCTGGCGGCTCAGTGATATTGATAGTGGCTTGTGCTGTACACAAGTTCGCATCGGTGACTGTAACTGTAATAGTGCCAACTCCTGCATTGGTCAAATCAAAAGTGCTGGCACCCGGAGTTTCTGTTCCTCCTGTTGTGTTACTATCAACGGTAAAGGTGTATGCTCCTGTTCCACCTGCTGCTGTAAATGTGCCGGCTCCATTGGTATCTCCGTTACAAAGCAACAACACATCGGCTGTCGTCCCTAGTGTTAGTACCGGGGGCTGTGTTACATTAATGGTTGCTTGTGCAGTACACAAATTGGCATCGGTAACAGTGACGGTAATGGTTCCTGCCCCCGCATTCGAAAAGTCAAACGTAGTGGCTCCCGGTGTTTCAGTGCCGCCTGTGGTATTGCTATCCACCGTAAAGGTGTAAGCGCCAGTCCCTCCTGCCGCAGTAAATGTGCCTGAACCATTGGTATCTCCATTACAACTGAGGACAAAATCAGCCGTAGGTGACAGCGTTAATAATGGGGGTTGCGTAACATTGATGGTATGTTGAGTGGTGCACAGATTGGCATCAGTTACTGTAACAGTTACAGATCCTACTCCTGCATTGCTGATCACTGCAGTAGTGGCATTTAATGCAGGGGTGCCACCCGTTGTGTTGGCATCAACTGTAAATGTATAACCTGGGGTTCCTCCTGAAGTGGTGAACGTAATTGTCGCATCGGATGCACCGTTACAACTGGTCAACACATCAGACCCAGTTAATGCAAGTGCTGGTGGTTCGGTGATATTGATAGTGGCTTGTGCTGTACACAAGTTCGCATCGGTAACTGTAACTGTAATAGTGCCAACTCCTGCATTGGTCAAATCAAAAGTGCTGGCACCCGGAGTTTCTGTTCCTCCTGTTGTGTTACTATCAACGGTAAAGGTGTATGCTCCTGTTCCACCTGCTGCTGTAAATGTGCCGGCTCCATTGGTATCTCCGTTACAAAGCAACAACACATCGGCTGTCGTCCCTAGTGTTAGTACCGGAGGCTGTGTCACATTAATGGTTGCCTGTGCAGTACACAAATTGGCATCGGTAACAGTGACGGTAATGGTTCCTGCCCCCGCATTCGAAAAGTCAAACGTAGTGGCTCCCGGTGTTTCAGTACCGCCAGTGGTGTTGCTATCCACCGTAAAGGTGTAAGCGCCAGTCCCTCCTGCCGCAGTAAATGTGCCTGAACCATTGGTATCTCCATTACAATTGAGAACGAAATCAGCCGTAGGCGAGAGCGTTAACAAAGGGGGTTGCGTAACATTGATGGTATGTTGCTCGGTGCACAAATTGGCATCCGTAACCGTAACCACTATGGATCCCACTCCAGCGTTAATAAAATCTAAAGTGGTTGCGGTGGTGCTGGTGGTTGCTCCTGTGGTATTACTATCCACCACAAATGAGTAGCCAGGTGTACCTCCTGCTGCTGTAAATGATCCGGAACCATCGGACGGACCACTACAATTCAAGAGTACATCACTCCCTGTGAGCGTAAGATCGGTTGGCTCATCAATTATAAAACCAAAAGGGGGTTCAATAATATTAACCGTTGGACAGCCGGTCTTAAATAACAGAACGGAGTAAGTACCTGGGGGAATCGAAGAATATACAACTGATCGATTTGGTTTATCCTCCACTTCGACTACCGACAGTGTAACAATACTTCCTGAACCCAGATCAAACAATTCAAAATTAAAAGGAATGCTTGTGGCCGCATCCGCAACATCAACTGTTATGGTACCATCATTGGCTCCAAAACAGGTAATATCTGTATGTGTTTTTAAGACAACATCAGACTGGGTAGCGCATTGGGCGGCTGCAGGAATTTGGAATCCCAGAAGAATTAAAAGTAATGCTGATAAGATTAAAAAATATCTCTTCACTTTATTGGAGAATTATACCCTTACCCAAAATTGATTTCTTTTGGCTGCAAGCGCCAGATGAATAGTAAACCATGTAGGTTGACGGTTTCAGGCTATTAAAAACTACTTTTTCAGATCCTGGCTTAAAGAAGACACTTTTCTTTTCTACCAGATCTCCGGTTGTTAGGTCATACAATTCCAGGGAATAATTGTCCTCCACTCCATCATGAAGTTCAAGCGCCAACGAATACTCACCAGATTCCGAAGCTTGAAGGGGCTTGCAGGTAAAACTTCCATTGCAATCCACTTGAAAGAAGAATACTGCAACTGGAAAGAATACTACAGAATATATCCTGTTCATTTATAATGATTTGGGCCAACAGACATAAACCTAAAGTTCAAAAAATTATGCAATAATAAATATCCTTCAAAAAATATAGTAACCCTATATCCATCCCAACACTATTATATACAAAGGACAAAGATGTGGAAACCTGCTTATCATGAAGTCTAAAAAATCAATATTACCCAATTCAGGTAATATTTAGCCGCAAAAATGCCTTTTTAGTACCTTTTTAGTACTTTTTGTTAAGAATTTCACTCATTATAAAAGCCTTTTTAAATCCTTTTGGATCTTTCAGTTCTTTCAAAAAATCAAATGATGCTTTCTTTTTCTTTATGTGGTATCCATCAAAGTGCTCAGACCTCATTTTGGTGCTCTTGTCAGGAGCTTCTTTTACCAAAGGTCTTTTTTCAGCTCTTTTTAGGGCTTCCTGGTAAGTTTGAAATGCTTTTTCGTCCTTCTTTTTGTCATAGCGGACTTCCTCCACTTCCTTGATCTCATCAGGAAGATCATCGTCATAATTAACAATGTCGTACTCGGGCTCCTTTTGTTTGGGCGGAGCAGGTTTGGATAGCGTTTTTTCACCCTGAATCTCTCTCAAAAGGTCTTCAAAGGTGATTGGCTTCTGCTCGGTGGACGGCTGTGGCCTTTTCGGTTTGTCTGGTGCGTTTTCTGGTGGTGGTGCCTGGCCGGCCTTCTTTTTATTGGCGCGGGCAATAAGGGTGATTACCACCACAATGATCCATATCCAAAATTGAAAATCCATTGGATCAAAGATACCTAAATATCGCAAATTCCAACTTTTTTAAAATTTTATAGTCTGGATAAAATGTGGATGAATTTAGAGGCGTGCGTTTCCCAAATGGCAAATCAAAGTTATCTTTGCGGTCTTCTAAAAAGACACAACCACTTTCAACGAACGTATTCATGCAGTTATCGAAGCTGGAGATTAAGGGATTTAAGAGTTTTGCCGATAAGGTCGTTATCAACTTTGACGAGGGCATTACAGGAATTGTAGGCCCTAATGGCTGCGGAAAGTCAAACGTAGTTGACGCCATTCGCTGGGTGCTGGGTGAGCAGAAAACAAGCGCTTTGAGGTCGGAAAAGATGGAAAATATCATCTTTAACGGCACCAATACCCGCTCACCGCTTCAATTGGCGGAAGTTTCTCTTACCATTAATAATACCAAGAACATCCTCCCAACGGAATATTCGCAGGTTACGATCACACGCAGGCTGTATCGCTCTGGGGAAAGTGAATATTTGCTGAATAACGTCACCTGCCGCCTGAAGGACATCACCAATTTATTTCTTGACACCGGAGTAGCCTCTAACAGCTACGCTATTATTGAGTTGGGAATGGTGGATGATCTTCTCAACGACCGCGATAATTCCAGAAGGATGCTATTTGAAGAAGCAGCTGGTATTTCAAAGTTTAAAAAACGCAAAAAAGAGACCCTCAAGAAATTGGAGGATACCGATGCTGACCTTGAGCGTGTGGAGGACTTACTTTTCGAGATAGAAAAGAACATGAAAAGCCTGGAAAAGCAGGCTAAACAAACAGAGACCTACTACAGAATAAAGGAGGAATACAAAGTAAAAAGCATTCAACTGGCCAAGCTGGTTGTAAAGAAGCAAAAAGAAAAATTCGACTCTGTCAATAAGCAGGTAGCAGAAGAAAACGATCGGAAAACCTCACTTACCGCTGCTATTGCTGAAAAAGAGGCTCTTATTGAAAAATCAAAGGCTGAATTGATCGACAAGGAAAGAACACTTTCCAGCAGACAGAAGGCAATCAATGAATATGTAGGAAAGATAAGGCAATATGAGAGTGAGAAGCAGATAAAAAACGAACGCCTTCGTTTCCTCAATGATCGAATCACCAGCCTGAAGGAGCAAATAGATCAGGACAAGCAAAGTAATGAGCGTGCAAGGTTCACCATCCAAAGCCTGGAAACGGAGAAAGAATCAGCAAAAGCACAGCGCAATGAGATAGCCGAAAAGGTAAGTGCTCTAAAAACAGAATACGATGCACAAAAAGCAGCTACTTTAACTCTGCAGGGAGAAGTAGATGCTTTGCGCAAAGCACACCGTGCCAACCAGGATGAGTCGTATCAATTGAATAAAGCTTTAGAGATCCGGGAAATCCAGGTATCTTCCTTTAAACAAGAGATTGAGAGAACGGCCACTGACTCCAATGAACAAAGTGCAAGCCTGGCTGACTTTGAAAAAAAGCTGGTCGTTCTTCAACACGAGATCACCGAAAAGAATGGATACCTATCCAAACTAAAAAACGAAGAAGCCGAAGTTAATCAGCGCTCCACCTCCCTGGAAAAAACCATTGAGATGATTCGCGAGGAGATGACTGAGGTTGGCAGGAAATTAGACGCACGCCAAAACGAGTTTCAGCTGACCAAATCATTGGTTGAAAATCTTGAAGGATTTCCTGAAGCCATTAAGTTCCTTAAGAAAAATGTAGGATGGACAAAAAACGCTCCTCTCCTTTCGGATATTATTTCTACCACTGAAGAGTATCGCGTTGCCATTGAAAATTACCTCGAGCCTTACCTCAACTACTACATCGTTGAGCATGAAGCCGAGGCCTATGAGGCTATCAATATATTGAGTGACGCCAGTAAGGGAAAAGCCAATTTCTTTATACTTGATGCATTTGAGAAGTTTGTTCCTTCTGACGTGCAGATGTATTCCAATGCCTTCCCAGCCACCCAGATTATGGAATTCGATTCCAAGTACAGGAAGCTGATGGCTTACATTCTCGACAAAACGTATGTACACGATGGAGATGTAAAAACCATTCCGGTTGAAGATGGAAATACCTTTATTACTAAAAATGGAAAAGTTACCAAAAGACGTTTTAGTCTGTCTGGTGGTTCAGTGGGTTTATTTGAAGGCAAAAGAATAGGTAGGGCAAAGAATATCGAAAAACTTGATAAGGAAATAAAAGACCTTACCAGAAAAGTTGAAGACATCAGACAAGGCTTGCTGGACAAACAACGCGAACTTGAAAAACTGAAGAACAACACGCTGCAACAGCAAATTGAAGAAGCGCGTAATGCCATTAAAATGGTGAACGATGAATTCATCTCTGTTCGCACGAAAAAAGAGCAGTTTGCCAATATGCTGAATACAGCAGATCTGCGCAGGGAAGATATTCAGGAGAAAATTCAAAACCTGACACAGGAAATTGAAGACCTGAAACCAAAAGCTGAGCAGGCACTTGTAGCAGTACAGCAGCACGAAGAAAAGCTGAAATCTATAACAGAGGATTTTAATGCACAAAATGAAATTTTAAGCCAAAAGTCATCTGCGTTTAACGAGCAGAATATCAACTTTCACCAGCAGGAGAACAGGGTAAAAAGTTTGGAGCAGGAAGTTCGCTTCAAGCAAGAGTCGATGGAACAAAGTAGTTTACGCATCGAAACCAACCAGCAGGAACTCAAGACGAACGAGGAGGAAATAAAAGTTATTATCGAAACCACCCAGAGCAACGATGAGGAACTCATCGCCATGTATGCTCAAAAGGAGGAAATGGAAGTAGGCTTAGGTGAGGCTGAAAAATTATATTACGCTGCCAGAGGGGAGATCGATCAATTTGAAAAAGGATTGAAAGAAGTTCAGCATCAGAGACAGAACATCGACACAATCCTAATGGAACTTCAAAATGAAGTGAACGAAAGCAAGCTGGAGCTCAACTCGGTAAAAGAAAGATTGTCAGTCGAGTTTAAGGTTGAACTGGATACCCTGTTGCAAACAGAAGCAGGCGCAGAAGAGGAAGAGATACCGGATGAAGAAAAGGTGCGGAATGATGTCAGCAAGATTCGAAATCGGTTAGAGAACATGGGACCCATCAACCCTATGGCGATGGAAGCATACAATGAAATCAAAGAAAGAAATGATTTTATCATCGCGCAAAAAGAGGATCTGATTAAGGCCAAAGAATCGTTGTTAAGTACCATATCTGAAATTGAAGGTGTAGCCAGTGAAACATTTATGGAGGCCTTCAATAAGATTAAAGAACATTTTATTGACGTGTTCAGATCGCTGTTCGCAGAAGGCGATGATTGTGATTTAAAACTGGCTGATCCTACCAAACCTTTGGAGTCTGATATAGAAATTATTGCAAAACCAAAAGGAAAGCGCCCTTTAAGCATCAATCAATTATCAGGTGGAGAAAAAACACTTACGGCTACGGCCCTGCTTTTCTCCATGTACCTGTTGAAGCCTGCACCTTTTTGTATTTTCGATGAGGTGGATGCACCGTTGGATGATGCCAACATTGATAAATTCAACAACATCATTCGCGATTTCAGTAAAGACAGTCAGTTTGTAATTGTAACGCACAACAAACGTACAATGACCAGCACTGACGTGATCTATGGTATCACGATGGTTGAAAAAGGAGTATCAAGAGTAGTGCCTGTTGATTTAAGAGAGCTTGCATAACAAATTATAAGTAATGGAGCGGTTATTAGTCTTGTAACTGCTCCAATACTGTTCTCACCTGATCCATATAAGCTTTAATCTCTGTAGGCTGACTGCCTGTACTTGTATCGATGTGCCAATACTGGCTTTCCTCATTTGAGTTTAGAATTAAGTGATACCCGCCCTGATCGGCACAGTCAGGGCATCCGATTGTTTCATTGGGTCGTTCTTTTAAGTATTCCGGAAACTGTGTCAATAGTGATTTTGTCACCTGGTATTTGTCCTCAGGCAATGGATCTTTATCAAAATGAAGTTCCTCTTCAGGATAACGCGCTATGTTATCTTTAAATAAAGCCCCCTCTTTTATCTGAAAAAAATGGGCGCAATCTCCCACACAATACCCATATGCTACTCCGAATATCAGAACCTCGTCAGAATTGGGTCTGGTATTTTCCTCACATCCACTTAAGGTCGTTAAAACCAAAAGTAGCATTACAAACAAATTCTTCATTATAATCATAAGCACTGAATTATTTAAAACGACCCTCAATTATAAAGTGGTCAGTAAAGGAACGAAAATATGATTATGATCGTATTTTACAATAGACAGTTTAACTAACTTGGCCACCTCATATACTCATATACAGGAATAGCTACCCATGAAAAAAGACATAGAAGAAAGAAGCGACATCGAAAAATTAGTCAATTCTTTTTATGATAAAGTAAGGGAGGACAACACGATTGGTCATATTTTCAATGATGTGGCAAAAGTAGACTGGCCCCATCATTTACCCATCATGTATAACTTTTGGGAGATGGTGTTGTTTGGCAAAGGCCCCTACAAAGGTGACCCCATGACTAAGCATATTCAATTGAATCAAAAAGTCATCTTAGATTCGACTCATTTCGACAGATGGAAAGAATTGTTTTTTGAAACGATTGATGAACATTTTATCGGTGACAAAGCCAATGAAGCTAAATTACGAGCAACCAATATTGCCAGTTTAATGCTGTATCGCGTAAAGCAAAGCGTTCAATAATTCTGTTATTCTTATTGGTGTAAAATTACTTTTTCGAAATATCGTTGGGCAGTGTCATTAACACGGACATTAAATCTATGCCATACCACAAATTCCCTACTCTGACGTTTTCATTTTCCGCATGTTGGTTATTGTCATGATTCACCATGTTCACTGAAATAGCAGGCGTTTTCAACACATCATAAATGGCATTGTTTACACGGTTGCTCCCTCCAGAACTCGGTAGAAAAACAGCTTTATCACCGGTAAAAGACTTTACCCCAGTGATCACACTCATGATCTCCGGCTGATCCATATTCACCTTTATAGCCGGAAAACCATCCTTATCCCGGACCACTTTAACCACCTTAGGGTATTTCATGCGCGTTTCATGATCAGGCTCATCGTATACAATGTGCCATCCTTCTTTTCTTATATGTGCTTCTACCAAATCCATCATTTTCTCTGGATCATTTCCCTTTACCAGTCGCATGCCCAATTCAGCAATAGCTACGGAAGGTATAACATTCCGCGCCTTGTCTCCTACCGAACCGCTGGACAACCCACGCACCGTTAAACTCGGAAGTAGTAATCTTTCGTTCAGTGACTGGCCGTTGCCTTCGGTAAACCCCAGACCCAATTCCTCTTTCATTTGCTGATCAATATTGGGAGCATTGGCCAATTGCCTCCTTTCAAAATCAGATATTGGTTCCACAGAATCATAGTAACCATCAATGAGAACTGTGCCGTCCTCCGCTTTCATAGAGGTAAGCAATCTTGCAATCATTTGTCCTGGTACAGGCGCCCAGTTTCCATAATGTCCGCTATGCAGGGGGCGCGAAGGACCGTACACTGTGAGCTGCATTCCGGTTATCCCTCTTCCTCCAAATTTAAATGAAGGATCTCCCGTTTGATAGACCGCACCATCACACAACAACCAAACAGAGATGTCCTTGAACAAATCCCCATACCTGGTCATATAGGTTTCAATATGAGGTGAGCTGGATTCTTCTTCTCCATCAAAAAACAATTTGATATTAGAAGTGAGGCCAATCTTTGAAGCTTTGAGTGCATCGATTGCCGCCATCATCGCAATGATGGGTGCTTTGTCGTCACTGGCAGAACGACCGTAAAGTCTCCACTCTTCATTGATGGGTTCACCGACCTTGGGCATAGGAATAGGACTACCTCCTTTGTACATGGCCTTATCATACAATTCTGCTTTGAATGCATCCAACTTCCACAATGCAGGATCAACCGGTTGGCCATCATAGTGAGCATAAAAGCAAAGGGTGCGAGTAGCCCCTTTTACTTTGTATTCGCCATATACGATGGGTGGTGCTCCTGGTTCTTCTAACAATTGCATATTAAATCCACGGTCGGCAAAAAGTTTTTTGATCTTCTCCGCATTGCGTTGAATGTTGGGCAAGTCTGAAGCATGGTTGGGTATGCTGATTAAATCTTTTAATTCAGCAAGAATGTTTGCTCCGTCTTTTTTTATCCAATCTCTGCTGGCATTAACGGAAGGTTGCGCAAATGAAAAGAAGGGTATGAATAGCAGTAATCCTAAAGCTTTCATAGGTTTAAGTTTTTGACGAATCTCAAATTAGTCAAAAAATCAAACTTATTAATGAAATAGTTTATAGATGTATGTTAGAAACAACCGATTTATCTCAACTTAAAAGTGATGGGTAATACCACACGCTGTCTAATTAGTTCTCCCCTACGAGAACCTGGTACCCAGTTCGATAAAGAAATAACCCTCATTGCCTCTTTATCCAAATCAGAACTAATCCCTTGAACTATTTCGATTTCAGTTAATTCCCCATCTTTTTCAACAATGAATTCTACAAATACCCTGCCCTCAACACCCAAGGATCTTGATCTTATAGGGTATTTTAAATTATCTTCAAGAAACTTTTTAAAAGCAAGCATGCCTCCCAAAGGTAAAGGCGCAGTAATTTCAGTTGAAAATACCTCAGACCATTTAAGTGATAGTTTAAAGAATTGACTTGTTGGATTTCCATTTTGCATTGCGGGCACCCAATTCTTTAAGGTTTTGAGCTGAATTGTAATGGAATCAGAATTCTCTATTTGATGGTCATACTCAATGTCCGTCAAAATTCCAGATTGATCTACAGAAAAAGCCAAAAGCAAAACGCTATCTCCTGATTCATATAACCCTCTCCAAAAAGAAGTTTTAATTAAGGCACTTCCTAAATCATTAAAGAAATGCTCCCATCCACCCGGGTATTTGGCGCTAACTTCTTTTGCATCCAAAGAATCAGTTGATTCCTCTACCGGAGCAAGTTCTCGCTCTTCAAAATATGCCAAGTCAAATTCCGCAATATGTTTATATTCTCTGTCAAGTAATATCTTAAAATTGTCAACTTCTGGAATCTCCACCTTACTGGTTGTATATCCAACGTGTGAAATAATCAGAGGCCCAATATCTTCTTCATTCACCTCTAGTGCAAAAAAACCTAGATGATTGGAGGTGGTAATTTTGTCACTTCCCTCTATAACTATATTCGCATTTTTGATAGGCTTTTGCTCATCATTAGACAATATTCTACCCACAATATTTCTTTCCTGGCTAAAAGCAGGTGTAAGTAGTCCAAAAAGGATTAAATAGATAAATGCTAATTTTGACAAATCATTAGGGTTAACCCTCAAATTTACCAGCTATAATTAAATTAGCAAGTTCGTGGATAAAAACTCCTACCTGAACCTCGTTGACGCTTGTCGATTAAGGATATGGATCAATAAGTACCATCTTTAGCAAAATCGTTTTTTCGGTACATCCATTTTCCACTCGTAAAATCCGGGAAAGCCAAGGTCTCTCCACCCTGCTGAATAGACGTCTCCGACAAGGGTGTAATCGCACTCCATGTTACGGCATCGTAAACATCCTGGGGTGTATTGGTCTTCCGCTTTACAGATTCCACAAAGGCATTCACCACAAACCAATCCATACCACCATGCCCCGCACCGGTTGCCTTTGCTGCATGTGCCTTCCACAAGGGATGATCATACTTATCCAGCCAGGCCTGTGCATCTTCCCAGCGGTGAGCTTCTTTGCTCCGACCCTCTATGTAAATGGATTTATTCACGTCCATCCAAATTCCATTGGTACCCTGCACGCGAAAACCCAGTGAGTAAGGACGGGGAAGGTTTGTGTCATGTTGTAATAAAATAGTTTCTTCATTCTTGCACTTGATCATTGTGGTGACCACATCCCCAAGTTTAAATTTGACTTTAGCATTGGGATGATCCTCCCCTCCATTCTTTACAATATAATTGTGTAGTCCCCGTGATTTTGAAGAGTACGATGTCAGGTGTGTAAATATGTTGCCTCTATTGATATTCGTCATCATCGCAATCGGACCAATTCCATGTGTTGGATAGAGATCCGCATCTCTCATAACTGAATATTGAGTTCTCCATTGCGCTTCTGAAAAGCCCTTCTCTCCAAATTCGACCCCACCACCATAAGGTTTTACACCATCATTAAATTTTACCTCTCTTAGGTCATGCTGGTAACCTCCCTGAAGGTGGATAAGCTCTCCAAATACATTTTGTCTTACCATGTTCATGACAGCCATCACATCGCGCCTGTAGCAAACATTTTCCAACATCATCAATGGCATGCCCGTACGTTCTGAGGTGTGAACCAGCTGCCAGCATTCTTCAATGGTTGCACCTGTCATTACCTCACAGGCAGTGTACTTACCAGCGTTCATGGCATCAAGGCACATTATTGTATGCCATTCCCATGGGGTAGAGATGATCACCGCATCAATATCTTTGTTCTCCAGCATCTTGCGATATCCGTAGGGTCCATCGAGGATAACCTGCGGCATCGCTTTACCGGATTTTTTGATCATATCTTTCGACATGTCCATCATCCGCTGCTGAACATCACAAATGGCCACAACCTCCACATCCGCTCTCCTTAACAACAGATCCAAATGATTCTGACCACGAAGGCCTACCCCTATTAATCCAATCCGAACAACCTCATCTTTTTCCTTTGAAAATAAAACGCCTGAAGGTATAATGGTCAATCCAATTCCTGTTAGGCTGGTGGCCTTAATAAAATCTCTCCGTGATATCATAATTTTTCAAAATACCTGAAACCCAATTAACTATTTATTTTCAATTACGGCAACCGCCTCCAGTTCCACCAAGTACTCGTCTTTGTATAAAGAATAAACTCCCACCAATGTATTGGCGGGCATTTCCTTATCACCGAGTATTTCTCCTCTTATTTTTCTGAATGTCTCCAGATCACTTTCCTTGTATCGGACAATGTAGGTTGTCATTTTAACAACATCTGAAAATTGGGCTCCTGCATCTGCGAGTTGCTTCTCAAGATTGCCGAAGGCAGATCTGAGTTGGGTAGCCAGATCCATTCCCTCTCCCACCTGTCCGGATACATAAATGGTTTTTGTGTTGGTATCGCTAATGGTTACAACATGTGTATAACCAGGTCCCGGATTGATGTATTCTTTTATAATCTGCCCTTCCACTGATCCATAAAGGCAGGTGAGGGAAATAAGTATGGCCAATTGCTTCATCATTAAAGATAAACAAAATCCTTTATGAATTATCCCCCTTCATGGAACGGAATCTCAATTACCAGTAATGCTTGTGTTCAGTCTTAGATTGGTTTACCCAACAAAAACCTTCTAGAGCTCCATGCACATGTGCAATGGGTAAGATGAGGATGCCCCCTATCAGCATTCCCAATTCAT
Source organism: Flammeovirgaceae bacterium UBA2338 (assembly GCA_002344795.1). Taxonomy (GTDB): domain Bacteria; phylum Bacteroidota; class Bacteroidia; order Cytophagales; family Cyclobacteriaceae; genus ELB16-189. Next base: position 35,962 of record DDUM01000083.1, on the reverse strand, counting down.
AAAATAATGAACTGTCTTTAAACGGCTTTCTGCCTGGACTGAAATGCACTATAGGGTATTCCATACATATTACCTGCTATCATAATTTGTACTGCGAATAGAAAAATAGCTGTTTTTTCTCACCATATTCTTGCTCATGCCCTGTCGCAACGCCATCATAATATACTGATAAGAGCAGGCAGCACAACCATTAACTTCGGTTACTGCCAATTGAAACGCTGTTTTCAATCCGGTTTTTGAGTTTAAAATCACTAACAATTTCAGCCATTATGGAAAGTGCGATTTCTTCAGGTGTCTCGCCACCAATTGGTAAGCCAACAGGGCCATGAATTTTATTAAAAATTTCTTCATCAATCATAAAATTAGTTTCAATAATATCATGAAGTAATTTCTCCCGTCTATGTACCGGGCCAAGAATACCGATATACGATATGTTCGCAGCTATTACCTGAAGCAAAAATCGTAAATCTTTGGCGTAATTATGACTCATCACTACCAATGCGGAATTTTCGCTAATCAAGCTTAAATCAAAATTATCAAGACTGATTACTTGTACGGCTTTTGCAAAGGGGAACTCTCTCCCATTACAATCACATTGTTCTGTGGCCAGAATGATAACTTCCCATCCCAGAAACGAAGCTATTTCGCTTAGTTTTTTTGCATCATGTTCCACACCAAAGATGTATAACCTATCCAGTGGTTTGTAGAGGTATCTATAAATTAGATTACCTGAATCTTGTTTATAATGGGTATTAAAAAACGACTTTTTATTAAATTCGAAAGTGGTTCCAAAACTTTGCTTACTAATCTCCTGTGGAAGGAAAGAACAAGCTATTGAAAACCCAGTTCTCTTTTGGATGGCGTTTTCAATTGCGGCCAATAATTCATCAGCAGGCTCAAACAATTCCAATAAGATATAGATACTTCCTTCGCATCCCAATCTGTACCGACCATCGTACTTAAATACTTTAGAAGTATTAGAGGAAAAGACAGATGCTGCTTGCCTTGTTACTTCTTTCTCTATACATCCGCCACTTAAGGCACCTGTTAGTTGATGATTTTCATCAATTAACATTTGTGTTCCTTCTTTTCGATAAGAGGATCCTTCTACATGCACTATGGTAGCGAGAACAGTGCGTATTTTATTTTTTGCAGCCCTTTTGTAAGACTCTAAAATTTTCAAAAACTCATGAGTCATTTCTATTTTATTTTTTTATCATTTGCCACTACATATGGAGTGTGCCTCCCTGCAATAGGTTGATGCCACATTAGAAAGGTCACAACCAAATTAGCGCTTTTTGTATTTTCCATCAAGTTCGGAAAAATTGAGCGAAAGAGCTCATTACAATATCGAATTCGGAGCCTTCCTGCGCATAGACCCTAGATTATTTCGAAAATCATGTCTTGAGCTGACCCTCATCATTATAAATCCAGAAACAAAGCCATAGGTTTGGAGGTCAGATAAAGGTGCGAACGCCAAAAAATAAAAAGGAATGAAAGCAGTCATTACAACGGAGAAAATACCTATAAAACTATGGTTGGAAGTAGAGCAGGTGGAAGAGGGTGCACTGGAGCAAGCCCGTAATCTTGCCAATCTACCTTTTGCCTTTAAGCATATTGCAATCATGCCCGATACCCATGTGGGATATGGCATGCCCATTGGTGCCATACTTGCCACCAAAGGAGCTGTTGTTCCGAATGCTGTTGGTGTAGACATTGGTTGTGGCATGTGCTCTTTGCGGACGAACCTGACACACATAGAAACACCTGAGTTGAAGAAGATAATGGACATTATCCGAAAGACGGTGCCCGTTGGTTTTAATCATCACGAGAGTATCCAGGATGAATCCTGGATGCCTGAAAAAAAAGGAGATTTGCCCATAGTGGAGCAGGAATATCAAAGTGCCCTTTATCAGATCGGTACCTTAGGTGGAGGAAACCACTTTATCGAAATACAAAAAGGATCGGATGGGTATATCTGGATCATGATACATTCGGGTTCCAGAAACATCGGCTATACGGTGGCAAACCACTACAATGATATCGCCAAGGAAAAAAATAAAGCATCGGGGGAAAATGTTCCAAGAGACCTGGCATTTATCCCTGAAGATTCTGAGTATTTCGATCTTTACTGGAATGAAATGAATTATTGTATCGATTTTGCATTGGCCAACCGTAAACTGATGATGGAGCGGACAAAGTTGGCATTTATGGAAATTATGCCAGAGGTGGAATTTGCCGATTTCATTAATAAACCTCACAATTTTGCTGCATTGGAAGAGCATTTTGGCGAGATGGTTATCGTTCATCGCAAAGGGGCAACCCGGGCAAGGAAAGGTGAGTGGGGTATGATTCCCGGTTCACAGGGCACCCAATCTTTTTTGGTAAAGGGAAAGGGAAATGCCAAGGCTTTCGAATCGTGTTCTCACGGGGCAGGAAGAATTATGAGCAGATCGGAGGCACGAAAATCACTTGACCTGGAAGAAGAAAGGAAAATACTTACAGATCAGGGGATACTGCACGCCATCCGCCACCAAAGTGATCTGGACGAAGCTCCGAGTTCATACAAAGATATCGATGAGGTAATGGCAAACCAGGCAGATCTGGTGGATATACAAATTCAATTGCAACCTCTGGCCGTTATTAAGGGGTGATGTGGGTATATGAAATAATTCTTAATTATTGGCTGCGCTAAAGGTTTATGCTGCCCTCTTATTTCGTTTCGCGTTTCGGGTGTTTACCCAGAGCGAACACAACAGTGCCAACAGTGCAAAGCCGACCGTAAATAAATCCACCATTTGGGCATTGGGCAACCAGCCCGTTAATTTTTCCACCAGAAATGCAATATAGCTCGATGGGATATTCCTTTCACCCAGGGATTGGAGCACCTGATAGTGCCAATCGGTCAAAAAACAATAACCCCATCCTTTCCAAAAACCCAATAGCAACCATGATCCAAAGGTAATGAGCAGAGAAATCAGGTTGAGCTTTCGCATTCGTGGATGGAGCCATCCAAACAAATTGAAAAAAATCAATACCGTGTGGAAGACATAAAAAAAGACGTTGGCTATATGAAGTTCAAGATCCATCATGTTGATACGGAAACCACATCGTACCCACTACTGATAGGGATACATCCTAAAAATCCTGACAACATTGGCGCTATTGTTCTTACTTTTGAAGTTTCCATTTGTATCGTTACAATTTAAAGCCAATCCTCTTCATCTGTTGTGCTTTTATCAAGTCTTGTGTTTGGTAGCCCAACCAAAGCTCTTAAAATACCATGAACAATAGCGATTGACAATAAAAGAACACCTGTTATTAGCATTCCCAATTTATAACATAATGAATTGTTTGGTTATTATTCGCTTTCTTTTAGATAAAAATCCACCCAAGCATCCATTTGCATTACCGAATTAGGTCGTAGAACAATTTTTTGATTTTTGTCTAGCAAAAATAAAGTAGGTGAAGCAAAGACATAATAATCTTTTACGGCTTGTGTATCCCATTTCTTATAATCACACACACTAACAAAAGGGAATACGCTAGAAAAATCCTTAAATAAGGTTTCATCCGTATCCAATGAAATAAAAACTACTTCAACGCCTTTGGATTTCCATTTTTTATAAAGAGGAAGTAATTGGCTTAGTTCTTCTGTGCATTTGGAGCACCAGCTGGCTCCAAAAATTACCACTTTATATATCGATTGAATCTCTGATAATCGGCTTGGCATTTTTACAACCGAACCATTTTTAAAAGCATCACCGCTAAATACAATATCGCTTGCCATGTTCCCTATTTTCATGGCCCTGTACAACTCTAATTGTTTTGCTAAATCATCATTTACCGTGCAGCTGTTTTGTGTTAATACTTTGATAGCGAGATACGCTGATGCCCGAGATAAACTACGCTGTTCCAATAGATCAAAAAGATATTTGTTGATCTCGTTAAACTTCTTTTCGTTTTTTGACAGGTTTGCTACCATGTAATCAATGGAAATGCTCATTTCATTGAAAATAGTATCAAGCGATTGCCCCATATTTTCTAATAACCAAAAATGACTTTCAATGGCATCCTTTAACAATCCGCTTTTGTAGAGCCGCTCATCGTATAATCTATATTTCTGAAAGCATTTATAGTAGCCGGAATTTCTTCGGTGCGGTATTGAACAACTGTAGAAACCGAACTCACCAATTTTCGGATAGGCAAATACCAACTGATGTAGCTTTTGGGGTCTAAACTTTTCAGAAAATCGCTATCCTCTTTTTTTATGCGTTGTATTTCTGCTTCAATAGCTTGAAAGGGTAATTTTTGAATTGAAAAGAGTGAATCTGCTTGATATATTTTTCGCAAATAACCGTACTTCTGCACGTTAACCTTCATAGTCTCAGAGTCCCTTGCAGGTGACTCTGAGTAGGAATATAGGAACCCTGAGTAGGAATATGTTGCTAATGCACCGTTGCGGAGGTTGTCATTGATTACCCCTCTTAGTTACTCCTCGCAAAATAAGATTGCAGATCAGCCAATATTTGATTACCTGCCCTATCCCCTGGATCTAACCTTAGACCCGATTTAACGGACGTAAATGCATTCTTATAGTCTTGTACCTTAATATACGATCGTGCAAGAAATAAATATCCCAATGCCATGTTGGGCTCTATCTCTACCGCTTTTCTATACCACACAATCGCTTCATTGATATTGTTTTCTTTATAGTAGTAATTTCCAATGTTAAAGTAGGAAGATCCAATCCATGGATTAATACTGTTTGCCCTTTTATAGGCTTCCAGGGCTTTCGCATTTTGATTTGTTTTAAATAAGATATTTCCTTTGTTGAGCCATACATCATAGTCGTTGGCATTGATCTTAATGGCTCTATCAAGAATCTGATTGGCAGCTGCATTCTGATTTAGGGTAGAATAGGCAACGGCCATATTGATCATAACACCAATGTTATCAGGCACTATCTCCAAACTTTTTCGATAGGTTTCAATTGCCTCATTATAATTCCCCTTCTCCTCATATTTTTTTGCCATTATTGGAAGTGCACTCGACCATCTCTTCATTATTTTTCTTCTCCTGTCTTCTTCCATCTGGTTCAATTTGTCTACCAATAGATTGTGTATTTCATCGTTACTATCCTGTATCAGGTGCAGGCTCGCCATTGCCACCGATTGTACGTCAACGTCAGGACTATTAATATAGTTTTTAATTCTGTTTACGGTCTCTGCATCAATATCTTTCATTTCTGGCCTTAAATAATCAAAAGCAAATTCACTAAGGCCGGCCATTTGCCCTATTACATGGTTTGTAGAATCAGGTAACAAAACTTTACTCGCTTCAAAGAGGCTCATGCTCGGGTCGAATTCTATTAACCGCTCCACCATGTCATTGTGAGGTTTAAGCTCGCCATACCATTCCGTTACTTTGTTTTGCAAAAACTCTACACTTTTGTCACTATGGCATTGAATGCATGCGCTTTCAATTCCTATACTGGCATCAAAAGCAGGTCGTGGAATGGGTATGGTGTGATCCGATCTAGCAAATCTCAAGTGAGTTCCCATTGCCTGATTCTGAAGATAAGGCATATGACAGGATACGCATTGACTGCCTTTAGAATCGATCAAATGAAAAGAGTGAGCAGTGGGATTAATCGCTTTGCTCGCATGACAAGAGGTGCATTGCCCATCATCAAATGGACTGGCCAATACCTGCCCATTGGTATCACGATAAGATTGCTCATGAGGATCATGACAACTTACACAAGTCATAGATCCATTAATATAACAATCACTACTTAAATGGGTGAGCTGATACGCAAATTCTTTAACTCTTCCATCAGGGAGATAAGGATTCTCTTTTCTAAATCCTAATATCGGAAACTTAACCGCATAATATTCTTCAAGATCATCACCGGGAAGAAACCCTGGTTCCAGGACATTTTTTAAAGAATGACATTTAAAGCAGACATCCAATGAACCGTCTTTATCAAAAGTAACTAGAGGCTTTAGTCCAAGTGAAGATTTTTCCTTCCAATCTGAACCGGAAACAATTTGAATATGCTCTTTGCCGGGCCCATGACAAGATTCACAATTGATAGCCAGCGTCATAAAATTTGTGACATACTTCTTTTTGTCCAAAGCAAATTTTGCTTCAATTTGACTGCCGTGACATTCCTGACAATTTTGTCTGTCCAGATGGGTGCCCAAAAGCCGTGATGGAAACCACTCACTTTCTTTATCAATGATTCGATCGGGTGTAATAGGCACCCAACCCTGTCCTTTGCTTGTTTCACCAAACCAGACTTTTTCATCTCTGATAAAATCAAAAGGCAACATTCGCAAAGTGCCATCGGGAAAATAACTAAAGTAGGTTTGAGTACCGCCTCCAATCATATGGCCGCCTCCTACCACTTCATCCACCTTATAGGTTTGTTCAGGCAGGTCATCTGTTTTTAAATTAAACATGTAGTCGCCATTCTCGGCCCTGTACGGAGTGAGTACTGCATCCCTGAACTTCCTGGGTATGCCATCAAAGTAACCGATTACTTTCACGTCTTTAGGTGACCCTCCGGCTTGCCCATGGGTAGATGTTTTCCACTTATTATAAATATCTGAATGGCAGGATGAACAAGCCTCTGCCCCCACAAAGTCTTCAAAAGTGACATGCACTGTTTGATTGGTAGGCATACTTGGGAATGGCTTTCGCAAAGAAGTTTCTTTTTCTTGTTTGTCGGATTTTGAGAAATCAACAAAATAAAACACTCCAAAAATACCAGCAAGCACTAAGGCGGTTATCGCCAACTTTAAATTGGTAGAAATTTTTGATACCGGTGCATCCTCTTGCACCTGCTTTTCCTTACTGCGCGGTACACGAGCCTTAGCTTTATGTGTCTTCTTTTTGCCCATTACTTCAATTTTTTATTATCCGTTGACCACTTTGGTGGACTGCAATTGCATAACCCTCTCATGTACGTCACCAATCCCTTAATCTCATCATTGCTTAATGCATTACCCCAAGCCGGCATCAAGTGACTTCTATTAAGGATATCCCCACCTGCAAATACACCATCGAACAAGGTGTCATCAGGTCTTCTTGTCATGTAACTGCTATCCGCATGTTTTGTGGGTTGTGTAGCCAGGTATTCAGCATTAAACCCATTGGCATTGCCTTTCTCACCGTGGCAAATAGCACACTTACTCAGATAAATACTTTCGGGTGTCAAACTTGCATCCTGTAACGTGATGGGATGATCAACGAGTGACAAGTATTTACCCTCAGCAACAGTATCCTTATTGTACAACAAGTAGCCAATCAATTGGTCTCGCATATTTTCCGGCATTGAAATCTTTGGCATAATGGTGCCTGGCATAGCAACTGCTGGGTCTGTAACAACCGCAGCCAGGTAATCACTATTCAATCTTTTACTTAGATTGGCAAGCTCAGGTGCAATCTTGCCTCCCTGACCTCCTAAAGAATGGCACCCCAGGCAAGGAAGTTTTTCATCCAACAAAACTTTTATTTTATTGGATACAAATCTTGAGGGTGCTTCAATATGATTTTGTTTTTGATTATTCTCCTCATTGTATATAAAACGGACAATATTTTCTATTTCTATTTCAGTCAGGTTAAAATTGGGCATGCGACTTCCTGACCCTGGATAAAAACCAAATGGCCTCACAGCATGTGGCTTTTTCACATATTCAGCCAGCCATGATTTGTTAATTCTGGATTTGATGGTCATGAGATCAGGCGCCACCATTTCCTTCCATTCACCATCAGGATTGGATTGGTGACAACCAGAACAATTCTGTGCCTGGTAAATTATCTGGCCTAGCTCAACTGAGATCTCTGGGTTCGATTCTTTAATAGTTTCATACTTATCCAATTGTTCATCATGGTCTGGTGCTTCAAGGCTGAGTAGGTATGCACTCAAGTTTTCAATCTTTTCTTCAGCATTATCAACGGATGAGATCAGCGCAGTGCTATCTGTATTAAAATGATAAAGGAACCCTGGCATTATACTCTCTTTTTGAAAAGCAGCAGGTGCTGCTATGAATTGTTTCATCCATTCAGGATTGAGCTTGCTTCCCATATTTGACAAATCAGAGATCACGTTATTTCCGCGCCCATTGGCCATATGACAGGTTGAGCAAGCCTGCTCATTAAATTCTTTTTCCCCAAGCCTGACATTGCCTTCGTCCGAAAAATCAGGGAATTGTACATGCTGAACCGCCCTCTTACTTGATAGATAGTGTGTTAATGCCAGTGCCTCTCTCTCATCAAACCCAAAATTGGGCATACGTGAAAGTCCGATGTGGTTTCGAACTTGAGTCGGGTTCAGGAGGTAATTAAAAATATATTCCGGTTTAAATCGGCTTCCAGCCAGGGATAAATCCGGGGCTTTGGTTTTTAATTCGTTGGGTAAAGTAGCGCCTCCATGGCAATTGAGGCAGCCCAGTTGATCGATATAATCCTTTGGACTCTCTGCAGCAGAAATCTGAGCCTTGAAAGGTGTAACAGACACATCAATAGGTGGTTCATTTCGCCCACCTGTGCATGCTGATAGCAAGACAATTATGGGAGCAATTAGAATGAGGTTATAGGATATCTTATACATATTCAATCAGAAACAATATAAATCGATTTTATGAGTTATTCCACATTGCTTTCATTGAGATTAAAAAAGTTGCGGCTATTGACAGATTCTCCTAATTAACAATAGCGTTCATCAAAATCATAAAAATAAAGTTTATCAAATAATTCTCGATTCTACTTTTTCAACCGAGTATCGTCTTATTTTTGCCATCCCAATATCAGAACTTTTTTATACACAATGGATAACATTTCCCGGATTGGCTCAGAATTAAACCTCACTCCAAATCAGGTGAAGGTGGTAGTGGATTTACTTACAGCCGGATCGACCATTCCTTTTATCGCCCGTTACCGGAAAGAAATGACAGGCACATTGGATGAAGTGGCTTTGGCCGCCATACGCGATAGACATGAGCAGTTGGTAGAGTTGGATAAGCGAAGAGACGCTATTCTTAAATCCATCGAGAAGCAACAATTTCTTACTCCTGAGCTAGAAAAACTTATCCAGAAAGCAGAGACGCTCACAGAGTTAGAAGATATCTATTTGCCTTATAAACCTAAACGCAAAACTCGCGCAACTGCTGCCAAAGAAAAAGGACTCGAACCATTGGCTACACTCCTTTTCGAACAAGGCCATGTTGACTTTGATAAAGTATTGGCCACCTACATTAACACTGAATTGGGTGTTGCCAATGAAGAAGAAGCATTGGCCGGTGCACGAGATATTATTGCAGAATGGGTAAGTGAAAACCAGGAAGCACGACAAAATATCAGAGAACTATTCTGGAAAGAAGGAGTGATTCAGGCTTCGGTGGTAAAGTCAAAAGCAGAAAGTGAGGAAGCACAAAAATTCAAAGATTACTTTGATTGGGAAGAAGCGATCAATAAAACTCCATCCCATAGATTGCTGGCAATGCGCAGGGCTGAAAAAGAAAACTTCATTACGCTTGATATTGCACCTGATGAATCACTGGCCATTCAGACATTAGAAAAAAAATTCGTAAAGTCAAAATCTGCTGTAGGCGAGCAAGTAGCCTTGGCTGTGAAAGACAGTTATAAACGACTACTAAAACCATCATTGGAGACAGAGGTGAGAGTAGAAACAAAAATGAAGGCCGATCAGGAAGCCATTAAAGTCTTCTCTTCCAATCTTAAAGAATTATTACTGGCCTCTCCGTTAGGGCAAAAAAGAGTGCTTGCACTCGACCCCGGGTTTCGTACCGGAACCAAGTTGGTTTGTCTGGGCGAGCAAGGTGAGTTATTATTTGATACGGTGATTTACCCCAATGAACCACAAAAGGAAACAACGAAGTCAGGAACAATCATCCTGGGATTGTGCGACCGATTTAAAATTGAAGCCATCGCTATCGGAAACGGTACCGCCAGCAGAGAAACAGAATCATTTGTGAAATCGATTGGGTTGCCCAAAGAAATTATCATTGTAATGGTGAATGAAAGTGGAGCGTCCATTTACTCCGCATCCGAAATAGCAAGGGAAGAGTTTCCTGACAAGGACATTACCGTACGCGGTGCTGTATCTATTGGACGGAGACTGATGGATCCATTGGCTGAATTGGTGAAATTGGATGCCAAGTCCATTGGCGTGGGGCAATACCAACACGATGTAGACCAAACTAAATTGAAAGCAGGCCTGGATGACGTGGTGATGAGTTGTGTGAACTCCGTGGGGGTTGAAGTTAATACCGCCAGTCGTGATTTGCTTTCGTATGTATCTGGCCTTGGCCCACAGCTAGCAAAAAGCATTGTGGAATACAGAAATCAAAACGGAGCCTTTAAGGATCGTAAATCGTTAAGCAAAGTGCCTCGCCTCGGAGACAAAGCTTTCGAACAGTGTGCAGGCTTCCTGCGCATTCGCGATTCCAAGAATCCGTTGGATGCAAGTGCGGTTCATCCTGAGCGGTATGAGTTGGTTGAACAATTTGCCAAAGACCTGAACTGCACCATCAAAGATTTAATGACAAGTAGTGAATTGCGAAAAAAATTAGATCTTAAAAAATACGTTTCGGATACAGTTGGGCTTCCTACTCTTACCGATATCCTTGCTGAATTAGAAAAACCAGGAAGAGACCCTCGCAGTCAATTTGAAGTGTTTTCGTTTGAGGAAGGCGTGAATGAAATAAAAGACCTAAAGATAGGAATGGTACTTCCGGGCATTGTAACCAACGTAACCAACTTTGGTGCGTTTGTAGATATTGGTGTACATCAGGATGGACTGGTTCACATTAGTCATTTAAGCGATCAGTTCGTAAAAGACCCTAATGCAGTAATTACTGTTCAGCAAAAGGTAAAGGTGACAGTAATGGAGGTAGACATTCCGAGAAAGCGCATTGCGTTGTCAATGAAAAGTGATCCATTTGGTGCAAACCCTGCTCCTGCTAAAAAAGAAGTCCGAAAAAAGGTTCAAAACAATTTAAAAGCTCAACCTCCAAAAAGAAAGGAAGAGAGCATGGAAGATAAGCTGGCGCAATTGAAGGCAAAGTTCGGCAAGTAGCTTAAAACAAAGCCACTCCAAGAATTAACGACAATGTGTTATATTCCGAACTCCAGTAATTATAACTATTCAATATATCCCGTGAACCATACCTTAGTTCTATATTGAATTTATTGTTGTAGTTGTAGCCTCCGCCAAAAACGGAACTTCCTCTGGTTCCAATTTCGTAGGAATCAACAAGTACGTCACCCACTTTGAAATCAATAGTAGAACTCATACCTAAGTCAATCATATACGACCAATTCAGGAACACTTTTGACTTGTCATCTATAAAGAAATAGTGTCTAATACCAATTGGAATTTCAATTGAGGTATAATCTACAATGACGTCATAGGTAAAGAATTGATTAATTCCAGGAGTATCTTGCTCAACTTTCAACGAATGATAGGTTGGTTCAATTAATAAAGACCATTTATTTTTATTAAACGGAAGGACAAATTCTAGCTCAAGCCCAAATCTATAAGCAGACTTACCTCCAAAATCAGTATCTCGTGAGCTGGACAACCTATTGGCAATAGATAATGACGATCTATTTAAACCAGGTCTTATCATCAAATTAAAATAATTTCTATCTCCTTTTACTTCGGTTGTTACAAATTTAGAATTGTGACATTCATTATATTTAATGAATAGTTTAACAAGAGATTGTTTCCTGTAAACAATGTTTTCAACCGATGCCATTGAGATACTCTCGCATTTCAAATTATTCCAAATCTGTTCCCTATATTTGTTTACCTCTCCAATTTTGTTACCGTCAGTTTTATACTTCTTATACAACAATTGTTCTACAGCCCCATCATCCAACTTATAGAAATACTTAATAATCCCCCTATCTTCATATATATACAGCGAAGCCTTACCTTCTATCAGTGGTCTTAAAAAAAGTTGTTCCTCAGTCAAAGTTATAGTCCGATCTATACTTAAACCACTGGTGACTTCAGTAGACCTATCAATACCTACCATGAAGCGATAATATTTATGAATAGTATTTGTAATTCCAAACTCCTTCACTGTAGCAATTCCCATTGTCTTTGGCTCATCAGTGTCTAACATTTTATATTCGAATTCAGATGGATTACTTTTCCAATCAATATTCTTAATAAAACAATTAGTTATCTGGTCATTATTATCAACAAAATAACCTGGCTCAAAATTTATTTGACCGTATCCATTAATATTTGATGTCAAAAGAATAGCTATTACTACTATATCAATCCTTATACGAGGAAATTTCATGATCTCGGATATTAATAATATAATCCAATATAGTAATTACTTATAATAAAAAACCAATTGATAGATTATTCCAATACGCAAATTAGAATTATCCGAATTATTGAGGTATACGGCAGCATATGCTTTTAAGAATTACAAGATAGACTTAGACCCACCACTTTCAGCCAAATTCAGAGTCGCTTGCTGGCCTCACCGTTTTGATTGAAGTCCGAAGTGGAATTTCAGGCATTTTCAGTTTTATTTTTTGTTTCATGGCCTTGAATAGGCATCCTCCTTTAGCACTACAGAACAGTTAATATTGCTTATCCCAAAATTTTTCTTTTTATCGCCCTGCCAATAAACCGAACCTTATCACTTAACGGAAAATTTCCTAAAACAGATTTAACAACACCTTTAGTAAACCGAGTTCGCTTTTCATAATCTATGTGCACATCCACCAAAACAATCCTATCGGCTTTGGCCTCTTTGAGTGCAGCACTAATGATTTGATCTATCTGGGTGTCATTTTCGATAGCCAGGTAGGTGGCACCCACAGCATCTGCAATGCCTTCTAATTTAAACTCTCCTAGTTGTGTAGCTGTCTTTCTATTATAAGGTATCTCCTGGCCTTGAGATATCTGAGAAAGCTCGCCATCATGAAAAACAAAAATTACAATTCCTAAATTATTTCTTTTTGCTGTTAACAACTCCAGCCCGGTCATAAGAAAGGCACCATCACCCACAATTCCGATGACCTGTTTATTTGGATTAACAAATTTAGCCCCTATGGCTGCGGGTACGCAGTAGCCCATACAATTGAAATCTGTAGGGCTAATGAAATGTTTGCTTTTCAGGTTCTGAAATAGCTCAACAGTAAGGAATGTGTGATTACCATCATCCACAACGGTAATGGCATCATTTTCAAGGTTGCTTCTTAAACTCCTGAAAAAATGATAGGGATTTACCCGATCAAATTTATGATCTGACCATTCCTTATAATAAGCCTGCCTATCTTTTGCAATAGAACTAACTAAATGGGGATCAATTTTTTCTACATTATTTTTTATGAGCGCTGTTAACATATGCGCTAAAACGTCCTTTGCATCGCCTTGGATGGCCAGTTTACTCTTGTAATTTTTATCAAAGACATTTTCATCGATATCGATGTGAATAAGGTTCTCAGGTACCCTGGCACTATAACTTCCTGTAGGCAATTCTGCAAATCTCGTTCCGACAGCAATTAAACAATCAACATTCTTGAAAGCATTCTCTGAAGCGGGTACAGATGCCGAGCCAAAACCCATTCCTGTAAATAATGGATGATCGCCTGGAAACACGCTATAGCCTTGCAGTGTGGTAGAGACAGGAGCATTTAGTCTTTCTGCAATTTGGATACTTATAGCAGTTGCCTCTTTGGCGCCCCAACCTAAAAACAATCCCACTTTTTTAGATTCTGAAATGATATGAATGGCTTCATTTATTTGAGATTCAACAATTGCCGGCTTGCTCTCAGTTTTTTCATACGAAACTATTTCTGATACTTCACGCTTAAATAATTGAATGTTTGCGGGAATCTCAATAAAAACAGGGCCAGGATTTCCGGAAATCGCAATATGGTAAGCTTCAAAAACACTCGACATGATTTCCTCATGACTTTTTATCTTATAGGTCTTTTTAGTAATTCCTCTTAATACCGAATGCATGTCCCATTCATGAAGCTGATAGCTTTTATTCACATCCGTGCGAATGCCTCCCGAGATAATCAGCATGGGAATGCCGTCTAAGAAAGCTTCGCCTATACCACTTAATGCATGAGTGACTCCAGCTGCTGGTACAATAACCAAAGTCCCAATATTATCGGAAGTGCGGCTTACCGCATCGGCCATAAATGCACCACCTCCTTCGTGGGTAACTAATATGGGTGTGATCTTTTCAGACTTATTTAACTCATCATATATCTCCGTGTTATGCACGCCCGGAACGCCAAACGTATGTGATATAGGTAATTGCTCCAATGCGTTTACAACTAACCATGCACCTGTTTTTTTCATAGAAATTAATTTTGAAATTTTATACCCGCTATGTGCGCTCCGGCTACCCTCCCTGTTAAAATACAAGACCCTAAAAAAGTACCCTCTAATGACCTCTTCCCATGAATACCTCCACCTCCAAATCCAGCAGACTCACCTACAGCATAGAGTCCTGAGATAACATCACCCTCCTTATTTATGACTTGTGAATTGAGATTAGTAGGTATGCCGCCCAGGCTTTTCCTACTCAAAATATATTGTTTTACCGCAATTAATGGACCTGCTTTGGGATCTAATATTTTTTGAAATTTTGAGGTCCTGATCCTATCCCCTCTATACAATCTGAAATTAACTAGTCGTCTTAACTGTTCATCATTAAAATATGACTTCCCTCTACCAATTTCATCATCATAATTTTGCAAATCTCTTTTAAGAATTTCCAAATTCACTAAGTTATTATTGCCTTGTTGATTCATTTTATTTACCAATTCATCAATCGTGTCAGCAACCACAAAGTGATCCGATTCATCAATCAATCTATTTACTAATGCTTTGTTACCGAATAAAACGTCCTTTATCATTCTTAACTTATTCTTATTCCTGAAAGCACTCATGTATTCGGAACCCGACACTGCCAATTCCTTTATGGCAATTTTCCAGTTCATAATACTCCATGAGTACTGATGCGTTGTCTTAAGTATGTTTTCCACGAAAAACAAAGTATCTGTATAAGCAACCAGAGGAGGTTGAAATCGCTTGCCAGTGGCATCAACCCAAATAGCAGACCGGGGTGGAACCAGGCTTAATCCGTCTCTATATTTTCCCTTTTCAGGATTTGGCATAGGAATGCCCGCAGCATAGTGCCATTGCCTGTTTAAGTGGGTGGGTTGTATTCCTTTTTGTTCCAAATCTATATGAATCGTTCCATCAGCATATTTATGAGATCCATTTAATAATGTATCAGGTGGAGTGCTGAGATGAGGATGCCAATGTTTCTTAACCAATTCCAAATTGCCCCCCGTAATGCCTCCCGATGCAATTACTATATTTTTTGATGAGATGCTTAACCCCTCCTTTTTTGATTCATCAAAAACTTTAATGCCAACCGCTCTATTACTTTCTATAACAATAGACTCCACCCTGTGCTGAAATTTTATCTCCAGGTTTTTCTTATTCTTGTGATTCAGTAGATGTTGTACCACCTTATTGGATAAATCATAACCAGTCCCCCAGGTGATATGCCATCGAGGAACTGAATTTCCTTTTACATACATCCCTCGTTCCGGCCAATTAACGACAGGAAGAAACTCAACCCCTTTATGAATAAGCCAGTTGTAAATGATAGAAATGGAATGATCCGAATAAAACTTAGCCCACTTCGCTCCTAAACTATCTCTTTCAGTGAATTCACCATAACGCATCCAATCTTCATAGAGCAATGCGGGTGAATCTTTAATCCCCGCTCTCTTTTGCAGAGGTGTGCCAGAAAATAAGATACCACCAAAAGACTTCTTTGCCAGGCCTCCAAAATTCTCTTCAATGTGTCGTTCAATGATGAGAACTCTTTTATTATTATCCAGTAGTTCAATGGCCGTTGATATTCCTGCCAATCCACCCCCCACTATTACATTTTCACATTCAGGAATATTCATAAACTATTTTCAAAATACCTCCATAATATGGCCTGCACGACCTTATATAGATCACTACCAAAATAGCACTTTTTGCGCCCCCTTCAAATAAGAACAAATTGAGTGATTCTCGAATTAATATTAAACCAGGTAGCCAAAAAGAAAAGGGGAAAGTACGAAAGGCAAGCAGGCAGTTGAAAGAATAAGTTTAGTAAGTAGGCATTAATCTACCTTTGTGTCATACACCTTCATCCCTCGTGCCTTGTAGTTGTTTAGCGCAGATGGATGATCCAGGCTACAGGTGTGCACCCATATCCGTTTTGCCCCGAGTGCCCAGGCTTCAGCAATGGCACAAGACAACAAATGGCTGCCGATTCCTTTACCAATAAAGCGTGGAGACAACCCAAAGTACTCAATTTTGACATTTTCTTGGGGCTCTTTCTTTAATTCAAAATAACCAGCTGGCGTACCTGAATAATAAGCCACAAAGGTGAGGAGGTTTTCATCTTCAGCATAATCCAGCCATTGCTCGTCACTCCAACTTAACTTATCAGTCCAACTCCACTGCTCACCTACCAACTGGTACAAAAAACGATTGTATCTGAAATCCTTGATCTTCACCTCTACGATATTCAGTTGCTCATCATCGAGGTATCTGGGTGTAAAATCAGATTGATCCAGTAGTTGAAGATACCAGGTGGTTATATTTTCAGTCATTACAATATTGATTTCGGCACAACGCCCCTTAGCCAAATACTGAATCTCTTCCACCAGCCGGCCTCACCATCCGGATTAAATGACAATGTAATATGCCAGGCATTTTCCGGTTTCATATCCTCGAGCATAGCTGTGTATAAATTTCCAGCAATTGTTCTATCATGGACTACCGCAATACATTCTGTGTTTAGGTTAGCACTTCTTGGATCCAAGTTGAAAGTACCAATAACAGCAATGGATTCATCTACTACCATAGACTTGGCATGCAAACCAAAAATAGGTGTGTAGTCAATCTCTTTTTGAAGGGCGCCTGTCATTACTTTAAACCGAATAGCAGCATCTGGTTTAAATTCGTAAATGTCAATTCCGGTTTCCAATAGTTTTTCTCTATCTCGTTTATAGCCACTAAATGCTTCAAGGTTATCTGTTGACATCATGCTATTGGTAAGGATTTTCACCTCCACTCCTTTATCAATCGCTTCCCTAAAAAGTTGTTGACTTAATTCCGTAGTCACCAGATAGGGAGACTGTATATAAACTGACTTCTTAGCCTTCCTTATCAAATCAATCAGATGATCTGTACTGGTTCCTCCTCCTTTCAGTCCGTCCTCTTCATTCTTACCTGGCAAATCGGACACAAACGAAACACTGTCCACCCAAACCAAATCACCGGAGGTTTGAATATTTTTAAAAGCAATAGGTACGGACTGTATTTTCTCCCTCACCTGTGGCCAGAAATTCTCAGGATTGCATGCGTACTGTTGAATGTAACTGTACTTGGCTTCCGCATTGATATCTACATCCTTCCCATCATAAAGGTCGGACATTGGTACACTTAAATTGCTTTCCCAAAAGAGGTTGAAAGAATCATTGATATCATTTGTCACTTCTCCCATCAATAAAATGTCGCGGTCTCTGAAATTATATTCATGGTCGTAATCAAAATACTCATCTGCGATATTCCTGCCACCGGTTATTACCACCTTGCGATCAACAATAAATGTTTTGTTGTGCATGCGTTGGTTAAATCCCCGAAAGTCATTCGAAAGGCTATACAATTTCTCCGGAAGGTTTTTACCAATGTTAGCTGAAGGGTTGTAAATCTTAATTGACAAGTTGGGATGTGCATCCAATGCCATTAAGTCCTCTGCATCAGCCTCCACCATGATGTCATCGACCAGCATCCTTATTTTTACACCACGATCTGCTGCCCGTAACAAATAATCAATAGCAATCAATCCAATATTGTCGGCTGAAAAAATAAAATACTGAATGTCTATTGTCTCTTCTGCCGATTCGGTCAACCATGCTCTGGCTATCATGGAGTTGTCGCCTTCTTCTAAAGTATAGACTCCTGTTTTAGTGGTCATTAATTCACTGAAGGGAGCAAGTTGTGATGCTAGTGAATGATTACTGTCCAAATGAATTTGAACACAGAAGTCTTCATTAATTGAAGGATAAGTTTCTTCATTGGATGAACATCCGATGATGAATATTAGCAAATTCAGACAGCCGAAACGACAAATAGAATTCATTTTATAATTCTTTACCCCTCGGATGAGGTTTCGCTATTTATTTTTGTAGGCCATCCCATCCATACCCAACCAAAGTAACTACGATTTCTTCAATTCCAATATCTTTGCTGTCCTTTTTCGGGTTGCATCTAATTGCTTTCCGTTCTCTGACAAAGAAACGCCATAGGACGGCACCATTTCTTTCAGTTTAGCTTGCCATTTCTCTGCCTTGCCTTCTATGCCAAAACATTTTGTGATTAGATCCAACATGACAGCTACTGCGGTAGAAGCTCCCGGAGATGCTCCCAATAAGGCTGCTACCGTTCCATCCTTTGATATCACAACCTCGGTTCCGAACTCAAGCACCCCTCCCTTTTTCTTATCCTTTTTAATCACCTGAACACGCTGCCCCGCCTCCAACAATTCCCAATCGGATAGTTTGGTGAAGGGAACGTATTCGCGCAAAGCGGTATGTCGTTCTTCTGGTGTCTGCCTAACTTGTTCAATTAAATACTTCGTAAGTGGCATATTTTTCAATCCTGCAAAAATCATAGGGATAGCATTATCTACACCAATCGACTTGGGTAAATCCATCAACGAACCGTTCTTTAAAAACTTGGTAGAGAATCCAGCAAACGGTCCAAACAATAATTGTTTCTTACCATTGATCATGCGGGTATCAATATGAGGCACCGACATCGGTGGCGCACCTACAGAAGCTTTACCGTATACCTTGGCATGATGTTTGGCAATCAAATCTTCATTGAGACATCGCAGCCACAAACCACTCACAGGAAAACCTCCATACCCTTTTCGCTCTTCAATTTCTGCACGTTTCAATAGATGTAGTGTTGCTCCTCCCGCACCTATGAACACAAATTTAGCATTGCACTGGTTTTTTTGCATGCTCAACAAATTCCTGACAAACACATCCCACCCTCCTTTCCCATCAGGGTCGAGGTCGAGTGCTTCTACATTATAGTGCACTGTCACTCCTGGCATCGTCTCCAACTGAGCGATCATACTGCGGGTAAGATTACCAAAGTTTACATCTGTACCGATATTCATACAAGTAGCCGCAACGGATTGTGTACTCTTGCGCCCACGCATGGTTATCGGAGCCCACTCCGCCATCAAATCACGATCTTCTGTATAGACCATATCCTTAAAGAGCGCACTTTCTTGCATCAGACTGTATCTCCTTTTTAAGTAAGCCACATTATCTTCTCCCCATACCAAACTCACGTGAGGCACTTGAGTGATAAATGCTGAAGGTTTGAAGTACTCCTTCTCTACCAGGTAAGACCAAAACTCACGCGACAATTCGAATGACTGAGCAATCTTAATTGCCTTTGAAATATTGATGGAGCCGTCTTCTTTTTGGGGGGTGTAATTCAATTCACAAAAAGCCGAATGACCAGTACCTGCATTGTTCCATGCATCAGAGCTCTCCTTCCCAGCCTGGTCAAGTCGCTCAAAAATCTGAATGGTTATATCCGGATCGAGCTCTTTCAGCAACAATCCAAGTGTCGCGCTCATGATGCCTGCTCCCATCAAAACCACATCGGTTTGCTGTACTAAGGGCTTAATAGTCTGTGTCATGGCCTATTTTGGTTTAAAGCCTACCAATTTAAGCCATCCCACCCCTCCTTGCAAGTAAAATGGAATATCCCTTTTACATCAGGATTATTTATAGTACATCATCGCTTTGGCTTATTAACATACTTTTGGGGCATTGGTACTACCAATCATTCACTGTAAGGTCTATCCATCCTTTGTGATTTATTACGAACAAAATAACTAATAGAAACGAGCATCAAAACCGTTAAAACTGCCGGAAGCGCAATGAAAAGCAATCCTAATCCGGGTGTATTTTTTCCTGTCTTAGGGTCGTAGTTAAAACAAGAAAATAATGAATTTTTATTCGGCAAACGATACGTAGGTGAGAAAACATTATTTACACTACTGATCAGCAAATCCAAATCATGTTTTTTTCTAATACCGATTAACTTTTTGGTGATGTACCCTTCAATATTTACACCTACCAATAAAGCATCATGATCAAATTGACCCGTTTCATTATCCCAAATAGGGTAAAACCCAATAGACTGGTTGAGCTGTTCGATACTATCGGTTACAGCAAAAATCCACTGAGGATCGTTTTCCAATCCAAACTTCTGCGCCATATTGTTCATGTCCTCCAGGTTATCTCTTGGATCAAAACTAATGACAAGAATATTAAATGATTTATCATCCGTCTGTTGCAGGTTGTCTTTTAACTCCAACAAAAATGGACTACATATGCCCGAACATCGTGTAAAGATGAGCGCTACAAGTATGGGCTTTTGTTGGTATAGCGCAGTGAAAGTCATCTGTTGCTCCCCACTTAGGTGTAAAGGAGCATCAAATATTTTTTCATAGATATTCGTTTCCTCCTCCATGCCGGTTGAAGCCGTTTGTGCATTCACTATAAGAGTAAACCATACTGCTATGATGGTGAGGACAATACCTTTAAACATCTTTTAGAAATATTAAAAAAGAATATTAGAATCGCGATTAAGTATATTGTTGCAAAAATAGCCCCTATCACAGCCAGAGGTGCTGCTGAAGTAAACTCAGCAGGATAGGTACTGTACCTGCGGGGTACTGAATCTGCTCCACCAACGTAAAAAGCCAAAAGGAAACCAATCCCACCAATAAGTAGTATGGTTAGTGTGGCCATTGTAAGTTTCTCAGATTTAATATTATTTTCTGTAAACTGAGTAGAGAACCAGTAGAAAAATGCAATACTAAACAAAACATTTCCCATGGCATTATACGTGTGAAAATGGGCAGGCACCCAGAGTGTATTGTGAAGAACCACATTATTAGAGATAGTCGCATCAATTACGGCACCTAGCCCGCCAATTACCCAACCTGCAACACCAATAAAGAATAACAAATTGGTGAGCGACCATTTTATTTTAGTACGATACACGGCAATTAACACACTAAAGACGGTAACTCCGGCAGCAGGTAAACTTGCCAAATAGGATGCCAGTTGTCCAATAATTTGGAATCCCTCGGGTTGTACAAAATCCATATATAAATGATGGAAAAAAGCAGTGAGTATAAATATCAGAGTACAATTCCAAGCCACCGCTACGTACCAGGTGGTTTTCCATTTTGGCGTTCCACTCACTTCAGAAAATAATTCGTAGATAACAGCTAAACCTAAATAGAGCATTTCATTGGCTATAGTATGGCCAAAAAAGTAAGTAAGGTTCTTCATTAACAACGCATCATTCACAAAACTGCCATTTGAAAAAAATTCAGCAAAGAACAGAACAATCAGCACCACAGCGGCCAACAGACAGGCAATAACACCCACTAAAGTAATCATTGAGATGAGGATGAATGGTGGTGTTTCTACAGAGGGGTTTTTCTTAAAATGTTGCCACGCAAACGCTTGAGATATTGAATACTTCCTAAGTATCTGGGTCATCAGGCTGATGCTCCAAATTAACCAGCCCAGGCCTAACACCGTTAAAGAAACTAAGAACAATGGGGTCGCCCACGTTGCCCACATTACCTTAAAAGGCAATGGATAGAGAAAAGTCCATCCAGCATGGAACTTTCCTATGAATGTAGTAGCCCAGAACATCAACACACCAATGACTGTAAGTACCAAAGCAATCATGTTGGCCGTGTAACTCGTTTTTACGTAGCGTTCCATTAAATAATTAATAGCTGCCATCCCAGCCACAAACCAAATACCAATCATGGTAAGCCCATGGGTAGTCATATTAGTGTAAAAAGTAACAGAGTTCTGTTTAATAATTTCTCCCTGGTTAAGTCGCATAAGTATACCTAATACGATGCTGACGATGAACAAAACGAATACTGCTAATATCCAAACAGAGGTTATTTTTCTTAATTTTATTGATTCCATGATAAATATTTATTTTACGGACTCCTACTTAACAATAAAAGATGATCTCATGATCTGGTGTGCCATCCCACAGTACTCCAAACAAAAGATGTTATATGTACCCGGTTCTGTAAACTTATAACGAAGGCGATTTACATAGCCAGGCATAGCCTGAGTCTGCGTAATTAATCTATTGGATTCATCATAAATTGCAAAACCATGATTTACATCTAAGCTTGTAACCCGGAATTCGACCAGTTCATTTGCAGGCAATTCTATGGATTCTCCAGAAAGATTTTCTGGATCAATGGCATGTTCGGATAAAAAGAAGGCAAATTGCATGGACGCTACATGAATTGTTTTTGCCGGAGTTTCTTTTGCAAAAAGAAAATAAGGTGATTTTGGAATAGTTACCGAAGCAAAAATTCCCAGTATCACAAATAAGATAAGTAAAAACCAAAATCGTTTTTTTTGCGGGTTGGCCATTCCCTGTTCTGATTGCTCTACCTTTTTAGAAGATAGATATACATAAGTAAACACAATAACACCTATAACTGCTAGGGCCAGAAATAATAGTAAAATCGAACTTTGTTGCATAATTAATTTATTTTAATTGCCATTAATTTTTATATATTTTATCCAATAAATAATAATTCTAGAATTTTAAATCAACATCACTGCCTCTCTGTTCAATTCTAGCCTGCATCTTGCATGTATACTCTATGTCATAGGTCTCGGATTTAATGGCCTTAGAGTAATTTCATCTATCAAAAAATTATCAGGAGTTTCCAAAACGTGTACAACTAATGTTGCAATGTCAGCTGGTTGCAACATGTTGTGGTGTGGTTCTATTCCGGAGTCTTTAAAAAAATGAGAATCAATACTTCCTGGATTAACACAGGTCACTTTAATATTGTCTGTACGAAGTTCCTTCAACAAGGCCTCACTAAATCCCTGTATGCCGTATTTAGATGCAGAATAACCTACTGCTCCTGCTCTCGATGTTTTCCCTAGTACTGAACCAATGTTGATAATGTGACAGGAATCGCTATTCTTTTTCATAAAAGGAACAACCTTTGCACTAATATAAAAAACTCCATTTAAATTAGTATTAATCATTGCATGCCATTGTTCCAATGAAAGCTCATCAACTTTACCGAAATAGCCTGCTCCGGCATTGTTGATCAGAATATGGGGAAGATAGGAATTAGAGAAAGTATTATTTACCCATGAGGTAATGGCATTTTGGTTTGTGATATCCATAGCAATAGGCACAAATGTGTCTCCCAACCTATTTTGAATAGCAGAGAGCTTTTCTGCATTTCGAGCAAGTCCATAAACTGTGGCTCCTTTTGCAACCAAGGCAATTGCAAAAGCAGCACCTAATCCGCTGCTGGCACCGGTCACTATTGCAATTTTCTCACTGAGGTTCATAACTCCCTGGAACAGTACGAAAACTAATTGCCAACCGGTTCCATCCGTTGATAGCAATAATAGCCATGGTTAGCGCAACCATTTCCCCTTCATCAAAATATTTACTTGTGGCCTCGTACAATGAATCAGGTACATTATTACCTGAAATCAAAGTCAGTGCTTCAGTCCATGCTAAAGCAGCACGTTCTCTTTCAGTGTAAAAAGGCGTTTCTTTCCATGCGCTTAATGCATACAATCGTTGCTCTGTTTCACCTGCCTTTCTGGCATCTTTGGTATGCATATCCAAACAATAAGCACAACCATTTATTTGAGACGCTCTTGTTTTTACAAGTTCGTATAATGAATACTCCAGACCGGAGTTTGCCGCATATCTTTCAAGCCCCAGCATAGCTGTTAAAGCCTTGGGAGCTACTTCAGAATAATTCAATCTTGGCTTCATAGTTTTTAATTTTTAACCTTTTCCATCTCATCCATTGCAATGGTAGCGTGAGCATAAGCCGCTCCTGCGCGCATTTCAGCAGCTACCCACACGGCTTCCATAATTTCTTCCTTACTGGCTCCCTTCCTCATTGCCTGTTTGGAATGCGATCGGATGCAATAAGGGCATTGTGTGACATGTGACACAGCTATAGCGATAAGCTGTTTTGTTTTCTCATCAATTGCGCCAGCTTCAAATACAGTTTTACTGAAGTTTCTCCATGCTTCCAGATTCTTCGGTGCCAAAGCTGCTTTTTTATCTGCCAGTTCTTTGGTTATTTTTGGATATAATGTTTCGTTTTCCATAATGAATATTTTATTTTATAAACACATAACAAATTTTCTACCACCCTCTCGCTAAGATTATACCTAACCATGCTGCTACCAGAGCAAACACAAAACTGACTCTGCCCAGCAACCGCGACAGCGTTCTCAATTTGGTTGTTCTGGGATGGTCAGGTTGATTTTTCCATATTTCTATCGCTCTGGCTCCTAAATAATAATCATGTACCAAGCTGATGATTGCAATAAGAATAAAAACGACAATTTTCAGACCGACCATCTTGCCAAAGGAGCTGGTTGTGAAGTACTCCATTGTCCATCGCACACCCCGATATTCAAGTTGCAGAATACCAGTAAACAATAAAGCAGCCAGGGCCACAGCACCTACGTTCCTGTATTTTAGCGATACATCTGCAATTAAATTTACTTTGTTCGGTTGCATTTTTATTCCTGGGATAAATGCTAGTATCAAAAACAGCATGCCACCAATCCACATACATGCTGCTATCACATGTATAAAAACAGAAATAACATATGCTTCATGACTCATCTCTATTTAACTTATTAAAAGCACTGGTCTTACTACTAACATGTTATGCTCAACCTATCAGGTAAGCCAACCCACTTTCCACTGGTTCGCACAATACATTGATCGTTTTAGTTCTAAATAACTTCTGTATAACCTCTCTCCCCTTCTTGTATTCGTCATGAATGGGGCAAGGGTGGGAAGAAGAACATTTACTCAACCCCAGCCCACATTCGTCAAACAAGTCCTTTCCATCAATAGTATCAACAATAGTAATAATCGGTTGCTTGCGCTGTTTTGTGGTTATGTAAAATCCACCGGTTGGCCCCTTAATACTATTTATAATTTTTTGCCTTGCCAGTGTTTGCAATATTTTGCTTACAGTATGTTCGCTTGCATTGATATATCTTGCTATTTCCTTTACTCCTGATTTTTCATCTGATTCATCTTTGGAAGCAAGATAAATGACAGCTTTAATGGCTGTTTTACAAGTGTTGCTCAGCATACTTTAATAGTTTAAAAACTTATTTCCTTCTTCCGAAATCATACTGGTATCCCAGGGTGGGTCAAAAGTTAGGTTAACCTGTATCTTATCCTCTGGAAAAGATTGTTGCATGGCTTGTTTGGTAGAACTAACTATAGCATCACCCATCGGGCAGAATTGTGTAGTCAAAGTCATGGTCACAAAAATTTCCTTATCTTCTTCATTAAAATCAATTTGATAAACCAACCCCAAGTCAACAATATTCAAACCAATCTCTGGATCAATCACATTATAAAGACTGGATATAGCGATATCCCCTTTACTGGCATTACTAGTTTTTACTTTCATTTTAGTTTTGCTTTATGAAATAGAACCCTAAACACGTTAAAATTATACGACACAGCGGTAATAAGAAGAAGAACAGCACCAATATTTAGCATTAGGATATTCTCCTTAATAATACCATAACCAAAAATTACAAATCCCATTAAATAAGAAACCCCACATACTATAAAAACACTATTGAGAAACAGATCCTTAGGATTAGGGGTTTTACCCAAACCCGCAATGTTATGATACACCTTATTCCAAACAATGAAAGGAAGTGTCTTGAATGTCATACCTAAAATAATGGCTGTTATCCAACCAAAAAAAATAGTAAATCCGTAGAGCAGTGTCAATTGCATACTGTTTATTGTGGTAAGCAACGCAATAATTGCAACCAGAATAATTATTGGAATGACAATAAAGGCAACCGAAAGCATAGAAATTCTTACTTGCTCATCCACTTTTTTGCGGATGCGTTTGACAAACGATTGATAGATATGGTTTCCAAATAGTATTACACCTATGCTAATAAGCGTGATCGGGATGAAGTACAGTTTTGACTGAGATGATAAAAGAAAAAGAAAGAGAAAGATTATCAATCCAGTATTGATTAAAATATAAATCCACCATAACCGCTTTTTATTATCGTATTTAGAAATAAGAAACATGGGAATCAGTCGAGATCCCACCCCTATTATCATTAATAAAAACCAGCCTACTATACCTAAGTGAGTATGAAGGGAAAGGTAGTGGAGTGAATCATTTGAAAGTGTATGCGATGTAAAGTTCCATATCAACAGAAGTCCCAGTCCGGTTGTTAAAAACAGCCACAAAACTGATGTGAAAGCAAATACAGCATGCACATTTTGCTTTTTGGTATGCGACATACTCAACCAAAGATTGGTAATATAGCTGATCACTGCAAGGTTGATAAGCGTTGCTCCCGCCTGCGCCACTAAACCTAAATCAAATTCATAAAAGGAATAAATCAACAAAGGAATACCTACGGCCGCAAAAATAAACGAGAGATAGGCCAACAAATTACTATGCAGTTTCCCTTCAATCAACACCGGAAACAACTGGTGACTCGCCCCTAAAATAATCATCGTACCCCAGCCCAACGCCATGGTATGAGTAATGGCCAAGGTATGGGGATTAAAATAATGCTGGGTAAATGCCGAGGTGTCCATCAGCATTAAAATTGTAGCCACTAAAAATGATAATGCAGCATACCCATAAAATGGCAAAACCACTTTATAGGAGGTGTTTTTAATTGGGCTATTGCTGCCGGCTATGAACATGTCAATTTCTAAAAATCAAGAGATGTACTTCGCCATCACTTATTTCTTTAATACGATAATCAAATTTTTTATCTGTTAGCTCAGGTAGCAAAAAAACAGGTATGCGTTTATGGTAAACATACAATGCGCTTTCACCAGGCAATTTATCAAGTTCAGATAAAATAGTAAGCATGGGTTGAGGCATCTCTAACGCTCTTACATCTATCGTAACCAATCTATCACTAAATCGCTGGATCACTTCTTCCCATCCATGGTTAGCGCTCTCAGTTGGAGCCACATCAATACCAGCCTTATCCGATTTTTTATAAAAGTAGGTTTCAACTAAGTCATCACTTATTACATCGGCATAGGTAACAAATCCCTTCTTCTCCAACATTTTTATTAAGGGAACCGGTTCAAAGGTGTTGATAATCTTTAGTGCTTGTCCACTTTGAACAGATTTAACTTTGTCCAAAATCAAATTCAAAGGATCTTTTCCCGATGCCAATGTTTCACGCACATCCAAATCAATAATTTGACCCTTGGTTAGTGTAGTGATAAATGCTGGTAATGGACTTCTCTTCTCTTCAACAGATATACTATCTGCATCAATTTCAAACCCCAACGGCTTAAGTTTAAGAAAGAAATCATTGACCTTACAGCCTGCCATCTTTGATGCCATAGCAATACTTGTACGACCGGCAAGTACTTTTCTCAGCAGCGGATTTCTTAGTTTTTGAAACTTAGAATTAATGCTAATGATTGCTTCCAATGCATCAGGGTGTGCTTTAATAAGGTAAGCTATCTTAGTATTCGCATTAATGGATTTCATAGCTACAAATTTGATTCTATATGGTCATTAATTGCTAACTAATTTTATTGCCTTTGGAAAGAGGATGTTGTTTTCCAGATGGATGTGTAAATGAAGATCGTCTTCAAATTCATCTAACATACGATACAACAGCGTGTAACTGGCACAGGCATCTTCAGGTAAGGCATAGTTATCAGATAGGCTTCTAATTTTATTTAATTCTTTGCCAACTGACTCATGTTCTGCCTCATGTATATCTATAAAGTGCTGAAAATCTTTCAAACCAGGAATTTTTTGGGAAGATGTATCCTGATTTCCATTTACCAATACCTTAATAATAGGAAACAATCCTTTTTCTTCCTTCTCCATATGAGTACTTAATTCGGAACCCATCTGTTTTACCAGATTATTTATTTCAATCAATTCAGGATGACGAACACCATGAACTTCCATTACTTTATTGGCATAAGCAGTAATATCCGGTAAATTTTTTCTGATGTAATTATGATGTGTATTCACAATATAATCCGAAAGAAAATCCAAACTCCACTCATCATATGGGATAGGACGTGATGCTGGTGATTTGTCAGTTTGT
Organism: Flammeovirgaceae bacterium UBA2338; assembly: GCA_002344795.1. GTDB lineage: Bacteria > Bacteroidota > Bacteroidia > Cytophagales > Cyclobacteriaceae > ELB16-189. The sequence goes on along the minus strand of DDUM01000083.1, from coordinate 7,621 downwards.
TGTAACTCCTGCTCTACTTTGGTCACATCCAAGCCCTTTTCAGCACACGCTTCTTTTACTGTTTTTTCACCACCACAAGAAAAGTCTAAGCCATACTTTTTAAAAACTGCTACTTTGCGCAAATCTTTGGCAGCCAGTTGCCCGAGCGTTTCGTCATTTTCTCCTAAAATGCGCTTCTGGATTCTTACTTTCCACCATTCGGGTCCTTCTTCTAAGTATTCCCACTTGAAAACATTACCCCTTTCTCCCAATAGTTGGTAATACAGTGGCTTGGGATCGTGGTCGTTGTGTATGGTCAGACTCTCTCCTTCTTTCAACTCGTCATAGCGCACAAAGATGGTTGGATGCTTCTGCTTAGGCTCCAACTGGGTTACATCCAGGATGTTTTCAGGTGTTGTTTCCATTCTATAATAATTTAATTGGTTATTGGGTATTTAATTTTTTGTGATCTTTACTTTCCACCAATCAGGGCCTTGCTCCAAATATTCCCAGGTAAAAATATCACCTCTTTCACCCATCAATTGATAATACAAAGGCTTCGGATCGTGGTCATTGTGCAAGGTTAAACTCTCTCCGGATTTCAGCTCATCAAAGCGGGCAAAAACGGTGGGGTGCTTTTGTCTGGGTTCAATTACAGTTACATCAAGGATGTTTTCATTTAATTCTTCCATTGTTTTAAAGTTTAATGATTAGGCCGTAAAAGAAATAAACAATTTTTACTATTAAAAGTAATTAAGTACTTTTATTCTTTATAAAGTACAGTAAACCATATCGGATTATCTGTAATAATTGCATTTACAATGTTTGGACTTTACCGCCTTTTCTAAGCAAAAAAAACTGTAAAGCCATGTCTAAAACTCTTCTTTAACTATTAATTGTTTGTCAACACTCAGATTCAGGAGTTGTTGCTCGATGGCATCCATCATTGGGGGAGGGCCACACACATAAAAATGCTTCTTCAAATCAATACCGCATTGTTTCAGGAAATCTTCGGTAATCAACCCATGTGCGTATTCTTTGGTTTTTTCATCAGATAGAATGTTAATGAAATTAACACCTAATATTTTTTTGAACTCTACTTCGTTAATGATATCGGTCTTTGCTTTGTTGGCAAAAATAAGTTTGTTGTTTCCAATCTCATTTTTGGAATAGAGAGATCTTAAAATAGAAATAAATGGAGTAACCCCAGCACCTCCCGCGATAAAAGTTCCTTCTCCTTTATAGCCTATGGTCCCCCATGAATCTCCAATAATCAATTCGTCATTTGGCTTCAGGCTCAGCAGCTCATTGGTCATTCCTTTGTGAGAAGAATAAGTTTTGATAGTAAATTCAAGGTATCCATCGCTCGGAAGACAGGTAAAAGTGAATGGCCTTAACTCCTTTTTCCAGCCCTCTTTGTTGATGGCTACTTCAGTGGCTTGCCCAGGCTCGAAATTGTATTGTTTTGGTTTCTCCGTTACTATTTTAAGTACATCGTGTGTAGTTTTCTCTACTGATTTAACCTTTACTAAATGCTGTTCCATAATTATATTTCTATTAATCCTTAAAATTTTAAGCCGTACCAATAAGAGGATACTTATAAGAACGGGCCTTTGAAGGTAATCTCCATTATGTGTAACCCAAAAAACTCCAAATTCCTTCCATTTGGATACAAGAAAAGTAAAAAATAAAGCATATCTCGAATTATAACCATGCCCTGGCCTAACCTAACAGTCAATTTTTCTTCATGGATGGCGGTTAAACCCAATACCTAACACAGCATAATTGATAAATCCAGGGATCACACCAACCCTAAAAGGATATAGATTATCAAATTACCTCCTTAGGTCAATTAGTGTTACTCTTGCTGGAATTTTTGTTTTTATTCTACAATTTTTGTTTCAACTTATTGCCCTTAAGGCATAGAATGAAAAATGTCAATATTTTAATGGCAGCCATTCGTTTATTACATCATTTTAGAAACAAGTATATATTTTAATCTATTAATCAATGAAATATCTTTCCTTCATACTTTTCACTTTTCTATGGGCACATTCTTTTGCACAGCAGTGGCCCATCGAGTTGATGACCAAGCCAGAGCGGACTTCTTATCAGGAAACATCTACGTATACTGAGGTGATGAATTTTATATCCGATGTCAAAAAAGGTTCTGATAATATCACACAAATTTCTATGGGCAAAAGTCTGGAGGGAAAAGAAATTCCAGTGTTGATTTTGGCCAATCCAAAAGTCTCAACTCCAGCTGAAGCAAAAGCAAGTGGCAAACCTATCATTTATATTCAGGGGAATATTCACTCCGGTGAGGTAGAAGGAAAGGAAACGATACAAATTTTGTTGCGCGAGATTCTTCACGGAGAGAAAGCACATCTATTACATAATCAAATCATTTTGTTTGCCCCTATTTACAATACCGATTCAAACGATAAATTTGGAACAGACAACAGGCCATCACAAGAAGGAAGCCCTATTGAAACAGGTCTCCGTCAAAATAGTCAGGGTTTAGATTTGAATCGTGATGGAATTAAAATGGAAGCTATGGAAACCAACGGGCTCATTCAAAATATTATTGTGCCCTGGGACCCAACTTTGTTTGTCGACTTACACACCACCAATGGAACATGGCATGGATATTCATTGACCTGGGCGCCAAGTTATCATTATGCCGGAGAAAAAACTCCCTATGATTTTACTTGGGACAAGTTGCTACCCGAAGTTACGAACAAGGTGTTAGAAAAAAATAAAATATATCTAGGGCCTTACGGGTATTATTTTACCAATCAGGGTTGGCCGGCTAAGTCAATTGCGACTTACAATCATCACCCACGGTATTTAGTCAATCAATTTGGCTTACGCAATCGTATGGCGGTTTTAAGTGAGGCGTTTGCACATGAGCGATTGTATCAACGCATCAATTCAACTCATGCATTTGCTACAGAAATATTGGAGTTCACTAATAAGCATGGAAAAGAAATGATGGCTGTCAATGCAAAAGCAGAAGCAAGTGCAATTGCTTTGGTGAAAGAACAAGGAGGAAAAGTGAAGAAGGGTGTTCGCTTTAAAATGTCGCCATTGGAAAAACCAATTGAGAAATATCGCACCTATGATTACTATACAGTGAAAGACAACGATGGGAAAACTTCTTATTTGAGAGCACCTAATATTATTGAGCTTGATAATGTGGTAAACTATAGTGCATTTGAAGCTACTGTTGAAAGCACATTACCAAAAGGCTATATCATACCAGCTGAATTTGAATTCATTGCGAAGCATTTAGAGAAGCAAGGTGCTACGGTAACGAAATTAACCAAACCTGTTCGGGCAACTGGTGAAACATTTTTGGTAAAAGCGTACACCCTTGCAGATCGCGAATTTGAAAAACATAAAATGGCCACTGTAGAAGGTGACTTCGTTACAGAAACCTTTCGTGCAAAGAAAGGAGATTATCTTGTAGACCTTGCCCAGCCATTGGCAAACCTGATCTTTTATATGCTCGAACCACAATCTGATGATGGGCTCGTTACATGGAATTTCTTTGATGACTACTTTGAAAAGAACGGAGTTAACAAAGTGCCAGTAAAGTATCCGGTCTTTAAATACGTTGAAATAAAATAATTGACGCTACAATTTATCCCCTTTCTGTATTGGGCTGGCCGGTTACGCAGTTCTTTTATATTGAAGGAAAGAGGTTTTTTGTTTTCAGTTCAATAAGTAAAAAAGTACGCTCTTGTAAACCTTTTAGCTGAACCTCAGCATGAAAAGACTTACAAGAGCGTATTTTTTTGAATGGATAGGTTTATATCCAATACTTAGTAAGTTTCAGAAACCTTATCCTTTGGTAGGTCTTGGTGCCCATTTATCATAAGGCGTCATGTCGAATTTGTTTACTTCGTCCATGGTTAAACCAAGAGCTTTTGCCACACCTTCACCATATTCCGGGTCTGCTTTAAAACAGTTTCTGATATGTCGAACCTGAATAAATTTGTCTGCACCACCTATTTGAGCAGCAGTGTTTTTAAATAGTAAATCTGCTTTGCCATCAGATTTAATAATGCGGAACAAATCGCCCGGTTGAGTGAAGTAATCTTCATCATCATCCCTGAAATTGTGGGCATAAGCACTACCATCCAATTCCAAAGGTGGTTCCTGTGCATCAGGCTGTTCTTGCCACTCACCATAACTATTTGGCTCATAATGCTTGGCACCGCCATAGTTTCCATCCACACGCATGGCTCCATCTCTATGATACGCGTGATACGGACACGTAGGTTTATTTACAGGAATTTGATAATGATTTACGCCCAGCCTGTAACGTTGTGCATCTCCATAAGAAAATAATCTTCCTTGTAGCATTTTATCAGGAGAGAACCCGATTCCAGGAACGATATTCGTTGGGTTGAAGGCGGCTTGTTCTACATCCTGAAAATAGTTTTCAGGATTTCTGTTCAACTCAAATTCACCAACGGGAATAAGTGGAAAATCTTTTTTTGACCAGACTTTGGTCAAGTCAAAAGGATGGAAACGGTAGGTTTTCGCTTGTTCTTCGGTCATTACCTGAATAAACATTTTCCATTTCGGAAAATCTTTTCTCTCAATTGCATCAAATAGGTCTCTTTGTGATGACTCCCTGTCCATCCCAACTATTTTCATTGCCTCTTCATCAGACAGGTTTTTAATTCCCTGTTGGCTTACGAAATGAAACTTCACCCAATGTCTGATATTTCCTTTGTTGATAAAACTATAAGTATGACTACCAAAGCCATGCATATTTCTGTATCCTTTTGGAATACCACGATCACTCATTGTTATGGTAACCTGATGCAAGGATTCAGGAAGCAATGTCCAGAAATCCCAGTTATTATTGGCACTCCTTAAATTGGTTTTTGGGTCACGCTTCACAGCATGGTTTAAGTCAGGGAACTTCATCGGATCGCGAAAGAAAAATACGGGAGTATTATTTCCAACCAGATCCCAGATTCCTTCTTCGGTATAAAACTTAAGTGCAAAACCTCTAATATCTCTTTCGGCATCCGCAGCTCCTCTTTCTCCAGCAACGGTAGAAAATCGGCTAAACATTTCTGTCTTTTTTCCGACTTTACTAAAGATTTGTGCCTTAGTGTATTTCGTAATGTCATGCGTTACAGTAAAAGTTCCAAAAGCACCTGAGCCCTTTGCGTGCATTCTTCTTTCTGGAATTACCTCACGGTCAAAGTTTGCCATTTTTTCAAGAAACCAGGCATCCTGCATCAACATGGGGCCACGTGGCCCAGCGGTTTGCACATTCTGATTATCTGGAACAGGTGATCCGGTCTGCCTAGTGAGTTTTGATTCTTTTTCTTTCATTTCTCTTCGTTTTTAAAATGATCTATCCAAAAAATGAAGTTACAATATTTTCTATACTTATTAAATGAGTTCGATAAGTAATAAATATAAGTATTGTCACTATTCAACCTATCACACAAAAGCGAGGTGAGGCTCGTAAGCACTTTCAGGTACTCACTTATGCACATGACTCATAGCTTCCATGCAATAGTTTGTCACCAGTTAAATTTGCTAGTAAAACAACTTATGGAAAATATAACACCTGATTTCAATATGGTACTGTTACATATTGGCATTGATGTGCACAAAAAACAGTGGACTGTCACAATCCTTGTAAAGGGTGTACACCATCGAACCTTCAGCCAGCCGCCAAGACCCGATGCGCTAAAAACCTACCTTGATAAATGGTTTCCCAATGCCAGGGTATACTGCGCATACGAAGCTTCTAAATTTGGTTTTTGGATCTGCCGTGAATTATTATCTTATGGCTATGAATGCATTGTAATCAATCCGGCAGACATCCCTACTTCCAGTGAAGAAAGAACCAACAAAACAGATTCCAGGGATAGCAGGAAAATTGCCAGATTATTAAAATCCGGATTGCTTCGCGCAATCCACTTGCCCGACCAACAGACAGAAACTGATAGGCAGCTATTTAGATTTCGGAAGAAATTGTGGGGCGACCTGGTGCGTGTGAAGAATCGAATTAAAGACAAGTTTATTTTCGCTGGCATATCCATACCTGCTGAATTCGATACCAGCTATTGGACAAAGGCATTTCTTCAGTGGCTTAAAGAGGTTGATCTACCTAACGCCAGATTACGCATCACTTTGAATTTACTCCTAGAGCAGTATCATTTCTTATACCGGCATTTCCTTAAGACCTCCATTGAGGTAAGGAAATTACAAAGCGTTGAACGGTATAAAGTTGATGCCAAACTCCTTCGTACCATACCAGGTATTGGACCTCTTACCACTGTACAAATCTTAACTGAATTACAGGACATCAAGCGATTTGAAAACTTCAAAAAACTGAACAGCTTTATTGGCTTTAAGCCAATGGTACACGCCAGTGGTGATCACGACTGGCGAGGGCGAATGACTTATCGAAGGCACAAGGCTTTGCGCAGTGCGCTTGTAGAATGCGCGTGGACTTCTATCATCAAAGATCCGGCTATGCAACAACGTTACGCAGACCTTAAGAAAAGACTTACCCCAAAAAGAGCCATTATCATTATCGCCAGAAAACTTCTGTCAAGAATATATTATGTGTTAAAAAACCAGAAACCTTATGAACTAGGAATTAGATAATAATTACATTTAAAGGATTACAAGCAATTGAATTGCGAGTAAGGAATAAACCCAGGACCACTTAACATTATGTGAGACTTGTTCTCTCCCCTTATAGTATGTGGCCTGGGTTTTCAAAACCACCCTATCAGAAATCAGAACTACGATTAGCTTTGGTATTTAATCAAATTCTTTAAAAATTAGCGAAAAATCAATACAATCTCAGGTGACGACCACCCGCCTGCGTGTATACATCATGTTGGCGGTAGTTATTTATATCAGTTCCCTTTTTCGGGCCACCTCAATTAGAATAGCTAAAATGCCCTTTAGTCTAAACGGCATTTCAGAATATGTGCCCGTGATTGTTTTGATACTCTTTCCATTATAGTAAAATGTGATATTTATAGACCATCCATCAATGAACCCATAGTCTTTGCTCGAATCTAGATTGTCTATATATGACCATTTGAATAGGCTATCAACTTCATGAAATGCAGAAGCATCCATTTTAAAATTAGTTGCCCCAATGTATTTTGAATCATAAATCCCTTCAAAATTAATATCTCCATTGCTATTCAATACCATAAAGAATTTAGGACAATTGGCATCGCACCCCCCAGTCTCAAGTATTATTTTATCAAATTTCAGATCAGGATTATATTCAAGCCTCCGGCTATATAGCTTTACAGGATGATTGCCTCGAGAAAATGTCAGTGAGTCTGATTGGTAACTATTGATTAGGTATCTACTTCTAACTCCTCCGAACTTTTCAATATAGATAGTGTCCTGACTTAATGCGTATTTACCTTCTTGCCAAAGGCCTGAATTTCTAATAATTAGAAGATTACCGTCACTGAATTTTACCCCAACATCATCTCCGTTGATTCTCGCTGTTTCAGTCGTATATATCCATTCACCTTCAAGGGTTGGCATCTCATTTTTATTGGAAACATTGGAACAATAGCAAAAAACAAAAAGGAAAAAGATAGAAGGTAATGTCGTTGCGCCAGAT
>DDUM01000004.1 GCA_002344795.1 Flammeovirgaceae bacterium UBA2338 | reverse complement strand
GACATGAATTGCAACAATGCCATTTGTGCGGTGGCATCCTGCATGGCTACCCGATCGGGTGTAAATTCCACATAGGATTTGCCTCTCCCGAATTTCTCCATGGGTTGATCAGTATGGAGGTGAGAATAAAGAATTTTTTCAGTGAGTGTAAGTGGCCTGCCCACCACCTTTCTTGCCTTTTCAATTCGGCCGGGCATTGCCTTATATGCGGCCTTTATCATGTCTAAATCGAACACCATAACAATAGTCTTAGTTGAACGGCTAAGGTACTAAAAAGTGTTTGGATTCTGAATGCTGGTGCTGGATTCTAGTCTGCATTCTGGATTCTGGATTCTAGATACTGGAATCCAGACCGGAATCCAGAACTCCCTCTACTTGCTATTGATATAATTGAGAAACTCCCGTTTGATATTTTCGTCCTTGAACTTACCAGAGAAGTACGCTGTCCCTGTTTTACTGTTGGTGTCGCCTACACCTCTGGAGGCTACACACAAGTGGTTGGCATCAATCACTACACCTACGTCCGGGGTATTTAGCGCGAGTCCAATTTCTTTACCAATCTGCACCGTAAGACGCTCCTGCACTTGCGGTCTTTTGGAAAAGTATTGTACGATACGATTTATTTTGGAGAGCCCTATTACTTTGCCTGAAGAGAAGTAAGCTACGTGGGCTTTACCATAAATGGGTACAAAGTGATGTTCGCAATGACTGAAAAAGGTGATGTCCTTCTCCACCAGCATTTGATCGTAGTTGTACTTGTTGTCAAAAAGGCGGGCATGTGGTCTGTTTTTAGGGTTTAATCCACTAAAAACTTCTTTTACATACATTTTAGCCACCCTTCTAGGCGTTCCTGCAAGACTATCATCGGTAAGATCAAGCCCCAGAATGGTCATAATCTCTTTGAAGTGCTTCTCGATTTTATCCACTTTCTGGTTGTCATCCAGGTCAAAGGCATCTGGCCTTACCGGGGTTTCCCATGAAGACAGGATGTGATCGTCATCCAATTCCTCATCCAAAGGTTTAATGGGCTGGATATTCAACGAAATTTCTTTCTGTCTCATAGAGTTTGATTTTAAGGTCATATTTTGTGTCAATCTGCTGCCTTAATATTTTCCAGATCACAATGGCTATGTTTTCGGCCGTTGGATTCACGGTTTTAAAATGGGCAACGTCAAGGTTTAAGTTCTTATGGTCAAATTGTTTAAGGATATGTTCTTTAATGAGGTCGCTCAACACCTTCATGTCAAACACATACCCAGTATTAGAGTCGGGTTCACCAATAAGCGTTACAATTAATTCGTAATTATGGCCATGATAATTGGGATTGTTACACTTTCCAAAGACTTGATCATTTTTTTCGTCTGACCAATCTGGATTATTGAGCCTGTGGGCTGCATTAAAATGTTCCTTACGGGATACCGCTACCTTCATAACTAGTGGAAAAACACCAATTGGGACAAAAGGTTCTTTCAGATTTAACTAAATAACGAAATGACTAGAAATTGCTGATGGATCGGTCGTGGAAGTTGAGTATAGACATTCTGACCCCCAGCATGATTTCATGGGTGCTGAACTGTGTTCCCACAGAGTTGGCTGTTGGAATTTCAAAGGTATACCCCAGGCGGAATTGATCCTTTAAAAGTGCTCCGAGCTGAATACCGTAGGTGTTGAAGTTCCTCGTGAATACACCGGCAGTATACAATTGGTCAATATTAACGTTGAAGTTAAGGTCAGTAGACAGGGGAGAGCCCTTTACGGATTTTAACAATACTCCAGGCTTTAACCTGATGCGGGTACCCATGTTGAACACGTAAGCCCCGAACAAATAGTAATGTTGGTTATACAAATCAAACTGTTCGCCCATGCTACTTTTGAAAGTTGTACTTAAAAGACGAGGAACCGATAACCCCACAAAGAACCTTTCGCTTTTAAGGGCTACACCTGCACCAATGTTAGGCTTGCTCAAGTTCTCATTGCCAGTAAAAGCTGGATCACCTGGGTCGGCCATATTCAACTGATTATAATTGCTTTGGAAGTTGATCAACCCTGCTTGCATACCGAAACTGAAGGTCATGTCTTCTAATTGCAATTTGTACGAACCTGCTACCTGAAACTCTGTATTGGTAGCATTTCCAATTTTGTCCTGTACGATTAATAGTCCCGCACCCACCCGATTGTCCACCAGTGAAATGTGCCCATTCACATTAACAGTGGTTGGATTGCCTTCAAATCCACCCCATTGGGTGCGATAGGAAAGCGAGGCGTTCAGATTATTATTCAATCCTGCATAGGCGGGATTGATCACCATGGGGTTATTAATATATTGTGAATACAGCGGATCCTGTTGGCCATAACTCAAACCAGTCAAGAGTAGGCTAGAAACGAGTAGGAGTATAAATTTTTTCATGAATGGGGTCAGGTTCACTTTGTAAGTATTCACTTTTGTAACCAGCTAAAGGTATAAAATAATAGAATAGTTTTTTCAGTTTTAAACATCAAATTTTCGAGTAGGCACCCACATAAATATGCGATTCTAAGTCAAATTTATCGTTTTATGGTCAGGTAGCCCTTCAGTTCTGGCTGTCCGTTTGAAAATTCAATCTTATAAAAATATACACCACTGGAAAGCTCTTTTCCACTATCGCTCTTACCATCAAATCTGCGATCACTGTTGTTATAATTGATCATCTCAAAAACCTTATCCCCCCAGCGATTGAAGATGCTTACTTTGTTCTCAGATCCCAGAGCAGCAATGTTTTGAATATCAAAATAGTCATTTTTTCCATCTCCATTGGGAGAAACTCCATTGTGAACAATAATGTTTCCATCAACTTGAATGTTAATGGTAGTCTCGGCCCTTGAGCCACTGGTGTCAAACACTTCAATAATCAGGTTGTCTAAACCTACGAAAGACGTGCTGGAGTAATCAATACTTAGAATTGAAGTCTGAATATC
>DDUM01000042.1:5738-12180 GCA_002344795.1 Flammeovirgaceae bacterium UBA2338 | reverse complement strand
CTGGCAAACTTTTGGTGTTGTTGGTCGTGAACCAAACAACATTAGAATGATGATTTCGAGAATATTAAATCTTTCCAAAATTTCGTGTTGACATGCAGCTTCAACTCCAGCATTTCAACCTCGGCAGACATATCTGAACTGCAATAGATTATTAACAAATAGAGAATGTGATTTTTAAAAAAACATACCTTATTTGACTTTAGGCAAACTATTAAGTCATTATTTGTGTTGTATCATTTGAGTGGGTAAAGTAAGGTCACATCTGATCATTTTTCACAACACCCATCATCACAATATTTTTTATTCAATCAGATTGTCCTGAAAGTTTCGGGAATGAAAATTTAAATTAGAAAAATTATGAATACCAAAACAAAAGTTATCACAGGGTTTATTGTAGGTGCAGCTTTAGGTGCAGCGAGTGGGTTATTGCTTGCTCCAAGAAGTGGACGTAAAACCAGAAAAAAACTCAAAGTAGAATCAAAGCGACTTGCCAATGAGCTTATGGAGAAAGCAAATGAGTCTTTAGACTCAGCAAAAAAATCATACAATGAAAAAGTTGAAGAGTATAGTAAAAGAGGAAAGTCTTCAATGAACCATCTCTCCGAATCAATTAAAGTTTAATTAAATAGTTTGGAAATAGAAAACGCTAACATTATCATGGAACAGAAAGAAAGTGACAAGAGAACAAATACGTCAGATTTAAAATTAGGACCCAATTGGAACAATCTAAGAGGAAGAATTAAAAAGGAGTTCCCCAATATTTCTAATAGTGATTTGCAGTTCATGTCGCGAGGCGAGAATGAATTGATAGGACGACTCCAGATTAAGTCGGGGAAGACCAAATCCCAGATCCGGGATTGGGTTCGCAACACCGCAAAAATTATGTAATGATTAGAAATACCATAAAAGTTAAAGAGGCTGTCTCAAAAGCGAAGGATCTCCAAAGTTGGTGAATTTAAAACGTGTCAATTTTGAGACAGCCTCTTTGTGTTATCCTAACTACTCCCTACCCACCTAAATCTGAAACACAATCTTGCCAACTTTATTTGGCTTGGTAATATCCGCAAAAGAGGATGCTATTTTTGAGAATGGCCTGATGGAATCTACGACAGGGCGTATCTTATGTTTACTCACAAAAGCAAGCATTTCGTTAAATTCAGAATCATTTCCCATGGTTGTACCTTGCAATGTCAGTTGGTTCCAGAACATGCGGTAAAGGTCAATTTTTGATGGCAACCCATTAGTAGCACCGTAAAATACGATTCTCCCATTGGGTCTTAAAATCTTGATATAACTATTCAGTTGATCCCCGCCTGCGCTATCAATAATCAAATCAAATCCACCTCTTGTTTTCCAGAGGTTCTCAAAGTTGCTTTGTTTCTTATAGTTGAACGCACCCTTCGCGCCCATTTTCAAAGCTTTTTCAATTTTTTCATCACTCCCTGACGTGATGTACACATTGGCCTCTGCTGCTTGTGCAAACAAAAAAGCAAACTGGGCTACGCCTCCACCAAAGCCAGAAATCAAAACGTTTATACCTGGCTTTAAACCGCCTCTTCTAAAAAGTGCTCTGTAGGCCGTAAGTCCGCCAAGGGGAAGGGTGGCGGCTTGAAGAAAATCCAAATGGAATGGCTTATGTTGCAAGCGGTCTACATTTATCAATAAATACTCCGTGAAGGTACCATTCACTGGCATCCCAAGGATATTATAATTTTTAGATTGAACTTCAGGATCGGTGCCCCAATCAATGTTCGGGTTAATGACGACCTCCTGCCCCATCCACGCCTTATGAACATCATCAAATACCTGCTCTACCACACCTGCACCATCAGACCCCAGGGTCACCCCATATTGAATACGTGGATATTTGCCCTCCCTTATCCAATCGTCTCTTCTGTTGAGTGCGGCCGCTTTCATTTTTACCAAAACTTTACCTGTGGTAACCTCTGGAATGGGTATGTCCTTCAACTCTATTTGTCCTGGTCCGGTAAGTAAAAGCGCTTTCATGCGTATTAATATACAAAGCCCTTTGGAAATTAAAAAATATTCAGTTTTATCCTCCTCTATTTATTTTAAAAAGAAAAGAGCACTGCATTATCAGAACGATCATTTGCCTTGTTCACTGGAATACCAGTTAGCGGCCGCAATTAATGATTACCCCTTTCATGCAGTGCCTATATCTGAGGCTTTAAAAATATCTTCTCTTGTAGTACTGAAAGGTGAGCGGCTTTAAGTCTATAGCAATCATCAACTCATGACTCCCAAAATTATTAGCAGACAAGCTTGAAGTAGGATATTCAAAGGCGTACCCAGCACGCACTGTCTCAGTAATATCAAGTTGAGCATTGACCCCCAATGTGGAAAAATTCCTCGCGAAAGCACCTAGCCAAACGGTCTCTCCCAATATAGCAGTAGCTGAAAAGTCAGCAGAAAAGGGTTGATTATCAACTATGCGTGCTAGGGTACTTACTTTCATTTTCACAAAAGAACTGAGCATTAGAACTGCCCCAGCACTAACATAATAATGGCGCTTATATCGTGTACTAACAAATGTACCTTGCTCTGTCCTTACATCAAGCATCCTAGGAACAGAGAGTCCAAAAAATAATTCATCAGTAGAAAGAATAAAACCGGTGCCAACATTCGATTTCGTGAAATTTTCCTGTTGATTGGTAAGAAGGGGGTCGGTATCAAACTCCAATACCAACTGAGAATAATCTTGCCTAAAATTGGTAAGTCCCAACTGAAATCCTGCACTTACTTTCCATTTAGGACTCACTTGCAGATGATAGGCGTAGCTGCCGTAGAACTCAGTATTCTTATTGATGCCAAATTTGTCATGCGCCAACCAGCCCCCCACTCCATGACGATTTTTGTGAAATGATGTATTGGCAGAAATGGCATTGGTGATTGGAGCACCTTCTATTCCCAACCATTGTACCCTGGTGTGCATGGATAACGATAAAATATTGTTGTGGCCAGCATAAGCAGGATTAACCATCAGCTGATTAAACTGGTAAAGGTTGTAAAGAGGGTCTTGCTGAGCTGAAAGCCAGAAGGGAACAAGAAAAAATATGGCTAAGAGTTTCTTCATTTAATTTCGCATTACAAAAAAACCAGTGTATCGCTTGCCAGCTCCATCATCAATCACATAGAAATAAGTACCATCAGACAATTCTTTATTGGTACTATCCGATTTTCCATCAAAAATCTTTTGAAGGTTGTCGTAGCCGCTAACTTCAAAAAGCTGATCTCCCCACCTATTAAATACTGATACTTTGTTATTAGGGTAAAACTCGATGTTTTCCACTTTAAGAAAATCATGAAGGCCATCACCATTTGGAGTGAGTAAGTTATATACTTTAAGGGCTGGCAATTTTTCAATGCTTGAGCTAATTCCAAGTGTAATCAAACCAGGGGAAGCGACAAATGCATCACTCACTAATAAATTATTTTGTAAAGCTAAGGGTGACACTGCTCTGTAGGGAAACCCATCAGGGCTAAAGGCTACACTTGGATCACTGAATGATGATTGTCCATTATCTGGAAGCTCAATGATTATTGATCTTGATTCACCATTCTCAAAACTTAACCTCCACGCATGTTGCTTAGAAATTTCGGTTAGGGAATTATCAAAAGTCAAGACAGGATTTGGGCTTACAGCAGAAGCGCCCAGAAGGGCTTCTGAAGTTGAGCTGATGGTGATCGGAAGATAGAGACTGCCATCTCCTACCGGAAATAACTTGGCTCCAGTTCCTGAGCTAACGTATTCTCCCACCACATGGGATAGATCCGAACCACCCAAGACTATGAGGGTGTTGGTAGCATATATCCTGGATTCATTTTGTGAGACAAGGTGGCCATCAACCAAATTCAGTTCCTGCAGAATCTCCAGGTCAGCTAGAAAGAACTTCTTACCACCACCGGTTATAGAGAGTTTACTGAAAGATTGTGCATTATGGTTAATAATTTGATCTCCGCTACTGCTTAGTGTAAATCCTCCCGAAGCTGCATCATACATTCCATCATTTTGCCATGTACCAGAGATCTGAAAATCGCCATTATTAATTAAAGTACCTTCATTTTGTGCATTGCCCATTACAGCAAAAACAGTATTAGCAGCAATGCTCACAGTAGAGCCTTTAATATAAAGGCCTTGCCCATTACACACAGAAGTAACCAGATATAGAATAGTAATTATTCTCATTTAATTGATGGCTATGATATTGGTTGAACGACTTATTTCCACCCAGGCCTGAAGCGTTCCATCGTAAATAAAGTGAATACTCGAGCCAGCATTGAGGCTGTAGGTGCTGCCTCCACTCATATAAAGGCTATTTGGGGTCACTGTGATTCCTGCTCCGCCAGTGCCACTCCGATAAAAAATAATGTTAGTCGCAAACCCGGAGCCTCCGTTGCCAGAATGAATAATTATCAATTCTTGCCCATCCTGACCCGCCCCAATATATTCGATTCCTCTATTGTTTACATTGGATGTAACTCTCAGTATTCGCCTTGTTGGCGTTGGCAATGACTCGTTAGTGCCTGTTATATGATCAGCTGTTACTGCTGAAACAAGATTTCCGTTTAAGCGTGTTTCTCCATTTAATTCTGCATCACCATTGACATCAAGCTTTGCACTTGGCACTGTTGTTCCGATTCCAACATCGCCACTGAAATAGTTGCGATCCTCACCTGTCGCATAAAATCCGTACCTGGTTCCTGAAGCCAATGCATTCATTGAGGTGACTACGCCATAATTATTACCTGATGTTGCATTGTTATCGATGTATAACCCTCCTGTAAATGTGGTTTCAATTTCTAATTGATAATTGGTCAGAGGTGAACTTGTACCTACACCGACATTACCTGCACCTAGTATGGTTAATCGGTCATTTACACCTAAAGCATTGTTTGTGCTCATTTTAAACTTATGAGCATCACTCGCATCCACTCCTATTGCAAAAGAGCTTCCACCCTGTGTCTCAAAAGTCATTGAAGCATCACTGGTTCCATTGGCTTCCAAAATATTAAGTGATGGCAACGTACTTCCAGCTTCATTTTTTAAAACTGTCAGCATTGATCCCGGTGTTTTTGTTCCGATGCCTACCCTACCCTGGTTGGTCAATGTCATTGCTGCATCATTGGTGGATACGTTGGTTGCAGTAGAGTTATCTTTAATGGAAAACATCAGTTCATCTCCATTGTAAAAAATTCCAGAGTTAAATCTTTGATTGGCAGTGACACCATTTTTCTTAAACCGTATTCCGGATAATGTACCGCCAATACCTGAAATGTTTTGAATGTCAAGCATAATACCATCACTAACCGATGGTGTTGTATTGGTTCCACTCACAGATAGCTGATTAAACGGGGAATTTGTTCCAATTCCAACACGTCCTGCGGAATACGAAAGATCTGGTGACCCTGTCCATGGTGATGTGGGTAAACCCGTTAAAAGCGAGCCATTAACAGCTGGCAGCTGACCGCTTGCATTAAGCTGTACAATTTGATTGGCTCCGGTTCCTACATTTACTGCAAGCGGGGTGCCATTGCCGTTGCCTGTAAGGGTAGTGTTGTGAGTAACCGATGTAATTCCTACATCATCACCATCAGTTAATCCTGCAGGAATATTGGAAAGGGCTGCAAAGTCACCATTAAAATCATCAGCAACATTATTGTCATATCCGCTTAGGTCTATGGTTGTACTACCTGGATCATTACTTAGCGCAATTACACCTGATGTAAAGGTTAAATCCTGAATTTCATTCGTAATACTCCCATCCACCTCAGCTGTCAGATAACCATTGTTGGAAACAAATGCATCTACTGCAGCTTCATCCAATTGGGTATCCGTATCAATAGATCCGATATCGATGGTATTCCCACCAGCAATGGAGAGACTGGTACCTGACAAACTTATGGTTTGATTATCCGTATTGGTTCCGGAAAAAGGTGACAAATCAATTGGGGTGGCTGATCCATTATTGGTAATGGTTAAAATATTTCCCGTAAGGTTTAGATCTTGGATTTCATTGGTAATACTTCCATCCACTTCTGCGGTCAAATACCCATTATTAGCAACAAACGCGTCCACAGCAATTTCATCAAGTTGTGTATTTGTGTCAACACTGGAGATATCTATTGTATTCCCACCTGCAATACTCAAGTTAGTTCCAGAAAGGCTCAGTGTTTGATCATCTGTATCGATGCCCCCCAGATTCACATTATTTCCTCCAGTTATTGACAAAGTGTTACCAGTAATCCCTAGGGTTTGATTGTCTGTATTTACAGAAGACAGATTGACACTGTTGCCATCAGTAATACTCAGAGTTGATCCCACAAGGTTTAGTACTTGATCATCAGTGTCTGTATCTACAGATGAGATATCAACGGTATTTCCTCCCGTTATCGAAAGGTTAGTTCCTGATAAACTAATCGT
>DDUM01000042.1:5279-5476 GCA_002344795.1 Flammeovirgaceae bacterium UBA2338 | reverse complement strand
CTAAAGTCTGTTCGTCTGTGTTCGTGCCCAGAAAGGGTGCCAGACTTATCGCTGTTGCATTGGGGTTATTTGTGATTTTGAGACTGGTACCAGTCAATTCCAAATCCTGCAATATTTCAGGAGTGTCTACCCTAGTCCACGAAGCTCCATTCCAAAAATAAAGACTGTTTACATCCGTATCAAATACGAAGAGACCT
>DDUM01000042.1:0-5017 GCA_002344795.1 Flammeovirgaceae bacterium UBA2338 | reverse complement strand
CTACAAAGGAATTGGCGGTCCGTTGCAGTGTGGTCACTCTTGGCACAAGCAATCCTTGATTATGATCCGGTGACACCAATTCAAGTACCGCATTAGGATTAGGGTCTGTCACACCTATACCCACCGTGTTTTGGGCATATGAAAACCGAACAATAAAGAGCAAGAGGGTCACACCGATGACCCTTGCCAATGAAAGCAAATCTGATTTCATGGTTTTGATGTTTTGATCAAGGCTCTACAAAGTAGATTCATTATTCACCATGAAAACATCAGGAGTAATCACGTTTGGTATCCGGAATTTTACGGAGTACAGGAAGGCTAAAGCACGATACCTTGTTTAATGGCGTACTTTACCAATTCAGCGGTAGAGTTAACATTCAATTTCTCATGAATGTTCTTTTTGTGAGTTTCCACTGTTCGGGCACTGATATTAAGGTCTGAAGCAATCTCTTTATACGATAGTCCCTTCGCAAACCCTTTTAGTACATCAATTTCTCGAGCAGTAAGTTGCGGCTCATTAGTTTCAGACATTGAAGTTGTTAGCATCGAAGTAAACTGGCCGCCATAATAAGTTTTACCATCAGCGATAGACTCCAATGCTTCAAGGTAAGTTTCCTTCCCTGACTCTTTAGATATCATGCCTTCCACTCCTGTCTGGAAACAATGTCTGACCAATAACTCATCTGCTTCTGCAGTATGTATTAGAATCTTGGTGGTCGGGCTTTGCTTCTTTAGCTTTTCTGCAACAAGGGCACCATTTTCACCAGGCATTTTCAAATCCAACACAACAATATCTGCCTTTTTTCTTTCGAAAACTTCAAAAAAAGCATCACTGTTGCCGGCCTCTCCTATTACTTTGAATCTTGGAAATTCAAGCAGCATCACTTTTATGCCATCTCTTACAATCCTGTGATCATCTACAAGTATGATGGATTGTGGACTATTCATTGTTATTGTTTAAATTCAGGTAAGCTAAAGTAAAAATTACTACCCTCACCCAGCTTACTCTCCACGTAAATATTTCCTCCATTTCGCTCGACCAAATCTTTGCATAGAATCAATCCAATGCCTGTTCCCTTTTCAGTGGAAGCACCTACCGAATGAACATCGGCTGAAGCATCAAATAACTTTTGTTGATCCTCTGTGCTAATTCCTACACCATGATCCTTGACACCCAAAGTGATTATCCCATCCTTTTTCCCTGCAAACAGTGTAATGGTTGTTTCCAGGTCTGAAAATTTTATGGCATTGGACAATAAATTACGAAGCACAATAATGACCATATTCTTATCAGCGTGGGCAGTTAGCTCTGAAGGTACAAAATACTCCAACAGGATTTTTCTCTCTGATATTGTAGGACCTAGCTGGGCGGCTACTTCTTCCATTACCAATTTGCAATTGATCGATTCAGGCTGATATACGATAGCCCCCGTCTGACTCAGCGCCCATTCCAAAAGATTATTAAGCAACCTCGAAAGATCCATTGATGACTGGTTCAGGTTCCTCAGGTACTCCTCTATCTCGGAGGGAGAAATATTTTTGACGTTGTCCGCCAGGCTTCTTGTCAAATTGTTAAATGCGGAGAGGGGACTTTTTAGGTCATGAGATATCACTGTAAACAACCTGTCTTTAAATCCATTTAGTTTCTTCAGCTCATCATTTTTTTGATTCAGTTCTTCCGTTGCCTTCTTTTTATTTCTAAAACGACTATAAAAAAGTATGGCAATAATACCTAATGACCCTGCCAACATTACAAGATTATTGCGCCATTGTTTTTCTTGCTGTACCTGCAGGTCTTTGATCAAAGTATCTTGCTGAAGTTGTAATATGGTTTGCTCTTTCTTCTCAGTTTCATACTTGGCCTCCATTTCTGAACGAATGTTTTCCTTTTCCAAATTGAAAAGTGAGTCCTTTATAGAAATAGATTTTAGGTTGTAGAAGTAAGCACTGTCATATCGATTCAAACCAGCATGAATTTTTGACAGTAACTCCAATGAATAGAGCTCATCCAATTTGTAATTGTATGCTTTGCTGATTTCCAATGCCTTGTAGGTAGCCAATAATGCTTTTTCAAATTCTTTTTGGTCGAGGTAGGTCTCACCCAAGTTAAGATAGGCCTGTTCTTCTGCAGCACTATATTGCAGCACCTGATAAATACTGAGCGCCTGATTAAATGCGGAGATAGCCTCATCGTACTTGCCTAACGAATTGTATGCAGTACCCAGATTCATCACTGTATTAGCAAACCCTTCTTGGTTTCCTATTAACCTGAAAATCTCGCGTGCCCTTACATACTTATCAATTTCCTGCTGATACCCTTCTAAATACCCGACTACGAGGCCTACATTATTGATGGCGTGACCAAGTCTTGCTGAATCCCCGTATTGGAATATCAATCGTTCAGCTAAATCAAAATGCTCTCTTGCCCTTGGATAATCCTCTTGTATAAATAAATCAATACCCAAATTCGTATGTGCATCAAAAATAATCAGTGTATCATTGATGCGCTCTCCTATCTCCAATCCCTTCAGTGCAAGCTCCATCGATTTGTCATAGACGGCCTTGTGACTGTATGCAGTAGCTGTTTTAATATAAACTTGTGCCAATAACGAATCGTTTTCGTGGGGTACTTGTGCTGCCTGTAAACAATATGGAAGAGCAGCATCTGGATTATACTCTAACAAATCATTGCAAATGTTAAAAAGATTCAGTGCATACACCTCGGATAAAGTGTCAGACGTGGTGAGAAGACGTTTTAGACTATCTACCTTTTGGGTTTGGGCATTGCCATAGCCACCCACAATAAGCAGGAGGAAAAGAAAACATACGGAAAATACTTGAGACACCAACTATAAATGTGTTTTGCTGAATTGTCAAATATACAAAACACACCAGCATTAGAGCTGACTCAATGATTACTTAGAATGGAGTTTCATCGTCTGGCAAAGGTGGCTCTTCTGGTTGATTAAATGTATTCAACCGACTTTCTTTGGTGATCATCCCAGAGAAAGGATTTTCGTTTGCCGGTCCGTCAAAATCTGTAAACTTGGTGTATTTACCGATAAACTTCAGCTTCACATTTTCCAGTGATCCGTTTCTGTTTTTGGCAATGATTACTTCAGCCATGCCCTGAGTAGGCATACCATCTTCATCAACTGTAATTTTATAATACTCTGGTCTATAAAGGAACATTACAATATCAGCATCCTGCTCAATGGATCCCGATTCGCGCAAATCAGAAAGCTGAGGACGTTTGTCTCCTCCTCTGGTCTCCACACCACGACTCAACTGAGAAAGTGCAATTACAGGAACATTTAATTCCTTAGCCACTCCTTTTAAGGCCCTTGAAATAGAAGCAATCTCCTGTTCTCGATTCCCTCCTATTTCACCTTTCATCAATTGCAGATAGTCAACTACTATTAATTGAATGTTATGTTCCGCTTTCAGGCGTCTGCACTTTGCCCTCAGTTCAAGAATAGACAATGCAGGGGTGTCATCAATAAATATTGGGGCCGTAGAAAGTCGGTTGGTCTTGTGCACCAACTGTTGCCATTCATGATCTTGAATGTTACCCTTTCTGATTTTTTCAGATTCTAACTCTGCCTCAGCAGAAATTAGCCTGTTTACTAATTGAATGGAAGCCATCTCCAAACTGAAAATTGCCACTGGAAAATTAAAATCGACCGCTGCATTTCTTAGTGCAGATACTACAAATGCTGTCTTACCCATACCAGGTCGGGCAGCTATAATCACCAAATCTGATTTTTGCCAGCCTGAAGTAATCCTATCCAGCCGTGAAAAACCAGTTGGAACTCCAGTCAACCCATCCTTGTGGTTCCTTTTCTCCTGAATTTCTTTCGTAGCCTGAAACATCAGAGATTTCATGCTATCATAATTCTTTCTCAGGTTGGAATCTGCAATCTTGTAGATGGATTGCTCTGTCTTGTCGAGCAATTCAAAGACATCATTGGTATCTTCATAGGCATCGTGATGAACCTGTGAAGCAATTTCAATCAAATTGCGTTTGATGGCCATCTCAATGATGATCCTCGAGTGGTATTCAATATTGGCTGCTGAGCTCACCTTTGAAGTCAATTCAGCGATGGCGTAAGCCCCACCCACCAATTCGAGTTTTCCGTTCTTGCGAAGTTGTGCTACCACGGTGCGCATATCTACCGGGTCGGAAGCTTTAAAAAGGTCTATAATGGCACTATAGATCAAATTGTGCGCATCAGAGTAAAAATGTTCGGGGCGAAGAAATTCGACCACAGTAGTCAACGCATTCTTCTCCAACATTAACGCACCCAACACCGCCTCCTCGAGATCAAGCGCTTGAGGCGGAAGTTTGCCAAGACTCTCAGTGAGGTCTCTCACCAGAGCCTTTCCTGACTTACTTCCTGCTCCGCTATAAGCAGAACTTGGCCTCAATGACGTTGATCTTTGCTCCATACTGTGGTTGTTGGGCTAGTAATTTCTTATTGGACAACAAACCTACTCAATGTAACAGTGCTCGTTCCCTTATTCTGTACATTTCAATAAACAAGTTTCCCACATTAGAACATGTGTAATTGTGAATAAATTGCATCCAGAAACTTTTATTCTTTTATGTCGTCAATTATTTATAATATACGAAAGAACTACAAGGTCATGACAATCCATCTCCCAAATATCCATTGTACTGATTCTCATTGTTTTTCAATCTCTTTTTTTAACTTGGCCTTTAACTATTAATTTAGGACTTGATGTCTCACCCACAAAAAATTCATTTCATAGCTATTGGAGGAAGTGTAATGCACAACCTGGCCATTGCACTTAGTCGCCAAGGACACCAGATATCCGGATCTGATGACGATATTCAGGATCCATCAAAAAGCAAACTCAGCAAGGAAAATTTACTTCCACCCGCATTAGGGTGGTTTCCTGACAAAATTGATAATTCTGTAAGTGCGGTTATCCTTGGCATGCATGCCAAAAAGGACAACCCTGAACTGCTAAAGGCCCAATCTCTGAACCTTCC
>DDUM01000028.1:101895-106118 GCA_002344795.1 Flammeovirgaceae bacterium UBA2338 | reverse complement strand
TCTGATGGTGCTTGGTCTCACCCCTGATGGTACAAGGTTGCATGTCAGATGGTGCTTAGTCTCACCTCCGATGGTACGAGGTTGCGAGTCTGTTTTACAAACTGTGGAGTCTGTTTTACAAACTGTGTCAAAAGGAAAAAACCTTAACTTGATACAGTATGGACACAGAAAAACAAGAGTTCAATTACAAAGAGTTTTCGCTTACGCTCTGAGTGACGAGTGCTTCGATCTAAGTCTGCCGCCATTCTGAGCCACCGCGGGTTGTCCCGATAGCTATCGGGAGAGGGATGGGCGAAGAATCTCTCGTTGTACGAGACTCTTCGCTTACGCTCTGAGTGACGCAAACTACTAACAAGTACTTATTAATTTGGGAGTGACCCAACCGACCTCCAACTAGCGCGGAAGTTACTTCCGTGCTTATGAGCATCTTGCTAGATACTAGATACTAGACACTAGATTCTAGTCCCAGAATCGAGAATCCAGCATCCAGCATCCAGTTACTAGAGTCCCAACTGCCGCATTGTTTCTTTTAACCATTGATATACTTTCTATAAGTTGCTAACTTATTACCTCTTAAATTGAAACTACTTGATTCAACTAAATACACGCCATGTTTAAACCTACCATGAAACCCATTGGTCTGCTTGTCACCCTCTTTTTTTGCGCAGCATTGAGTGCACTGGCACAATCCAACGATCTGGAGCAAGCTGCAAAAGGATTGAAATTGAGAAGCATAGGCCCTGCGCTGATGGGCGGTCGAATTGCCGACATTGCAGTAAATCCTAAAGACAAAAGTAACTGGTACATCGCGGTGGGTTCTGGAGGCGTATGGAAAACCAACAATAGTGGTATTACCTGGAATCCTGTATTTGACGACCAACCTTCCTATTCAATAGGTACTGTATCTATTGATCCTAATAACACCGATGTAGTATGGGTAGGTACGGGAGAAAATGTAAGCGGGCGACATGTGGGATGGGGAGATGGCGTCTACAAAAGTGTGGATGCAGGAGCAACCTGGCAGCGAATGGGTTTAAACAGATCGGAACACATTGGAAAGATTCTTATTGATCCGAGAAACAGCAACACAGTTTTTGTAGCAGCCGAAGGACCTCTGTGGGCTCCAGGTGGTGATCGGGGATTATACAGAACAACCGATGGGGGAATAACGTGGAAAGCTGTATTGCAAATAGATGAAAACACAGGGGTGACAGATATTGAATTTGATCCTTCAAACCCCGATGTACTCTATGCGGCAGCTTATCAACGCAGAAGACAAACCTGGTCGTTATTGGCTGGGGGACCTCAATCAGGTATTTATAAGTCGGTGGACAATGGCGTAACCTGGAAGAAAGTAACAACTGGCTTGCCCAAAGCGGACATTGGGAAAATTGGACTTGCCGTTACCCCGGCTAATCCACATTTAGTATATGCCACTATCGAATCGGATGATAAAAATAAAGGCTTCTATCGCTCTGCCAACAAAGGTGAGACCTGGGAGAAACGCAATAGTTATATTTCCGGTGGAACAGGGCCACACTATTATCAGGAAATTGAGGCCTCCCCTCAGGATCCGGACCTCATTTATCAAATGGATGTGTTTTTCCATGTGACCCGTGATGGCGGAAAGAGTTTCGATTATTTGGGAACAGGCCGTGAAAAACACAGTGACAATCATGCGCTGTGGATTGATCCGGACAATGGCAAGCATCTCCTTGCCGGAACAGATGCCGGTTTGTATGAAACGTTTGATGAAGGCTCCACCTGGAGGCATTTTCCGAACCTGCCGGTGTCTCAGTTTTACAAAATTGCTTTAGACAATGCCTTACCTTTTTATAACATCGTTGCGGGGGCACAAGATTTAGGTACTTTGATTGGACCTTCACGAACCCGAAATGTAGAAGGTGTACGTAATCAGGACTGGTACGTGCCGCTGGGAGCTGATGGGTACGATGCAGCTTTCGATCCAAAAGATCCCAACACCGTCTATATGGAAATACAAGGAGGATCGTTACATCGGCTCAACCGACAAACGGAAGAGGTGTTGAACATTCAACCGCAACCCGCAGTAGGAGATGCCCCGGAACGATGGAATTGGGATAGCCCGATATTGATAAGTCCGCACAATAGTAATCGGTTGTATTTTGGATCGCAACGTGTGTGGCGAAGTGAGAATCAGGGAAATGCATGGACACCCATAAGCGGAGACCTGACTACGAATGTCAACCGCTATGAACTGCAAATGATGGACAGGGTGCAAAGTGTAGACGCACTTTATGACAATGGAGCGATGTCCACTTACGCTACGCTTACCTCGATTGCCGAATCGCCCATCACTGAAGGTTTGTTGTATACCGGGTCAGACGATGGACTGATTCATGTGAGTGAAGATGGAGGCGCCAACTGGAGAAAAAGCCAACCTTTGTCAAAGGTTCCGGCAAGGTCTTTTATCAACGACATTGAAGCTTCTCAGCATGATGCGAATGTCGTTTTTGCCATTGCCGATGCCCATAAGTTCGGGGATTTCAGCCCTTATGTTTTTATGAGTTCTGATAAGGGAAAATCCTGGAAATCCATTGCCGGGGATTTGCCATCAGGAACTATTGTTTGGGTAATCAAACAAGATCATAAGGATAAAAACCTGTTGTTTTTAGGAACTGAGTACGGCATTTATTTCACAGTGAATAACGGAGTAAACTGGATAAAGCTAAACGGTGGGGTGCCAACCATCTCTTTTCGTGATTTGGAGTTGCACCAGCGTGATGACGATCTGGTAGGTGCTACCTTCGGAAGAGGATTATACCTATTGGATGACTATGCTCCGCTTCGGGAAATGAGCCAGGCAGTAAATGGAAAGACAAACAAACTCTTTTCAGTGAGGGATGCATGGTGGTACAATCCAAATGTGCCCATGCAAGCCAAGGGTATGCCTACGTTAGGCTCCACAAGTTATGTGGCAGATAATCCTCCTTTTGGTGCTGTGTTTACCTATTACATTCATGAGTTGCCAAAAACCGCCAAAGAAAACCGTCAGGCGAAAGAGCAATCATTAAACGATCAGAAAGCCAATGTTCCATTTCCGGGATGGGAAATATTAGGAAACGAAATGAAGGAAACAAAGGCCGGTGTTTTACTGTTGGTTCGGAATGAAAATGGAGCACCTGTTCGCTGGATCGAAGGAGCAACCAATAAAGGAACGAACCGTGTCAGTTGGGATTTGCGTTTATCGGCCCCGGACCCCATCGATTTATCCACGCCAGCATTTCAACCGCCCTGGGCAGGTGCCCCTCAAGGGCCACTGGTTGCACCCGGCACCTACAGTGTAGAACTTTTTGTGCTTGGCAATGGCGAATTAAAATCTCAGGGAACACCTCAGCAATTCAAAGTGAAGCCTGTGCATGAAGTAGCACCAGCCGACTTGAAAGCCATTGCTTCATTCCAGGAAAAGACGAGTGAGTTGTACAGGCAAATAGCCGGAGCCAGCAGAAAGCTGAGCGAGGCGAACGAAAAACTGCGCTTCATGGAGGCAGCATTAAAGCAGACGGCTAAGGCTTCACCCGACTTGTTTAAAACACTGAATACATTGAATGGAAGTCTAGTGGACCTGCGCACCCAATTAACAGGAGATCCTGTTCGAGGTAAGATGAATGAATCTACAACGCCCTCTATCATGTCGCGGGTGGGGCATGTGGTAAACGGACATTGGGATACAACGCAACTGCCAACTGAAACGCAAAAAAAGAATATAGAAATTGCTGAAGCGGGTTTCAAAA
Organism: Flammeovirgaceae bacterium UBA2338; assembly: GCA_002344795.1. Taxonomy (GTDB): domain Bacteria; phylum Bacteroidota; class Bacteroidia; order Cytophagales; family Cyclobacteriaceae; genus ELB16-189. The sequence continues at coordinate 102,345 of DDUM01000028.1, read as the reverse complement.
CCTTCCAGACAAGTTTCGATGCGTTTTTTAAAGACCTGGTCAATTACGAAAAGGCGCTGGAAAGTGCAGGAGCACCATGGACACCCAATAGGGGCGGAGAGTAATGGTTTAATGACCCCAATTTGTGTTTGAGACTCTTCGCTTACGCTCAGAGAGACGAGTTCTTCGATCTAAGTCTGCCGCCATTCTGAGCCACCGCGGGTTGTCCCGATAGCTATCGGGAGAGGGATGGGCGAAGAATCTCTCGTTGTACGAGACTCTTCGCTTACGCTCAGAGAGGCGCGAACTACTAACAAGTACTTATTAATTTGGGAGTGACGGCTGAATCCCGACTATACCCCCAACTAGCGCGGAAGTTACTTCCGTGCCAACTATACCGTCATTCAGAGGGAGTCCGCAAGACGACCGAAGAATCTCATTGTAGTATGAGACTCTTCGCTTACGCTCAGA
>DDUM01000028.1:0-101626 GCA_002344795.1 Flammeovirgaceae bacterium UBA2338 | reverse complement strand
CTTCGCTTACGCTCAGAGTGACGGGAACTACTAACAAGTACTTATTAATTTGGCAGTGACGGCTGAATCCCGACTATACCCCCAACTAGCGCGGAAGTTACTTCCGTGCTTATGAAGGAGGCGCCTGCCTGCTCCCGATAGCTATCGGGAGGTAGGAAGAATCTCATTTTGTGTTTGAGACTCTTCGCTTACGCTCAGAGAGGCGCGAACTGCTGACAAGTACTTATTAATTTGGGAGTGACGGCTGAATCCCGACTATACCATCTCCAACTAGCGCGGAAGGTACTTCCGTGCTTATGAAGGAGGCGCCTGCCTGCTCCTGATAGCTATCGGGAGGCAGGATGAATCTCATTTTGAGTATGAGACTCTTCGCTTACGCTCAGAGAGGCGCGAACTACTGACAAGTACCTATTAATTTGGGAGGGACGGCTGAATCCCGACTATACCATCATTCAGAGTATGAGGCTCCTCGCTTACGCTCTGAGTGACGGGAACTACTTACAAGTGCTTTTTAATTTGGAGCGACCCAACCGACCTACAACTAGCGCGGAAGTTACTTCCGTGCTTATGAGGCTAGCCCCAGCATCAAGCATCCAGTTACCGTCCCGATAGCTTTCTGGAACCGATTACTGATTACCGACCACCGATCACTGATTACTAATCTATCCTCGTAGAAAAATTATTATTCCTCCACATCTTGGTCACTTTGCCGTCTTTCTTCTCAAATGTAATTTCCTCACCCAGGGTTTTATCATCGCGTATGCGCTTGAAAGTGTCTCCGCTTACATGCTGAAGCAAGGTCATCGCCTCATCGGGATTGTCTGTAGGCAGCCCCATGATGGCCAGGTCGCCATACCAGGGCACTACTACGGTTTCCGAACCCCACGGCTGTGCGCTATATCGGCCTGCATAGGTCTCCAGATTAACGCTGGTCTTTTTCGCTTTTTTATCCTTAGGCACTTTGTCCATAATGTTGCGCAGCTCGCGGGCAAACTTCTCCGGACTTTCTCCACCTGCATTGATCATCACCGTATAGGCCATTTTGTTTTTGGTATCCATCTGCAAGGTAGTGCGGTACCCCGGGCACGAGCCACCATGACTGACCAGGGTGGTGCCATCGTTTTGTGAAACAACAAACCCAAGTCCCCAATGCACACCCCAGTCGGGATCCACCCATTGCACCCTATGCATTTCTTTCAGCGTAGAAGATTTTAGCAATTCACTTCCTCCTTTTTCCAGCAGGCGGAATTGCCAGCTGGCAAACCGACCCAGGTCTTCCACATTAGAAGAATAGCCAGCAGCAGCGGTGATGCCCTTCGCGTCAAACAAGGCAATCTTGTCGCGGGTGCCATCGCGTTTCATGGCTCCGTAACCTACGGCCAGCTCTTTTCCCCACTGCGCTTCCGACATATAAGGATGGGTGTTGGCCAGGCGCAGGGGTTGCAAAATGTTTTTCTCCACATACTCATCATAAGGCATCCCTGAAATTTCTTCAATTACTTCTCCGAGCAGTGACATGCCCAGGTTGCTGTATTGGAAATAAGTAGAGGCGGGATACAATGTTTCTTGTCCACCCAGTTTACTGTTGACCTCTTCTTTGGTAGGGAAGGGAAAGTCCGGACCCGTCCAGTAAGGAGCATCTGCTTCTCTGGGCAAACCGGAGGAGTGGGTGAGGAGTGAGCGTATGGTGATAGGGCCACTGTCCTTGTGTTGTTGTTGAATGTTGAACGAAGGCAATACGGATTTTACTTCATCGTCCAGCCTGAGTTTACCGGCATCGTACAATTGCATGATGGCCACGGAGGTGAACAGTTTGGAGATAGAGCAGATGCTGTAGAGTGTACCGGGGGAGGCGCTCACATTGTCGCTGGCGTTTCCAAAGGCTTTGCTCCAAATGATTTCCTGATCTTTGACAATGGAAGCGGAGATGCCGGGCAGGTGCTGGTAGTCGCGCTGGGCTTCCATCCATTTTTCAATAAGGTTGAAAGCGTCTTTGTTGATATCTTGTTGGGGTTGTGCCGAGCAGGATTGCATCGCCAAAAATGCCAGCAGTAAGAAGGAGGGGAGTTTCTGAAACATGAGCCTTTCTTTTTTTGTGGATGAATATAGGGAAATTAAGTGTACAAGAATAGTTGAAAATGAAAAATGGCTTTTTGTAGTTTTTAGTAGGGATGGGGTGTTTTGAAGCCTTTTTTTTAACCTGGTACGGAAGTTAACTTCCGTGCTAATTGTTCGGCCACTCTGGTTAGCTTACATCATTTAGGTTTTTAACCTCATCTTTAAGAGGCCGTAAGTATCTGGTATTATAGACCAGATAATAGAGTCGTCAACATTATCGTAGGAGTGAATGAGTCTGTTTCTTAAACTGATTATTTGCGAAGCATTTTTTAGATTGTTATTGTCTGATTCTCTCAAAAATTTATTGACCGCTTCTCCAATTATTCCCAGATGTCGTTCAACAGCTCCCTTGGTTTTTAAGTCCTTTTGATATTCAGCAAATGATTTAAGGTCTTTTGTAAAGCGCTCAATAAGATCAATTGAGTTGGAAATGTCAGACAAAAACTTTTTCTCCTTCTCCGTCATAGATTAACCTTTTTGTCCGATTGATATTTGCTTTGAGATAGGGATTTCGGATTGAGTCTTCAGTCAATAAATCGACCTTTCTCTGAAAAAGAATTTCAAGCTTGTCCCACAAGGAAAGTAAAGCTTCTCCTCGGTCAGCCGGTTCATCAATGTCAATTTTAACGACTATATCTATGTCGCTCTTCTCAGGATCAAAGTGGTCGGTAATGGATGACCCGAAGGCATAGATTTTATCCACTTTATGCGATCTACATAAATCCACAAAGTCGGAATGCTTTTCTCTTAATAGGGTCATCAGATTCATAGTCAAATATACTTAAATTTTAATTGAAGAATCGACCTGGAGCTATCGTGAACAGACCTTTACCTGGTGAGAAGTTACTTCCGTGCTTGTGAAGATTACCGATTACCGACCCACAGATTACCGACAACCGATTACCTAAAAATAAACCCATCCTTCAACGGATCTTCCGGATCAATGATAAAAGTATGCTTCCCGGTAATGTGCGCAGTGCCCTCTACCTCGGGAATCACGGCATCGTAAGGGCCAAACGTTGTTGTTTCTTTTACGCTGCACTTGAAGGTACTCCCTACAATACTTTCTATCACCATGGTTTCTCCGATCTTGATGTCACCCCTGGCATAATGTAACGCCATCCTCCCACTTACTCCTGTTCCCGTTGGGCTTCGGTCCACTTCGCCTTCAGCGAAAATGCAAACGTTCCTGCTGTCGGCATTTTTAGTGAGCGATGCTCCAGTAAATATGGTGCCGTAAAGAAAGTTAAGGTCGGCTTCAAAAGGATGTTTAAAAATAAAGGCCTTCATCACGGCACGTTTAATGGCCATTCCTTTTTCTATCAACTCATCGTGGTCATTGGCAGTCATACCTAATCCTATCTCGTCCGCATTCACATAAGCATAAAAGGCACCGCCATAAGCAATGTCATATTTTACTTTACCGATGCCAGTTACATTTACTGTTTGATCCAATGCCTGCACAAAGGAGGGGACATTAATAAAAGAAACACTCTCTACTTTGTTGTTGTTAATTATTGCGAATGCCCTGATCAATCCGGCAGGGGAGTCAATGTTGACGGGAGTTGTATTCCCTTTCATGGGCAGCATCCCACACTCCAACGCTACTTTGGTTACCGCTATAATACCATGACCACACATGGTACTGTACCCTTCGTTGTGAAGGAATAATACACCAAAATGAGCTTCAGGGGTAACGGGTGGTGTAATGATACAACCATACATATCGGCATGTCCACGTGGTTCCCACATCAAAGTCTTTCTGATGTAGTCAAGGTTTTCCCTCATGTACCTTCTCTTTTCCAAAATAGTATCGCCTTTGATTTCAGGTAGGCCACCTGTAATGATTCTTAGTGGTTCGCCACCGGTATGTGCGTCTATACTAGTGATTTGCTGTTCACTGGAAGGCTGCCAGTTGACCAGATTTTGAAATTTATTTTGGAAGGTCATGTGGATGGTTAATGTTGCTACTAGAATATTGAATTAGTCGCCCTGGCGGGAGTTATTGTGTGTTTCTTGATTGCTACTCTCAAAGCGGCATTATTTTTTATGTAAGACTGCTACATTAAATTAAGCGAATATTTATTTAATATTGACTTAATATTACTCAATCTGTCATCAAACTAAACCTATGAAGGGCATCCTCAAAAGCTTTTCGCTTATAATCAACTATAAGACGTTTATTGTTACTGCGCTTTCCATTATCAGTACTTATTTCTGTTATCGGTTCAACCTGGTAGCCTCTTTTCCTGATATGCTGGTAGGTGTGGCCATTGTCTTTCCTGTGGTATTCTCAATCGGTTCTGCATACAATAGGAGGGAGAATGCATTGCAACGCCTTGCGGATTTCAAGGGACATGCCGTGGCACTGTATTATGCTACCCGCGATTGGCCTACCGACAAGAGCAGCGATCTTCCTCAGCGCACGAGAGAATTGATCAAACAGTTATTGATATTGATGCGGGAGATGTTGGCGGAGAGTAAAATGGATCACTGGCACGATCACGAGGTACGGTTGTATCAGCTATTTTCAAAATTGTCTTCCTATACGATGGAGATGCGCGAACTGGGCGTACAAAGCGGTGAGATTTCAAGAATAAGCCAGTACGTAAGTAAAATGATTATTGCCTTTGATAACATGAAGGTGATTCACAACTACCGTACACCGGTGACGCTACGCGCATACAGCAAAGTTTTTATTTATGTGTTCCCTATAATTTATGGGCCCTACTTTGCCAATAGTTTTAATACCTATTCTCCGCAGTTGGTATATGTGATGCCCATCCTCTATAGTTTTATTTTGGTAAGTCTGGACAATATTCAGGATCATTTGGAGAATCCTTATGACAATATAGGGGAAGATGACATTGACATCAACGCTGAAGCGACAGATCGGTTATTGGATTAACTGGGACAGTCACCGGTTTTGGCAATGGCTTCGACATAACCCATCGACAATGCTTTATTAAAGTCCTCGCAGGCACCCTCAAGGTCTCCCTGACTTTTGCGTGTGATTCCTCTGTTGAAATAGGCAGAAGCATACTCAGGGTCAATGCGAATAGCTTCATCAAAATCCAGTAGCGCTTCAGCACCAAATCCGGCTTCGTCTTTAACGTTGCCACGCATTACATAGGCTTCAATGAACTGATCATCCATTTCTATAGTATGTGTAAAATCGCTGATGGCGTTTTCAAAATCACTCTCCAGATAAAATACAAGTCCTCTGTTAAAGTAATAACTGGCCTGCGCATCCAATTCAATGGCTTTGGAATAGTAAGTGATGGCCTGCCCGTAGTCTGGCAGGTTGGAGTAGTAGTTGGCCATACCATAGTAAGGCCCGGCCAATGCAGGTTTCATTTCAATAGCGCGAGAATAATCCAATATGGCACTGTCAATATTTCCCAACGACATCCATGCTTCAGCCCTGAGGTTGAGTGCTTCACCATAGTCTGGTATGGTTGTTATGGCCAGGGTAAAATTCTGTATGGCTTTTTCGTATTGATTGAGTTGGCGATAGGCATCACCACGGAAATAGTAGAGTTCAGCATCTACATTGTTTTGAGTGAGTTCGATGGCTTTTGAGTAGTCGGCAATAGCGCCTTCATAGTCATCAAGATTGAACTTACTGCTGCCCCTTGTGTAATAAGCATCGCTGTTGTTGGCATCCATGGCGATTAACGAATCCAATAGACTTATCGCTCCTTTGAAGTCTTCCTTATCAAATCGTAGGGATGCGGCTTCATAGAGTTCTTTGCTTGATTGGGCACAAGAAAACATGAGACCAGCGATAACAAGGGTGGTAAGAATTCTCATGATCATGGATTTTTATTTTTTAGCGGCAAGCATTCTTTTCACGAACTCATCCATTTCGCTGTTTTCAATCCAGCGCACCACCGCAACAATATCATTCTCTGGATCAACGTACACCATGTTGGTGCCATTGCCTATGTGCACGAATACTTTTTCAGGCGCACTGGGCAAAAACTTTTTATTGGTATTTAAAAACCAGTTCATGAAGCCATAGGTTTCCTGAGGAGCAGAAGGGGTTTGCGCCATTTTGTTCCATGCTTCAGACAGCAACTGACGGTCTTTCCATTTTCCATTGCGCAAAGTAAGATAACCAAAGCGCGCCATATCGTAGGCATGAATGTGCATGCCACCTCCCCAATGGCCACCACCTGTTACAGACTGCACGGCTTTTCCATCCAACACAATCCATGAATTTTCATAACCGTACCAACGCCACATGTTGGATGCACCGATGGGATCCATAATGTTTTCCTTCAGCACTTCTGGTAAAGGTTTTCTCCACACACTGAGAGCTGCTAATGCCAACGCATTGACACGGGTGTCATTGTATTCGTACACCGTGCCGGGTGTGTTTCTTTTGGTTAACCATTCTCCATATTCTGCGCTTGGGCGATCGGCCCAGTCAGGTTTGCCCCACAAGGTGCCTTCCCAGTCGCTGTTTTGCTGAAGCATTTGCCTCCAGGTGATGGTGCGGTTGTGGGGTGTATTGAATAAGTCAATGAAGTCTGACTTCTTATCAAACTCATCTGCTTTGTTGCCAAACGGTATGGGATTATAAGGTAAAATAGGAGGGACGTATTTATAAACTTCGTCATCAATGCTATTGATGAGTCCTCGATCATACGCCAAACCTACTACACTCGATAAAAAACTTTTGGTGACACTGTGGGTCATGTCCACCCGGTAAGGCTCTCCCCATTCTGCAATTACATATCCGTTTTTGATGATGATACCGGTTTGATCACCACGGTCTTTGATGGGCCCGATGGCATCACCAAAGGGTTCTCTGCCAAAACTTCTATAGTGGTTGAGCTTTAAATCGCGTGGTGCACTGGCATCATTAGCGATAGCAAAATCTACTGCTACTTTAAGTAATGCCGGATCCAACCCCACATCAGCAGGTTGTTTGGTTTCCCATTGCTTATCTGGAAAGTAAACTGAAGGCGTATTTGATTTGCTTCTTTTTTGCGCAGCAGCAGGAAAAGCAATTGTGAACAGGAGAATGGTTGGGATTAATATAGAGCGTATCATGAGTAAAAATTTAATCATTCTAAGGTAGTAAAACATATCACATTTCGGTTCCAGCATCTAGCATCTAAAATCCAGAATCCATTTTCACTTCTCCGAAGGCTTCAACGCAATCCCCAGCTCATCCAGCTGTTCTTTAGAAATCGTAGAAGGCGAATCGATCATCACATCTCTTCCCGCATTATTTTTTGGGAAGGCAATAAAGTCGCGGATAGAATCAACACCACCAAAGATGGAACACAAGCGATCAAACCCAAAAGCGATACCACCATGGGGAGGGGCTCCAAACTCAAAGGCATCCATCAAAAAACCAAACTGTTTTTTTGCTTCTTCATCGGTGAAACCTAATTTCTTAAACATCAATTGCTGTGTAGGTCTGTCGTGGATACGAATAGAACCACCGCCAATTTCTGTTCCGTTGATAACGAGGTCGTATGCATTGGCTCGCACTTTGCCCGGGTCACTGTCCAGCAAGGGGATGTCTTCTTTTTTTGGTGAAGTAAAAGGGTGGTGTTTGGCGTGGTAGCGTTGTGTGTCCGCATCCCATTCAAATAAAGGAAAATCAAGTACCCAAAGGGCAGCAAACGTATTCTTATTACGAAGCCCCAATTGATTGCCGAGGTGCAGACGAAGCTCGCTCAACGCTTTTCTTGTTTTCTCTTCTTCTCCCGACATCAATAACATTAAGTCACCAGGCGCTGCATTCATTTTATCAGCCCATGCTTTCAATGCTACCTGATCATAAAACTTATCTACAGATGATTTGAAAGTGCCATCTTCGTTATAGCGCGCGTACACCATTCCTTTGGCACCTACCTGAGGGCGCTTTACATAATCTGTAAGCTCATCCACTTGCTTGCGCGTATATCCAGCACAACCTTTTGCGCAAATCCCTACTACCAGTTCTGCATCATCGAAGATACCAAAACCTTTACCTTTGGCTACATCGTTCAGCTCGACAAACTTCATCTCAAAACGCATATCGGGTTTGTCCGACCCATAGTACTTCATGGCATGATCGTAGCTCATGCGGGGTACTTCAGGGATGTCTATTCCTTTTACCTGCTTGAACAGATGGCGAATTAATCCTTCAAAAATATTGAGGATGTCTTCCTGTTCTACAAAAGCCATCTCACAGTCGATCTGTGTAAACTCTGGCTGGCGGTCGGCACGCAAGTCTTCATCGCGGAAACATTTTACGATTTGATAGTAGCGATCAAACCCAGATACCATCAGCAGTTGTTTGAAAGTTTGAGGAGATTGAGGTAACGCATAAAATTCTCCCTGGTTCATACGGGAAGGAACAACAAAGTCGCGGGCCCCTTCGGGTGTTGATTTGATTAGTACAGGGGTTTCTACTTCAATGAAATTTTGTCCATCAAGGTACTGGCGGGTTTGTTGTCCCATTTTATGGCGCAGTTGCAAACTTTCTCTTACCGGATTTCTCCTCAAGTCCAGGTAACGGTATTTCATGCGCAAATCATCGCCACCATCCGTCTCATCTTCGATGGTAAAGGGTGGTGTTTTAGAAGGATTGATTATTTCAAAATGTTCTACACGGATTTCAATATCTCCCGTGTTCATTTTACTGTTCTTGGATTGCCGCTCTACCACGATACCGGTTGCCTTAATGACAAACTCACGACCACAATCGCGTGCGGCCTTAATCAGTTCAGGTGCTGTTTTGCCTTCTTCTAAGAAAAGTTGAGTGATTCCATATCGATCCCGAAGATCTACCCACAACAAACTGCCCTTATCACGTACCCGTTGTACCCAGCCAGTCAACGTTACTTGTTGATTTACATTATCTATCCGCAGTTCACCGCATGTATGCGTCCGTAGCATGTATTTTTCTGTTAAATTTGAGGGTGCAAATTAACAAAAGCTAAAGGGTTTATATAAGATGCCTTTGCTTGATTTAGTGCCATTTCTAGTCATCAAGACCGAAGTCGGAAGGTTTGGTCTCATTTATGCTTAAAAAACACTATGATAAAAATCGGATTGCTTGTTTTTCTTTACCTCTTTCCCAATGAGAATGGGCATAAATTGGTGAAAACCAAGATTGCGCACGACATCACCATCTCAATCCCCAAAGAATTGATGGTAATGACTCCTGACGATATTGCCCTGCGTCATCCTTCTGTAAGAAAGCCCATCGCGGCCTATACCGATCAGGACAGGCTGATAGATTTCAGCGTTAAAACTTCTGCGACACACTGGCCAGATGCCGATATGGAAATGTCTCAGAAATTTTTCAAAGCGGGAATATATAACCTCTACGACAGGGTGGAAATGGTGGAAGAAGGCATTCGGGAGATTCACAATAAAAAATATATTTTTTTTGAATTTGACTCCAGGATAAATGGTGATAGGAGGGCAATAGGAGATCAGGACGCTATTCTTAAATATACCTACGTGCTTTATCTCGTTGAAAAGGGGAGGACTCTGGTATTTACATTTTCCTGTCCAGAACAAATGAAAGAAGAGTGGCAGGAAACGGCCAGGGCGGTAATGAATTCGCTTAAAGTGAAGTAATATTTTACAACAAGGTCAGGTCACCTCATTGATCTTCCTAAGTTTGATGTATGGATTTGTATACGGATGAGTACTTTATGCGGGAAGCGCTTCGGGAAGCCAGCAAGGCTTTCGACAATGGAGAAGTACCCGTAGGTGCTGTGGTGGTGAGCAACAATAAAATCATCGCCCGTGCTCATAATCAAACAGAACAATTAACGGATGCCACAGCCCATGCAGAAATGCTGGCTATAACTTCAGCTTCCAACTATCTCGGATCCAAATACCTCAGCGAGTGTACCCTTTTTGTGACGCTGGAACCCTGTACCATGTGTGCCGGAGCCCTGTATTGGACACAGATGATGAAACTGGTGTATGGTGCATCAGATGTACAGCGAGGCTTTTCATTGTCCAAAAGTCAGGTTTTACATCCTAAAACCACCGTGGTGAAGGGAGTAAAGAAAGAGGAGTGTAAGGCGCTGGTAGATGATTTTTTTAAGCGCATAAGAGAATAGATGGGTTTGTAGTTATTACTTTGGGGTGTCTTCGTTGTCATATTCTCAATTAATCGACAAATTGCCCTTTCATAAATTATATCAATCAATTAAAAGAATGCCCTATGGCTATGGAATTAAAAGGAAGAGTAATTCAATTGCTTCCGCTGCAATCTGGAATGGGAAAGAAGGGACAGTGGAGGAAGCAAGAATTTATAGTAGAAACTCAAAGTCAGTACCCAAAGAAAGTTTGCCTTTCTATCTGGGGAGATAAAATAGATCAGTTTGGTATTACGGAAGGAGACGAGGTGAATGTAGGTGTGGATTTGGAAAGCCGGGAATACAATGGAAGATGGTATACCGAAGCGCGTGCCTGGAAGGTGGAGAAAAGTAACACAGGAGGAGGAGACTCATTTTCGCCACCGCCACCGATGGATGAACCGCATGATGCGGGGGGATCAGATGATTTGCCCTTTTAAAAACAAAAAAGCCCCGAGGGGCTTTTTTTTATGCTTTTTCTTTCTGGTGTAGTTTCTTTTTCTTCTCCTCTACACGTTTTCCATTTCTGTGCTCTCCAAGAATGATCACATCCTTTGTGTTCTCATATTGCCTTACAGCTTGCATCATTTCCTTTTCAGTATCGCGGATAATGATAATACCCGATTTTGCACCTTTATTGCGGATATCCAGGTAGTAACCATCTTTTTTCTTCTTGGGTAATATAGGGGGTCTTCCCATAGTTTTAGCTTAATTTAATGGTGAAACAATCCAATTTCAATAGTAAAACTCCTTCGAGGCAGGTTTGGTTCAGAAGGTGTTTATGAGTTTTAATAGGCCTTTTTTGCTTTTTTCATTGAAGTCGTGCGAAATTAGTCAATTTATGGCACAAATCCTTGTATTTCTTGACTATTTGCATTAGCAAAACGCCTTTAGTGAGCTGGAATTGTACAGAAACAATTTTTTTATTTTTTATCGGGATTCCCTTAGTAGACTGCCTGAATCTGGAAGTTCCTGTTATTAAAGCTGAATGTATCCCCTGATTTAAGGCTCATCAGTTTTACCCCCAATGGAGATACTGGAGATAGGCAGATACAGGTGATTTCACCCAATTCTATTTTTCCCGCACTTAAGGAGATATAAAACCAACCATGGTTAGTTTGAACGAGGCTTCCGAGCTGTGTCTCTGATGATTCTGTTCCTCCTGAAAATTCCCCCAATAATCTTTTTAGTTTGCCAGCCTCAGCCAGCTGACGGGTACTTTTTTCAATTTCCAGTTGGGCCATAGCCCTGGCCGTTTCATATTTATCACCTGCACTGCTTTTGGTTTCTTCATTGGCAGCAGCTTGTGCTGCGTTTATCTCACTTTGCGCTAAAGCGATTTTATTGTCGACCCATTGCTGACAATGAGCATAGAGCTGTTGCTTGATCGCTTTCAAGGGTTATTTTCGTCTAATGATGTAACAATCAGCAAACTGCTCCATTCCTATTTTTGGATAATAGTCTGCAGCAGCCGGAGCAGCGAGTAAAATCAGAGTAGTGAGGTGTCCTGCTGCTATGTGCGTTTCGTCAATTAGTTTTTTTCCAATTCCTTTTTGTTGATAATTTGTATCAACAGCTAAGTCTGAGAGGTAGCAACAAAAAGAGAAATCTGAAAGTGCACGTGATACACCTACCAATAAGTCGCCATGCCAGGCGGTAACAAGGATATTTCCATGATCTAACATTTTCTGAATTCGATCCGGGTTATCTACAGGTCTGCGTTTATCCAATGTAGATCGCTTGAGAATATCAATGAATTGCGTGTTGGAAATGGTTGCGTCTGTTCGATAGGTTATATTCAAAATAAGATGGATTAGGAGATGACAAGCATCAGGTTTTATTTTATTTTAATGATATGATTCCATTGATGTTTGTCTTCAGTCACTCCGGACCTGATGTCCTGTAATTGCTTTTTTACTTTCAGTTGAAAGCTATTGGCATCAGGTAGTGGAATGGTGTAATCGACACCGTGAATATTGAAGGATTGAATAGGGGCAACGACTGCTGCTGTTCCTGTTCCAAAAGCTTCTGTTAACGATCCGTCTTTAGCGCTTTTTTCTAGCTCTGTTAGTTTTATTCTTTTTTCCTCTATAGGAAAATTCATTTCCTTAGCCAGTGTAAGAATAGAGTCACGTGTTATCCCATCAAGAATGGCGGTATTCAATGAAGGGGTAATTAATTTTCCATTGATGACAAACATCACGTTCATCATTCCTACCTCATCAATGTATTGGTGATCTTTATGGTCTGTCCACAGTACCTGATCAAAACCTTCTTCTTTGGCCACCTGAGCGGGGTAGAATGCACCTCCATAATTACCGGCACACTTGGCGAAGCCCGTTCCGCCTTCAGCTGTGCGAACATAGTGATCCTCTACTTTCAATCTGTAAGGTTTACTAAAATAAGGCCCTACCGGGGTAGTCATGATAATAAACTTATATAGGTCAGAGACTTTGACTCCAAGGCGCGGTTCGGATGCGAATACAATAGGTCTGATGTAAAGTGATGCACCTTCGCTGGATGGAACCCACTGATGATCCAGCTCAATCAATGTGCGGAGTGTTTCTGTGAACATAGGTTCGCTTATTTGGGGCATGCACATCCTTGCCAGTGACTTGTTCATGCGAGCATGGTGTTTTTTCAATCTGAAAATACTGATGTTACCATCTTTCATTTTGAATGCTTTCATCCCTTCAAAGATGGATTGTCCGTAATGCAGAGATAACATGGCGGGACTCATCGGGAGATCACCATAAGGTATTATTTCCGGCTCGCCCCAGTTTTTGTTGGCATAGTTAGCAACGACCATATGATCTGAAATGTATTTGCCAAAATCGAGATTATTAAAATCAACCTTTGGAAATTGGGATTGGTTGGTGTGTTTTATTGCAATTTCATTATTTGTTGCCATTGCCATGTCTGTTAATAGGATTAAATATATCTAAATTGTTATGTTTTTTGATACCGGATAGTTCAATAAGGGCAACGTTTTTTCATTTCTTTGGCCACTTCCTGAGCATTGTTATCCCTTTTGTTCAATTCTGTAATGATGTTTTCGTAATCCTCTTTTTCTCTGTTTTGGGAGAGTTTGTACACAGCTTCGATCTGTGTAATTGTAATTTCAAAAGCGACAATACCATGTATCTCTCTTTCCAAATAAGAGGGAGTCATTTTTTCGAGAGAAACAGGGTGGGCTGAGTCTGCTTCGAAATGATCTACTAATTCTTTCAATGAAGCTTTTAATTCGTCACCATCAATGATTCGGAGGTTTCCATAGACATGAACCGCGATGTAATTCCAGGTGGATACGTTTTCGTGGTTATACCAGGAGGAGGAGACATAAGCATTTGGCCCTAAAAAGACCACCATTACTTCTTTCTCAGAAGAAAAGTATTTCCACTGCACATTGCCTCTTGAAATATGACTCGTCAATTTTGTGCCATCACTATTGAGTATGAAAGGAATATGAGTAGCCCAGGGTTTGTTGTTGACATCGCTTACCAACATTCCAAAGCTATTCTTTCTGATAAACTCCAATTGCTCCTCCCGGTTATTGTTCCTGTAGTCTTTGGGTAAATACATGCTATAATTTTTTATTCATTGCTACTTTGAAGTACCATTTTCAAGGCTTTCTCAAAAGATTTTACAGAAAGATCCACATCTGTTTCAGTGGTTGCCCAGGAGCATACACTTATTCTTATCACCTTTTTCCCTAGCCAGGTTGAGCCGCCCACCCAACACACTTTTAATTCTTGAATCTTGGAGATGGTTTGAGTGGTTATTTCTTCTGTTTCACAACCAACCAACACCTGATTAAACACCACTTCGTTTAAGATATGGAATCCCTTAATTTCATTTAAACCTTTTGAAAATTGAATGGCTCGTTCGTGAAATCCCTGGATCATTTCACCCAATCCATCTTTGCCTAAATATTTAAGGGCTGCCCAAAACTCTATTATCCTGGCGCGCCTGGACATTTCCGGAGTGTAAAGCATCCCATCTCTTTCATTACCTGTAATGATATAGCCTCCGGTCATGTGGAGTGACGAGACCAGGGCTTCTTTGTCAGCACACAAAATAACACCTGAATCGTAAGGTGTGTTTAATGTTTTATGAGCGTCTACAGTCCAGGAATTTGCAAATTCAATTCCATCAGTCAAATGCTTTAACTTTTGTGATGCTTGTGCCCACAAGCCGAATGCCCCATCAATATGAACCCATGCCCCTTGCGTCTGCGCTTTTTGACAAATCGATTTGAAGTTGTCAAAACTTCCACTGTTTACATTTCCAGCCTGGAGAATGAGTATGGTGTTATCGCTGAGTAACGGGATTAATTCCGGAATAATTCGACCTTGATCATCTACATCCACCCATTCCATATTGGATTTCCCTATGCCAGAAAGTGAAACTGCTTTCAGTATGGTAGAGTGCGCATGCCTTCCAGCCAATACCCTGATTCTGGGGGCGTCAAAGAGTCCTTTCTCTGTAATGTCCCAACCCTTATTTTTTAATATTCTATACCGGGCTGCCACAAGTCCACAAAAATTGGCCATCGAAGATCCACTAACAAAACCAGCGACTGTATTTGGGGGTAAGCGAAGAAGGTCTACAAGCCATTTTTCAACGATGGCTTCAAGCTTGGCTGTGATGGGAGACATCACCTGCATGGCCGATACCTGATCCCAGAATAGGGATAAGTTTTTGGCAGCGAGGCTTGCTGGTAACACACTTCCGGTAACGAAACCAAAGTACCTGCCACCCATGGTGGCCACCGTAGCTGGTGATCCAAATTGATGAAGCAAGTCAATTACTTTGCTGGCATCTTCAGATTGAGTTGGCATTTCCTCGACAAATTTTTCTAAGTCGACCAGTGCCTGGTTTTCCGGAAAAACATTTCTGTCAAATACTTTCGAAAGATACTCAAGGCCGTAGGACTGAGCCTTTTCAAAAAGGCCAGATCCTACCTCTGAAAACATCCTTTCTTGTGTAGATTTTTTTGTAGACATTAAAAGGCCTTTATGTTTTCAAATTTAAATTCAGGAATTCACCATCTATGATAAACAGCAAGGCTCCCTCTTTTGTGGATGATCTATGTTTGCTCATCTGGTCACTTACATGATAGCTCATGTTTTTTTTAAGAATATGCGATGTGCCATCTGACAGTTCTGTAATGAGTTGACCCTGGAGGCAGAAGATAATGTGCCCGCGTTCACACCAATGGTCGGCTATATAGCCAGGTGAATATTCAACCATTCGGACTCTCAACCCTTCATGATTTACAGTTCTCCAATACGCCATTCCCTGTTCACCAGCGTGTTTTGTTATTTCTACATTTTCCCAATTAATAGTTTGAAAGGGGATAGGCTGCATACTTAGTCTGGGCTTGTTGATAATTTGGCTTTCCAAAGATTTCTGAATTGATAACCTCGGTTCACCATGTAAATTCCAATGAGGGTAATGCCAATGGCTACTCCCACTTTCAAGTTAAGTGTTTCTTCTAATACTAACCACCCCAGCAGTACAGCCACAATGGGATTGATGTAGGCATAGAGTGTAACTATAGTGATTGGGAGCTTTTTTATTGCATAGGAATAGCTCGCATAGGCCGCAATGGATCCCACTAAAATAAGGTAGACCAACGAATAAATTACGTTGTTGCTCCATTGTATGGTTTTCAGATTGTCAAAAGCCAGGCTGAAGGGCAATAACAAGATTCCTCCAAAGAACATTTGTAATCCGGCATTTAGAAACGGATTGGTCGTTTGGTTTTTGCGCTTCATCCAGATACTTCCAGCTGCCCAGCCCAGATTGGCTATAATGATAAAAGCAATTCCCCATGCGTAGCCCGGCACTGCAAAGCCACCCAGGTTATCACTAAAAATTAGAATAATACCACTTAGCCCAATCAACAATCCTATCACTATGGGAAATGTTGGTTTTTCGTCTTTTGCAACCACAAGATTGATCAGGATTACCCAAATAGGTACGATAGAACATATAATTGCAGCCAATCCACTCGGTACATATACCTCAGCCCAGCCTACAAGGCCATTGCCCAACGTAATCATAAAAAATCCACCAATGGCCTGAATCATAAGTTCGGGCTTATCGGGTAGCTTCACTTTTCCAAAAGCAAGAAGACCACCAACTAGTAGAATACCAGCGGTAATTTGTCTTATGGCACTAAATAGGAACGGAGGAAACTCAAGGACACCAATTCGAAGCGCCAGATAGGTTGTTCCCCATGCAATACAAACCACAGTCAGTGCCAGATAGGGGAGAATAGGGTTGTCTTCTTTGATCATTTTATTGCACTTGATTGGAAACCTTGCCAATCTATACCAAAGTTGGTGCTATTATTGAATTGAAAGACATTTTTGATTTATTATTTTTTTGGTCTTAGGTGTAGAAATTAGAAGTGAATTAAAAGCATGAAATGGTAAACTTTTTACCTGAGTACTTAGTTAGTATATTTGAAGACACTACATATATTTTTCACTTTTAAACATAGCTGAACATGGCATTTACACTCCCCAATTTACCATATGATTTTAACGCGCTGGAACCACACATTGACGCACGCACCATGGAAATTCATCATGGAAAACACCATAATGCATACGTAACGAATTTAAATAAAGCCATAGAAGGTACGGATGCTGCTAAATTAAGCATCGAGGATATTTGTAAGAACATTTCAAAATACCCTGTGGCCGTTCGCAACAATGGTGGTGGGCATTATAACCACAGTTTATTTTGGACGGTGATGGGACCCAAAGCAGGAGGCAATCCATCGGGAGCCCTGGCAGATGCTATCAATGCAGCCTTTGGTTCATTCGATGAGATGAAAGCAAAATTCAATGCAGCTGCTGGGGGTCGTTTTGGCTCTGGATGGGCGTGGTTGATTAAGGATGCAAGCGGTAAGTTGGCGATCACCAGCACCCCCAATCAGGATAATCCTTTAATGGATATAGCTGAAGTAAAAGGAACGCCCATTCTAGGTTTGGATGTATGGGAGCATGCTTATTATTTGCACTATCAAAACCGCAGGCCGGATTATGCTGCTGCTTTTTGGAATGTGGTGAATTGGGCTGAGGTAGCTAAGCGTTTTGGTGCTTAACATTTTTTTGTAATAATTAATGATATTCAGTAAAAGCTGAAATTTCAATCCTGTAGAAACAATATGGTGACTTTTAGCTCACCATATTTTATTCATTTACAGAAAACTTAATGGTTGCCCAAAAAGGTGTCCACCTCGTTTTTTCAACGCCTTCAACCTCAATGGTATAATTTCCAATTAAATCGGAAGTGTAAAAGTGCAGCGTAGCAATACCGTCATCATCCATCGAAACATTAGGATTCCAATACAGGGTAGACCGAAAGTCGTAGTCGGAGGCAGCTATTGTTTGTGATGAATAATCGGGTGAATAGAAGCTGCGAGCCGTTGCGTATCCATCAAGTTTTTTTAGCACATAATCAGATGGTATTGTGCTTTCGTGGTCACTAAACGTACTCATTTTTGTATAAATCGCAATAAGCCCATTTGCCCCACGGCTTCCAAATTGTGGTAAGGCTCTTTTGACAATTTCGATGTGATCAATTTGAGAAGTACTTATAGCTCTAAGGTCGTTTACCTCAAAAGGAATTCCATCCACAAAAATTATCGGTGTTGTGTACCCTTGTAAACTGAGACCTCTTATATTGATTTGAACTTCGCCACGACTATTTTCGCCCACTCTCACGCCTGGGACTCGTCCTTGAAGACCAATTAAAACATTTAATCCAGCAACGCTGATTAGATCCTCTCCATTAATAGTATAATCTGGTCTTCCATAAAGCTTCTTAATTGGATCTTCCCGGATATCATCTCTGTTTACTTTTTTTCCGATAATTTCAACCTCTTCTAGTAGCGTAACATCACTATCAGGGCGATAGGTATTTTGAATTCTCTGCGCTGCATTAAAATCTTCCAAGTCAAGATTGATCATCTTGCCTGGATCGACAAAGAGCAACGTAGGGGGTGGATCAATTGATATTTGGGATAACTGCCTGCCTTTCTGATCAACCGCCTTAATAAATAAATTGAGAGAATCATAAAACTCAAGGTTACTGAGATAGAATCGCCCCGAATTATCAGTGTCCAGTGAAACAAGATTAAGACCCTGACTCAGTACAATATCCAGGTGGGCGGGAAATCGTCTATGCTTGACCTCGATCAAACCTGAATAAGTGAGTCCGCGTTCCAAAAAATAAATTGATGTGTCTTTGGCTACTAAGTAAGGTGTATCCCATTGACCTACTTGGTCCTGTATCATTACCCTACCTTTAATAGATCTTACTGCATCATCATCAGTTACAGTTACGACACATTTCCCTTTTATTGGTTTTCCGTGGGTATCCTTAAGACTGATTTTAACATCTACGCGGTCTCTGGTAGTATATGTTTCTTTGTTAAGAGCTACTTTAACCTCAACAGTTTGCGAATTATAAACTTCTTGAGGTTCTTGATTCTTTATATTCTTATCAACGCTTAGAATAGGGATAGGGACAGACATCAGAGAAACATCACCATAGTTTCTCATCCAATTCGTATAAGCTCGCAAGAAATACAATCCAGGAGAAAGATCCCTACTAAGTTTAAAGTCATTGGCTGAAAACCCTCCTTCAATTCTCAACACTTTTCTTTCAATGATTTTGAAATCCGGTCCTATTAAATCTACATATAGTGTGTTGCTCAATGAATCTCTCATTGCAGGAAGTCTATAATCCATAATTGCACAGAACCATAAATCTTCTCTCGGATAATAATAGCCCTTGTCTGTTTTCAGGTAGACTTTTTCCTGAAATGGAAGCAACCACTGTGAAAGGGAATCTCGTTCAATTCCATTAACCCGTTGACAATACCCAGGAGCTACGATGACCATGACCAAAATGTATAAAACCAAGATGGGTTTCATAATATTGAGTGTTGATGTATTAATGGAAGATAACCGGTTATCGCTTAGAAAGTTAATACAAAATATTATTTTGTCAACACTCCCTATTCTACTCTACTACAACGATAGCCCTCACTTCTACTTAATAACGTAAGCCAACCCAATCCTTATTCCGAACTCGGTACTGTTCACATAGAAATCACCCATCCCTTCCAGCCGGAGGTATTGGGTTAATGCTTTGGCATAGCCAGCTCCTAACGCCACATCATTGGCGCCAATCAAACCCTTGAACTTTAAGAAGACATTTTCATTGGCGTACCATCGGGCACCCATGGCAAATGAGTTTTTTTGATTGGACCAAATTTCAGCCCCTAAGCCTACGGCAAAATGTCTGACCACAAAATAGTTTACCTCAAAGCCTATTTGAGATTTTTCAAAAACTCCTGGGTTATCTGTCTTTATGAAATCTACCCCACCACCGATCATGATATCGCTCGTACTTTGGGCAGATACCCAATTGACCATTCCAAGGATAAACACAACAATCAAAAGCTTTTTCATAAGTAGATGTTTAAAAAATAATTTAATGCAAAGCTAACCCCTTTCTTCAATCAGTTTCTGCAAAGCCAGGTACTCATCCCTAAGACGGGCTGCCTCAATGAATTCAAGTTCTTTGGCCGCCTTTTCCATGGCTTTCTTGGTTCTTTCAAACATTTTCTTCAGTTCCTCGGTGCTTAAGTAGGTCACTACCGGATCAGCAGCTAGCGACCGCTCTTCGTCCTCAATATAGTAGCGTTTGGTCGTTTTTTTGGAGTCAGCAACTTTGGTTTGCTCCATGATTGCTTCCCTTGATTTCAAAATGGTTTTAGGAACAATACCGTGCTCAAGGTTATAGTCTTGTTGTGTTTTTCTTCTCCTGTTGGTTTCGTCAATGGCCAGTTGCATAGATTCGGTGATTTTGTCTGCATACATAATCACTTTGCCATTTTCATTACGTGCTGCACGACCAATTGTTTGTACCAGCGATCTTTGGTTTCTTAAGAAACCTTCTTTGTCTGCATCCAGAATTGCCACCAAAGAAACTTCCGGTAAGTCTAGTCCTTCCCTAAGTAAGTTCACACCTACAAGCACATCGAATATTCCCAACCGAAGTTCACGTAAAATTTCTACACGATCCAGTGTCTGCACTTCAGAGTGAATGTACCTGCATTTTATATTAGCGCGTTCCAGGTATTTGGTCAGTTCCTCTGCCATTCTTTTGGTCAATGTGGTGATCAATACACGTTCTTGCTTTTTTACCCGTTCGTCTATTTCTTCCAGCAAGTCGTCTATTTGATTTTTGCTTGGCCTCACTTCAATTTCTGGGTCTAATAATCCGGTAGGGCGAATCAATTGTTCGATTACCACACCTTCCGATTTTCTTAATTCATATTCTGAAGGAGTAGCGCTTACATAAATCACTTGATTGAGGATGCTTTCAAATTCATTGAAGGTGAGAGGGCGATTATCCATCGCAGATGGAAGTCTAAATCCATAGTCCACTAGATTGACTTTACGTGAACGATCTCCACCCCACATGGCTCGTACTTGTGGTATAGTTACATGACTTTCGTCAATCACCATCAAAAAATCATCCGGGAAATAATCAATCAGGCAGAATGGTCTTGCCCCTGCTTTTCTTCGGTCAAAGTACCGTGAGTAATTTTCTATACCACTACAGTAACCCAACTCACGCATCATTTCAATATCGAATTCGGTTCGTTCTTTGAGTCGCTTGGCCTCCAGGTGTCTCTTTTCATCAGTAAACATTTCCACCTGTAAAACCATGTCATCTTGGATTTCCCTAATGGCTTGCTGCAACATGTCTTTACCGGTTACAAACAGGTTGGCAGGGAAAATGACGGCTACCTTTTCATCCGATATTTTTTTTCCAGTAAATGGGTCAATCAATTGAATGGCTTCGATTTCATCACCAAAAAAATAGATGCGCACCGCGTAATCGGCATAAGCTAAAAATACATCCACGGTATCTCCTTTTACCCTGAAAGTACCGCGCTTAAATTCAGCTTCTGTTCTGCTGTATAAAATATCCACTAGCGCAAACAGCAACTGGTTCCGGGGAATGGTTTCTCCTGCCGTTAACTGAATTCTATTTTTTCCAAACTCCTCAGGATTTCCAATGCCATATATACACGAGACTGAGGCGATAACAATGACATCTCGCCTTCCTGAAAGCAATGAGGAGGTAGCACTAAGCCTTAACTTTTCAATTTCCTCATTGATGGACAAGTCTTTTTCGATGTATAAACCTGAACTTGGAATAAATGCCTCAGGTTGATAATAGTCATAATAGGAGATGAAGTACTCCACAGCATTTTCAGGGAAAAAGTGTTTGAACTCTCCGTACAATTGCGCTGCCAATGTTTTATTATGACTGAGTACTAAGGTGGGTCTGTTGACTTCTGCCACTACGTTTGCAATGGTAAACGTCTTTCCGGATCCGGTTACTCCGAGGAGGGTTTGGTGCTGTTCTCCAGATAATAACCCTGATGTTAACTGCTTAATAGCAGTTGGCTGGTCACCAGTTGGCGAGTACTCACTAGTAAGTTTAAAATCCATTTTCTCTTACGTAGTCGGATTCAGGCTTCAACTATTCCAAATTACCCAGGCTTTTTCAGCCTGAATATGCAGCATTTCTAATCCGTTTTTGAAAGTAGCATTACGCATTTCAGCTTTTTGTAAAAATTGAGTTCGGGCTGGATTATAGATAAGGTCGTAAACATAATGATCTGCCGTTAGCTGATCATAACTAATTGACGGAAACTCACTCGTATTGGGAGACATGCCTAGCGGTGTCGTGTTGATTACCAAATTGCACTTGGATATTCCATTATTTACCTTCAACTCCTCATAGGTATAGTCCCCCTTTTTCTTCTCTCTCGAAACCACTTTGAAGTTAATTTTTAATTCTCGCAAGGCTTGTTGTACAGCTTTTGACGAACCGCCAGTGCCCAATATGATGGCGGAAGAATTTTTAGGTTTAGGAAACCACTTAGTAAGGGTTTCTTTAAAGGCCATGCTATCGGTATTATACCCGTATAGTTTTCCTTCTTTAATTTTGATCACATTTACAGCACCAATCTTTTTTGCAGCATCATCAATTTCGTCAAGAAGCGCAATCACATTTTCTTTATAGGGAATTGTGACATTGAGTCCACATATTTCCGGATTGTCCTTCAGAAGTTGCTTGAGCCCATTGATTTGCTTCAATTCGTATAAATCGTAGTGGTAATCGCGCAGGCCTTCTCTAAAAAACTTTTCATCAAAATAGTTTTTTGAAAAGGAGTGACTAACAGTAAGACCGATTAAACCAAATTTCTTTTCCATTTAGGGTTTTGTTTTAAATGCTAGTGCGAGTTTTTCTACGAAAACAACGATCAGAATTCCAAGTGCAACAAACAATATAGCATGAAATACTTGAGGGTCATCACCTGTTTTCTCAAGGTACTGACCAGGCCAAATACTTTGATCAATATTGGGGACTTGTTCCCCAGTAGTGTTTAGCCTGAATGACATCACTTGTTTCCATGGCCAGACTTTGTTCAAAGAACCAAGCATAAAGCCAGAAAGCAAGGCCAGGGTAGGATATCGATAATGGGTCAGTATCCAACTTAAAAATCTTGAGAAGGTAAGCAGTCCAATTACGCATCCAATAATGAATACGGCAATAACAGCCAGATTCATCTCTACAAGTGATTTGATCATGAATTCATACTTTCCGAGAAGGAGTAATATGAAGGCTCCGGATATTCCGGGTAAAATCATTGCGCAAATGGCCAACGCTCCACAAATAAAAATGAAGAATAAATTTGAGGGAGTTTCTGCAGGTGAAATAATGGTGATCCAATAAGCAAAACCTACACCCACAATCCCAGCAATTACAGCGGAGACAGACCATATTTTCACCTCACGCAAAATAAGAGGTGCCGATATAAGGATTAATCCAAAGAAAAACGACCATACGGGAATTGGAAAGGTTACTAAAAGGTAATTCATCAGCTTGGCCAGGGAAAGTAAACTTGTTACAATTCCACCCAGCACTGTGATTAGGAAGCTTCCGTTTATTTTTACCCAGAATTCGCCAAACTTAAATTGTTTAAGCAATTTGATTGCTTCAACATCCATCTTACGGATGGAGTTGATGAGCTCTTCATAAATACCGGTGATAAAAGCAATAGTCCCTCCGGACACACCCGGTATTACATCGGCAGCTCCCATTCCTATTCCCTTTACATAAAGGAATAAATAATCTTTAAAACGTCTCAATTGAATTAATCAGTGTAAAATGGTGGAGCATTATTGCTCTTCTTCAATTCCAGTCCAAGAAAGTGAAGAAATGTATCTCCTCGTAGTCCGAGTCTTATAGTTTCTAGTGGAATAACTTCATTAGGTGCAATGTTTCCAAGGTTCACATTTGCACCCAGTAGCTTGATAAACCAAACTTGCTGAGCCTTTTGTGGAGCCTCCCATATTATTTTTTCAAATGGAATTTTTGTAAGGATCTCTTGTACCAACCCGGAGCGCACCTCGCCTGTCGCCCTAAAGAGTCCAACGTTTCCGCTCTCTCTTGCTTCACCAATTACTTTCCAGGCACCTGCATCAAGTTCTTTTTGCATGAGATCAATCCATTGATAAGGAGGAATGATTTTTTCAGCATCCTTGGATCCAACTTCTGACAACACGGTTACTTGTTCAGATAATTTAGAGATGTAGTCAAGTTTCTTGTCGTGATCCAGATCAATTGAACCATCAGAGACTTCGGCAAAGGACATATTAAATTTATCCAGTACTTTTCTATAATCATCAAATTGATCTCGTATAATAAAAGCTTCAAAGAGAGTGCCACCAAAATAACATGGTATGCCAGCGTCTTTATAAATTTTAAGTTTTTCTTTTAGTATTGGCGTGACATAGGATGTGCCCCATCCCAGTTTGATGATGTCTATGTGTTCTGCGGAAATAGAAACAAGATCTTCTGCTTCTCTTATACTAAGGCCCTTGTCCATTGCCATAGTATATCCAATTTGCCTGGGCTTTACTGTGCGCTCAGGCAGATTATTTAGTTTGAAATTCATTAGCGGTTTTCTTTTCTAAATTGATCGATAATCTTAAAGAGTGCTTTTTGGGTTTCTGGTTTAGGAAAAAAATCAAAAAGCATACGGTGCCCTTCAAAATCCAAAATTAAGGCATTTTCCAGAAAGTTAAAGGCTTCTTTAAACTTACCATCTTCAATCTGATATACCGCCATCCGGTATAGGAAATCGGATTCATTTGGAATTTCACCTAATCCTCTTTCTAATACTTCAACAGCTTTTGAATATTCTCCTTGCTCATAATATATGAATGACCAATTGAGCCAAATTTCTTTATCAGTTGGGCCAAAATGACTCGCCTCTTCGTATGCACTTATACTGGAAACAGTGTTTCCTATTTTAAATTCTGCATGAGCAGCAGCTTTCCAGTACTCTGCGCTTTGGCTGTTGAGTTTAATGGCTTTGTTAAAAAAATGAAGTGCCTGATACCACTTCTCTTGTTTTTCAAGACAGCTGCCTGCTCCAAACCAGGCTTCATCATAAAAGTCGTCAAGTTTAGCTGCTTTTTGAAAGTATTTTAGACCCAATTCAAATTGGTTGAGGTTTTCGTAAGCTGCACCCATAGAACAATAGACTTCAGGGCTGGGACCTTCTATATCTACGGTTTTTCTAAATGAGTCAAGTGCTTTGGTGTATTGCTCAGTATTTAAATAGGTATTGCCCATATTGAAATAAGCTGAGGCAAACGTATCATCAATGGCTACGGCATATCCATAGGCATCCAATGCGTCCTGATATCGTTCCAGCTTATTGCAAACTATACCCAGGTTGTACCAGGCTGCTGCAGAATAAGGATCTTCATCGATAAACTTTCTGTAGTAGGAAAGGCTTCCTTCCAATTGGCCCACCACATCAAGGCAAAATGCCAATTCATATAATGCGCCTTCGTGAGAAATATTTATTTCTACTGATTTTTTATAGGCATTGATTGCATTATCGTATTCCTCTAGACTTTGATATGACAATCCTATGCTATAGTATAACTCGTCTGCATCGTCATCTGCAAAGGAAAGTGCTTGCTCATACAGGGCAATGGCTTCTCTGTGTTTTCCCTGCAAGGAAAAAATAGAGCCAGCTGAAAAATATATTTCAAGATCAGTGGGATGAAGGTTTTTGGCCTTTTCTAATAACTCCAATGCCTCATCGTACTCTTCCAGGTTAGAAAGGATTTGCGCCTTCACTGCAAGCAACTCTGTGGAGAAAGGATAGAGATCCATTGCCTGATTTACTGCTGCAAGGGCTCTCTTGTGCTTGGCGTGATCCAGGTAATAATCTATGATCGTTTCGTAGGAGTGGATATCAAAAAAATCATTTCTATTCTTTTTGATACTTTCCTCAAAGCGTTTGATCAGCTCTTCCTCTTCTTCTCTTTTCCTGAAATCGTGGGCCATTAGATAAAATGGTTTTCCTAAAGTAGGTAAAAAAATCGTATTTCAAATGAATCCGTTCCTGCAAAGGTAAACCCATAAAACAAGGGTCACAAGCTTGTTAATTCCGATTGTTTATCGTACCGTTTTGTAAATAATGGGAGCAACACCACTCGAGTGTATCATCCAGGGGTCGGAACTGCATTCCCAGCTTTTGAATGGCCTTTTCATTGTCGTAAAAGAATCTTTCATGAGCTGTTCTTGCAGATTGTGGGGTAACCATGGGCTCATTCCCGGTAATCCAGGATCGGGCAGATTCGATCCAGGCAGTGGCTGAAACCAGGGGGCCTGGCACTTTAATCCAGGGTGCTTTTTTGTTAAAATGACCGGCTACTTGAGTCAAAATATCCTTTAAAGGCACCACTCCTCCATTGGCAATATA
Organism: Flammeovirgaceae bacterium UBA2338; assembly: GCA_002344795.1. Taxonomy (GTDB): domain Bacteria; phylum Bacteroidota; class Bacteroidia; order Cytophagales; family Cyclobacteriaceae; genus ELB16-189. The sequence continues at coordinate 75,505 of DDUM01000028.1, read as the reverse complement.
TCTCTCACCACTGGCTTTTCTTTTTAAAAGCAGACTTATCATGGTGACTACATCTCTGGCATCAACATAATTGATTGACCCCTGTGTATAGAACGGTTTGTTTTTCCAAACATACTTGAAAAGCTGTGAGCTGCTTCTGTTCCAGTCTGCCTGAGATAAAATAACCGATGGATTAACAATATCTATTTCCAGTCCTTCTTCCTGACCTCTAAAAACTTCAAGTTCAGCTAAGTATTTAGATTCAGCATAATCAGAATTCAATTTGCTATCTACCCATTTGTTCTCTTCGTTAATATGATAGGTTCCCTTTTGTCTTCCCAGTGCAGCAACAGAGCTGATATGAATTAACCTGGGAATACCTAAACTCAAGCAAGCGTTAACTACGTTTCTTGTACCTTCTACATTTACACGATAGAGTTGTTCTCCATCATTGGATTTGAATGAAACCAATGCGGCTGTGTGAATAACCGTACTCGCACCTTCAAGGGCCTCATGTAAAGCACCTATGTCTAACAGGTCGGCTTCCTTCCAATTGATAGCAAGCTTACCAGTTAATGTTGTATCTGAATGTTCTCTTTTGATTCCAAAAAAAGGAATAGATTCCTCATCTAGCTGATGGGCTATTTTGCTTCCTAGTAAACCATTGGCACCTGTTATAGCAATCATAATGTTTATAAGAACCTGTTCAGTAAAGGCAACTCAAGAGCTCTTTTGAAATACTTGTTCTTGAATGTATCCTTAAGTATATCCATTTGAATTTGATTATGGCAATCACTCCCTAAAAAGTTCACCCAGCCTTTTTCGATAAGTTGAATAGCAAGTTTTTGAATGGGTTTTGAATAAGCACCAATAATTGAGGGAATGTTAATTTGGAATAATACGCCTCTGTTTTTTAGGTCCTCTACCTTTTCAAAATCATTCACCAGATATTGATACCGTTCAGGGTGTGCTAAAACTGGTTTATAACCCAAAGTGGTAACTGAGAAAATGAATTCCTTTAGTTGAAAAGGTTCAGTGAGAAAATTTGTTTCGAATAAGAGATAGTTGTTGCCAAAGGTTAAAAGTTTCTCTCCCTTATTAATTCTTTCTATTAGAGATTCATCAAGGTAATACTCTGCAGCAGCTTCTATTGGAATATTAATATTTTCATTTTTTAAATACTGTCTTAACAACTCTAGTTTCGAGATGATGTCCTCAGGTTCATTGCGATAAAAATCATTCATCACATGAGGCGTGGTGATTATCTTTTTGTAACCTAAATCAATGAATTGTCGAATAAGCTGACCGGATTCCTCCAAAGATTTTACCCCATCATCCAGTTGCGGCAGCAAATGTGAGTGAATATCAGTTTCAAGTGGAGTTGAGCTGATCAGTTTTTTCCTGGTGAAGAATGAGAACACTATATTTTTAACAATTTCTTAAAGAAGCCCTTTTCCCGTTTTTCCTCATAGTATCCATATCCATAAGCTTTCCCATCAGATGGCAGCGCATTTACCACAACTGCTACATTGTCGAGTTTATTTATTTTAATTACCCTGGAAAGATTGTTGATAAATTCTCTTTTAGAATAATTGGCACGGAAGACATAAATAGAAATGTCCGATCTTTTCATAACCATCACACCATCCGTCACCAAACCAACTGGCGGGGTATCCATTACGATAAAATCATACCTGGTTTTAAGGTCATCTAATAACTTACTGAATGTTCCATTGAGCAGAAGTTCGGATGGGTTGGGTGGATGCGGCCCTGCGGGTATGTAGTCGAAGGAATCTACCGAAGTTTTTATTACACATTCACTCCAATCGTGTTTGTTAATAAGGATGGTGCTGACGCCCTTGGATGGATCATCAATTGCAAAAGGAAGATTTTCCTTTGCCTTTCTCATATCCAGATCAAGAAGCACCACTTTTTTATTAGACATGGCCAGAACTCCACTAAGGTTCATCGCCAGAAAAGATTTTCCTTCACCTGAAATGGTTGAGGTTACACTAATGGCTTTTTTATCACCCCCTGAGGTGAAGAAATCCAAGCTGGTTCGAAGCGTACGAATCGCTTCACTTGCCATTGATTTTGGATTTTTCAAAACGATAAGCGGCTCGCTATTTGATTGTCTAAGCACGGGAATGGAACCAAGCACAGGAACAGAAATATTGCGCTCGACCTCCTGAACACTAATTATCTTGTTATTCAGTAAGTATAATATGCCTATAAAAAAGAAGTTAACAACCAAGCTCGCCACAAAGCCAATTCCCAATATCATTAGTTTTTGTGGTGCAATGGGAGTGGTGGGTAATGTGGCGGGAGAGAGTACTTTGAAGTCGGGTGTGTTTCCTGCCTGGGCAATTTCGAACTGTGCTTTGGATTGCATCATCGACAGGTAAAATTCTTCGTATAATTTGTAGAACCTTTGATTTTTTGAGAATTGAGTGTTTTTGTCGGGCATGGAGGCGAATTGTTCTTCCAGCTTCACCTTTTTTCCTTTCATTTCACTCATGCGCTCTAACCAATTTTTTTTAAGGCTGGTCAATTGGTTAAAAACCTGATCCTTCAATGCATTCAATTCATTTTCTTTTTGTTTGAAAGCAAACGTATTTTCATTGTAGGAAAGAGATAATCTATTTCTTTCAAGCAGCAGTTTCTTTAAAGCCTCTAAGTCTTCGTTGAGGTAGGAAGGAAGAAACTGTTTTTGGTTAATTGATACTTCTGGGTTGTTAACAGATAGGTTGTCGATTAATAAATTCAATTCAGTGAGTTTCTTATTCAACTCAAAACGTTGTGAGTCCACCTGGTTGATTTGAAATATTGTTCTTTTTAAGTCTTCGTCAACATTGTTGCTCATGTTTTGCAGCGTGAAGTTTTCAAAATAACTTTCGAAGTCCTCCATTTTACTTTCTACCTGTAAAAGCTCTTTGTTAAGCCATTCTATTTTTTGCTTATTCGTGAGGTTTTTTTGTTCGTTGCTATAATTGATATATAAGGAATCAATTTTACTTACAATGGTGTGTGCTTTCAGCGCATTGAAATCCTTAAAAGTTATTTTGATTGTATTTGCATTAAAGTTAAGAGGTTCAACGGTAAGGTTATCGGACAGGTACTCCAGTAGGGACTCTCTGCTATGGATAATAAAATAATAATCATCGGTGGCAGAGGGATCAAAAGATTTCGCTTTGCTAACTGTAAAAATAAATCCATTGAGATTGATCGGACTTCCGAAGGTTCCATTAATGGGCTTGCCATTTTCTCCAAGTTTTATTTCAAAACCAAGATCGCCAGGTTCAAAGTCGATGTATATGGGGATATCGTAAATATTTGATGGGAAGTTATCAGCGGTAACTTTAATAGGTGAGTACCTGTATTTTTCATCCACTAAAACTTTTCCAATACTGTAATAACCAATGTTGATATCAAGAGAATCTATAACTCTGTTTAAAAAAACTTTGGATTTTATTTGTTCAATTTCACCGGAAATAATATTGAGATTTTGATCTTCAACCAGGGTTTTGATTCCGAGTTCTGTGGCATCCTGCTTTATGTCCAATTTCATTTCGGACTCAGACTCGTAAAGGTCTTTTGTCCATCGAATAGTAAGGTAGGCAGTGAGATTGATAATCAGAAAAATACTAATAATCCAAATAAGATTCTTCCGAATAACGATCTTTAGTTTATTAAGATCAATACCCTCAATGTCAGTTATTCTCTCTGTTTGATCCTGTCTGTTCACGCTACCTTACATTAAGAATAATAACTACTAGTGAAGCAAGACTTACCACAATACTTATAATACTACCGTTTTCACGGATAGCTTCAGTGAGTGGTCTTCTAATAGGCTCTACATAAATAATGTCGCCAGGTTGAATCAGTATGTCACCCTCTTTGTATCCTTCAATGGTACTTAAATCAATCAGGTAAACATCGTCATTTCTCAAAACGCATATATTTTGTGCCTGAGCATTGTTATCAAGTCCTTTTCCTAGCGCCAAAACTTCTGTGAGCCGCATATTTTGATTATCCAGTGGAATGATCTGTCCGCCTGTAGCCCCCAACAGTACAGCTCTTTTATTTGCGAAATGCATTACCACATAAGGATCCTTAAAGTACTTTGCATATTCTGTCTGAACCGATACCTCAGCTTGCCTGAGGGTAAGCCCCTCTAGCTTAACTTCATTGATCAAAGGCAGTTTTGCATTGCCGTTTGCTGTAACCAGATAAGTGATCTTGTTTCTTTCACCCGTCTGTATTTTTGTGTTTGTGAGTTCAGGGTTTGGATCTATAATTCGCTCTCCGTTATTGGAAAACACTTCTATGGTGAGCAAATCGTTTTTTTGAATTTGATAATCTTTGATGGCGTTTATTGCCTCTGGAGAAATCTCGCTGGACTGAAAATTCTCAGGTGTTTTAAACATGAGATTTTGCTTGTAGGAACTGCACGAGAACGTGATCCCAACAATGCTTAACAGTATCAATTTGCTTATCAGAGTGTTCACAAAAATTTAATTTATTCTGGTGAAATTACTGATTTTATCAATAACTCTTCCAGGCTTGGCAGGGTTTGGTCTTTTTGTGAAATGATGGGATTGGCAACTTGCCAATCGATGTTTAACTTCGGATCATTCCACAAAATGCCTGATTCGTGTTCAGGGTGATACGTGTTTGAGCTTTTGTAAAAGAAGTAAGAATCCTCGAGGGCAGAGAAACCATGCGCGAACCCCATAGGGACATACAGCATATTGTGTTTCTCATCGTCCAGAACACACGTGAAGGTTTTGCCAAAGGTCTCAGATCCTTTTCTTATATCAACCACTACATCCAGTACCTTACCCTTGATAACGGATACCAATTTAGCCTGGGCAAAAGCACCATACTGAAAGTGCAACCCCCTAATCACACCTTTTTTGGAGAACGATAGGTTCTCCTGAACAAATTTTATAGAGGGGTCAATTTCTTTAAATGATATATCCTTGTAGAATTCATAAAACCAACCTCTTTTGTCTGGGAAGACTTTGGGGGTAATCTCAATCAGTCCTTTTATGCTGGTGGTTTTTATTTCCATACCCAAAAGTACGGAATTAGGATGCTTTTTGAAGAGATTGAAGGGTTTGCAGGTATTTGTCAATTACTACATTTTCGTTGTATTCCCTTACCATTTTGCTTCTCCCGTTTAGTCCCAAATTCTCCAATACTTCATTGTTAAAAGAGGCCATTGTTACCATCTTTTCAGCCAGATCATCCGAATCTTTTATCCTGCAGAGCAATCCATTTACTTTATCAGTCACTACGTGGTGGCACCCAGGTACATCCGTAGCAATTATTGGTTTTGCTGAGCTTGCCGCCTCTAATAAGGTACGAGGTGCCCCCTCTCTATAAGAAGGAAGGACAATACAATCTGCTTTTTCGATGAAATACCGAACATCATCGGTTGTTCCCAGGTACTCAATAGTCCCTTCGCTTACCCACTGATCAATTACTTTTTCCTGTATACCGCGGGAATGTTCAGGGTCTTTGGCACCAAGGAGCTGAAAACGTGCATTGATTCCGCTTAATTTTAACTTTTTAACTGCTTCTATGTATTCGAGAATGCCTTTGTCTGTTATAAGTCTGGAAATGAGTAAAAACGTAAAAGACTCGTTTCTCTTAAATGCCATGGGCTGGAATTTGTCCAAATCTACTCCAGATCCTGGAATAAGGTCAACTGATTCAGGATCAACGAGTTTCCGCTTTACAAATAGATCGAGATCATCTCCATTTTGGAAAAACACTTTCTTAGGAAACCTGAAAGTCCACTTATAAAGCTGAATGGCAATTGCTGAAACAAGGTTCTTTTTAAGAAATACAGTTCCCAGTCCACATACATTATTGACGACAGGTATTTTTAGGAGTGTCGCGGCAATGGTGCCATACACGTTCGGTTTTACCGTATAGTGAAGAACAATTCCAGGCTTAATATTTCGATAAATTGACCATAATTCGATAATAAGGGCAAAATCCTTTATTGGATTAGCACCTCTGCTATCCATTCTTACTTTATGGTGAATACACCCGGCCTCAACGAGGTGATGTGTATATTTGTCGATGGGGGCTACTGTGTGTACCTCATACCCCTTGGCAATAAGCTCTTTAACAAAATTCAGCCGAAAGTTGTAGATATTCCATGATGTATTTAAAACAATAGCAACTTTCATTTAGCTAATAGGGATTTAGGCGGCTCTGCATTGTGTTATTTGTTGAAGAATATTCAAAACATGTGATAATTAACTTCAAAGACAAATTAATGTAAGTTTGGTGTAATGTATCCCGCAAAACTATATAAAAGTAACTGCCAAAGAACAAACTTTAGAAATATAAATTGATGTTAAAGGAATCTGTATTAACATATTTGCAGATTGGAGAGGTTGAAAATTTAATGAATGAAAGAATCAGAAAATAAGAGTGCAATTCTTGTGGCGGTGGAGACAGGTAAGTTGCAGGAAGAAATAACTATTGAGCACCTTGAGGAGCTTGCTTTTCTTGCAGAAACAGCCGGCATCACTACGGTTGAGAAGTTTACGCAAAGGCTACCCCATCCAGATGTTCGCACATTTGTGGGCAAAGGCAAATTTTCCGAGATCAAGGAATATGTTTTTGAACATGATGTGGATAATGTGATTTTCGATGATGATTTGAGCCCTTCTCAATTGAGAAACCTAGAAAAGGAGCTAAATCCTGCAGACCGTGATTCAAAAGTTCAGGTCTATGACCGCAGTCTTTTAATACTGGATATTTTCCTGCAGCGTGCCCAAACTGCGCAGGCGCGTACCCAGGTTGAGTTGGCAATGAATCAGTACCTTCTTCCAAGGCTTACGCGCATGTGGACTCACCTTGAGCGACAGCGAGGTGGAACTGGAACGCGTGGTGGTGCAGGGGAGAAAGAAATTGAAACCGATAGAAGGAATATTAGAAATCAAATCGCTGTACTTAAGGATGAGCTTGAAAAAATAGACAAACAGCGAAAGACGCAAAGAAAATCCAGGAGTAATATTGTAAGGGTTTCGTTGGTGGGGTATACCAATGTTGGGAAGTCAACCTTGATGAACTTACTCTCTAAATCCAAAGTAAAAGCAGAAAACAAACTTTTTGCTACTGTCGATTCCACTGTGAGAAAGGTGGTGATAGACAATATCCCTTTCTTGCTATCCGACACAGTGGGTTTTATTAGAAAACTACCCCATCATCTCATTGAATCTTTTAAGTCTACGCTGGATGAGGTAAGAGAATCTGATATTTTGTTGCATGTAGTTGATGTGGCACATCCATTTCACAACAATCATATTGAGGTAGTTTCAAAAACTCTAACAGAGATTGAGGCTGGAAATATTCCAACCATTCTGGTGTTGAATAAGGTGGATCTGTTGAAGGAACAGGAACCAGAAGTAAACCTGGATGAGATGAAGCGACTTTACCAGAGCCAGGGTTTTGAAAATGTCGTTTTCGTTTCGGCCTTCACTAAAGAGAATCTGGAAGAACTTAAAAGGGTAATATTTGAGAGGGTTAAAAAAAGGCACATGACCATTTACCCAAACTATATCGGAGGGGACTCGTATCTGTACCAGGATTCAGATTACTCTGTTGAATCGTAAAGGTAATTTTATAACTTTGCAGCCCATTTTATTTGCATGGTTCCGTAGTTCAATGCCCGCCCAATCCGAACGGTGGGAATTTTATTCGACAGGAATCAAGCGGATCGTTCGGGCGGGGATAGAATACCTGCCTGCCGCAGGCAGGGAAGTTTCCTAAACTTCGCTTGGAAATGGTAAAAGAATGGAGGTTTTATAAATTATTGGTCCCGTAGTTCAATGGATAGAATAGAAGTTTCCTAAACTTTAGATGCAGGTTCGATTCCTGCCGGGACCACATGTTTTTCGCCTACGTAGTCCGAAGCATTAAAACAGGTTATCTATACAAAGGTCACAGCCAAAATCTTGAAGTGCGACTGAGACAGCATAATTCTGGAATGACAGAATCAATCAAAAAACAAGCTCCTTTCGAGTTGGTATATTTTTAGCCTTTTGAAATCCCTGGAAAAAGCGAGAGCGAGGCAAAATATTTCAAGAGTGCCGCGGAAGAAGATTTTTAAAATCAAAGATTACTTAAGATCTTAGTTCAATGCCCGATCCGAACGGTGGTAATCTTGTTCGACAGGAATCAAGCGGATCGTTCGGGCGATCCGACTTTGTTACTGGGGTGAATTTACCCAATCAATTTTATCAGGGTGTTTACATTTAAATTTTAAATCTCATCGCAAATATTTATTGCTAACTTTAAGATTGATTAATAGACAAAACTTTCTTGCCCGAAAAGGATATCGATAAAAAATTCAAACTTGCTGATTATAACGATCAGGAAACTTACGCGCATATATTTCCTATTATATATAAGCAGCTTCAGATCATTGCCAGAAGTATCCGCTTTAATTTTAATGGTCTGGAAACACTCAACACGACAGCCATTGTACACGAAGCCTATATTAAATTGGCATCCAAGAGTACGCCCTGGGAAAGTCGGACACATTTTTATAGTGTGGCCGCCAAAGCCATGCGTCAGGTGCTGCTTAATGCCGCGAGGAGCAAGAGTAGTGAAAAGCGTGGGGGAGATGCACTGGTAATTAATATCGATGATGTAGGAGATAATATCATTTTATCTCCTACAGCTTCCGAGAAATTAATTGATTTTGACAACCTGTTAGTAAAGCTTGAGGAAAAAGATTTACTCTATGGAAAAATTGTTGAATGTCGTTTTTTTGCCGGATTAAGTATAGAAGAAACAGCTGACGCTTTACATATATCCCCTGCCACTGTAAAGCGCAAATGGCAACTGGCACGCGACTGGCTATACGTACACCTTCCTAAATAACCTTCACTGATTATGTCTTATTCGATGGAGTTATTGGAAGATATTTACGAACAATGTTTAGCATTGGCTGAAACAGAACGTGAAGCTTATGTAGATCAGGCTTGCAAAAACAATGCGCCACTGCGAGCCATGCTGACTCAAATGTTGCTGAATAGAGAAGGCGCTGCGCTCCATTTTCAGGAATTACAAAGGACTATTATGGAAGGCATTCAGCCTGACCAAAAGCCTGTTTTGAACGAGGGTGAAATAGTGGGCAAATATCGCATTGTTCGCCTGCTGGGTAGTGGGGGAATGAGTAATGTTTACCTGGCCGAACGAGCTGATGGTGAATTTGAACAACTGATTGCGGTCAAATGCTTTTTAAGTAAAGATGTGTCTGAGGGCAGCAAGTTGGTTAAGAAGGGTGAGCAACAAATTCTTTCGAAATTGGAGCACCCCAATATTGCCAGGATTCTGGACGCTGGAGTTACACCCAATGGAGTCCCGTATTTTATGATGGAATACATTGATGGGATTCCTGTTGATGTTTTTGTTCAAAGGTCTAATTTCAATCTTAAGCAAAGACTTTTAATTTTTCAGCAGGTAGCAGAATCTGTGGCTTATGCACATAGCCGACTGATACTTCACCTTGATATTAAACCGCACAATATTCTTGTTAATAAAGCAGGGCAAATTCGCCTATTGGATTTTGGTATTTCTTCTTCGATAGATGTAAATGAAGAGTGTGCTAGTGCGTTTGTTGGTACACCTTCAATAGCTGCACCCGAACAAATAGAAGGTCAACAAGTAACTGCTGCTACGGATGTATATCAACTTGGCATATTGTTGCATCAGCTTATTGCCGACAAACTACCCATTGCTACAACCGAAAATGAGGAACGCGAACTGACTCGAAGGGAGTTCTCAGCCGTAGCGACAGAGAAAGTAATCGCTACTGAAATCGATTTTGAGTTGACGGCTGTAATCGAACATTGTCTGGAAAGAAATCCACAAGACAGATACCAGAGTGTAGTATTGTTATTGCAGGATGTTCAGAATTATTTGTCGAATCATCCTGTTACTGCGGTAAATCGTGGATCAGGCTACACTGCATTAAAGTATTTGAAGCGCAACAGAATGGCTGCGGTCAGTGTGGTCTTGATTTTTATTTCATTGCTGACAGGGACAGGGTTTAGCTTGTGGCAAGCTCGTAAAACCAAAACTCAGCGTGATCTGGCCATTAGTAATGAAAAGGTGGCTACCGCCAATAGAGATTTTTTGATTGACTTATTCATGGAAGCCAATCCATCCATTGCAAAAGGGGACACCATGACTGTTTATCAATTTCTTGATAAAGCCTTAGAAAAAACAGATACCTACAAAGGATCGGCTGAAATAAAACTTGAATTGCTAACTACTCTTGGCAGGTCGTACCGTTCGATGGGTAATTTTGGAAAATCCAGAATAGCCCTTGAGAAGGCTTATGCTGTTGCTAAAGATTCGTCACTACAAATTTCTCCCGCTTATATCCGTGCTGTTGAGCAACTGGGGCTTTATCAGCGTGACATAGGACATTATGATTCTGCGCGTATTTTATTAAACGAAGTTTTGTCGATGTATGCAGACATCAACTATCCGGAAGTAGATAGTTTTTATACGGCATCTCTTAAATATCTTTCTTATGTCTATAAAACTGAGCAGAAATTGGATACGGCTAAGCATTTAATCGAGAAAGCTATTCGTTTAGAGGAGCAACTGTGGCCAGACCGTAATAATATAAACCTTGCTGAAAGTTATTATATACTGGCCGCCATTTATAATGATCAAAGTCATTTTGAAAAAGCAATAGAATACCAGACAAAATCACTGGATCTATGTGAGTCACTTATGGGATTGTATTTCCCCGGTACGTTATCGAACATAAATATGTTGTCAAGTATTCTTGCAAATGCAGGTAAATTAGAAGAAGCTTTGTCTTATAATATAAAAGCAAAGAATATTGCACTAAAATTGTTTGGAGATGTTCATCAGGAAACAGCCACGATTATAGACAATTTGGGAGTTGCACATTTTAAACATGAACGATATGACAGCGCACATTATTATTTTAGGAATGCGCTTTCCGTTCGCAATAAATTGTATAACAACGATTTAAATATAAGAACTCATTCATCATATAATAACTTGCTGTCGCTATTTGCAACCACCGGTGAACACGATTCTGCGAAAGTTTACCTCAATAAAGCGTTGCGAGTTAGTGCGTCTGGTAAAACAAATGCCAGACAAAGATCAAATACACACAAATGGGCAGGTTTTTTCTACGAACAGATTCAGGATTACCCACTTGCGAAGAAACATTATCAAATATCATTGACTGAATATCAGTCCTATCTACCCAACGATAACAGGCAGGTGATAAAAGCGCAAAAATCATTGGATGGGGTAGACTCCCTGGCACGAGAAGTGGTATTAAAAAAAGGCGGACTGTTAAACAGCCCGCCTCAGAAGAAAACTAGTGCAACATATTAATTGCAATTAGTTTTAATCTGCCAATGATCTATTAATCCTGACGCTTATTGCCTGATGGATTATTACTGAATGTATTACCGCTGTCTACTAATGTAATGGAGCCAGATGTTGTCCATATTCCGTAGGTTTCACTATTGGATATGATACTATTGGTTATGGTTAGTTTGGCCCCAGGGCTACTGCCAAACATGTAGATATTAGCACCACGTCCACCAGTGCTGCCACCATAAGATACTTCTGCATGATTAATTAAGTTCTGAACTGATGGTGAGGCAATTTCAAAACCAAACCATGCGCCAGCAGCAGCAGTCAGTCCGCTAAATTTAATTTTATTGGATGGGGTACCGTCTGCGATAATCGCACCGTCAGATGTTACCCAAAGCCTTAATCCACTATTGAACAAACAGGTTACTCCAGCTTCAAAGGTAACTGTAGTGCGAAGTTCAGCGCTGCTATAAAAATGATAAGGGATACTTAAGGCAGGAATGGTCCCTGCATTGTTAAATCTGGCGTTGGTATTTCCAGCAGAAGCCACCTCAATAGCTTGTATTCCATTGTTTGTGAATACCGAATTCTTATCCAAAACATAAAGATTTTCAGCACCTATCCGCATCGGTGCTTTATCGTTGTTATTAAAATTATTTTTTTCAAAAGCAGAGATAACGCCTGTGTTTCCATCAATGTAAAAGGCATAGCCCGCTGATTGGGAGATGCTGGTGTTTTTAATACTCAATTTTGCTGAAACATTGCTTTGTAAGTGGATTGCCGTTTTTTGTCCGCTTAATTCTGAACTACCGGCATGTAGTATATCTACATAATCAAACTTATTATTCACATTGTTAGAAGCAATACTAATGCCTTTCCAGCTGCCTTTTACTTTATCGATACCGCGAAATATGATATGTTTGGAACTGGTTCCTTCTGCTTTTAGATAAGAGCTGTTTCCGTTAAACCATAAGCGTACATCTGCTCCAGACTCTACCACTACACCAGGATCAAACGTAACGCCAGCAGTTACTTGTATGGTATTGGGCGCATAGTAATCGGGATAAGCAGGGTCATTAAAGAGATCAGGATAAACAGTATTTTGGTTTATTGATGTAGGTAATTTACCTCCGATGTAGAGTGTAACTATACCAGATGCGGTTCCACCGCGCGTATCATTTACTTCAATTTCTACTTTGTATAAACCTGCAGTAGTCGTGGTAAATGTTGCATTTAAATTACTGGTATTGGTGAGATTTGCAGCAGTTCCACTGGGCGATTCTATAATATTCCAAGAGAAATCAAGTGCATCTCCATCAGGGTCAGCAGCAATCACTGTGATGGTCTTTTCTTCCCCGGTCATTCCTATGATATCATCACTTACCTGAATAGTTGGTTGACTATTAGGGGGTTGTGGATCATCATCCGAGCAGGAAGTGTAAACAAAAGCCAATACGATTAGACAAAAAATTTGAATTGAATGTTTCATAAGTAGTTTAAAGTTTTCTTCTACAACACAATACACCAATTATATTGAAAGTGGCTCACAAAGGATAAATAACTTTGAAATAGAAAATATTTATGAGGGAAAACTCCTCAGCAATTATTTTCCGAAATTAGGAGAGATAAATTTACCGAATGGTATAAGTTGTATTTGTACTACAAGTAAACATCAATGGCTAAAAATTTTTACTAAAGTACTTTGTTGAATACTCCTCTTAAGTCATCAAGCGAAGGCATACATTGAATTGCTGTTTTTTTCTTTACAATAATGGCATTTAAGCTATCAGGAATGGTAATCGATTGGCCAATTGATTCGCTTACCGTTTCACTGAATTTAGCGGGATGTGCTGTTTCTAAGAATATGCCAGTCTCCGATTCCTTTAACTCTTTTTTAAGACCCATGTAGGCACAGGCTCCATGCGGATCAAGGGTATATTTCGTTTTCTGATATACCTCAGCAATACAGTTTTTGATTTCACTATCACTAAACGAATACCCTATGAGTTTATCTTTTACGCGATCATAGTTATGATTAAAAATTTCAAGTACCCTGGCAAAATTGCTGGGATTGCCTACATCCATAGCATTGGCCACAGTGAGCACCGAGGGTTTGCTTTCAAATAATCCGGTGTGGAGATATTTTGTAATAACATCATTACTATTAGACGCAACCACAAATCGATTTACAGGCAAGCCCATTTGCCATGCGATTAATCCGGCCGTAAGGTTACCAAGATTGCCACTGGGCACAGATACGATAAAAGGTTTTGATTTGTCTTTGATCTGTTGATAAGCAAGGAAGTAATAAAATGATTGAGGTAATAATCTTGCGATATTAATCGAGTTTGCCGAGGTTAAACCGTACTTAGCCTTTAACTCGCTGTCGGCAAAGGCCTCTTTAACTAATTTTTGACAATCATCAAAAGTTCCGTCTATCTCTAATGCGTGAATGTTCTTTCCCCATGTTGTAAGCTGTTTTTCCTGTGTCATACTAATTTTACCGGAAGGGTAGAGTATGACGACATTGATTCCTTCAACATCATAAAAGCCACTGGCAACTGCCCCACCCGTATCACCAGAAGTGGCAACAAGGATGGTTGCTGATTTTGATTTCTTCTCTAAAAAAAAACGAAGGACTCTGGCCATAAACCTCGCACCTATATCTTTGAAGGCTAATGTCGGACCATGAAAAAGTTCTAACGAATAGATGTCCTTTTCAACCTTAACTAATGGAATAGAAAAATTCAAAACCTCCTTTACAATTTGTTTGAGCCTTTCTTCTGGAATTTCATCTCCTACAAATTGTTTGGCAACTTGAAAGGCAATTTCATCGGGGTTTAATTCCTCTATAGTTCTGAAAAATGAAGTGGACAACTTTGGGATAGATGCCGGAAAATATAAACCATTGTCTGGTGCTAATCCTTGCAGTACAGCTTCCTCAAAACCTACTTTCGGTGATTTTCCATTGGAACTATAATACAACATCAGTCAATGATTTCAATTGTTCCTTTTTTATTAATAGGGGAAATGTAAGTGTCAAATGGTATGTTAAAATTTTGATAACTGCGTTTCATTTCCTCAAGTACTTTTTGTGCCGAAGCCTCACCCTTACAAAGAGCAAAAACTGACGGGCCTGATCCGGAAATGCCAGCCCCCAGTGCTCCAGCATCCAAAGCAGTTTGTTTAAGTTCTTTAAATCCTGGAATGGTAGCAGCTCTTGCGGGTTCTACGATTATATCAATCATAGATCGGCCAATCAGATCATAATCGTGTTGTAACAAACCCGCTACAAGTCCTGCCAAATTTCCAGTCTGTGTCACTAAACTTTTAAGTGGCACTTGAGCGGGAAGAAGCTTTCTGGATTCAGAAGTTTTTATTTGTACATCGGGATGGATAACCACCGTATACAGTTCTGGGGGAGCTCCCAATTGCACTACATCAAGGGGATCGTTACTGCGTACTATTATAAAACCCCCAAGTAGGGCTGGGGCAACATTGTCGGCATGGAAGGCACCACTAGCAATTTGCTCACCCTGCATGGCAAATGGAATTAAGTCAAAAGTATTTTTGATGGGAGCTCCAAGTAATTGGTTGGTGGCAAAAGTTGCAGCCACAGCACTTGAAGCACTTGATCCTATTCCGCTGCCTGCTTTTATGTTTTTATATATAGTAAGGTCTATACCAATTTTAGAATCAACATGATTTACCAAAGCCTGAGCCGCAACTGAGGCTACATTTTCTAATGGGTTAAGGGGGATGGAGTCGCTTCCAACTATTTCTTTAATTCGCACGCCTGGTCTTGCACTTTGTTCTGCGAGAATAGTATCCCCAGGCTTTTCAATGGCAAAACCAAGTACATCAAAACCACACGTAACATTGGATACCGTTGCAGGGCTATACACCCTTATGGATTTACTCATCATTAAAGTTAATACACATTTACTTTACCGATGCAAAGATAAACGCATTCTCCGGAGGAAGGGCGAGATTGCACTAAAAGTGAGTACTACTTGTTCAAACTCCTAAGTCTTGCCAGTTCGGCTTCCGATGCAATAAACCCAAACGAAGCAAAACTGTTTCCGGAAACTACCTTTTCGAATATCTCAACGGCCTTGGTGGTATCTCCATTATAAAAATACCAGTTGCCTACTCCATAACCTTGTGTAGCCAGGGATAGGTCGTAATCTTCTGCATTGGGGTTTACTGTCAGCACATCTTCGGGTTGCAGTTTACCCTGATACATTTTTAAACGCTTGTAGTAAGAATCGTTTTCAATGATTGTCATCGAATCAGTTATGTTCCCCAACAATCCATCGGCCAGTTCATCTTTTCCCTGGCGTTTATACGTCATGTAAAACCAATCGATTGTGGCCACCAGTAGGTCATCATTATAACTTGCTTTCAGGCATTCAATGTAGGCTTGCTCAGCTTTTTCGAAGTCGCCCTTAAGGTAATGCGCCAATCCAAGGTGGTACCATATATTAAACTGTGTGGAGGATAGCGGTTGGTTAAGTTTATTGGGGGCACCATCTGGTTCAATTTCAGGCGGGTGGGGGGACATCAATTGAGATGCTTTTGTTAAATCGTCAATGGCCCTGTCAAACAGGCGCATGGATATAAATCGATGACCGCGATGTCGCAATAGCTTGTATGATTGGGGGTATTTGTCAATTCCCTCGCTCAATACATCTATTGATTCATTAAACCTGGATAGGTATCCAAGTCTTCGTCCATACCAAATGTAGTTATCTTCGGATGGATCATTATTGAAGTTGTTTTTGGCAACTGACAGATTGCTATCCAATTTTTGTTGTAATTCAGGACTTCTCTCTGGTTCAAAATATGTTGTTCCGAGCAATGAAACGACCTCTGGAGCCTTCTCTACCTTCTCCTCTTTGGGTGTAGAACATGAAACTAATAACGAAATTGCTAATGCGGATAACACTGCTTTTTTCATAAAATATTCAAAATTAAAAATGATAATTGCTTTAAGCACTTGAAGCTAATCAACCTTTGTGAATAAACGAAATGACAACAAGTAGCCGGTTTTATTTAGGTTTGAAGTGCAGTAATCCCATAAACAAACTGGTAATTGAACTCTTTTAATTATTTTTAAACAAACAATACTAATTATGAAAAACGTTGCACTGCTCCTGATGCTTTTTACACTCTCTGTTTCTGCAATAGCTCAAAAATCAAAAAAAGATGTTATTAAAGCGATTGATTCTAAAGGTGAGGAATACGCTGCAATAGCAATGAAAATATGGGATTATGCAGAGGTAGGTTTTCAAGAGACTAATAGTTCTGCGCTATTGCAGGAGACTTTAACCAAAAGTGGTTTTAAAGTAGAGAGCGGAGTTGGTGGAATGCCTACCGCATTTATAGCCAGCTATGGTCAGGGCAAACCTGTAATTGCGATACTGGGAGAGTTCGATGCTTTACCTGGGATTGCTCAGGAGGCAGTTCCTGAGAAAAAACCTATTGAAGGTCAGATCGCAGGCCATGCATGTGGCCATCATTTATTTGGTACTGCCTCAGCAGCATCGGCCATTGCAGTTAAGGATTGGCTGATCGCGAATAAGAAACAGGGAACCATCAGGTTTTATGGTACACCTGCAGAAGAAGGTGGTTCGGGAAAAGTATATATGGTCCGCGAAGGATTGTTTAAGGATGTAGATGCCGTTATCAACTGGCACCCTGGCGCGGGGAATAGTGCAAGTCCAGGAACTTCACTTGCCAATAAAACGGGAAAATTCAGATTTTATGGAGCCGCGGCACACGCAGCTGCAGCGCCTCATCGTGGTAGATCAGCCCTGGATGCAGTGGAGGGCATGAATGTGATGGTAAATATGATGCGCGAACATGTAACTCAGGAAACGAGGATTCATTATGTGATCACGAAAGGAGGCGAAGCTCCTAACGTTGTACCTGCGTTTGCAGAAGTGTATTACTACGTTCGTCACCCTGACCGTGCTGAAGTAAAAGATGTATGGGAAAGGATAGTCAACGCGGCTAAGGGTGCAGCTTTGGGTACTGACACAAAGGTCGAAATAGAAATTACTGGTGGTGTCCATGATTTGCTTCCCAATGAAACATTGGCCAAAGCAATGTATGCTAACCTGAAAGAAGTGGGTGGCTATACCCTGAATGATGAGGAAATGAGTTTTGGTGCAACTATTCAAAAGTCCTTTACGGGTAAAGTTCCTCCGTTAAGTACAACACAAAATATAGATAACTATCAATTGAGAGCAGGTACTGCCTCCACCGATGTTGGCGATGTGAGCTGGGTAGTACCCACCGTTGGGATGTCGGCTGCTACATGGGTACCCGGGACTGCGGCTCACAGCTGGCAGGCCGTAGCGGCTGGGGGAACGAGCATTGGAGTCAAGGGGATGATGATTGCAGCAAAATCCATGGCGCTTATGGCTATCGACCTATATTCAGATTCAAAGCTTCTTGAAGAATCCTGGAAGGAGTTTAAAGCTAAAACAAATGACTTTAAGTATGAGGCGTTGATTGGTGATAGACCACCTGCACTGGACTATCGGAAGTAATCCTAATTTATGAAGAAACAAATTTGGCAACCTCATTAAAAAATTTTTCATGGTCTTGCCAGTAGTTTCGGCTGTATATTCTCATATACTTCCATTTCTTTTTTTCAAATAAATTGGGCATGGAGGCATGAAGATCTTTCGCTGAAGGGTTTTGCCTGTATAATTCGTCATCGGTAAGAATGAGGCCAACGTTGTTGTTTTCCAGTGGAGCTGAAACGTCAGCAAATGGGAGCACATCTTTCATGAATTGTTTATCTGGAAATTTCTCTGTGCCCCATGATTCAACAATATCTTTAAGATACCAATTTGTTTTGGTGTTATTATTAAAATTTACGAATGGTTTAAAACGCCCATCTGCGACTTCTTTAATGTACTGAAGATATTTTTTTAACAGCTTAGGGCCCTCATTTTTTGCTTCTTCTACCTGAAGTTGTTCTGGCCAGATGCTGGTTACCACAATAATTTTTTCGCGAGCTCTTGTAATTGCCACATTCAATCTATTTTCACCTCCGGCCACGCTCAGGCTTCCGAAGTGGAAATGCAATTTTCCTTTCTTGTCGGGGGCATAACCAATAGAGAAGATGATAATGTCCTTTTCATCCCCCTGAACGTTTTCGATGTTTTTTACAATAAGCGTATCGGGAAATGAAATTTGTTGTTCACTGAATGCAGCATCCAGCAAATCTAAAATCAGCATTTGCTGAGGTGAGTTGAAGCATACAATTCCTATCTCTTTGTCAGGATCGGATTTCACCATTTTCAATACCATTGCCACTATTTCATGGGCTTCAATTTCATTGGTATTATCCTCCCATACACCATCCACTTTATGATAACTGACAGGTGGCTCCATTGGGTTAATGTGATCAGCATCTGGGAGCAGGGTGAGTTGTCCATCATAGAAATATTGATTAGAAAAATCAATTAACTCCAGCGACTTGCTTCTGTAATGACTGCGCAGGGGCAGCTGCATCAAGTACCTGGACGAAAGCGCCAACAATGAATCTACTTCGAGATCAGGGTCTTCCTCCGTTTCATCTTGCCATCTGATACGATATAAATCACTTGGCTTTAATTGCTTGTCGTCACCTGCTACAATGGTTTGTTTTCCTCGGAACATAGAAGGTATTCCGCGCTCTGCAAAACATTGGGATGCTTCATCAAAAATTACAATGTCGAACATTTCCTTTAATGGAAATACAGCTGATACTGACTCTGGCGAAGCCAGCCAGCATGGGAGTAATCTAAAAACTTCATTTTCAAATTCTGAAATGAGTTTTCGGATAGGCCAGATTCTTTTTTTCTTGGTAAGTTGGTGATGAAGATCACGATAGGTTACCCTATTGTTAAGCCTGTTGAACTCGAGGTCATCAGCAACGCGTTCTCTTGCGCGCAACAAAATGATCTCATTGCTTATCTTTTGTTTTTCAAGAATAAGATCTTGCAACTCCGATTCTAATAAATGGAGTTTACCGGAAGAGACCATTCTAAGAACGGGAAACTTTGTTTCCATATGATCAATCCAGGCCAGGCAAAGGCTGTTGATAAAAGTTCTCAGAATGGTTTCGGGTTGCCAATTGGAATGTGCCTCATGCAATTTGGAGACAGTATTTCTTTCATCTGGAGTAAGTCCCTCTTTAATAGTATCAAATTCACAGAGTGCATCAAAATCATTAAGTAAACTCAACCTTAAAGCTTCACTCTTGTCTGGCTGTTGCGTGAGCGTTGCAATTTGATTGGCGCTTAGGTAGGCACTCCATTTAATTTTTGTAGCAGGTAAAAAGGAAAGGATTTGGAATAATTTTTTTATCCTTAATTCCATTTCTGAGTGACTTAAGGTGGAAAGCTTAATGAAATTGCTGATACCCCTTATCGATCTGAAAATTAGTTTTGCTTTGATTGCATTCTTTTGGCTACTGAACCAGCTCTGGATTTCTCTTTCATTTATTTTTTCGGGCACATTTTTCAGCCAGGGCTTTGTTTTGAGTTTTGAAAGATTGTGCTCATAGTTAAGCCTGCGGTCGAGCTTCGCTTCTAACTTTTTGAATCCGTTGCGATTATTTTCAAGGGCATTACCCACTAATGCGCGCTTTATTAAAAATTTATCTTTAGAAAAGAGTTCCCAGCGAATCAGTCCTATTAAACTTCTTCTCGCTTTCATACTTCTGTACAGTGCCTGTTGCAGTGTTCCCAGTTGACTGGTAGGAAGTGACGATTCTGGCCCATCTTCTTCAAAGCAAGAAAGTAAAAGACGCTCGATGTTGGCTAGCCAAAGTCCACTGGTTTCGTCATCATCTTCTTCGATCATTTGCTGAAAAAAGAAAAATGTTTTTTCATTATCCAGTTGCACCAGCATCTCATTTATCTCTTGTTCCCGCTCCAGCAGTTCTTCGCATTGCTCCCAGTCCAGTTTTGCGCCTACCTCAGTCTCAAGTTGTGTGAAGAGGTTGTTAAGTACAACGGGTATTTCAAGGAGGATTTTCTCAATCTCTTTGAGATTGGTTATACCCAGGCCAACAAATGGTTTACGGTCGCGCCATATATAGCTATCTTGGCTGAAGGTTTGAGCATAGAAAGCATAGGCCTTTAGCCTTGTGTTAAAGGAATTGATGTTATCTAAAGGAAAATTTTGATATTCTTGTTTCAGATTTACAGAGGCCTCGTTAGGGTTTGATCTTAGGTAAAGCTCCTTAATGCTTACTCCGGATTCTGAATCATTAAAGAGTGCCTTTTTAAAATCTTCCAGCTCCTCCGTGATCTGATCTATTCGGTGGCAAACCTGCAAAAACTTCCGATTGAGTTGTATAGCATCCAGGCTATTATTTTTTGACTTGTATTCATCAACCCGATCTATTTGTTTAGCACTTTTAGCATAGATTTCTTTTCTGTCATTTTTGAAGTCATGAACAAGTGCCAGAAAATCCGTGAGCTGGAGGTCTTTAAGACGGGCATACACTACATCGAGTGCTGCTCTTTTTTGACATACTACGAGCACCTTTTTTCCAGTTGCAATAGCATCCGAAATGAGATTACAGATGAGCTGAGATTTTCCGGTACCAGGGGGGCCTTGCACCACAACTGAATATCCAATTTTAGTTGCTTTCAGAATATTTTCCTGCCACGCATCCAGAGGAAAGCCTGTGAATAATTTTTCTTCTTTCACAAGCTGAATGAAATTTGTAAAGAGTAATGATTGTTGCTCAGCCTGGTTCTTGCTCATAAAAAACTCCTCAAGACTTGCTATTTTGTTTCCTTCAATCAGTTCTACATAATCTGGAACTAAATAAGAGCCGGCTTGCGGAAAAATTCCCAGCACAGCTTCTGGAAATAATTTTAATTCACCATTACCATGCAGTTCTTCAAATTCTGGTTGTGTAAAGCTTTTAAAAAAATCCAATTCATCCCGATAATTGTCTGGATTGAAGTGGATATCTATTGAACTCTTCTGGAGCAATTGATAGAGGGCAGTGCGAAAAACCGTGCTGTCATCGTCTGTTTCTTCAAAAGTTTCCTCCAAAAGAAAGTCCTCTACCTGAATTTTATTATAAAAGGAATAAGCTAGAAGGAATGATTTATTGAAAGTGATGTCTGCGTCTTCCCGTTGGCGAATTATCCAATTGTTATTCTCTAATTTTATTTCAACTGGGATATACAGCAGGGGCGCCCTTACCTTGGTTCCATCCATGAATTTGCCTCTCGCGAAAGGCCAGCCTATGTGCAGATCTTTTGAGCCTCGTTCTTCAAAGATTAATTGATCTAATCGTTGAATGCGTTTAATTTTTTTACTGGCTTCATTGCTGGCTTCCATCCGGGTATCAACCAGTGGGCAAAGCGGTTTGGGCTTGCCCGCTATCAGGGCCTCTAGGATTGAGAATGATTTTTCTCCATTAAGTTGACTTAATGTGTGTAGGTCGATGAATTGCTCCGAATTTACCCTTGGCAGGTAGATAGAGCGGCTATTCCCCGAAAGGTTAGTGAGCTTGCGTAAATACGAGTTGAGTGCATGATGCTCCTTACGTGCCATCTATTCCATTGTCAAATACGGCCTGATGCGATCAAATACGGTTTGATCGATCAATTCAATTTTCAAAAGGTCGGCAATCTCATTGAAACTTCCATGCTGAAAACGATAAGCAACAATAGATTTGGCAATTTTTGATCGAATATATGGGTGATTGGATAGATCCGATTCAGAGGCGGTATTAATATTGAGTAGAGTTGGGCTAAATGATGGGTCTATATAAAATTGGGTATTCACCATTTTCACCACTGTTGTGTCTAATCCGTACACTTCTTTGAGCTGATTTTGATCTACGAAACCACCCAATGCCGATCTGTATTTTATAATCCTGCTGGCCAAAACCGTTCCGATCCCTCTGATTTGTTTTAGTTGGGTTGTATCTGCCAAATTCAAATCTTGAAGTATAACAGGAGCTCTTTTCTTGCTGTCTGGTTTTTTGTATGGAATACTATCTGTTAAACGCGATTCCCTGGGTTTGATATGGATGAAAGGATATAATCGTTTTAATAGGGTGGAGTCCATCCCATAAATCTTACCCAGATCATCTGGCGTTCTAAAGCTGCCACCTTTGGAACGATAATTTATAATACGATCTGCCAAATAGGTGGGCAACCCAAGTGAATCAAAGTCTTTTTTTGCGGCCGTATTGGGGTCAAACGCAAATAAGGTAATGGTATTGTTTTTCTTTTCCCTAACTGGATTAAAGTCCCATTCCGCCAGGAGGCTATCAATTTTCGACTGTTCCTCCTCATTTGAAATTTTGGATGGAGGGAAAAATGTTATGTAAAGTGGGTAAGAAAATAGAATCAAAAGCATGGCAGGGAGCAAGATCAAAAACCCATTGGTTTCACTTTGTGAAAAACCAAATACATTTCTTATCCAAAATCGAAGACGCTGCATACGGATATCTCCTTCTTAAAAATAGGAAATTGCTGACTTTTGGAAAAGAAATGATTATGAAATAATCAGGAAAACAAGGTTTTTGTGATTCCTAGGGTAAGGGCATCCTTTATTTTGGTAAGGTTACCAATGAATTTCTGGCTAATTTCTATTTCAATACCCAGGTACTGATTATCCCCATAAATGGATCTTAAATAACTGGTAAATCCATCATCAATACCCAGATAGGGCTCGTTGTGTCGCACCTTTATATCATCCACTATAGAAGTAAGTTCATTTTGTAAGTTTTGACAAAAATGGTGCTCCGATGGCCTCTCCGGGTCGTATAAAAGCCCCAACTCTACCTTTCTTTTTTTTCCGTGATAAACAGGAGTAAAAGAATGGATGGAGAGGTGCAGAACGGGTTTTGGAAGTTGTTCAATTTTAAGTTGAACGAGCTGCCGATAAGGGTAATAAATTTCGTTGATCAGAATGTCTTTTTCATTGTCATTCAGATGTGCAGTGTATCGGGAAAAAAGCTGTGCGCTATTTAATGATCGGTTAGTTTCAATAAGTAATCGCGTGGTATGACAACCAATTGGTGTAGTATTCAAGCGCTTTCCAAGGTACTGTGCAACATCCCAGGCGCCAGGGTCCCATCCTTCGTGGGAGTTGAGAACATTTTCAGAATTACTGAATAAGGATTTATACTTTTTGGGAACCAGTTTTCCTGCATGCTCACAGGTGATGAGTAAAGCATATGACATAGCACAACAACTACAGGATGAACATCTTGTTTTGAGCAAGGCATCCACACAATTTGCGATAGGTATTTTTAATTGATTCTTCGGAGGTGTCTTGTCCTAATGCCCTTATAATTCTGTCGGAAAGAGTTCCTTCATTCAGAATCACCGAAAGTTCAGGTGTCCACTTTTCCAAAGCAGAATTACCGGACTTCACGAGTTTATCCATTACAGTTTTCCATACATCAATTGCTGTCATGGAGCCTGCCTTTATACCAAATGCAGCAAGAAATTCAGGATGACTTACCTCTGTCTTTTGGCCTGTCACCATACATTTTTCGAATAGACTGGCCAGTGGATCGGTTTTCATTTTCATCTGCTCATCGAGACTGATAAATTTTTCACGGACGAAGGCTTTAATGGTTTCGATTACCAAACTAATAATTGCCATATCAGCTGTTGGGCATTCCTGAATATCCATTAACCTAATTTCGATTGAGCCGCGATCGAAGCGAGGAATGGCACCACGGGAATTTACCCAGATGGGATTGAGTACATTGTCCGGATCAAAAGGAGCGATGTCTGATTTGATCTTTTCATAAATTGTATTAAGATAGTTGCGCTTTGAAAAAATAGCTTCTGGAATCACTTTGCCTGTAATAGAGGGTATACGTGCCTGATTGGTTTTGTAATATTTCAATCGGGTGTCCACCATGCCGGTAAGTTTGCCATCTAAAATCGGTGAGGAGGCACAAAGCGCGGGGAGAATAGGAAGTACTATTCGAACGGCTGCATGAAGTTTGGCAAATTCTTCATCATCATAAAAAGGTAAGTTGAGGTGAGTACTTTGAAGGTTAGACCAGCCGTGGCCTTTTGAATTAAATATTTTATCATAGATCTGATACACTTCATTGTTATCGTGCGGCCAAAGTTTTGCCTCTTCCAGTGGGTTCATAAATGGATGTGCCGCTGTAGGCATAAGCATAGCATTCCATTTGTCAAGAATGGCGTTGATTCTTTTCACATTTTCAGCAAAACCATTTTCTAATGCGTTAAAGTTAGATTCAGGTTTCGAAGACTTGATCTCCACCACGTGGAGAACCAACTCGTTGGACCAGGTAACGATACCATTTTCAAAATCGCTGCCATATTCTCCTAACTCATGTTTTAACAACTCGTCAGTAACAGGCTTTACAGCCAGTGTATCTTTGTCTACTAGCATGTATTCCAGTTCTATACCATAGCCCTGGAACAGGTGGATGCGGGGTGGTTGCGTCATTTTTCTGCCTTAATACGATTTAGAAACACTTCCATTATGGTGGTGTATAATTTTTCTTTCAATGCCTTGTCTTCTACTCCTGCATCTATATTCGGATTGTCGTTGACCTCAATCACATAAAACTTTCCGTTTACTTCTTTCATATCCACTCCGTAAAGGCCACGGCCAATCAGGCTGGTCGCCTTAAGGGCAGTTTTTAAAAGGCCAGAAGGAGCCTGATCTACAGAGAAAGATTCGAAGTTGCCTTCTTTGGAGTCTTCCTTTTTGGCACTCCAATTTACAATTTGCCAATGCTCGGAAGCCATAAAGTATTTGCAGACATAGATCACCTGACCATCGATAATGCCTACCCTCCAATCGAATGGAGTAGGCAGGAACTCCTGAGCAATGAGCAAATCCGATTTCTCAAACATACTTTTACGAATCTTTTTATACTGATCAAGATCCGTGATTTTATGTACTCCTTTAGAGAAGGCTCCATCAGGTTGTTTTAGAATAAATGGGAATCCCATTTTTTCTGGAAGTGCATCGCAATTGTCCTCAGTGATTACATTGGCTTTGGGTGTTAATATCTTGTTGGCCGTTAGCAATTCATGAAGGTAGACTTTGTTGGTACATTTTAGAATTGAAACCGGATCATCAATTACCACTAATCCGAGTGAGGCTGCCTTTTTTGCAAAGCGGAATGAGTGGTGGTTAACATTTGTTGTTTCTCTGATGAAGAGGGCATCGTATTGAATGAGTTGGTCAAAGTCATTCTTAGTAATGAACTCAACGTTGAAACCTGTCTCCAGGGCAGCCTTATAGAATTTTTTAAGTGCCCGGTCATCGGATGGAGGGTTATCGTCCTCCGGATTGATAAGAATCGCGAGATCGTATTTCTTTCTATCTGTTCGGTAGTCTCTTTTTCTCAAAAAGTATTTTTCAAGCGCACTCATAAATAGAGGCTTGTCTTCAGGTAGCATTTCTCCTAAGCTGGGTGGTCGTAAACTTAGCAGTACCCATTTTGTTTTTTTAGAAAAAACAGCTCTAAGAAAGGGAGTTTGAACCAACTGGAACAACTGTTTGCCAAGTTTATTGAAGGATTCGTTGCTGGTGGAGCCAAAGTATATATTGAATTCAACACGATCTCCTGAAATGGTTTTGAAAGTGCTTTGAATCAGATCATCAAAATCCTGAGAATCATACCTAATGATGGATGGGAACCTAAAATCTTGGATGGTAGAAACCCCAGGGAGTACTTTATGCCCCCTTGCTTCCGCCAAAAGTGAGACATAATACCCTTCGCTTTGATATTGATAGGACTTGCAAAGGTTGAGTACTTTAATGTTGCGTACGTTTTGATATACTTCCGATGTGATGTATGCGTTTGGAGAAATAACCTCAACATCGGCAAGTGTGAGCTTCCAATTATCTGGCTTTTCGGTTACAATAAGCTTAGCCATAGTTACTTGGGTTCAATAATTAACAAATTGGCATCATAGGTCATAATGCCTAGTAGTATACTATTAATAAGCCTATCAAACTTGACTTTGTAATATTGGCTTTTTAATGGGTTTGGATTCATTGGATCAGCCAAATATACATAGTCTCCTTTTCCATCAAATCCATTGATCACCACGAAGTGTCCAACCGGTTCTCCTTTTATGCTGTGGTATTTATTAGTGTCCCCAATTTCTCTTGGTGTTCCATATAAATAGGTTGCACTCAATCCGGTAAGAATAGGGACAGATTTTTGCAAATATCCTTTGATCAAATCCTTATTGAGTTCTGAATACTCCACTTTTCCTCCAGCTTCCAGGAATTTAATATAAGCCTCACACTCGGTCAGTAATTTTCGTTTGGTTTTCTTATAGCGCATTTGCTTCTTCAGCAATTCGATAATTTTTCCAGAAGAGTATTGAAACCAGGTGGGGTCAAAAACATTCAGATTGTAGGTACAAATATGGGCCTTGTATCCTCTTTGCAATGCATGTTCACCCAACATTACAGCAAGCGTTCCTCCAGTCTTTATCTGTTTTACTTCCTGAATGACTTGCTTCAGGGAAATGTTGTTATCATAATGCTGGTAGAGGGCGTGAAGGCAGGTAGGACCACAGGTCACTTCATCGGGCTGTGCCTTGATATCGAAATTGAGAAAAAGTGCCTGGCGATTCGACATAGGAGAAATTTGATAATAATTTATTAGGTCATTCTCATAAGAAGGACAAAATTAGCGTAAAATAATTCGAACAATGTGCAAGGTTATTCCATTTATTAATTGGGTACTGCGTGTAGTCTCTGTTACCTTCATTTTAATGGGTGGCCATCAGTATGTTGGAGCATGGGGTCAAACAGGACACTGGGTCATTGGAGAGGTCGCTGAAACCCATCTTGACACAAAGGTGAAAAGAAAGCTTTTTGAAATACTGGAAGGGGAATCATTACCGATGGCAAGTACATGGATGGATGAAATAAGATCCAATCGAAAGTACAATTTTATGTCCGACTGGCATTGGGTGACTATCCCCGATGGGAAAACTTACGATCAGACCGAAAAGAACTCCAATGGCGACATCATTGAAACTATTGAGCGGGTAGTGAAAGAATTACGTTCAAGACAACTGACACCGGTAGAAGAGAAGGAGCGGATAAAGATACTGGTTCATTTGGTAGGAGATATCCACCAACCACTCCATGTAGGTACTGGCGATGACAGAGGAGGAAACGATACCAGAGTGAAGTGGTTTGACAGCAAGTCCAATTTGCATCGGGTGTGGGATAGCGAGATGATCGATGACACTCAACTCAGCTATACCGAATTGGCATTGTCTTTATCTAAGACTCCAAAAAGTAAAGTAAAGAAACTACAAAATGCTTCAATCTATGATTGGGCTAAGGAGTCAATGGATTTGAGGGAGCAGGTTTATGCGATTGGCGATGGCAGCCTGGGATATGAGTATGCTTTTCAAAATATAAAAACAGTTCGCAAAAGATTGCTGGAGGCAGGGGTGAGATTGGCAGGGTTATTAAATGAGATTTATGGATAAGTAAATATTAAAAACCGTCATTGTGATTCTTCTTTATTAGAAGGAACAATGACGGTTTGCTCTGCTTTCTTTCTTAACCCTTTACCACCTGAACATTAAGGTGAATCTTTACCTCATCACTCACTACTATACCACCGGCTTCAGTTACTGCGTTCCAGTTTAAGCCGAAGTCTTTGCGGTTGATTTTTCCATTGATTTCAAAGCCGCTTTTGGTATTGCCATAAGGGTCATCCATTGTTCCACCATATTCCACGTCCATCTCAACTTTTTTGGTGTTACCGCGAATAGTAAGGTCACCAATGAGTTTGTAATCGTTGCCGGATACTTTTTTTAGTTCACCGGAGAAGTCCATTGTTGGATACTCTTCTGCAGCAAAGAAATCAGCTGATTTCAAATGCTTGTCACGGTCAGCCTGATTGGTATCAATACTGTTGATGTCAAGGCTGAAATTGGCAGATGCGCCATCAAAATCATCGCCATCGCTTTCAATCGCTCCGCTGAATTTTTTAAAGAATCCGGTTACCGTTGAGATGACCAGGTGCTTTACCTTGAACTGAACTTCTGTGTGTGTAGGGTCAATTGCCCATGTAGTTTTAGTTGCTGTTTTCATATTATTATAAATTTAATTTTTCGTTTGCCTTATTGACAATACAAAGATAGGGAGGGGGTAGGGTAAGGTTACTTGAACCAGTTTAAGGAAAACAAGAGGTTGACTTAACCTAGATTAAGTACTATCTCTCCATCAGTTTTCTTCGCACCTTGCTGAGGAATTCAGGTGTAATGCCCAGGTAAGAGGCAATGAACTTCTGAGGCACAAACTGCTCCAGGGTAGGATATTTTTCAAGGAAATTTTGATAACGCCCCTCTGCTGACATGGAAAAGTTTTGTAGGATGCGTTGTTGATGGGTGATGAGTGAGTTTTGGAAGATGATGCGAAAATACTTTTCAAATTTTGGATATCGCTCCAGCAATTCATCCATCTGAGCTTTGGGAATCAGCAGTACGCTGCTGTCACTAAGTGCTTTGGTTGAAAAGATGGATGGTGTTCCATAAGTAAAACTGTTCAGATCACCTGTCCACCACCCGGCTGTGGCAAATTGTAGAACATGGTCATTGGCCTCATTATCCGTGTAATAGGTCATCAAACACCCCTCATTGACATTAATGAAATAACGAGTTACCTTATTCATGTGCTCAATAAACTCGTTTTGCTTCACCTTCATGGGAAGAAGAATAGATTTTAGGTATTTCTCCTCTTCTGCATCCAGCGTGATGTGCTTCGAGATGGATTTAAATAATTGAAAAGTGTCCATAGGGTTCAATCATTGTAAAAGTAATGATTGCTTCCTTAGGACATAACAGATGGAGAATTAGTTCAGCTAGGCAGCAAAATGCAACTGTCTGCTTAGGCGTGTGCGAATTTTCTCATCCAGTTCGAGAAAGAAGTACTCATTATTCAGTTTTATTTCGTCCCTGCGCTTAAGCATTTTTAAAATGGGTGCGTAGAAATCAATATCTACATCGTGTTGTTTCAATTCTAATAAGCCCTCTCCGATGTGAATTAATTCCTGTCGGTTGGAGACCCGGCCGAACTTATACTCTATGTAGGTGGGCAGATCCGACAAAACGCGATCAACCAGTGCATCTCTGTGCAAATTGAAGAGTGATCGGATCTGAAAAAACTGGATGTTGGGATCCTGTGCCTTTACTACTCTGGCTCCCAAAAAACTGGACCGTATGATCTTCATAATCTGTTCGTTTAAAAGATTACCTAAAGGTAATACTAAAATTTATAGTATTACAATGTTATACTAAAAATATTAGTAATATTGCTTTTAAGTCCTTTAACTGGCTCTAATGGGTGGGCCGGTTAATAGTTAGAGAATAAGATTTTGGAAAAGGGTGATTGTTTTCAGACCTAATTTTGCCCTATTTTAGCCCTATAAACTTTACGATTATGGCAAAAGCACAAGACGCTAGAAAAGAAGGTAAAAAGGAAGCTACCAAAACCCTGAAAGAAAAAAGGGCTGAGAAGAAAGCTAAAAAAGAAGCCAAAAAAAGAGGGGGGTAATCATTCAAATGTAAAAGGAGTCCTTTGGACTCCTTTTATCATTATTGAAATCTTGAAGCCTGTCCTCACCTAACTAGCTGAATCGGTATAGCTACCTCAACTTTATCCCAACTCATCGTTATCTCTCCGTGCGTTTCGCTTTCGGATGCTATCACATAACGAAGTCGCTCCTGTTGTTGCTCTTCTGTTTCAGGCGCCACTTTTATACGTACTACATCTTCCGCTTCACTATAATCATCCGCAAGGTGTTGGTTCAAGTTTTTGTTGATAATGATGGTCCATTGATCTTTGCCTGGAATGGTAAAGAAGGCATACTTGCCTGCTTTGACTATGGTATCACCAATTTTAATATCCTTATCAAATTCAATGCTTGTGGCTTTATGTGCACCCGTTACCCACACATTATCAAAAGCAACCAGTCCGCCCCAGATCATCCTGCCACGCGTAGCAGGGGAGTAGTAGTTAACGGTGAAGTTGGCACCACCAATTTTACCAACCGCATAAGCTTTGAGGCTTCCTTTTAAGGTATCGGTTTCGGTTTGTGGTTGAATGATAACACCTTCAGGAATTGCAGGCTTACTTGCTTTTAATTCTTCACCGGTTGTAGCAGTTTCTTTATTTGATCGGGTACATGCTGTTACAAAAGCCAGGCAGGTTATTATTAGAAGTATTCTCATAATTATTTATTAATGCTAAATGTATTTCTAGTTCGCTTTCAGCCTCAAACTATTTGCAATTACAGAAACTGAACTTAAGCTCATGGCTGCTGCTGCTATCATGGGGCTCAATAAGATACCAAAGAAGGGAAATAGCAACCCTGCTGCAATAGGTATTCCTGCTGTATTGTAGATCATGGCAAAGAAAAGATTTTGTTTGATGTTGCCCATTACCTTTTTACTGAGGTTGAATGCTTTAAGGATACCCATCAAATCTCCTTTCACCAGGGTTACACCTGCACTTTCAATAGCCACATCGGTACCAGTACCCATGGCAATACCTACATCACTTTGTGCAAGGGCGGGAGAGTCGTTAATACCATCACCGGCCATCGCCACTTTTTTACCTTCTGCCTGCAAGCGTTTAACCTCCTCCAGTTTATCTTCTGGCAGCATGCCTGCTTTAAAATGTACAAGGTTCAACTCAGAGGCAACGGCTTTGGCGGTATTGATATTATCGCCTGTTAGCATTATCACTTCTATGCCATGCTCCTGCAGCTCCCTTATTGCTTCTTTTGTATTTTTTTTGATCGCGTCTCCGATGGCGATGAAACCAACTACTTCAGCATCAATGGCCAGAAAGGAAACGGTTTTACCTTCTTTCTGAAACTCTTCTCCCTTGTGGCGAACTTCATCAGTTAATGATGCATTTATTTCCTCCATCATTTTTTCATTTCCCAGGGCTACTTTTTTTCCATTAACTGTTCCGGATACACCTTTACCAGTAGTGGAATTGAAATTTTCTGCTTTTAGAAAATCTATTCCTTGTTCTTTTCCAAACCTAACAGTAGCATCAGCCAGTGGGTGTTCACTGAGCTGATTCAGTGAAGCGATGTATTGAAGTATTTCCTTGTCGGAAAATTTTTTAGTAATGGAAATGGCTTTTTCTACTGAAGGCCTGCCTTCGGTGAGGGTACCTGTCTTATCTACAATCAGTACATCAATTTTATTCAATGTTTCTAATGCTTCTGCATTTTTTATGAGCACACCCATACTTGCGCCTTTGCCTACACCCACCATTACGGACATAGGAGTAGCCAACCCCAATGCACAGGGGCATGCAATAATTAACACTGCGATTGCATTGACAAAAGCGTACACATATTTAGGTTCCGGGCCAAAGATGACCCAAATAGCAAAAGTGATAACTGCCACCACCACTACTATAGGCACAAAATAACTTGAAATTTTATCGGCTAATTTTTGAATAGGGGCGCGACTTCTGCTCGCTTTGTTTACCATCTCAATAATTTGAGAGAGCAGCGTATCGGCACCTACTTTTTCTGCCCGCATGGTAAATGATTGGTTCCCATTGATGGTGCCCGAGCTCACTTTGTCTCCATGGGCCTTGTTCACCGGAATAGGTTCACCGGTAATCATGGATTCATCTACGTGGCTTTCACCTTCTTCCACAACACCATCTACAGGAATTTTATCACCGGGCCTCACACGCAACAAATCACCTATTACAATGTCATCAATGGAAATCTCTTCTTCTTTACCATTTTTTATCCTCACAGCTTTGTTGGGAGCTAGTTTCAATAATTCTTTAACAGCGGTATTGGTCTTGCTGTGCGCTCCTGCCTCCAGCAACTGACCCAGTAATACAAGTGTGAGGATAACCGTTGCCGCTTCAAAGTACACGTGGACCGTACCCGTCTCCGATTTAAATTGATCAGGAAAAATGTCAGGAAAAAACAATCCGAAAAGACTAAATAGCCAGGCTGCTCCTGCACCTATTCCTATTAATGTAAACATGTTGAGGTTCCATGTCACAATGGACTTATAGGCACGTTCAAAGAACATCCAGGTGGCATAAAAAACCACAGGAATAGATAAAACAAATTGTATCCAGTTCCAGTATTTTATATCTAATATTTCATATAAAGGGTTGTTAGGGATCATCTCTGACATGGCGATCAGAAATATGGGGAATGTAAAGATTGCAGCAATCCAGAATTTCTTGAGTAACTTATTGTAGGTCTTACTCTCAGCTGATTCATCTGCCTCCATTGGCACTAAGTCCATCCCACATTTAGGACAACTGCCAGGCTCATCTTTTACTATTTCCGGATGCATGGGGCAGGTGTATTGTGTATTGCTTTTACTGCTCAAGTTGATCTCCTCTACCAAATCCATTCCACAGACCGGACAGTCACCAGGCTGATCGTAGGTTTTTTCACCCTCGCAATGCATGGGACAGTAGAAAATGCCTGTACCTTTTCCTTTGGGACTTTTTGCAGGAGAGTG
Organism: Flammeovirgaceae bacterium UBA2338; assembly: GCA_002344795.1. GTDB lineage: Bacteria > Bacteroidota > Bacteroidia > Cytophagales > Cyclobacteriaceae > ELB16-189. The sequence goes on along the minus strand of DDUM01000028.1, from coordinate 42,578 downwards.
GGTGTTATTATGATGCTGATGGTCTCCGGGCATGGAAATACTGTAGGCACCTCCATCGTCTAGCATTGCTTTTTGTAATTTCTCCAGGGGCACATGGCTGCTCATTGTCAGTACAGCTTCACCAGATTTTAAATCAACGGCCGCTTTTTCAATCCCATCTACATGGCTAAGCGTTTTTTCCACATGGCTTCGACAACCATTGCAGGTCATTCCTGATATTTGATAAGTGTGCTGCATCATTTTAATGTTTTTTGTTAGTCAAAATTCATCACTTTCGAGTCACTTTTTGTTACACAATTAGATGAATAGTTTATATGTTTTACAAACAGATTGAAGAGCAATGAGTCATACAAAACTCAGTTAAATCACAAATGGATTTTAGAATCAAAACCTGCTTATAATTTAAGACTAGCCACCTTTACCTTCTTCTCTGTATCATCTGTCCAGGCAAAAACTAATTCATTTCCTGATTTGGTCATTTGTGGAAACCCGCTGGAGCGCGACTCTGACGAAGTGGCCACAACAACAGGTGTTCCTTTCGAGCCGTCACGATTTACTTTCATCACTTTGATGTCGGTGCCTTCCATCCAACTCACCATGGCATGGTCAGTATCCAGCATCACTAAATCCACACGTCCAATGGCCTTACCTCCGTCTATTCTTATAGGTTGCCCGAATGTGGCACCGCCATCTGTTGAAAAGATGACGTTAACCTGGGCTACTTCTTTGCTTACAGTAAACCAGGCGATGGCCAATGTGTTGCCAATGGCATCTACGCGTGGGCCATTCACCGGGCAGGCTTTGATCTTCCAGTTGTCAGGGAAAATGGTTTTGGGGGTTGTCCATTCTCCATTTACTAACCTTACGATGGACATGTCTCTGATTTCCTCATCTGATCGATCCCGATAGACTACGATGGGGCCATTGTCGGTGATGGTGGCTCCTGTTTGGCAGCAGTCGCAAGTTTTATTGTCCAACTCCCACTCATCGATTTTATTTCCCTTATAATCTATAATGGCACCGCGCAAGCTCATGGCACCATGGTGACCGCCATGACCATCTCCAGTTTCCATATTCTCCATTCCTTCCATTGCGGTGTTGCGCCCGTCTAACCACGAAACAAATAGATTTTCTTTGTAAGGCACCATAGTTACAAAACCATGCTCAGCTTGTTTACCGTCATCGTGAATGACAAATGAATTACTCCAATCCTTTCCGTCATCGTTGGATGCAAACATTTTTATATCGTAAGCAAAAGTTCCGGGGCCACTTTTACTGAGCACATGTGAAATAATATTTTGTCCTCCATCTGCTGCAATCATTGGGTAGTCGGCCCAGTTAACAAACCAATTGTTACTTTCTGCGATTAAAGTGGGTGCAGACCATGAACCAGCATTGCGTGTTGCATATTTAAATTGATGTACTGAATCTTTTTTTTCAATCCACGATAAATAAGTCTTTCCGTTTTTGTCAGTAAATAGAAAAGGTTCAGCGCTTTCTAAACTTGCAGGTGATTCTTGCGGACTAATTACCAAATCGGTTTCTGTATTGCTCTTTTTGCCAGAACAGGAAAAAAGGGCAAAAGTAAAAACAGTAAGTATTATTATTCGATTCATGGTCAGGGGTTTAGTGGGTTATTAATGCCAGGTTTTCTTCAGTACTCCAGTCTCTAAAACCTGCCTCAGAGAAAATCAGTTCTCCCTTTGGATTGAAAATGAAGGTAGTTGGAAGCGCCACAATATTCAGCGCTTCCAGGTTTTTGCTTTGAACATAGTTGAAATCAAAACTTTTTCTTTCCTTAAAACCTTCAATTAAATCCACCGATTCGTTGGAAGGGAAAAGGAACACCACATTTTTATCTTTTAGTACCTCTTGCGCCTTTGCGATAGTGGGCATTTCCTGTATGCATGGCTTGCACCAGGTAGCCCAGAAGTTGATAAAGACAGTTTTGTTTTTGAAATCATCCATATCAATGGGAGTCCCGTCTAGTGTTTGCAATTCAATCTTATCTAAATCAGATTGGTTTTCCTTGCAATTCTGTAAGAAGACCACAATGATGATCAATATTGAAATTCTTTTTATTGTGTAGATCATTAGACTAGTGCTGTTCGTGATTCATTTCTGTTTCTTCCAATTTCTCCAATGCCATTCCACACTTTGAACAAGTGTCACCTTCTTTGCCAGTTATTTCCGGATGCATAGGACAGGCATAGGCTACCTCTGTGGCCTCCTCTGTCTTCTGACCACCGCAAGAAGTTAAGGAAAATGAAAAGGTAGTAGCCAGTGCAAATGCCAAAAGAATTGAGAATAATGAATTTTTCATGTTTGTTAAATTTAGTTTATGGTTAATAGTCTGTTTTTTTGCCTCATCATTATTTAAGCTCTGATTTAGTTTCCCCACAGCGCATCATTTTTTCCCCAAAATACGGATTTTGGATAACGATGCTTTTACTGATCCAATAAGCTCCTTTGTTATTATTGACCATGGGGCAGAATTGGTAATAGGCCTCCAATCCGGAAACGTTGAATTGCTGGATAGCGGCATAGAATTGATCAGTAAATGTTGAAAAAGATTTGCGTTGCACTTCCACATCAGAGGAAGTGCTCATGGTCGCCACGGAGGAATTGAGTACTTCCAATAACTCCATCCAGGCATTATGTGCATCTCCCTTTACCAGTTTCATGTCTACCTTATCAAGTGCTGTTTTTACTTCTTTTGCTGCGATGGCGGCTTGGCCCGAATTGGTTTTTACAAATGCATCTTTTAATTCCAGATACGGGCTGAGAACAGCACTAATTTGACTTTTGAATTTATCATTGACTTCAAAAGTGGATCCCATTTCAAGCTTGCTATGATCCTCTGTTGGTTGAGGAGTGGTATTTGTTTCGCCATGTTGATGTCCTGTCATGACAGCACTTCCTTCCGGGCTCATCATGCTGGGTTTGCCGGCCAGTTGCGCAGCGGCATCAATAGTGAATGTTCCGTTGGTTACGATTTCATCTCCGGGGGTCAACCCTTCCTTTATGATGTAGGTTTCACCCAGAGATGGGCCTAGCGTTACCTGGGTCATTCTGAAGCTCACACCTGCATCACTGGTCTTTTTCAAATACACTACCGACCTTTCACCTGTCCACATCACAGCCGTTTTGGGAACGATGATGTCTTTACCACTTTTGAGATTGCTCTTCACGATGGCGGAGGCAAACATCTCTGGTTTTAATCGCAATCCGGGATTACTCATTTCCACTCGTGCAGAAGCCACACGCGTTACCGGATTGATGATCGGATCTATGAAAGATATCTTTCTAGTGAATTTTTCACCGGGTAAGGACTGCACAGTGAATTCGATCTCGCTATTCTTTTTCACCCAGGGCATATCGCTTTCATAGACATCAAACAATATCCATACGCTGTTCAGATCGGCTACATCGTAAATGGGCTCACCGCGCATTACGTAGTCGCCCACACTCACACGTCTATTCATCACCACTCCCGATACATCGGCATGGATGGGAAAACGCTCCTGTGATTTTCCGGTGGTCAGGATGTTGTCAATTTGTTTGTCTGTGAGTTTCCAATTCGTTAGTTTTTCACGAGCCGCAGAAAACAGTTCTGGTTGTGTGCCTTTTATCTTATTGGCCTCAAACAATTCCTGTTGTGCAGTCACCAGTTCAGGTGAGTACACCTGTGCAATGGTTTGTCCTTTTTGCACGTACTCTCCAGTGAAGTTAACCAGCAATTGTTCAATCCTGCCAGGGATGTGTGCTGCTTGTGATGACTTCCTTCTTTCGTCAGCCTGCACCTTGCCGTTTAGCCGTACTTCTTTTACAGAATTACCTAAGCCAACAACTGTACTTTGAATGTTGGCCAACTTCATGGCGGTTTCACTCATCTTTACTTCCATCGGATCACCGCCATCGTCATCATTGCCCAACGGGATTAGATCCATTCCGCAAATCGGACATAACCCGGGTTCGGACTGACGAATTTGTGGGTGCATACTACACGTCCAGATTTCTGATTGACCAATGTGTTGATGTTGTTCTGATGTGTCGATTTGTTGATGTGATGATGAGTTGATTGCCCACCCGATCGCTACTCCAATGATCAACATTAGAATTGGTATTAAATATTTTCTGTAATTTTTATTTTGCTTGTCCATAATCAATTAGTTTAATGTGCTAATGTGCTGATGAAGCTGACCTGTTTATGTGTTGATTTGATGATGTGCTAATTGCCCATCCGATAACCAAACCAACAGCTAACATTATATATGGAACTATATGTTTTTTTTGGTCCTTAGTTTGCTTTTCCATGTTCATATAAGTTAAAATTTTAATCATTTTAAGAATCACCACACTACCACATCGGCTCATCATCACATTTTATTTTTTTTACTTGTTGCTATTATTTTATTAAGAACTTTTTGGATTGAATCAAGATCAGTAAGTAATGAATCATCGAATGGATAAGACTTACTATGTTGACATAGCCTTAACCAATATCGAGTTTCCCTCGCTTCCTTCGCTCCGATTTTTAATTTATGAATGAAGTCGGCTTTACTTTCAGAATCTTGTGCTTCATTTGCCATTGATCCAACAGCTGTTCCTGATCGAAGCAATTGCTTTGCTATGACGTACTTCCTTCTCTCTTCCAACAACTCACAGAAGTCAATTATCTTGATAGCAAAATCAAAGGTTAAATCCAGTATTAAATTCCCTTCCTTTTCCATATTTTTTATTTTGGTGTTTTATCTAAAATCAAACAAACTCTCATCACCACATTACCACATCACCTAATCGCCATATTAATTAGCTGTTAAATATTCAAGTTTCGCAATCGCCACAGCGTATTCCTTCTTCGCAGTAATTTCTAAAAGCTCATACTTCAATAGCGTCTGCTGCATAGTGAGTATCTCTTCAAAGTCAGCTTTATCATTACCATAGGCAGTCAACAGCAACGTGATAATCTGTTTTGTCTGTGCAACTTGTTTACTGTACAAATCCACTTGCTGTTTCACTCTTGATAACTCGAAGCTCGCCATCTCGTATTGTGCAATGAGGTTGTTCTCTACTTCTGTTTGCATTTCGGTGAATGACGTTTGCATGAATTGTGATTCTCTTATGCTGGCCTTGTATTTCTTCCTATAAATAGGAAGTGACATACTAAACATGGCCATATACGCGTCCTGACCATTGTCTGAGAAAGTCAACTCCGGGCGCTTTTGCGTTACGATGTATTGCACACCAACTCCCAACTTCGGCATGCTTTGCTTTTCAGCCAGCCTTTCCTGTGCTTGTGCGGCCAGCACTTTTTTGCGCAACACCTCTAACTGTGGATTATTACTTAAACTGTCTCTGCTGATTGCTGGTGCCTCTATTCCAGTATAAGGTGTAACAATTACATCCTCACTTTCATTTCGGTTGAGCAATTTGTTGAACGCAATAACCTGGGTCTTTCTTTTTTCTTTCAGAATTCCAATGTCGGTGTTGATGTCATTGGTCATCAGGTCTACACGCAAGGCATCACTTAGCTTGCCGGCACCATTTTGAAATTTTGAGATGGCAATGGTTTTAAAAGATTCTAGGATTTTCAGGTTCTCCTCATTCAAGCGAATGGCTTCATCTATTTCGTACAATGGAAAATAAGCTTCCTTGACACTAAGGATGAGTTCGTTCTGATCACTCTTGTATGACTCGAATACCGCTTCTGCATTCAATGCCGCTGCATTCCTTTGTTCTTTCAGGGTTCCAAACCAGGGAAACATTTGCTCCAGGGATAAATTGAGCATCTGTGCACCCGTTCGGGTTTCTACCATTTGCCCAAAGGCAGACACGCGAAGGTTGGGATCTTCCAATGTTCCCATTTGAGGCACCTTTTGCATGGCTACTTCAAACTCAGTATGACTGGCTTTCAAGCCAGGATTATTTTGCAAGGCAAACTCCACGTACTCATCCAAAGACGCTTGCCCAAATCCTGTGGAGATGGAAGCGATGAATAGGATTAGATTAATTGTATATCGATTCATATTAGTTCGATTTAGATTCTTTGGTAACTACAGTTTCTCTCCAATACGCCTGTAACACAGGTACTACAAAAATGGTCATGAGTTGTATGGCCATACCACCAAAAGTGGGTATCGCCATCGGGCCCATAATATCCGATCCCTTTCCCGTGGAGGTGAGTACGGGTATCAGTGCAATCAATGTAGTGGCGGCCGTCATCATGGCAGGACGCACTCTTTTCTTTCCAGCTTCCAACACTGCGGCACGCACTTCATTTACCGTGTTTGGTTTTTTCTCTTCAAATACCTGATGGATATACGTTCCCATGATTACACCATCATCGGTAGCAATACCAAACAATGCGATGAAACCAACCCACACCGCGACACTTAAGTTGATGGTGTGCATTTGAAACAGATCGCGCATGTTGACGCCTGCGACACCAAAATTCATAAACCAATCCTGACCGTAAAGCCACAGCATGATAAAGCCACCGGCAAAAGCCACCAAAACTCCGGAGAAATGTATGGAGGAGGCGATCACCGTTTTGAATTGGAAAAACAACAGGAGAAAAATCACCAGTAGACTCAACGGAATTACAATGGCTAATCTTTTTACAGCTCGTACCTGGTTTTCATAGCTACCTGAAAACTTGTAATTGATACCGGTAGGCACAACCAATTCCTTGCTGTCAATTTTTTGTTGGATAAATCGCTGGGCTTCATTCACCACATCTACTTCTGCGTAGCCATCACGTTTGTCAAACAATACATAACCTACCAAAAAAGTATCTTCACTTTTGATCATTTGAGGGCCACGTAAATATTCTATTTTCACTAGATCACCCAGCGGCACTTGTACACCTGTAGGTGTGGGTATCAAAATCTTTTTGATCTTATCCGGATCATCGCGCAGCTCGCGTGGATAACGCACACGAACCGGATAGCGCTCGCGTCCTTCCAGTGTGGTGGTGATCTTCATACCGCCAATGGCTGTTTCTATGGATTGCTGTAATTGTTCTACACTCAAACCATAGCGGGCAATGGCATCGCGATCAATATTCAGATGCAGATAGGGTTTACCTACAAGACGATCTGCAAAGGCAGCTTCTGCCTTTACGGACGGCACTTGTTTCAAAATGGCTTCCAGCTCCATACCAAATTGTTCGATCACATCCAGGTTATGGCCATACACTTTAATACCCATGGGCGCGCGCATACCGGTTTGCAACATCACCAATCGTGTTTCGATGGGCTGCAATTTCGGTGCTGACGTTACTCCCGGGATTTTGGCAACACGCACAATCTCATTCCAGATGTCATCTGGACTTTTAATATGAGCCCTCCAGTTGCGGAAATACTTGCCATCTTCATCCGGAATCAACAGTTGAGTGTCAATGCCAAGTGCCAGTGCTTCTTCATTGGTGAGTTTCTGTTGGTTACTCAGCAGGAAGCGACCCTTGTCATCTGTGCGGAAGGTGACACGATGACCCTGTTCATCCACTACGAACTCGGGTTTGTAGTTGATTATATTTTCATACATGGAAATAGGGGCAGGATCCAATGCAGATTCTGCACGCCCCATTTTCCCTACAGCCAGTTCTACCTCTGGAATAGCTGCAAGACGCATATCGAGTTGCTGAACCACTTCGGTACTTTGCTCCACTCCGGCATGGGGCATAGAGGTAGGCATCAATAGAAAGCTTCCTTCGTTTAAGCTGGGCATAAATTCCTTGCCAATTCCAGGGAAGGCATGAGACATAGTAGACCACAGGGAAGTAGTGCGCACATTCCATGAGACCAGATCAAATCCTTTGGCGATGAATCCAAAAGTTTTGTTAAAACCTATCCATGATAAAACTCCGAATAAAATGGTGACAACGGGAAGCAATAAAAACTTTCTTTTGTTGATCAAACACCATTTAAGAATAGGTTCATAGAAGTAAACAACCGACATGAGTGCCCCCAGTATGCTTGCCATCAGCACCAGTACAAACAGATAATTCACAATCAGTAAGCTTTGAGCGCCCAACGGCAGCCATGCAGTGGTGAGGTAAAAAGAGGAGATCAGCACCATGATGGCGATGTTGATATAGTTGGGGAACGATGTATACTTTTCTGGCCAACGATTTTCAAATAAGTTGTTGACACCAATCAATACCAGTGCCAGCGGCAACCACATCTTCGCGTAAAGCGATAACAGGATGCCGGTTGCAATGATGATGATGTTCCAAAACCTGCGGATGCGTTTTTTGTTGTAGTCGATGGAGAAGACAAGGTGAGCCAACGTGGGCAGGATGGCAATACCCAGGGCAAAGGTAGCGAGCAGTGCAAACGTTTTGGTGAACGCCAATGGCTTGAACAATTTTCCTTCGGCAGCTTCCATAAAAAACACAGGAAGAAAACTTACTACAGTGGTAGCCAGTGCGGTGGCAACAGCACTGGAAACTTCAGCGGTGGCTTTGTATACCACCTCCAGCAATTGAAGGCCTTTTGCATTTTTATTTTCTTCAAACTCCAGATGCCGGATAATATTTTCTACAAACACAATACCTACATCCACCATCACCCCGATAGCTATGACAATACCGGATAGCGCCACAATATTTGCATCTACACCGGAGTAACGCATAATGATGAAAGTCATCAATACCGCTACGGGTAGCAAACTTGAAATTAATAAGGAAGCGCGTAGATTCAACACCAACATGATCACCACAATGATGGTGATGAGCACCTCGTGTGTGAGTGCCTCTTCCAGTGTGCCAATGGTTTCTTTGATAAGCTGGGTGCGGTCATAAAAGGGTACGATGGTGAGCTGACTCACCGTTCCATCATCCAATACTTTCTTGGGCAGACCGGGTGCAATTTCTTTGATCTTGGCTTTTACTCCATTGATGACGGCCAACGGGTTGGAACCATAGCGTGCGACTACCACGCCACCAGCTACCTCTGCTCCGTCTTTGTCCAACAAACCCCTTCGGGTGGCAGGGCCAAGCGTCACATTCGCGATGTCTTTGAGTCGCACGGGCACGTTGTTGTTTACAGTCACCACTGCTTTCTCCAGGTCCTCGATACTTTTGATGTAACCGAGACCACGTACCAGGTATTCTACTTTGTTGATCTCGATGGTTTGCGCACCTACGTCACGGTTAGAATTTTTCACGGCCATCATCACCATGTCCAGTCCGATGTTGTAGGCTTTCAGTGCATCAGGGTTTACATCCACCTGGTACTCCCTTACCAGGCCTCCGATACTTGCCACTTCCGAAACTCCCTCCACGGCATTGAGCCCGTACTTCACATAAAAGTCCTGGACACTTCTGATCTCGTGCAAATCCCAACCACCTGTGACATTGCCTTGCGGGTCGCGCCCCTCCAGGGTGTACCAATAGACCTGACCCAGCGCGGTGGCATCCGGACCCAGAGCAGGTTGCACGTCATCAGGCAAAAGTCCTGCAGGCAGTGAATTGAGTTTTTCTAAAATGCGAGACCGCGACCAGTAGAATTCTGTCTGTTCATCGAAGATGATGTAGATACTGGCGAACCCAAACATGGAAGTGGATCGCACGGATTTTACTCCGGGAATCCCCAACAAGGAAGTAGTGAGCGGATAGGTGACCTGATCTTCAATGTCCTGTGGACTCCGCCCAGGCCAATCAGCAAACACGATCTGCTGGTTTTCACCCAGATCGGGGATGGCATCTACGGGCACGGGATCGGAGGGAAGGAAACCGGTGTTCCAACCAAACGGAGCTGTAACCAAACCCCAGCCGATGAAGACAATAAGAATTAGAAAAGTGACAAACTTGTTCTCGAGAAAGTAACGAATGATTTTATTTAACATAGATCAATCAATTGAAAATAGATAATAAGCAACAGCTTAACACACCCTGCCTTTTCAAAAAGCGGATGTAACTAATTCAATAATTGATCAGATAAGGAAGGACTGAATGAGAATAGGAATTTCTCTTTCAATCAAAGGGGGCTTGTAAGTGAGGTGCGCAGGGTAAGTAACACTGGCTTTGAGGTCTAAGGTTTCGATTACATGAGAAAGGGTGGCTACCCATACGCCTTGGTACTCAACAGCAACGGGTTTTAAAACTTTTGCCTGGTGCTCATTGCCTTTAATAACGGTTTGTTCGGTTTTACAGCAATCTTCCATTGCCTCCATACCCACTGCTGCCATCATTTCCATACCACAGGAAGGGGCATCCTGTAGGATGGCCACGCTTTGTACCCGGCCCATGCAAATGTGCTTATCGATGGTGAGGTGAAAAGACGACACCACCACGATGAGGGCTAAAAAGGCTGAAAATATGGTTTTTAGGGCTTTCAAGATTGAGCTTTTGTGAAATACCTGTTATTGATCCACTTGTAGGGAATGACTGGAATAAACAGCACGAAGGCAGCCATCAAAAAACCCAAAGGGATCATTAAAATAGCTTTTAGTATGGTTTTTAGGGCTTTCATGTGTTATTCAATACGCTAAGATACGGATTTTTGGACAAAATGGTTGTTATAGGATTATGGGGAAAGTTTATAGGATTCCAATATAGAGCCAATTGACAATATTTTCAGTACTAGATAATACTAATGAAAATCTTACTCGGGAGTGAGGGTGTAAGTCTTCGTTGGTGTTCTTCACCAACGAACAAGGTGAAAGTAGCAGGCATGTTGGTGAAGAACACCAAACATGGGCAATAGAACATCACCTGCTTTTTGTGATGTTGAAATATGTTGAAATTTGAATATTTCGATCATATCCAGATGTGCTCAGACGGAGGCCACCATTATCATACCAAGCAAAAATGTCTCTCAGGCCATGGTAGTACCTACACGACAACGAAAGTCTATCTGAGAATTTGATTCTCAGCCCCACATTAAGCCCATAGTCAGCTGGAACATTATTAATATCTTCAATTGCGTTGATCTTCTTCGCTGTCGAGCGAAATAACAATTGAAAATTGGGGCCAGCCTCAATATTAAAACGATCCTCTATGGAATAGGATATGATAAGTGGTATTTCAACTCCATTTAAATTGGATCTTTTGCTGATATATTGAATTTCTGGTATTAATGAGAATTTGTCAGATAGCCTGTTGTGAAAGAATACTCCGAAGTGTGTGCCAAACTCGTAATTGTCGCCCAAACCAATGAGCCCAACAGGCTGATGGCGGTATACAAGCCGACTTAGGTTTGCTCCGCCTTTCACACCAAATGAAAAACCTTTTGAATAGACATGAGAAATCCCCAAGGTATTTGTTCTGTCTGTTGAATCCACGCTATTATATTCTGCAACGATTTGAGAAACATTCTTCTTTCGATACTCACCATTCATTATTTTTTGACAAATGCTAGGTGCATCATTGAAATAATTACACAGTCGTTCTTTGAAATGGGGTCCTGCTATTTTAAAAAGATTATCTTCATCTTTCCTTTTCAGATAATGGCTAGTAGATTTTCTCATGTAAGATCCACCAGTTGGGTTGTTGTACATCCCTGAGGTGGTAATTTCATAAAGATTGACATTTCCGCTTGCCACCAATCTTACAAATATTGGAATGCTGTTTAAACGCCTTGATTCATATAGATCGTTTATAATCTTGTAGGATTTTAGCTGTGAAGGTTCGTATGTCCATACCTTTGCTTTGTTTGAGGATTTGAATTTTATATTGGTGAGAATTCTGTAGGGAAAAGAATTAAGGTTCTTAACGAAACCCTTTATTGTATCATTATCAAGTGTCACAATATAGCCTTGATGAAAACCTCCCTTTTGTGCGCTAGCAGATTCAAAATTCAATACTAAAAGTGCAAATAGGAAATACGTAAAGACACTCTTGAGATAACTTGCCATTTGCGGTTGTATGAATACACTTAACTAGTGCTTCGATTTGTTATTAGCTTATTTGCGCCTCTTATCAGCTAAACATTCGCAAAGGTATACCGTTTTATAATTCAGTAATTCGGTTTTCGAAAGAATATTTTCAGCCTCATCTAAGTCCTTCAATCAGCCTCCCCACTGGCTTAAGTCTCCTTAGTCTTCGTTGGTGTGCTTCACCAACATGGCTAGCACTTGCTTTGTATCTGAGTAATTCACTAGTTTTATCTTCTATGAAAATCAGTTTTCTGCTGCTATTGGTTTTTATTGTGTCTTGCGCTTCGCCAAAATCTGAGTCGGACGAAAGTACAGATACACCCCCTCCTGAAGAAGCAACTCCTGTAACGGTGGATGAAATAGGCGATCCACCCCTCACGGATCCTAAAACGGTTGTTGATTATTTTAATTTATTGCGGTGGAAGGGAATGATTGATCCGTTTGTATTGTTAGAACGAGGTGACAAATGGGTTTGTATCGAAGATGCGGGCAGTGAATTCAATTATGAGGGGTCGTTGGATGCCGTACGCCACTATCCTTCCATTGTAGATATTAAAAATGGGTATATCCAAATTGAAGATGAGGGCACGGGAGGTGGAACCCTCTCCTATACAGAGGTGGCTCTATTTCGAAAATCCGATAAGTCCTACCTGATCGCTTTGAATAGATATGGATTGGATGAGATAACGCATATAATTAGTGGCGATACACCCAGGTTTTATCAATGGGAAAATAATGAGTTGAGCGAAGTAACTACGGAAGTATTTCCTAAAACATCTTTGTCTCTTTTTTTCAAGGAGGATATGGAGCCCATTGAGTCGCCTTATTATTTTACCTTACCACAAGTGGGTAGATCCATTGAATATCATATCCAGTTGAATGATCCAGCCCAAAAAGAACGGCTTAAAACGAATAAAATAAATATTCAATTTGATTCAGGTCAGGATAAGTTCGTATTCACCTATCCTTAACCTTCTAAGCCTTCGTTGGTGTTCTTCATCAACGAACAAGGTGAAAGTAGCTATTTGATAATCCCAAAATATTATAAAATTAGAGGTAATAGACAAATGTGACTTGTCAGCCACCAGGCATGTTGGAACACCAACATGGGCTTCGTAGTATGAGCGGGAAACGGGATTCGAACCCGCGACCCCCAGCTTGGGAAGCTGATGCTCTACCAACTGAGCTACTCCCGCTTATGGCATAAAGTTGACAAATTTCAAGAATAAAATGAAAGTGGTATTGGATAATCCCAAATATTATAAACTTAAGGTGATGTGCAAATGCGACTTGCCAGCCATCAGGCATGTTGGTGAAGAACACCAACAAGGGCTTGTGTGCAGAGAGGGGTTGCTATCGTATCACCTGATACCGGATACCGCCACTTCAGCGTATGCTTATGTAGAAAGAAAGATTGCCATGGTATCAACTGCACCTGATACTGTAACTTCAGTGTAGGCCACCGTAGCTTTGCCCCTTAACACTGCACCTTCTGCGTGTGCTTGTGTACGGGGAGGAGCTGCTATTGCAACACCTGAACCTGATACCGCCACTTCAGCGTATGCTTGTGTAGAAAGAAGGTTTGCCATGGTATCAATTGCACCTGATGCTGTAACTTCAGCGTAGGCCACCGTAGCTTCGCCCATTAACACTGTAACTTCAGCGTATGTTTGTGTACGGACAGGGGTTGCCATCGTATCACTAGTACCTGGTATTGTAACTTCAGCGTAGGTCACAATGCCTCCTAAGCCTTCGCTGGTATTTTTCACCCAACGAAACAGGCGGAAGAACCCCAACAGCAGCTGTGGAAAGAAATTAGCCTGGTTCAATTAAAACCCATACCATTCCCTTAAAACGAGTTACCTTTGGGCACACACCTCACCCAATAACCCACAGTACTCCTATGGATAAAAATTCATCACCGAGTGGAAAGGAAAAGGATTTTAAAAGGCCTCCTAAAAAATATGCACCGAAAGGCCTCACCATTCTTTATGAAGATATGGATATCCTCGTGGTGGATAAAATCAATGGACTGCTTACCATCAGTTCGGCCGGAGAACGGGAAAATACCGCGCACTTTATTCTAAACGACTATGTGCAAAAGGGCAATCCCAAATCGCACAAAAGGGTGTATATCGTTCATCGCCTGGATCAGGATACTTCAGGGGTTTTGGTTTTTGCCAAAAGTGAGAAAGCCAAACAATACTTGCAGACCGAATGGGCCAACTTTACCAAAACCTATACGGCTGTTGTTCATGGAAAATTAGAAGAAAGAGAAGGCACTGTTTCTTCTTATTTGCTGGAGAGCACTGTCTATAAAGTATTCTCCACCGAGGACACTACAAAGGGTAAGCTGGCAGAGACGGGATACAAAGTCATTAAGGAAACAGGAAACTTCAGCTTATTGGAGATCCAATTGTTCACGGGTAGGAAACATCAGATTCGTGTGCACCTTGCTGAGTTGGGACATGCCGTAGCAGGGGACAAATTGTACGGCAAAGGAAAAATGGGAATCAAACGCCTGGCGCTACATGCCACCACGCTTACCATTTCACATCCTTTCTCGAAACAACAACTCACCTTTGAAGCTCCTATACCCAGCTACTTTAGGGTGATCATGAAAGGGTAAGCTTTGACATTCTTCGCCTCGTAGGTGTTCTTCTATTCTTCACCATCGAAAAGAATAGCTATCTGAAAAACACAATCAAAAAAAGTACATTTGAGTAAATGCACAGGATATGAAGCTTCAGCTTGCCTTACTGTTATTAGTGCCTTATCTCGGTTACGGTCAGGACATACAATTCCGAACCACTGACAGGTTGATATTGGGCACCTTAAAAGAACGAACTGCCTCCATCGGGGTGGGAGATATTGACAACGATGGCGACATGGATGCCATTGTGGCCAACGGAAGACATTGGCCGGGACAGAATCGGGTGTTCATCAATAATGGTAAAGGTATTTTTACGGTATCTAAACCTTTGGGTGACGAAAGTGAAACCAGTTATGCTACGGAGTTGGCTGATTTTGATGGAGATGGTGATCTGGATGTAGCCGTTGGGAATGACATGGCACCCAATTTTATTTTCGTGAACGATGGCAAGGGAAATTTTACGAAAGGAACTGGATTTGGAGAACCCTATGCGCCTACCAGAAATATCACGGTAGCGGATATTGACAAAGATGGAGACATTGATATTCTCATCACCAACAGGGGACGCGAAAACCAGATATGCCTTAACGATGGCAAGGGAAATTTTGAGGAGGTGATAAGTTTCGGCACGAAAGACGACTCTACCATAGATGTAGAAGTAGCTGATATGAATAAAGATGGGCACAATGACCTGGTGCTGGCCAACCGAGATGAACAACAAAATTTCATTTACCTGAATGATGGTCATTTGGATTTTTCCAAAAGAATTCCTTTTGGCACTGGAAAGGACAACACCCGATCTGTAGCTATTGCCGATTTGAATAAAGACGGACACCTGGATATTGTCACTGCGAACATCGGAGAGCCGAACCGAATTTACTTTGGCGATCCGTCCATGAAATTAACCAACAGCGTAGAGTTTGATACGGGTAAAAGCAATTCCTATGCAGTAGCAATCGGTGATTTAGACCTGGACGGTTTTGATGATATCGTTGTTGGCAATGCGGGTGAACCGAATACAGTTTTTTTGAACAGCAAGGAGGGAAAGACGTGGACTGAAATTCAACTCAGTAAAAATGCATTCGATACCTACGACATCATGATGGTTGATTTGAATGGAGATGGCAGGCTTGATATTATCGAGAGCAACTCGGATGAGTTGAATAGCTATTATTTTAATTTGAAGAAGGCCAAATAGCAGAGACATACATAAATTGAAATTGTGAAAAAGGTCTATCCTTTATTCTTAAGCAGCTTGTGCATCTGGAAACCATCACAATATAGTAAAGACATAAACCGAACGAGTTGGCTTACGTAGTCTACGTCATTGAATTATCCAGAAAGGTATTTACCGAAAATGCAAAATTTCGGATGGCCAACCCCCAGTTCAATGGGGTGTTGGAGTGTCTGTATGTGGGCATGACCAGCAAAACACCACAGGAACGATTTGAGCAACACCGATCGGGGTACCGAAACAAAAAGGGTCATAAATTGTCGTCTAATATTGTGCAAAAGTACGGACGGTACCTGCGCCCCAGCCTCTACAATCATATCGACCCCATGAAAACCCGGGCTGAAGCGCTCGAGATGGAAGAGCAGCTTGCATTGGAGTTGAGAAGGAAAAGGTATGCAGTGTGGTATAATTAACTCAATCGTTATTGTACTTATTTCCAGCAGACGAGATAAGGAATTTATATGATTCCTTACTCAGATATTTGGAAATAATTCTAACTTATTACAATAAAAAGATTTCTACTTCACCTTGCCAAGAATCAACATAAAAAAAGCCACCCTTGTGATTTACCGAATGCAACACCTCCGAAAGAGAATGTGATCAAAACAAATCCTGATCCAAGGACGATAGAAGATAAATAAGATGAAGAGGCTTACAATTGAGCTTTCTGTGAAATTGGATGTAAACTGCTTATTCTAATGACTTGAAAAGGAATTTTTCATCGTATTGGATTGAAAAATCATTCAATAAGTCAGTATATTCCTCTTAAAAGGTTTTTGTCTTGTGATGTATTTCCTGATTTTGGATGTAGGTGATTACATTTTGAAGCTCAGACCTGCTATAGGAAAATGCTCCATATCCTTGTTGCCATTCAAAATGATATTTTGTAAGTCTATTTTCGTTAATCCATTTTGAAGAACTTCCTTTAATATCCTGCATAAGATCGGAGAGCGACTGCGTTGGACGCATACCAAATAGTATGTGAACATGATCGGGCATCCCATTTATTATTAAAAGCTTGTGGTTATGGGATTGAATTATTCCGGTTATGTATTTGTAAAGCTCCTCTTTCCACTCATTTAGAATTGTTCCAGCGCGATATTTTACTACAAAGACTGCGTGAATATGAATTTGTGTGTAAGTGTTTGCCATTGTGTTTACATTTAGCCCTTACAATGCTTTAATGTATATATTTTTTCGACTCACCCCTATCTCATTTTTGAAATACTTGACCTGAGTTCCGGAGTTCGTAGGGATGGATATTGGCAATAAATATCCAAAGTTTATCCAAAGTCTCATAGGGTTGATAGGTTATTGCCCACCATTCTTTTGAATAGTTTTCAACATCCCGTCCCTACAGGACTCTAGTCCTTAGCATTTTAGTTGTTACCGATCTATCGTCTCTACGAGACTTAACGTTTTGGTTTGAGTGAAATATCAACCATTGATCAGGCCAATATCCTTTTTAAAGTAAGTCCCATAGGGACGCAACGATGGTAAACGATGGTAATAAACCAGTATGCACTGAAAGTCCCGTAGGGATGATATTTGTTACTCGCCCACCATTCTTTTGAATAGTTTTCGATATCCCGTCCCTACGGGACTCGGGCTTCAAGCATTTAGTTGTTACCGATCTATTGTCTCTACGAGACTTAACGTTTTGGTTTGAGTGAAATATCAACCATTGATCAGGCCAATATCCTATATAAAGTATGTCCAGTAGGGACGGATCGATGGTAATAAATAGTATGCACTAAAGTTCCGTAGGATGATATTTGTTACTCGCCCACCATTCTTTTGAATAGTTTTCGATATCCCGTCCCTACGGGACTCGGGCTTCAAGCGTTTAGTTGTTACCGATCTATTGTCTCTACGAGACTTAACGTTTTGGTTTGAGTGAAATATCAACCATTGATCAGGCCAATATCCTTTTTAAAGTAAGTCCCTTAGGGACGGATCGATGGTAATAAATAGTATGCACTAAAGTCCCGTATGGATGATATTTGTTACTCGCCCACCTTTCCTTTGAATAGTTTTCGATATCCCGTCCCTATGGGACTCTAGTCCTTAGCATTTAGTTGTTACCGATCTTTTTCGTCTCTACGAGACGTGGTTGGGGGAAGTTTACCAACAACTGTGCCTGATCAATTTGTCTCTTAAAATGGGATTAGTTTTTTCTCTATGGTTGTTTCAATAAAGTATCTTGTTTGCTTCTTGTGAATTAGGGCGAAAGATGTGGTAAGTCCCAGCAAACGGAATGATGGTAATAAATTTTGCTTTTGCTCCCTGTGAAAAGGGACGAAAATTGGTGTAAGTCCCGTAGGGACGATATGTCGGTAAAAATCCAATGAGTATCAAAAGTCCCGTAGGGACGATATGTTAGTAATAATTCAGGTTCAGGTGCTTGTGTAAAGTTTATAAGTTAGATAAAAAGCCTTCCTAAGATATTATGTTTAGGTAACCCTGCCTAGATTTGCACCTCAATCTATTTAGACAACATGGCGAACGAAAAAGGGCTTAATTTTATAGAAGAGATTGTTGAGAAAGACCTAAAGTCAGGAAAGTATCAACAGATCATCACCCGTTTCCCTCCCGAGCCCAATGGATACTTACATCTGGGTCACGCCAAGAGCATTTGTCTCAACTTTGGATTGGCAAAGGATTACAATGGAAAGACGAATCTCCGCTTTGATGATACTAATCCGATAACGGAAGAAACAGAATATGTCGATAGCATCAAAAGCGATGTGAGGTGGTTGGGGTTCGAATGGGCCAATGAACTGTATGCTTCTGATTACTTCGACCAATTATACGACTTTGCAGTTGACCTTATCAATAAGGGATTGGCGTATGTGGACGACAGTACCAGTGAGGAGATTGCATTGCAAAAAGGCACTCCTACAAAACATGGAACTGATAATAAATATAGGAATCGTTCTGTCGAAGAGAATTTAAAACTCTTTGAAGAAATGAAGGAGGGCAAGTATAAAGATGGGGCAAAGGTGCTTCGGGCCAAGATTGATATGAAACATGCCAATATGCTCATGCGGGATCCTGTTTTGTATCGAATCAAACATGCTCACCATCACCGAACCGCTGACAAATGGTGTATCTACCCGCTGTATGATTTTGCACACGGGCAGAGCGATGCCATTGAAGGCGTGACCCACAGTATTTGTACGCTGGAGTTTGTGCCTCATCGGGAATTGTACGATTGGTTTATTGAGAAACTGGAAATTTTTCCTTCAAAGCAATACGAGTTTGCGAGACTCAACATGACCTATACCATGATGAGCAAGCGCAAGTTGCTTCTGCTGGTCAATGAGAAGCATGTGAATGGCTGGGATGATCCACGCATGCCTACCATCAGTGCCATGAGAAGAAGAGGTTTTACCCCTGAGAGCATACGTGATTTCTGTGAGCGAATAGGGGTAGCGAAGCGGGATAACTTGATTGACTTTGGCCTATTGGAGTTTTGTGTGAGGGATCACTTAAATAAGATTGCATTGAGGCGCATGATGGTGCTTGATCCTATTAAAGTGGTGATCACTAACTACGAAAGTGGTAAGGAAGAATTTCTTCCCAGTGAAAATAACCCTGAAGATGATACGGCAGGGTCCAGAAACCTTCCATTCTGTAATGAACTCTACATTGAGAGAGATGATTTTATGGAGAACCCTCCCAAAAAATATTTCCGGTTGTTTCCGGGTGGTATGGTACGACTGAAAAGTGCTTATATTATTCAGTGTGATGAGGTGATCAGGAATGCGAGCGGAGAGGTGGAAGAACTGCGTTGTACTTATTTTCCGGAAAGTAAAAGCGGATCAGATAATTCAGGATTAAAAGTGAAAGGGGTTATCCACTGGGTCAGCGCCAAACATGCCGTTCCTGCAGAGGTAAGATTGTACGATCGATTATTCAATACCGAAGACCTCGGAGCTATCGAAGATGATTTTACGAATCACCTGAATCCAGAATCCTTGAAAGTGCAACACGCTTATGCAGAACCTGAACTGGTAAATGCAAAAGCAGAAGACCGCTTCCAGTTTATGCGTATCGGTTATTTTTGCATGGATCTCGATTCCACGAAAGACAAACTGGTTTTTAATCGTACGACCACATTGCGCGATATGTGGTCGAAGGAGCAGAAGAAAGCTTAAGGCTATCCTCTCCGACCAATTATTCCCAAATGAGTGTGCTTAAAGGCATCGGTGTACTTGAGCCCGTAACCGAATATCCTGTCAAATGAACTATGTCCAAGTAACAATACACCTACAAAGGTGAGCTCATGAATGACAAGATAGTAACCGAGAAAGTAGCAAGCTATGGCAACCCCTTTGTGATGCAGTAAGTTATAGGTGAAAGCACCAACTTTTACATTCACCAAATAACCCAGCATGCCGATATCGGGTACAAGAAACAATGCCCAGAACAGCCAGGTAGGAAAGGGCAGGAAAGAATTGAGGTAAATGGCCAGAGCGAAAAGGGCTAATTCTTCAAAGCGCAATAAATTTTTCATAACTTATTCTTTATTGAGACTAACGACTATTTGCTGACGAGTGATTTCTTCCACCACCATTGAAATACAATCAATCCCCAAACTCGCGCGTGAACATCACCAGGGTTAGAAGAGAATAGTTGTTTTTTTAGTTTTGCTATTTCAATGTAGTTAAAGATGTTTTGTTCTTCAATAAAAGATTTTGAAAGCAAATCATCTGTGATCATCGATTTCATTTCTCCTCTAAACCACTTTAGAAGGGGAACTTCGAAGCCTTTTTTTGGTCTATTGTAAAGCTTTGCCGGTAGCATTTCTTTGAAAGTATCCTGAGCGATTCTTTTTCTTATGGAAGTGTTGATCTTAAAATCTTCTGGAAGACTGAAAATGAAGTTAACCAGTTCGTAATCTAAAAATGGAGAGCGCACCTCAAGACTATTTGCCATTGACATGAGATCAACTTTGGTAAGCATATCATTGGGTAGCACCAACTTCATATCTGTTAACAGGACTTCATTCATTGATCCTGAGCCTACTGTTTTTAATATTTCATTTTTCCTTGCCTGGTATTGTTGCTGTTTTAATTGTTCCAAAGCAGCAGGTGAGAATAATTGAAGAGATTCCAGTTCAGTGGCAAATCCCGCTAAATGCCAGTATCTTTCTTTGACATCCAGCTTCATGCCTTGCGCAAACCGATTCAATTGCCTGAACTTATTAAACATTGGGTTATTGCGCGAGTGGGGGAGTGCTTTCCAAAGCCCACTTAGGCTACCAACAAGATTTTCTTTAAAACCAGGATACAACATGCGATACATTGCTTCATGTTTGTTGTAACCCGCTAACAGTTCATCAGCGCCATCTCCAGAAAGTGCAACGGTAGCATGCTTGCGTGTTTCTTTGCTTAAGATGTAGACTGCAATGGCAGAAGAATCAGCAAAAGGTTCATCGATGTAGTCCAGTATATCATGAACGTGTTCGTATAGATCGTTATTCGTTAATGAAAATACAGTATGTTCCGTGTTGAAATGTTTGGCGACCAACCGCGCGTAGTCCGTCTCATCAAAGAAAGGTTCGTCTTTGAACCCAATACTAAACGTGTGGAGGTCAGGTTGGTGTTTACTTGCCAGGCCTGCCACTACTGATGAATCCAAACCTCCGCTTAAAAAGGAACCCAGAGGAACATCAGCAATTAATCTGCGTTGTACGGAGGCTTCCAGCAAGTCCTGGAATTTAGTTCTCGCTTGTTCGTAAGATATCCTTCGATTGATCTGGTCCTTCGAAAATGGAATATCATAGTAGGAATGTGTTTCCATCTTCCCTTTGGCCACTTTCATATAATGTCCGGGACTCAATTTTTTAACGTGAGTGAAAATGGTGTGAGGCGCTGGGGTGTAGTTGAGCTGAAGGTAGGAATGGAGTGAGGTGTAATCAATGGTTTTGTCAATTCCATAACACAACATGCTTTTCATCTCTGAGGCAAACAAAAACTTATCCTCATCGATCAGATACAGCAAAGGTTTGATGCCATACCGATCTCTGGCCAGGAAAAAAGATTGCTCCTGTTTATCGTAAATGCAAAAGGAAAAGAAACCATTGAGTTGGTGGAGACAGTTTTCCTTTTCGCGGATGTAAAGCTGAAGAAGAACCTCCGTGTCGGATTCAGATCGAAAGGAAACACCTTTGGATTGCAGGGCAGATTTCAATTCCTTGAAATTGAAAACCTCTCCGTTAAAAATAATACAATACCTTCCGCTTTCGTCCCACATGGGTTGATTGCCGGCATCACTTGTATCAATGATGGAAAGCCTGCGATGGCCCAGTCCAACAAAACCATCGGTATAGATATCCTGGAAATCCGGACCACGTTTTGCCAAAGCCTGTGTGGCGGCAGTTACATTGATCATGCTGAACTTGCCAACCAGGTTAAACGCAAATACTCCGGTTATACCACACACATTAAAGGAAGGTTAGTGAAGTTGGGAAAAGGGAAAGGTCACTCAAAATATTTTTCCAGGATTCAATATGCCATTGGGATCGAATACTTTTTTTATTCCCCTCATCAGATTGAGATTCACTTCGTCCATAGCGATGGACATGTAGGGTCGTTTGGTGATTCCAACACCATGCTCTCCGGATAGCGTACCTCCCAGACTAACCACCAATTTAAACACTTCTCCAATTCCTTCCGGTACCTTCGTTTCCCAGTCGTGATCGCTGATCTCCTCTCTCAGAAAATTGACATGCAGATTACCATCTCCCAGATGTCCAAAACACACCGTGTTAAAATCATATTGTTTGCCAATTTCTTTTATACCTGTTATCAGTTTTGGTAATTGAGATCTAGGCACCACCACATCATCCGATTTGGTAACTGTTTTCCAATTAACAGCAGGGGATATATTTTTTCGTACTTTCCATAGTTCTTCCTTTTGCAACGTGCTGTCGGCAAACAAAACTTCTCCGATCTCAAATCTTTCCACTACGGCCATTACACGTTCCGCATCTTTCATCAACACATCTTCATCGTTGCCATCCAATTCGCACAGCAGATAGGCTCCCATGTTTTCCGGCAGTTGCGTAGTGACAGGGCTATTTAAAACCTTTTCACAATACTCGATTGTTTTTACTCCGGCTTCTCTTTCAAAAAATTCCATCCCTGAAGGAGTGATGCCTTCAATAAAGATAGCGGCAACAGCTTTACAAGCTTCTTCATTGGTGGTAAAAGGAATGAGCAACAACACATTCTTTTGTGGGTACCCACGGAGTTTAAACACAATTTTAGTAATCACTCCCAGCGTTCCTTCACTTCCACACATGAGTTGAGTAAGGTTATAGCCGGTAGAGTTCTTCATCACATTGGCACCTGTCCAAATAATTTCTCCTGTGGGCAACACTACTTCCATGTTGAGTACATAGTCGCGCGTTACCCCATATTTCACCGCTTTAGGTCCACCTGAATTGTTGGCCAGGTTGCCGCCCAAAAAGCAGGAGCCTTTACTTGCAGGATCAGGTGGATAAAAAAGCCCTTTCTCTTTAACTGTGTTTTGGAAAACCTCTGTGATCACTCCCGGTTCTACAGTGGCCTGCAGATTCAGTTCATCGATATTCAAAATCATATTGAACCGCTCCATTGAAAGAATTACACCCTTTTGTACGGGGAGCGCTCCTCCAGCTAATCCAGTACCCGCCCCGCGTGGGGTAACGGGGATTTTATGCTGGTTACAAATTTTTAATATTTCACTCACTTCCTGTGTGGTACCGGGTCTCAGTACCACATCGGGTAGAAATACCAAATCTTCCGTTTTGTCATGACCATACTCGGCCAGTCGATCTTGGTCCGTAAAAAGATTTTCCTCGCCTACAATGGAGGTGAGTTTCTTAATGATTTCCTCATTCTGTACGGTTGAATCTAACACCCCAGTTTCCTTCTCGTAAGCCATCAAATTATGTATCTTTGGATTGTGTATTCATCTGGAAAGCCCAAAATTACGCAATTCTCTTTTCAAAGGCTCGGGGTTTTTATTCTCCTTTTTATTCTGATTTCGGGGTGTGCGGCATCGCGCAGGGCAAAATTAAGAGATCAACAAATTGATCAGGTGATACAAACAGCCAGAACTTACACAGGTACACCTTATAAATGGGGAGGCACCACACGATCCGGTATGGATTGTTCCGGTTTGTTAATTAATTCCTTTCGCACCATCAATCTTTCCTTGCCCCGGCAGTCCGCAGACCAGGCGCTGATGGGTGAAAAAATTAAAATGAAGCAATTGAAAAAAGGTGATCTTGTTTTTTTTGCTACTGGCAAAAAAAGGAGGGTGGTTACCCATGTGGGTATGGTTACTGAGGTGAGAGGAAAGGAGGATGTAAAGTTTATCCATGCTTCCACCTCACTGGGTGTAATCGAAACAGATCTGTATTCTAAATATTACCTGAAACGTTTCCGTTTTGGCAGACGAATAATCGACTAACTTTTTATATGAAGACCTCGCGAAGAAAATTTATTGGCTTTGGTGCCGCTGCACTATCAGCATTACCTTTTATTAAATCATGTGCAACGGAAGGAGATGATTTTGTTTCGAAACCGATTGTGGTATCCACCTGGAATTTTGGTATTGAAGCCAATAAGGAGGCATGGAAAATATTGTCTGCCAAGGGTCGCTCACTGGATGCTATTGAAAAAGGAGTTCAGGTACCTGAAGGAGATCCCACAGAAAACACTGTGGGGCTGGGTGGACTCCCTGATCGTGAAGGCAAGGTGACATTGGATGCATGTATCATGGACGAGAATGCCAATTGTGGCGCTGTGGTTTGCCTTGAACATATTGTACATCCTATTTCTGTGGCGAGGAAAGTAATGGAAGATACGCCCCATGTGATGCTGGTCGGTGATGGTGCATTGCAGTTTGCATTAGAAAAAGGTTTTCAAAAGGAAAATTTATTGACAAAAGAATCTGAAGCGGCCTGGAAAGAATGGTTGAAAACTTCTGAGTATAAGCCCATCGCCAATATTGAAAACCACGATACCATTGGTATGGTGGCCATGGATGCGAATGATAATATTTCCGGAGGTTGCACCACAAGTGGTATGGCTTATAAAATGCGGGGAAGAGTAGGGGACTCGCCCATCATTGGTGCAGGATTATTTGTTGACAATGAAATTGGAGCGGCAACATCTACAGGAGTGGGGGAGGAAGTAATACGAATAGTAGGCTCTCACCTGGTAGTGGAGTTGATGCGACAAGGAAACTCACCACAAGAAGCTTGTGAAATAGCAGTAAAAAGAATTGTAAAGAATCAACCTGAGAACTCAAAAAATATTCAGGTTGGCTTCTTAGCCATTAATAAAAAAGGTGCTTATGGTGCCTACGCATTGCAGAAGGGATTTACTTATGCAGTTTATTCTCCGGAGATTCCCAATAAGTTGTTTGAGGCGAAAAGCTACTATTAGTCAGAACCGCTGATCCACACTGATGAATTGATCTCGCTGATATTATGAACTTTCATTGCGCAACCGATCACCTTTTCTGTGATGTCTCTGTATTTGTATACTTCCTTTGATCATAGAATTACTAAATTTCGCAATTATCATAGAAATCATAAAATCAGTGTGTATCAAAGGTTCTGACAATGACTTGCGAGGTAGTTGTTTATAATATCGATTCTGCCCTTAGGGCACAGGAGGGAGGAGCTGACCGTATTGAGCTTTGCGACAATCCTGCAGAGGGAGGAACCACTCCTTCTTTTGGAGTGATTGAACAGGTGCGTCAAAACATCAGCATGGATGTGTTTGTCATGCTGCGCCCTCGTGGCGGTGACTTCTGTTATAATAATTATGAATTCCATATTATGAAACGCGATCTTTCACAGTGCCAACGTTTAAGTGTGGATGGTTTGGTCTTTGGAATACTTACGGAGGACGGCCGTATTGATAAAAAGAGATGCAAAGAGTTGATTGCCAAAGCCCGGCCGCTAAAGGTTACGTGTCATCGTGCATTTGACATGACGAGGGATCCATTTGAAGCTTTAGAAGATTGTATCGAAGTGGGCTTTAATAGAATTCTTACCTCAGGTCAACGACCTAAGGCGATAGAAGGTATCGGATTAATTGCTGAACTGGTAAAAAAAGCAGAGGGTCGAATTGCTATCATGGCAGGTTCAGGGGTCAACGAAAATACAGTGAGCGAAATTGTAAAGACGACTGAAGTGAAAGA
The DNA here is from genome assembly GCA_002344795.1 of Flammeovirgaceae bacterium UBA2338. Lineage (GTDB taxonomy): Bacteria > Bacteroidota > Bacteroidia > Cytophagales > Cyclobacteriaceae > ELB16-189. The sequence goes on along the minus strand of DDUM01000028.1, from coordinate 16,599 downwards.
GATTCACTTTTCAGCAACAACATTCAATGACAGTGTAATGCAATACAAAAACCCACATATAACTTCTATGGGTGAGGATGCTGGTGCTGAGTATAAATACCGTACTGTTGATCCTGAGCGGGTTAAGCTCATCAGAACCTTGGCTGAAAAAGCCTAATTCTTAATAGCCAGCAACGGGATTTTAGTTTGATACGCCATTTTTTTTGTCAGGCTCGGGTTATAGAATTTTTCAAACCCTGACCTATTGTGTGTAAGCATAGCTATCCAATCAGCACGTACCTGTTGTGTAAAGGAGTCAAGAGCTCTAACAATATTCTCTTCGTACTTAGCAAAGTAAGTGATAGCGTTATAGTCTGTGAGTTCACTAACTTTCCTCGCAAAATTTCTCTTTAGCATTTCTTCCGATTGCAATGCCTCTTTATCGGTTGTAATGTGCACCATCATTAATTCTGAATTGAATGATTGGGCAACAGCAACCAGTTTATCAAGGTGATTCAACTCTGCATTATTAAAATCTGTCGCATATACAATCCTCTTGGGGTTTTGAAATGTGCAACCCTCAGGTATGGCAAGAACCGGGCAATCCACTTTTTCGATTACACGTGCTGTATTGCTTCCAAAGAGAATTTTGCCCAGTCCGCTCGCACCTCGTGTTCCCATAATCACGAAGTCAGCTTCTTCTTTCTCGATCATGTCTTCAATAGAATCAACAACACCCCCTACTTTAAATCTCGTTTTGCAAGTGATCTGATATTGTTGCTGAATCATTTTTGATATTTCACCTAGTTTTTCCTCAGCAATCTCTTTTGCGCGATCCAATTCGTTTTTAACGATTACACTGGCCACGTCATATTGCGTAATAGCGGGTGTATGGATATTCAGAACAGTAACTTCAGCGCCAAGCGACCTGGCCAACTCACAGGCATAGTCAATGGCTGTATTGGCGTTTAGTGAAAAGTCTGTAGGGACGAGTATGGACTTCATAGTTCTATTTTTGGATATACTCCAAAAATAGAACTAAAAGTCACTGGAAAATATGATAAGGGTCAGATAACTAACTGAGTTTACTTTGTTTTAGCAATAAACTACTTATCTGTTTTGCTGCCTTTTATTGGAAAACTACCTAGCTGCCCGATTGTCATGCTTCCTTCAAAAGAATTGTCTTTGATCACCAGTTGTACACTGACATTGTTAGTATTTGGGCCAAAGGCTGCTTCATAGTCAAAGGACAATCCATTACCTTCAAGCTTTACATTTTTCAAAGGTGTCTCCTGGTTATTTCTACTGTTAACGATAGTTCCTGAGTAGTTGTCACCTTCTCTGGTCAGTGTGATTGTTCCATCTCCTCCTTGAGGAGATTCAATGGTATAAGACCAAATACCTACAGGGTTAGTTTCTATCGTTGGGTCAGATTTCACTTCTATTGCTTTCGATGGGGTGCTTCCCCTCTGCCCGGGCGAAAAGTTGGTTTGAGGTTGTTCTGCACCACTGTCCTGACCTCCTCCGCTGTCTGCATCCTTTAAATCATCGCTGGTAATGGTCCTGCGGCTTCTTCTTGGGGAAGAAGTGCGTGCATTGCCATCGATTTTTCCAAACCTAAGATTTACGTTGACTTTAAAGTTCAAGTTTTGTCTTACTGAGGTGCTTTGCTGATTGATGATAGGTGAAATGGTTTCACTCTTGATGGTAATGCTGTTGCCAAAAAAGTTATCAGCACCGAATCCAATGCTTCCCCTTTTGTTGGGCAGATCTTTGTTTATTCCTAGTGAATACATCCTGTATCCGCCACGGGTTCCTTGCAGTTGCACGCGGCTACCATGAATGAAACCAAATCCCTGCAAACTCCACGTATCTGTTAGTTTATAACTACCAAATAATCTTCCGCTAACAACCCATCCTTCATTTTTTGCACTATAAATTGGATCTGCCACATTGTTACTTAAAGTAAGATAATACAATTCACTGCCTGCATTGATGGATATTTTGTCATTTAATATGAGGTTAGCGTTTAAGCTCATTCCATATGCCTTTTCATCGCCAATGTTTAAATAGGTAGTTCTAATTGTGTCACCAATGATGTCACTTACTCTCTGTATGGAGTTGTTGGTGTTACGCATAAATCCTGTGAAGCTAAGATTAGCTCCTTTAAAAGAAGTGCTGTATCCAAGTTCATAATTATCTGTGTACTCTGGATCAAGGGCTGGGTTGCCTATTGATATATTGAGTGGGTTGGATGCTTGAATGTTTGGATTGAGAAGACGAATGGAAGGTCGTTGTATTCTTCTGTTGAAGGCCGCTTTTAACATATTATTGTTTTTGAATTTTCTTCCGAGGTTAATACTGGGAACAAACACACCATAAGAGGGAATTGAAATGTCCACTTCATCCTGAAAGAAAGCGTTGATGGAAGTGTACTCATAGCGACCACCTGCTTTGAAAGAGTATTTGCTAAGGTTAAGGGTGTAGGAGAGATAACCTGCGCTTACATCTTGTCTGTAATTAAATGCATTGGAAAGGTTCGCATCTGTGTTGATGATATAAGCGCCAGTGCCCATAGCATTGAAGTATTGATAGTCACTCAATGCTTTTCTTATAGTTTGCTTTCCACCAATTTCTACCAATTGGTTATCTCCAATGGGTGTTTGAAAATCGGTTTGAATGGCATATTCTTCATTGGTGCTGCCATTAATATTTTTGATACGACTAACAATGGAGAAATCATTCTCATTCAGTATTTTATTTTCAAAATCATTGGTGCCGTCATCGTTGCTATAAAGTCCCAATATGCTTAGCTCCTTATCTTTTTGAGGGTAAAGATGAGTGTAGTTAAAATTCACATCAATGGAGTTGGAGCTGTTGTCAGAAAACACATCCTTCAGGCTTGTTGCAATTGGATTTCCATCTCTAAGTGTTTCTGTGAATAATCTATCTTGATAATCCTTCGATCCACGCGCCCCAAATTGAATGGATGTGGTAAAGTAATTATTTTTATTTAGGTCATAATCGAACCCTAGGGTGTAACGGGCTCTCAGGTAATTACTTCTTGTGTCCGCACTCTGGAGGTTAGTGATCTCATTTAATTGGCCTGGGTTAGTGATTTGTATATTTTCAAAACTACCAAGCGAGTTATATCCATACCTTCCCCAGCCTCCCAGTGAAAGGCCAACTTTTCCTTTTTTGTAACCACCTCGTAAACCCAGGTTAGAGCCTCTATTTCCAAAACTGCTGTTCACGTTCATAGTTGCACCTTCCAGTACTGTTTTCTTTGTGATGATGTTGATGATGCCTGTGGTTCCTTCGGCATCATATTTTGCAGAAGGCGAGGTGATCACTTCTACGGACTTAATCTCATCTGCCGGAATTTGTTTTAATGCATCTGCTATGCTGCCCGCAGTAATGGTGGAAGGCCTGTTATTAATTAACACCCTTATGTTCTCACTTCCCCGAATGGATATGTTGCCGTCCAGATCAACTGAAAGATTGGGAACGCGCCTGAGTACATCGGATGCATCGCCCCCTTTGGAGGTGATGTCATTTTCTGCGTTATAGATCGTACGATCTACCCGCTCTTCGATCAATGATTTCTCACCTTCGACCGTAATCTCGCTGAGCATTTGAACCGAAGGACTTAAAGCAATTTTCCCCAGGTCAATATCATTATTTCGATCACTCACCTCTATGCTTCTATTAATCGTTTCAAAGCCAATAAATGAAATAGCCACATTGAACTTTCCGTTGGGGATGCCCTTCACCACGAATTTTCCTTTGCCGTCAGCGACAGTTCCATTAATGGGCTTGTTGGTAGAAGGATCAATTATTGCGATGGTAGCATACTCCACGGGCTGGTCGGTGGTAGGGTCGGTAATAGTACCTGAGAGTTTTCCATTTCCTGTTGTTTGGCCAATGGCCAGGTTAAACAAGGTTATGCTAAAGCCAATTAAAAGTAGTCGTTTCATTGATATAAAGATGATATGCTGATTTTAACTGCAAATTTGAATAATAGTTACGCCATAAAAGAGGCTATTAGATGGTTACCCCATATTCTTAGACTTTTGGCCCTATTTCTCCAACAAAGCTAATATCCTTCAAAATCGAGTAGTTGTCGAGTTGGGGTGTCCAATGGTAGAAAAGAAGTTATGGTGGTATTTGCCAATTAAAGGATGGACTACCTTTGATGGTTAAAACAAATGAAATGACGTTGAAAGCCAGTCGACAAAGGGTGTTGCTCTTACATCTCTCTTTTTGGAGTGTATACCTTTCTTTCTTTTTATATCAGGTAAGCTCCTACCAGCGAGGGGAGGAACTTGAATGGAACCGAATACTTATTACAGTTTTCACTCACGTTATTTTTGCTGCAATTATTTCGTACATCAACTATTTCTACCTGCTGCCGCAGTTGCTGGAGCGGAAGAAGATTTTAGGATACCTGATCAAGTTCGGATTGCTTTTTACCATAATCATTGTCATACGCATCGAATTAAACCGCTACCTATTTGATTTGTTGTATTTCAAAACAAGTTATATGGATAGCACCCGGTTTGTGGTACAGGTGGTTACCAGTAATTTATTTATTGTGATCTTTGTGGGGATGCTTCGTTTTGCTCAGGATTGGTTTGAACTTGATGCCAAGCGAAAAGAAATAGAGCACGAAAAATTGATTGCAGAACTTAATTTCTTAAAAGCTCAAATTAACCCTCACTTCCTCTTCAATACACTTAATAATCTGTATTATCTCGCTTATTCAAAATCTGACAATACCACGGAGGTAATCGATAAGCTCTCCAAAATGATGAGGTACATGATTTATGACTCCAATCACTCTAAGGTGTTGTTGAGCAAAGAAATTGAATACATGAAAAATTATGTGAGTTTGGAAAGATTGAGGTTAAACGATGAAATTCCGATTGAATTTGAGGTAAAGGGGAATCTTGATGATCGTCAAATTGCACCCCTGATTTTTATTGCCTTTCTTGAAAACGCTTTCAAACACGGAGTGAGCAATGCAAAGGATGATTGCTGGGTAAAAGTATTGATAGAAGTGAATGGTAAAGAATGTACCTATACTGTCGAAAACAGTAAAGTACACTTACAAAAGGAGGAGGGAAAGTCTGGAATTGGCTTATCCAACATTAAAAGAAGGCTTGAGTTGAGTTACCCCAACGATCATGAACTTCAGGTAAAAGATTTAAAGGATAGTTATTTCGTTCAATTAAAACTCAATTTAATCTGATGATTAATTGTTTAATTGTTGATGATGAGCCTCTCGCTCGAAACCTATTGAGTGATTATGTCAAGAAAATCCCTTACCTCAATTTAGTAGGTACAGCAGGGAATGGAATCACTGCCATGAGCATGCTTAGGGAAAATGATATCGATTTGCTTTTGTTGGATATTCAAATGCCTGAGCTTACAGGAATTAATATGCTAAAGGCACTTCACAAAAAGCCGATGGTTATTCTCACAACAGCTTACTCTGAGTATGCATTGGAAAGTTATGATCTGGATGTGGTCGACTATTTACTAAAGCCAGTCACTTTCGAACGTTTTTTAAAAGGACTCGAAAAGGTGAATCAACGCTTGTCTAATAAGGAAGTGCCTGTTTCGCCTGTAGAAGAATCACCTTCTTTTGTTTTCGTAAAAGATGGAACCAAATTAGTTAAAGTTATTTTGGATGATATTCTGTATGTGGAAGGACTGAAAGACTACGTGACCATCCATACCAAACAACAGAAGATCGTGAGCTTACAACGGTTGAAAACACTGGAGGAGCAGCTTCCTCCAGAACAATTTATCCGGGTTCATAATTCTTTTATAGTTTCGCTTAACGCAATTAGTGCCATACATAGGAGTGAAGTTCAAATTGGGACAGTGCGTGTACCCATAAGTGATTCTTACAAAAAAAGCTTTAAGGAATGGGTCGATAAAAATCAATTACTGGGTGGGAGCTGAGCTTATCTCTACATTTGCCAGGTTGGTAAATTAAAATATATTTGCAGTTAATTCAGGGGGATTAGCTCAGCTGGCTAGAGCGCTTCCATGGCATGGAAGAGGTCATCGGTTCGACTCCGATATTCTCCACTATTTCCTCATAAAGGGAGACATCAGTCGTTTGACTGGCTTTGGTATTCTCCATAAAACACCTGATCTACATCTTAAAAGTGGATCAGGTTTGGCCAGGGGACATAAACTTGCCTTTTTACCCTTCAGTTTACTCTGAAATTGTAAATTCGATTCTTCCGGGTTTGACAAATTTGCTGATTGGTGTTTGATCTCGATATCTTGCAGAAGTTTTAGAAAAGCCTACTTCCTTGTACTCTTTTATAATTTTTGTAACTTTTCGGTTTAGATACTATCCCAAATGGCAAAACTCAAGAATATTGTTAAGCAACTTTCAGAGAAAGACTTTAAAGCCATCCATGATTCTTTGATAGAAAGCAATGCAGAAAAATCCGCTTATTTGTTAAAGGCACTTCGGGACAGGCAATTGTCGGATAGTAAGATAATGGTGGAGCTGGAGGTAAATGCCAATGCGTATTATACCCTTCGATCCAGGCTAAATCAAAAGATAGAGGAGCACCTGCTGGAGCAAATGGAGAGCCCCAGAACTGACATTTTGCGTAAAGTAGCCAATCTCAACGAGGTGCTTTTTACCAAGAAAAGAACCATTTCCATCGCTACACTTAAGAAATTAGAGAAAGAGCTTATTGACTACGACCTGGCCAATGAGCTTACCGTAGTGTATAAGTCGCTCAAAAAGATTCATATTAATACCCCGGATCATTTCACTTACTCACAATTGTACAATCGCCACGTTGCCTATATGCTGGCTGTGGATAAAGCAGAGGATTTACTGGCAGAATATTTTAAGAAATACGGTAGCTATTTGTTATCCGCAGATGAGAACGAAAAAATGGGACTTGTTCTTCTTATGAAGGAAATGCAAAATGTAGCTCATTTGTACGAATCTCATCGACTCTATGTGTATCAAAGCTGCATGCTTATTCATCACCGGTTATTTGTAGAACCTGATGATACAATGGAAGGGGAGTCCATCGAAGACATCTTTGATCACGTTCAGAAAATTTTTGATAATTATAACCTTGACCCACTTTACTTCCATCTCAATCTTGTCTTCGAGTTTTTGAAATTGGAGTATTATAATCACTATAAAGTTTACAGGCAGGCAGAAAAGTATTTTGAAGAGGTAAATGACGCTATTGCCAATTTGTTGGTGAATTACCCTCACTATACTTTCTCAGCTCAGGTACTTATTTCAAAAATGGAGAGAAGCTTGAGACTCGGAATAGAGAAAGAACTATATGAGGAAAATGAGAGCTTATTTATTGATCTGGAGCCGGATCCTTTGGACGTGCCAAGACATACCGTGTATGTGATGTACAGGGCATTGTCCAGTTACTATGTTGGAAAGTATGATGAAGCAGCGAAAATTATTAACGGCCTGTTAAACGAAGTAAGTTTAAAGAAATATCCATTTGCTCAAATGGAAGTGAAAACTATACTTGCATTGCAGTATTGTATGCTTAATGATTTTGAACTGTTCAATCAGCTGGCAAATAGTATACAACGTCAGATCAGACTGTTTGGAAAACATTCCTGCGAAAATATTCTTCTCTTTATTAAGATTTTAAAAATAGCGGTGAGTGAGTCTAAGAAGGACAAACAAAAGAAGATTGCTTCATTAATTCCAAAGTTGCAGACCACTAAAGTTCCCTACTATGCGCCTACTATGATGATAAGGATGGATGAAAAGTTTATTGAAAATCTGGTTTCGCTCTGAATCTACACGTTGATTTTCTGAATGCTATCATGAGATAGCGGCTTATTGAGATAGAGCTTAACATTGCTGTATTTCCTGGAACGATCAAAGTCCTGTGGATTAATGGAGGAGGTGAGCATCACAATTTTGCAGGATTTTTTTGTGGTATTTGAGAGCTTTTCAAATTCATCTAAAAACTGAAAGCCATCCATCAAGGGCATGTCAATGTCGAGAAAAATAACATCAGGAAGTACTTCACTTGCCACTTCCAGTTTTTCCATGTTACGTAAAAATTCAATTGCGCTTTTGGCTCCAGTGTGCGTATAAATATTTTCGGCAATAGCGGCTGCCTCAATCATCTTTTGATTAATAAGATTGTCAATCTCATTATCATCAATAAGCATAACAGTGCGATACTTTTTTGCTGCCATGGTAGAAAATTTAAGCGTGTAAAGTAGCTTTTAAGGCTTTGATTTCCAAGTGTGCTAAATATCGAATTTGATCCCCTGTGCTAAGGGGAGGTCATTTCCAAAATTTATCGTGTTGGTTTGCCTTCTCATATACACCTTCCATGCATCAGATCCTGACTCACGACCCCCTCCTGTTTCTTTTTCGCCACCAAATGCACCTCCAATTTCTGCACCCGATGTTCCTATGTTGACGTTAGCTATTCCACAATCCGACCCTGAATGGGCAAGAAACTGTTCTGCTTCTTGCAAATTGTTGGTCATGATAGCTGAGGATAAACCTTGCTTTACTCCATTTTGATAGCCGATGGCCTCTTTCAAATCTTTGTATCTGATCAGGTAGAGAATGGGCGCAAAGGTTTCTTCCTGAACAATTTGATAACTGTTCTCTACCTCGGCAATCGCAGGCTTTACATAGCACCCTGATTCATATTCTTTGCCTTTTAGAACTCCGCCATTCACAATAAAGTTACCCCCTTCACTTTTCACTTTTTTAATTGCGGCCTGATAAAGTTTCACTGCTTGTTTATCAATCAAGGGACCCACGTGGTTTTCTTGATTAAGTGGATTGCCAATTTTCAGATTATTATAGGCGTTTTTAAGTCGCTCGGTTACTTCATCATATACTTTTTCGTGAATGATGAGTCTTCTTGTAGAAGTGCAACGTTGCCCAGCAGTTCCCACAGCACCAAACAGTGCACCGCGAATAGCCATATCTAAATTTGCATGCTCTGAGATGATGATAGCATTGTTTCCGCCAAGTTCTAACAATGGTCTGCCTAGTCGCTCAGCAACAGATTTCGCCACTGCTTTTCCCATTCTAGTAGAGCCAGTTGCTGAGACCAAGGGTATCCTGGTTGAAGAGGCCATCAATTGTCCGATTTTATAATCACCGTTAACCAGGCAAGAAACTCCTTCAGGAACTTTGTTCTTTCTGAATACTTCGCTTGTAATGTTTTGACAAGCGATTCCACACAGCGGTGTCTTTTCACTTGGCTTCCAAATACAGGTATCTCCGCACACCCATGCTATCATGGTGTTCCAGGACCATACCGCTACGGGAAAGTTGAAAGAGGAAATAATCCCGACCACACCCAGTGGATGATATTGTTCATACATTCTATGGTTTGGCCTTTCAGAGTGCATTGTTAGGCCATTCAATTGACGCGATAACCCAACAGCAAAGTCGCAGATGTCGATCATTTCCTGTACTTCGCCTAATCCTTCCTGATATGATTTTCCCATTTCATAGGAAACTAATTTTCCTAATGGTTCTTTATATTTTCTGAGTGCTACACCGATCTGGCGAACGATCTCTCCCCTCTGAGGGGCTGGAACCAGGCGCCATTCTTCAAAAGCAGATTGTGCCTGCTTTACTACTTTTTCGAAAGTATTTGAATCGCAAGATTTTACTTTTCCAATGAGCTTACCATCTGCAGGTGAGTAAGATTCAAGGGTTGGTCCTTGGGTTTTTATCCAATTCTGCCCGGTGGAAACACCTGGGTTACTTGCTTTAATGCCTAATGTTTTTAGCGCTTCTTTAATGCCGAAATTTTTCATGTTCGATTTTTAGGGAACACAAAGCTAGTCAGGATTTCTATAAATTATAAGGGATCAATCGAATATTCAATGGCTGGCCCTACCAGTCGAGCCCGAAAACTTCTTTATCGTTTTTTTGATAAATGCCTTCAACCAGAATACCACCACTTTTGAAATTTAGGGTGCGATTGAGATCTTCCACATCATCAACAGGTACTTTGTCAATATGGGTAATAATAAAACCTTCCTTTATCCCGGCTTTTTTCCATTTTCCTTCCGATAAATGCTTGATTAAAACACCCCCATCAATATTTAGCTTGGTTAGATTGCGATAGGAAATATCTTCAAAGGTTGCTCCCTCAAGTTCATATTCAATTTTGGGTTCTTCTACTTCATCACCGCCTTCAAAATTTTTCAGGGTGGTCAGTACAGATTTAGTTTCACCATCACGAATAAACGTGACGGTGATGGATTTCCCAGGACGATTGCGCGCTACCCACTCTTGTAATTCAGAAACACTGTTTACGGCATGGTTGTCAATGGCAACAATTACATCACCCGAGATGATTCCGGCTTCTTCTGCCGCACTATTTTGATTTACACGAGTAATGTAAACGCCTTGTACTACATCCAGGCTTCGGTTTTCTGCAAGTTCTGCAGAAACATCTATAATCTGTACACCAAGCAGCCCACGCTGAACAGTTCCGAATTCCAACAAATCATCTACTATCTTTTTAACGAGAGATACTGGGATGGCAAATGAGTATCCTGCATAATTTCCGGTAGAGGTGGCAATTGCTGAATTGATACCAATGAGTTCGCCCTTGAGGTTGACCAGAGCACCCCCGCTATTACCTGGGTTAACGGCAGCATCAGTTTGGATAAACGACTCAACCTGAAGGTTATTTCGGTCGCGCAGGATTCCAATATTTCGGGCCTTTGCGCTAATGATTCCGGCCGTAACCGTTGAATTAAGATCAAAAGGGTTTCCGATGGCCAAAACCCATTCTCCAGGTGTGATGAGATCTGAATCTCCATATTTTACAAAAGGAAGATTTCTTGCTTTGATTTTTAAAAGTGCCAGGTCTGTGCTGGGATCCTTGCCTATAAGTTTAGCGTAAAATCGTTGATTATTATTCATGACCACCTCAATCTGCGTGGCATCCTCTATAACGTGGTTATTGGTAACAATATAGCCGTCATCAGTAAGAATAACGCCAGATCCTGAAGATCGGGCAGGAGGGTTTAAGTATTGTTTAAGGGGGTTGAGGCTAAATTCTCCTGAACCATATATGGTACGAATGTGAACAACCGCTGGTGTTATCATTTTAGCGGCATCTCCAAAATGAAATGCGCGTTGCACCCTTACTGCAGAATCTCCCGGGTAATTGACAAAGGTTGTTTTTTGCTTTTCTTGAATTGAGGTATAGGATGGGTTAATTACGTCAATGTATCGTATGGTGAAAATAATACCTAAAGCTGCTCCGATGAATGCGGAAATAATTACGGTAAGTATCAGCAGCGAACGTTTCATCGGCACATGGATTAATTTTTAGCACTCAGTGTACTTAAAGTTAACGTTATTATCAATAAAAAGGATAGCCTGAAAATAAAAATGCCCCTCGTAGAGCGAGGGGCATTTTATCTAACCCACTTACCAACCTAGTTTACTTTTATTGTTGATTTCAAAAGCTTCTTTTCATCTTTTGGAATGGTCAACTCTAAAATACCGTTGTTATACTTCGCATTGATCTTGTCTGAACTCACGCTGTCAGGCAATGTGAAAGAACGGCTAAATGATCCGTAACGCGTTTCAATAGAGTGGAAGTTTTTTTCATTTTTTTCTGATGAAAATTTACGCTCGCCACTTATTGTGAGGTAATTGTCATTCACCTCCAAGTTGAAGTCCTCTTTGTTCATGCCGGGTACTTCTACGAACAATTCGAAAGCTTTTTCAGTTTCTACTACATCTACTTTAGGAACAAATGTGCCTTGTCCTGAGCGCTGCATCGAATCATTAAAGAATTTGTCAATCAGGTTGCTAAAAGATGTTGGTGCAAAATCATTTGGGTTATAACGTATGATGCTCATAATTAAAATTTTTAGTGGTTAAACAATCAGTTTTTAAGTTCACTGATGATAGCATTGAAAAGTATGCCGATGCAAATTTCACTAAAAACCACGCCATAATGTCTTGATTTTATAGATATAGAACTACTTTATCAAGACATTATGGCGTATAATATGATTATTGAGGAACAGTATCAAGCCCGATCATCATAAAGGCTCCCCAATAGATTGGGTCAGGGTATTCAGTTCTAAGTTCTTTTTTGGCTTCTGTAAAGGACTCTCTTAGCTTGCCAGTAGACAGCCATTTTCTATAAAAATTAAGAATGAGTTTTTGTGTAGCGGCATCATCGACTTTAAACATACTCATGATCAATGTTTTGGCTCCAGCTACCAGGAAAGCACGTTGCAATCCATATACCCCTTCACCATTAGAGATCTCTCCGAGACCTGTTTCGCAAGCACTTAACACAACCAGGTCAGTTTTATCCAAATTGAGATTCATGGCCTCATAGGCAGTAAGGATGCCACTTTCAATGTTATAATTATACTTTGTTTTCTCAAGCAGATCACCAGCCCCCTTTAATAAGAGCCCTGTTTTGAGCAGTGGATTTTCTGTGCGCTCTGCTTCATTTTCTGAAATCAAATTGTCTGCTGTATTGTCTGGAGTGTAGAATCCGTGGGTAGCAATGTGAAAGATTTTTGGGCTATCAACTTCTTTTATCTGCTCTTCACTGGCTGATGTTTCAGTATATTCGGAAGTTTCCCATCCCTGATTGCTCAATAAAACCTGTAATTGTGCCACTTCTCTTTCTGTTCCAGGTAGCGCAGCAATGTTCCCATTGGAGGCGGAAGCATAGAAAGTTGGATTGCCAAACATTGTAGCAGTATTGGATGATTCTTCCGTCCTGGATTTTATTTTTCTCAGGTAGAGGTCTTTTGTGTTACTCACAATCACAATATTTGAGTTATCAATCACATATTTACCATCTGGGGTGGGTATGGCTTCAAGGTTGAGTTGATTGTAGACTCCATCAGGCGAAAGGAAGAGCGTTGAATATTGTCCAATCTTACTTTGTAATGGTTCCCAGAAAACGCCATACGAATATTGATCGGGTATTCTTCCAATGATAGAGTTTCTATAATACTTAAAGAAACGTGTTTCCATTTGGTAGCCTTCCGGCAGTTCTACTGCTTTTGGTCTTGAATTATCGTTTCTCAGATACAAAGCCACATAGATAACCGAGTCGGTGAACACATGATCAAAATATCTGTACCTCACCATTTCCATAGCCACATCATTTTTACCAAGCGACTTTTGTACGTTTTCGTAGGTGATGCGCTTATTCTCAAAGTCCTGACTGAACAATTCAGACTTTTCACTCAACTGCTTTTCTAGTTTCTCGACTTCGTTACCCAAAGAGGTCGGGTCAATTCCGTTTTCTATTAATTGCACAGTACTCATGGATAAGGCGTTGGTAAGGAGTTCTTTTTTCTGCACCCAATTATTATAGCTTGCTTTCAATTCCTCATCATCACTATTGAGAATACGTTCCTTCATTTTAATAGATGAGCTTAAAAGAAGGGCTTTGGTAAGCAATTGATAGTTATACACCTTCCCACTAAGGTCTCTGAAGTCATCCAGATTTCCGAAAGCAAGTGTATTATAAAACTCAAAATCGGGTTTAATGGTGTTCCAGTACTTTGCTTTCTCTCTTTCACTTAAGGCAGGAAAATATCTTTTCAAGAAATCTTCATAATTATTGAGCGATTCTTCGATATTTCTTTTTGCTTTTTTATAGTCTTTCTCCATGTAGTAGACTTTGGCAAGTTTGGAAAGTACTTTTACATATTCGGGATGAGATTTATTAAATGAACGATCGTAGATGGCTTTGGATTGGTCGTAAAAATCTTTGGCTTTACTATAATTTTTTATTTGATAATAGACATCTCCGGTGAGTGAATAAATACTGGCGGCATTGATATTGTTTTTAGATCCTGTTTTGGTTCTCCAAATATTTTCCGCTTGGGTTAAAGAACTGAAAGCGATATCGTATTTGTTTTGCGATATGTTTAGGATTGCTACATTCTTTAAAATATCGGCATACTGAGGGTTTTCTTTCCCTAGCTTAGCCCCCATAATGTCTCTGGCTTCCAATAGTAACTTTTCCACCTCAACAGGATTGTCACCTTTATAAAATTTAACCAAGGCGAGTTGTGAAAGTGATTTGGCCACCTCAACGTGATCCCTGCCAAACTGTTTCTGTTGGCTTTCCAGTGCCCGTTTTATATATGTTTCAGCTTTTTCATAGTCACCAATGGTGTAGTAGATGTCGCTCAATAATTTTTGCGTATGAGCGGTTTTTGTAGATTTTTCGCCATAAACATCTCTTGCAACACTATTAACCCTAAGTGCTACTTTTTCTGCATCCGTATAGTTACCTTCTGCAAGTGTGAGGCTTCCCATGTTTACCAATGGGTCGATCAGCCTTATCGAATTGACACCATATAATTTTTCGTACTCACCAATGAGGCCGGTTAAAAGTTTTTTAGTGATGGAATACTTTCCCAACTGAATAAAAAGACTTGAAAGCTCTTTGGCAGTACTCAATTCATCAATTCCAGCAATGTCAGATTTAGAAATCATTTTTGCGGAACGATCCAGGGCATCCTGAGCTTCATCGAACATCCCCTTGATACCAAACAAAGTAGCCTGCGTTTCGATGGCGTTGATCAGGAATACTTTTTTATCGTCTTCCTTTCTAAAATTTTCAAGAATTTTGAGTGATTGATTAAGGTTCTCTTCCGCTTTTTCATAAGAGCCTAATTTAATTTGAAGCTTGGCAATATGGTTGAGTTCAACACCATACTGATAGTCCTGATCATCATACTTTGACCGGGCAACATCTGATGCCTTATCTAGCGCAGTGGTAGCTTCTTTGTTCTTATCGGTAAGTTCGTAGAGCGTGGCAATATGGTTTAGAATGTCAAGGTGGTCAAAATGCCATGCACCAATTTCCTTTTCTACAGATTCATCAAAGCTTTCTTTGTAGATAGTTGCGGCTTCTGTAAGCTTGTTGGTGTTATCCACGTAGAAATTTGCAAGATGTATCCGGGCGAGATGAGTTAGTGGAGCGTTTTCACCATACAACTCCTTTTTAATATCGATAATCGAGTTGAGGTAGGTTTCTGCGTTTTTGTATTTCTTTTGCTCTATGGCAAGGTCGTATAGAAATTCTGTGATCCTGATTGTGGTCACATTGTTTCGAGGTAACCCTGCTGTGTTAGCGAGCATATTCATGGCATCGCTTTCAAGGTTACGTGTTTTATCCTTGCTCTTTTTTGAATCAAAGTCTACAGCTTTTAAACGGGCAGAATAGATACTGCCCTTTTCAAAATTGCTGTTGATCATTTTCTCAAACTCTAACTTGGTGTTGAGATATTTGGCAGAACTCTTACCACCAAGCAGTTGCTTCAAATATTCTTCATACAGCTCTACCCCAATGTAATGAGAAGCTTTATGGCGTGCTTTTAATGAGTTTAGAGTGCGACTAAACTCAAGCTCTTTCGGTAAATTGTTTTCGTTACCATTTGCTATAAGCATTTTAGCGTGATACAATTGATTTTTTATATAGGGCAAAGAGGTTGATCCCAGATTTCTATCAATCCAGGAGGTAGCTCCTACAAATGCTGAATCAGCACTCAATAGATTACCTTGTTCACCGTAAGTTTTAGCCAGTAGTGTTGTATAATTGGCATACTCATTGAACCTTTCGTCCGCTTCATCGGAGCTTAATTTTCTGCTTTTAAGATTTCCATTGTCGTCTACAAATGTTTCCTGGCGCAAAGCCCTTCCTGCGAAGTAGGCATCATAGGCTTTCATTATGCGAATGGATTCAACATAGAACCCCTGACCAGCCAGGGCTTCTGCTTTTTGTATACTCCATTGTGCTTCCGTTTGCTTGTCAAATTCTGCCAACTTATCAAGGATAGCCTTTGATTTATCCAGGTATTCAATTGCCTGACGATATGCGCCATTTTGATTGTATAAGGCGCCAACATCTAACAAGAGCATTCCATGTTTTTTGCTTTCTTCCTGATTGAGTGAAGTGCTAGCGTTAATGGCACTCTGGATGTTGGTTTCAAAATCCAGTACCTGACCTGCTGCCAATTTGTATTTGGCCAATAGGGTGAAATAAGTAGGAGTGTATTCGTTTTGTTTGCCTAGTTTTTTGGAGGCTTTCTTATTGAATTTAGCCAAAAATTTATTGGCCTTTGCATAATCACCAATAGTGTAGGAGGCTTCTGCCTTTCCAATCATCTTATCCCATTTGCTTTGGGCAAATGCGATCTGACCCGCGACTAGGAGGATAATAAATGAAATACCTGTTTTGTTAATCATTGCAAAAATTTAATCATTCAAATTAAAGTGATGAGAGTGTAATCGCCCCGATTATAAATGGGCTTTTCGTAAAATTAAAGTTAAGCAAATTCAACCTAATTCTGAACACACTTTAAAACGTATTGTTTATAAGCACCGTATTCAACAGTAACTAAGTAACTGAAAATGAGATTGGGTGTTTATTTAGCAAGCAATTTTTCCAAAATAGCTTTAGCGGATTGCGCTACGGGTGTACCCGGACCAAAAATCCCCGCAATACCCTGATCGAACAAAAAAGCGTAGTCTTGTTTTGGGATCACACCTCCAGCCACCACAAGGATATCAGGCCTTCCAATTTTTTCGAGGGC
>DDUM01000023.1 GCA_002344795.1 Flammeovirgaceae bacterium UBA2338 | reverse complement strand
AAGGCCTTAATAGCAACAAACTATCGTAGATACTCATCCCACTCATTTCCAAACCCACTGTTGTCGCGGAGGAAAAGTGCATAGGTAGGTCTGTAGGGTCTATGCCTGGGGTACATGTCTGCCTCCTGAGGTGTGTGGTCTCCTTTTTTGGCATTGCACCTTTTGCACGCTGTAACCAGGTTGAGCCAAGAGTGAGGGCCGCCCTTTGAACTTGGAATAACATGGTCCAGCGTTAGGTCTTTGTGTGTACCGCAATATTGACATTGGTTGTTATCTCGCCTGAAAATATTTTGCCTGGTTAAACTCACACCTTTATAGGGTGCTCTAACATAACGATTGAGGCGGATAACAGAAGGCATAGCAAAACTTTGTGTCACGGTATGCAGTTTATACCCATTGGCAGGACGAAGCATTTCGCTTTTATTAAGATAAACCAATATAAAAGCGCGCTGCACGGAGCATACCATCAGCGGACTAAAATCCTGATTCAATACCAATACCCTATTGTTCACAGTAGGAAAGATAATGCGAATCCTTGTTTTTAACAACAAGCAACTGCTTCCATCTTGATGCAGGATTGAGCTAATTGTTGATAAGTATCCGTCTAATGCCCGCAAAACGGTGGGTGATCACATTGCTTTCGAGGTCAACAATCCCCTCTTCTGTAAGTTGATCTATCTTCACCCTGCCTGATGCATGAATGATCCTATGATCCTCCAAAATAATACCCACATGACCAATATTGCCACTTTCATTGTAAAAGTAAACAAGGTCTCCAGGCAGTCCACTTTGAAGGCTGGCAACCAGCCTGCCACATCCGGCCTGTTGGTGAGCATCCCTGGAAATTGAATATCCATTTATTTTATAAACCATTTGGGTAAACCCGGAACAATCAACCCCAAAAGGACTTTTTCCACCCCATTGATAAGGTGCCTGCAGGTACTTCAAGGCAATGGATTTTAAAAACTCAAACTCCCTCTTTTGGCCAAGGCTCTTGGCCTCACCATTAAAGGCAAACTGCTCCTCCAACTTAAACAATTCGGAATTGGATATAGGAACAATACTCCCTAGCAGAATAGTAATCGGATTCTTCTTATACAGAATACCTGCCGTCAGGTCGGTTGTTATTTTAAAATTGGCGTGATTGATCTGATTGAAATATTCAGGAGTGATACTATGATGTTGCTTTCTATCAATCCATCCCTCATAGGCATCCGTAAATATTTTAATATATAACCATTGTCCGTTAGCTGAATAATTCAACACCTCGTAGTGATCACCAAATAGCAATTGGGTTATCTGCTCCGTTCGATCATCGGGTTCTTTTCTTACCGGTACCAATGCAAGTCGACTTACTCCGTAACTTCTAGCGTCCATCAATTTGATCTTACTTAAACTTTACACGCGCAAGCTCCCTCTTCAAATCTTTTTCCTTAATATTTTCGCGTTTATCATGAGTCTTTTTCCCTTTTGCCAGGGATATTTCCAATTTTGCAAAACCACGATCATTGATAAAGAGTCTTAAAGGAACAATAGTCAAGCCCTTTTCCTCCGACTTCGCCTCAAGTCTTCTTAACTCAGTTCTCTTTAACAATAGTTTCCTTTCACGAGTGGACTCATGGTTATAATGCGTTCCCTGATCGTATGGATTTATACTGATGCCTTTTACAAATAACTCTCCGTTATTAAAATAACAATGACCCTCCTGAAGGCTGACCTTGCCCTCGCGAATAGATTTTATTTCAGTACCCTTCAATACCATACCGGCAATATACTTATCAAGTAATTCGTATCGGTAACTGGCCTGTCGGTTTTTTATATTAATATCATTTGAAAATCGCTGCTTCGCCATACCTAATTAGTCTTCATAAAAAGCTTTTTGAGCTTATCCCTTTTTAGCATCCTCTGACCTGTTTTACCTTTGGCTACTATTCTTTCTCCCACCTTAGCCTCTATGCTACAAATTAATTCATTGCCGGTCAAACTGATAACTTTTGCCGAGATCACCAACTCTTCTCCCACAAAAGCTGGTGTCAAATGGTCAATACTTAAATGTGTCCCCACCCCCTCCTCATCCTCTTCCTTCATCTCGATAAAAAAAAGTCTAGATGACCACTCCATATCTCTGGCCATAGCAAATGTGGAATAAACAGCATGTAATACCTCTCCATGAAAAGCAGCCACATCTGCTTCTACTATTTTCTTTCTGTAAACCCTTATATCACCCGTATTAGGTAAATTCTTCATTTTATATTTAAGGGCATTCTTGCCATCGGTGAAGCATTCAAATTACTAAATATTTTCTTTTGGTATTTGTAATGAGCCACAATTGCCACCATGGCTGCGTTGTCAGTACAATATTGAAAATCAGGAATATAAGTTTCCCATCCCAATTGTTCCCCTTTTCGTTTGAGGCCATCTCTTAATCCGGAGTTGGCAGAAACTCCTCCCGCAATTGCTATTTGCTTTATATTCATTTCGACACTGGCCTTCTCCAGTTTTTCCAAAAGCATATCTACCAGATGCTTCTGAATACTCGCACAAATATCATTTTTTCTCAACTCAATAAATGAAGGATCTTTAGCTACTTCATCTCGAATAAAATAAAGGAAAGCTGTTTTTATTCCACTAAAAGAAAAATCCAATGCAGGCATACTGGTGATTGGAAAACGAAAGGCATTTGGATTGCCTTCCCTGGCCAATTTATCAATCATCGGGCCACCAGGATATGGCAACCCCATCATCTTGGCAGCCTTATCAAAGGCCTCCCCAACTGCGTCATCTTGCGTTTCTCCAATTACGGTCATATCCAGGTGATCCTTTACCAATACAATTTGGGTATGCCCCCCACTTACAGTGAGACAAAGAAAAGGAAACCTGGGTTTTGGCTCATCAATAAAATGTGAAAGTACATGCGCCTGCATATGGTTGACCTCAATAAGAGGTATGTCTAATGCAAGTGCCATGGATTTTGCAAAAGAAACACCAACGAGTAGCGCCCCTAACAGTCCTGGGCCTTTAGTAAAGGCTATCGCGTCTAATTCATTCTTTTTTATACCTGACGAGGTCAAAGTTTCGTTAACTATGTGAACAATATTTTTTTGATGAGCGCGGGAAGCCAACTCAGGAACTACCCCTCCATATTTGTGATGAACCGATTGCGAGGCTATAACATTATTAAGTACCTTGCCGTTGCTTATTACAGAGGCAGAAGTCTCATCACAAGATGACTCTATGGCAAGAATTTTGGGGTCCATTATAGATTAAATGAACCTGCAAGTTATCAAAAATCGCATTCTTTTATGGCTAAAGAAAATTATCTTATATGGCCTGTACTTCCTATTGGCCTTTTTTCTTGTCGGCTTTGGAATATTACAAATTCCACCTGTTCAAAAATCAATCCTACGACAGTATACTGATCGAATCTCTAATATTTCTGGATTCAAAACTACGTTTGGCTCAGTTCACCTTATCTGGTACGACAGGCTAGAACTGGAAAATCTTCTCATTACCGATCCGGAAAACAATGTAATGATTGATGCAAAACTTCTCAAAGTTAATTTTAGAATAAGTTCATTGCTGATTAATCGCAATGTCAACATTGATGCGGCAACATTGAATGGAACCGAAGTCAACCTGACCAAAATTCGCGAAAGTGATTCTACTCAGGACATGAACATTAATATTTTTATCAAAAGGCTGATTAAGCCTCCTAAAGATAGCAAAGGGGCTTCCTCCAAAGTTAATATAGGAGAAATCGTAATCAACCAGTCTTCGTTCAGTTATAACGACCAGGATAAAGATTCACTTTTTCCGAGATTTGACTACAGTCACTTTAAGGTAGCGCTTAATGACGGACTCATTCAGAATTTCAAAGTGATTGGAGATACAATTCAATTTAAAGTCAATTCACTTACAGCTATCGATGAGCAAACTCAATTCAACATAAAGAAGCTAAACACCTTCTTCCGCATATCTCAAAGTTCAATGGAATTCCTGAATCTAAATCTGGAGGCTGGTAATAGTCACATTCAGGACACAATCATATTTACCTATCGCAGCTTGCAAGATCTTAATGATTTTAATAATCAAGTTAATATCAAATCCAGTATCAGGAACACTATAATTGATCCCCAGGATTTAGCACTCTTTGCACCCGGGGTGGGGAAGATAAATGAAAAGATCTCAGTGAGCGGCTATTTCGTTGGCAAAGTCAGCAGGTTCTTTGTTAGAAACCTCGCGTTAAATATGGGTAACACAACGCTTGATGGCAATCTCAATATGGATGGGTTGCCTAGAATCAATGAAACATTCATTAATCTGAACTTAAAGAGAAGTAGTGTAGATATTGCGGATTTAAAGTTTCTATTACCACCAAAAACCTTCTCAGCATTACAACCCTTAGGTGAGTTTCAACTGCTTGGAAATTATACTGGATTTATTAATGACTTCGTAGCCAACGGAATTTTTAAGGGCAATTTTGGTCAAATAAAGTCTGATGTCAACCTGAAAATCAACACAGACTTTCCTGCCTTATCGCAATACAAAGGAAACATCGAATTAATCGATTTTAAGTTTGGCACTTATCTCACTGATACAACACTACTGCGAAGAGTATCCATGACAGGCCATATTGACGGAAAAGGTTTTACTGAAGAGTCGGCAGACTTTCAATTGGACGGAAAAATATCACACATCAAAATTAAAGATTACGACTACAAAAACATTATTACCAATGCGAGATTCAGATCCCAGTTTTTTAATGGCAACCTTACCATCAATGATCCCAATCTAAAATTTGAAGCAGAGGGATCAATAGATTTTAGTAAGGACAATGACCTGGTCAAAATGAAGGCCCGGCTTGACACGGCACTTTTACATAATCTTGGTTTATCTAAGGACTATTTCTCTATTCAATCAGTAGTTGACATTGACTCCAGAGGATTAGACATTGATAGTATTTTCGGAAATGCTTTTTTAAAAAATACCAAAGTGACCTATAGGGATGAGTTATTGGAAATTGATTCCATTCAGCTCACATCAAGCAAATTAGCAAAGGGAAGAAGTTTGCTGCTTAGAAGTTCATTTGCAGATATCAATCTACATGGCGAATACTACTATTCTTCTTTATTCAAAGACCTGAATAAATTATTCAAAGAGTTCTATCTGACCATAAAAAACGACCGCGATGAATTAAATACTTATTATCTTACAAAAGGAAAGGAATCACAAGAATACGATGCCAATTTCAATATTATTCTTAAAGACATAAACCCAATCATCAAGGTAGCTGGCATAAATAGTCAGTTGTCAAAGAACACAAGAGTAGAAGGAAAATTCTCCAATGGGTACACTTCCATACTCAACGCCTATTCAACCATTGACTCCATTACTTATAGCGGAAAATTATTTACGCAAAACACCATCGAGCTCAATGGGTCAAAAGTGAGGGACAGCACCAACATCCTGGCCATGCTCAATATCAATTCCGCACAACAGAAACTTTCCAAAAGTTTCAACACGAGCAATTTATTTATAGAAGCCATATGGAATACTGATCATATTGAGGTGGGCGTTGATTTTGATCAAACCGGAAAAGAAAATTATGCAAGAATAAAAGCAGCGGTCGACTTACTTAATGACAGTACTCGCATAAAGATATTACCTTCAAGTATCAAGGCATTAAATGAGACATGGCAGGTAAGTCAGGAAAACTATACCATTCTAAATGGAAATGAATGGAGAATAAATCATCTGGCCATTCAAAATGATAACCAAAAAGTACTTCTTGAAGGATTCGTCTCGCAGGATTCAAGTAAATCACTTTCTCTTAATGTGAGTAATCTGGATTTGAGCTTTTTGAATAGCATCAGTGGCAATCGATTCACTGGCACGCTGAATGGGACTGCCGAAGGAAGAGATTTATATAACAATCCCTACATTCAAAATGATCTTGCCATCAATAGCTTCACCATCAATGAGTTCTTAATAGGCGATATCAGTGGCACTAATATCTGGAACCAGAGAGATCAGAGATTTGATATTAACTTTTTAATCGATCGCCTAAAAGTGAGAACTGTAGATTTAAAAGGGTTCTATAATCCTGGAGCGGAAGACCCTCTTCAAATTTCAGCACAATTTGAAAAGGCAAATCTTAAAATTGCAGAACCCCTCCTGGCTACTATATTTTCAAATATGAATGGCACGCTCACAGGGAAGTACCAAATTACCGGTTCATTTACTGTTCCTAAAATTAGAGGCACTGGTTCAATTGAAAATGGTCAGATTATGATCAACTACTTAAAAACTTTGTACAATTTCACAGGTGAATTCGGAATGACCCCCAATCAGCTTGTCTTTAACAATTTTAGATTGACGGACAAGTTTAATAACACAGGAACCTTAGATGGGTTTATTGCTCACAGAAGTTTCAAAGAGTTCAGTCTTAATTTAGATGCTTCCTTTCAAAATCTTCAACTCCTAAACACCACAGCAAGGGACAACTCGTTATTCTACGGACAAGGTTATGCAACAGGTAACGCAAATTTCTTTGGCCCCTCTACTAATCTAAAGATTTCAGCCACTGCTCAAACTCAAAAAAACACGAGAATATACATTCCCATGAGTTCATCTGAAACAGTAGACAAAAAGGATTTCATCAACTTTGTTGCATTCACGGATTCACTGGCTGCTGACACCGATACAGATAAGGATCAGAAAAAAAGAAAGGTAGAATCTTCAGGTATTTCGATGGATATTAATTTAGATATTACGCCTGATGCTTATACGGAAATTATTTTTGATATAAAGTCCGGTGATATCATACGCGGGCGTGGTAATGGTGACATCAAACTTCAATTAGATACAAAGGGTGATTTCTTTATGTTTGGTGCTGTTGAGTTTACTCAGGGAGCCTACAACTTTACCTTATATGATATCATCAATAAAGAATTTGATATACAACCCGGAAGCAGAATATCATGGTACGGAAGTCCTTATGAAGGAATCATGGACATTACAGCCGACTACACACAAATGGCTTCCTTAGGACCAATTCTTACCGACCAGTCAGAAGAAGTATTAAGCAACCCACAAGTAAGAAGAAAGTATCCAACAGATGTGAAATTAAAGCTTGAAGGTCAAATGCTTTCTCCACGGATTAATTTTGATATCGATGCCAATGAATTACCCGACAATATCATTGTTGAAGGAAGAGCCGCCCCAGTACGATTGAATTTTGAATTTGAATCTTTTAAATCCAGACTGGATGAGCAAGAACTAAAACGGCAAGTCTTCAGTCTGATTATCCTTAGAAAATTCTCACCCCCTGACGCTTTTAGCACAAGTGGCACATTGTATAATAGTGTCAGCGAACTTCTTTCCAATCAACTCAGCTACTGGCTTACTCAAGTTGATCAAAATCTCGAAATAGACTTGGATTTGGGCACACTGGATCAGGAAGCATTCAATACTTTCCAGCTTAGACTTTCCTATTCATTTCTCAATGGAAGGCTGAGGATTACGCGCGATGGTAGTTTCTCCAATCAATACCGGCCGTCTGATAACATCTCATCCATAGCTGGAGACTGGATGGTAGATTATTTACTAACCCCTGATGGCAAATTCAAAGTGAAAATGTACAGTCGATCCAACGTCAACCAACTTACCAATACACTAGGTACCCAAAGCGCTGTTACCACTGGCGTTAGTTTGTTGCATACCCAAAATTTCAATGAGATCAGAGACCTTTGGCACACCGCCCGGGAGAAAAAACAAAAGGACAGTGACATTCCCCTGCCTGATGGAGAAGTAAGAAAAGAAGATGAGGATGGAGGAATGTAAAAACTCCTCTTCTTTTGGAGAAGTAATCACAAGATTACTTATTCTATCCATTTTGCTTTCTGGGGGAGCTTCCCTACTAGCTCAACCTGCTGATTCTATTGATCATAAAAAATTAAATAGACTTATCATTGGAGCCACCGCAGGCTATACCCTATCGATGGTTGGGCTCAATGAGATTTGGTACAACAAATATGAAAAGCAGTCTTTTCGTTTCTTCGATGATTCTAAAGAATGGTACCAAATGGATAAGTTGGGGCACTTTTATGGAGCCTATCAAATAAGTGAGGTGAGTTCAAGTGCGCTAAGAAAAACAGGTATTCCTAAAAGGAAAGCTCAAAAAATTGGCGCACTGGCAAGCTTTGCCATGATAAGCACCATAGAGATTTTTGATGGATACTCCTCAGGATATGGCGCATCAGTGTCCGACCTGGCAGCTAACGCAGCGGGAGCCTCATTTTATGTGGGGCAACAGTTGCTTTGGGATGAAACAAGAATTTATCCCAAATTTTCGTTTCATTCTACCTATTTGGCCGATCAAAGGCCAAATGTACTGGGAAGCAATTTTATTGAAAAGCTAATCAAAGACTACAATGGGCAAACCTATTGGTTGTCATTTGATATGGATCGTTTTATCTCGTTTCCAAAATGGCTCAATATTGCAGTAGGTCATGGGGCACATGACTTTATATTTGCATCAAAAGCCGCCAATCTTTCGAACGGATATTCACCCTATCGGCAATACTACCTCAGCCTCGATTTCGATTTTTCGGCTATCCATACCCAATCCAAGGCTTTGAAAGCACTGATTTATGTCGTTAATATGATAAAATTACCTTCTCCTACCCTTGAATTCTCAAATAATAGGGTAAAAGCCTATGCATTCTATTTCTAGATTTAGCAGCAATTCATATTCATTTTGTACCTTCATTCCCCTGAACCAACCTTATTCTTATGACTATGGATCTAGTTTCTTTCATGAAGAGTTATGCCGATGAAATTGGCGGTCAATACAGCAGCTACGATAATATCCATTCCATCATAGTTGTTCCTTTGGAAGGAGGCCGTTTTCAATCCGTAATAGGAACCATTAAAGAAAATAAGTTGTATAGTAGAAATATGGTAACGTTTACTTCCAAAGTATGTAATTATAATGCTAACCTTCCACTAAAGAGCCTACTGGAACAAAGCTCTCTTTTCAATTATGGCCGGTTTATAATCAGTGACAATTACTTACAAATTGAAGCGGTCGCATCTATGGAAGGAACACCTGAGCGCTCCATAAAGGAAATGATTCAGGAGGTCGCCAACCTTGCAGATCAATATGAATTTAAGTTGACAGGTGCTGACGTTCATTAAGCCTGTTGCCATTCGACTGCAATTCCTGATCATTAATCACTAAATTTGCAATAATAATGCAAGCCGTCTTATCGCTCCGACTTGTCGGGGAGGAAAGTCCGGGCAACATTGAGCATCGTACTTCCTAACAGGAAGGCCCCGACTTGTCGGGGACAGAAAGTGCCACAGAAAACAAACTACTCCGTTCGACTTGTCGAATGGGGAAAAGGTGAAAAGGTGAGGTAAGAGCTCACCGCCTTTGTGGCGACACGAAGGGCACGGCAAACCTTACGAGTTGAAAGACCAAATAGGTCCCGAACATGAGCCGCTCTGCTCATCCATTTATGGAAGTCGGGACGGGTAGGTTGATTGACCCCGATTGCGAAGTCGGGGCTAGATAAATGATAAGATGCTGACTGAAACGTCAGTAACAGAACCCGGCTTACAGGCTTGCATTTTTTTGTAATTATTAACCCAATCATATAACCTCCGGTTGTAAAAACTTCCATCTATGCCCAAAGTATTACTGATAGAGGATGAGGCCAGCATTCGTGCAGTGCTCAAAGATATCATCACAGATCAAAAAGAACTTAAACTAACCGTAGACGAAGCCAAAGACGGTGCCGAAGGATTGGCCATGCTGGAAAACGATAATTATGACCTCGTTTTCTGCGATATCAAAATGCCGAAGATGGACGGAATGGAGGTATTGGAAATGGCAAAAGAAAAGGGAATCAATACCACATTCATTATGATTTCAGCGCATGGTACCACTGAGATGGCTGTAGATGCCACTAAAATGGGAGCTTACGATTTTCTGCAAAAACCACCCGATCTCAATCGCTTGTTGATTACCCTGCGGAATGCATTGGATAAAACGAATCTGGTAGCGGAGACAAAGACACTTAAAAAGAAAATCGCCCACAAACTGGATATGGTAGGCGAATCAGAACCTATTGCTCAGGTCAAAGAGATGATTGAGAAAGTTGGCCCTACTGATGCACGCGTGTTAATTACTGGCCCCAATGGATCCGGTAAAGAATTGGTGGCACGTTGGATTCATGAAAAGAGTAACCGGGCAAATGCACCATTCATTGAGGTCAATTGTGCGGCCATTCCATCTGAGCTGATCGAAAGCGAATTGTTTGGTCATGAGAAAGGATCATTTACCTCTGCTATAAAGCAACGCATTGGCAAATTTGAACAAGCGGATAACGGCACATTGTTTCTGGATGAAATTGGGGACATGAGCTTGTCTGCACAGGCAAAAGTTTTAAGGGCCCTACAAGAAAATAAGATCACCCGTGTGGGCGGAGACAAGGACATCCAGGTAAATGTGCGGGTATTGGCCGCCACCAACAAAGATCTCAAAAAGGAAATTGCAGAAAATAGGTTTAGAGAAGATCTCTACCACCGCCTTGGTGTTATAATTATAAAAGTACCTGCGCTAAATGACCGAAAAGAGGACATTCCATTATTGGTGGATAAGTTTCTCAATGACCTGGCTCAGGAACAAGGTGCAAAGCCCAAAAAAATGGACGACAAGGCACTAAAAGAAATTCAAAATTACAATTGGACAGGAAACATCAGGGAGCTACGAAATGTAGTCGAGCGACTAACAATAATGAGCGGAGAGAAAATTGGACTTGAAGAGATCAAAAAATATCTCTAAAAGAGCTTTAAATACGGTTTTCTGTGCTGCTCTTCTTAACGTCTTTCTTGCTGTACGTAGGACAGGTATACTGGCTGCAAGCACTTAAGAAAGCTACCAAGGCAACAAAAGCTAAAATTTTCTTCATTTTGTGGTCTTTGAAAGTATCAAAATTATCAATCTTTTCAATTTCAGCAAATTTAATCAGGTCTAAATGGCCATTTATCGAGTATTACGTCTACCCAACTAACAGGTTACACCCCCTGATATCCGAATTATCAATACGTCCAAGTACCTCAAAACTACCATCTTGCCGAATTCTACCTAAATCTTGAGTTTCAACGAAGGCGCAGGTATAAATATTTGATAAATCGATAACATTTATGCCCCCAGTTTTACCCACTTCCAACCGCTCAAATGGATCATTAATACTTCGAACCATTACCTTCATTCCCGCTGGTGTTCTGAAGTAACCCTTTTCTTTGGCATAAGCCTGCGAAAAAAGCTCCGTCATCCCATATTCTGAATGGATAAAGTGGGTATTCCACCGTCTTCCTAAATATTGGTGCAGTTCTTCTCGTGTTATTTCCTCCCTCCTCCCCTTCATTCCACCTGTCTCCATCACAATACAATTACTGAGATCCAATTCATGCTCTTCTGCCAGATCCAAAAGGGCAAAAGACACACCTAATAAAATCACTTTTCTGTCCAAATGATCAACCCTTTTAAGTTTATCAATCAGTTCTTTTTTGTTGTTGAGGTAAAACGAAGAGTGGGGTGATTTGCTTTGCCGGATAAAGTAATTGGCCATTGCAACCAGAGAAGAACCTTCTCTTTCAAGGTAGGATGGAAGCAGTGCCAGGAAATGATAGTCGCTAACCGCTCCATAGAAGCCTTCAAAAATTCTTTTGGTATTCTGTAGATAGCTTTCTACATTTTGCACCAGGTGCCTGCTTGGAGTCACACCTGTAGTGGCACTGCTATAAAAAGTAGTTTGTTCCTTCCATTGTCCAGACATAACTATTTGTTCTTTAAAAAAGGAAATAGGAAGAAATGGAATTTGTTCTGGTTTGGTTATGCCTTCCATATTTACCCCCAAATAGGTGAGGTACTTATGATATACTTTGTTCTCTTTTGCCTGCAACTGAAACAAGTCCAATGCAATATTGTCGAAATTGTCATCGTTAACGGTTGATAAAACCTTCTCAAAAATTTTAAATGTGTGCAAGCGTTAGGTAATTTACAGAGTTCTAAAAATAGGAAATGAAGTTCACTTTGGGATTAAGTTTGGCGATTGTATTGGGTTTGGGGCTTTCTTCCTGCTTTGACCCTCCTGAATACTCTAACATACCCGAGATAGAATTTGAAAATCTGGTTTTTAAAGAAACGCCTGATCTTTCAGATGCAGATTCCCTTATCCTTTTTATAAAATTCAGAGATGGTGATGGCGATTTGGGCCTGCACCCAAATGAGGTTGGATGCAACCAGGATCAAACCATCTGTTACAACGAAAAATTCTATTTCACCTTGGTCGATGGGGGTGCACCAGTAAATTATGCAGTTAAAAGGACTAACCCAGATTTTAATCTGCCAGATTACGTCCCTCCATTTGATTGCACAAACTGGGAGCTTGTGTTTGACAATAGTTCCACACCCAAAGTTATTGATACTGTATACTTTGAATTAAACCCCGACCATTACAACATTTTTGTTGATTTTCTTGTGAAACAAAATGACGGCTCATTTCAAGAATTTGACTGGAGGACCGAGTTCTGTACAACTTACGATGGTCGCTTCCCTATTCTGGCAAAAAACTCAGATTTAAGTCTTAAAAATCCTGTCGAGGGTACACTCAGATATGCGATGCTAAGTACAGGATTTAAACTTCAATTCAGCATCAAAACACTTAAGTTGAGAATACTGATTCAAGACAGGAAACTCAATAAAAGCAACATTATTGAAACTCCTGAATTCCAATTCAAGTAATTCCTGTTGTGGGCTTAATAAAGTGGGGGAAACCTTTCCGGCTCAGCCTCACTCATAATCTCATAAACCTTATCAAAAATTTCTTCCGTGTTGGGCTTTGAGAAGTAATCACCATCCGAACCATAAGCAGGACGGTGTTCTTTGGCCGCAATACTTACAGGTTTAGCATCCAGGTATTGATACGCATCCTGCTCTTCCAATACCTTCTGCATCATATAGGCAGTTGCCCCTCCTGGCACATCCTCATCTGCAAAGATGACACGATTGGTCTTCTTTATGGATTCAACAATTGATTGGTGGCGGTCAAAAGGCAATAAGGTTTGTACATCAATGACCTCACAAGACACACCTATTTTCTCCAATTGATCTGCTGCATCCATTACTATACGGCACATCGATCCATAGGTAACAATGGTAACATCTTCGCCTTCACGCAACATTTCAGGAACACCCAACGGCACACAAAAATCTCCAATATTGTCCGGAAGCTTTTCTTTTAGTCGATATCCATTCAGGCATTCGATGATCAATGCCGGATCGTCAGACTTCAACATGGTATTATAAAAACCAGCGGCCTGTGTCATGTCTCTGGGAACAAGCACATAAATACCTCTCAAGCTACTCAGTATCATGCCCATGGGCGAACCCGAATGCCATACACCCTCCAATCGATGCCCTCTTGTTCTTATGATTAATGGTGCTTTTTGTCCTCCCTTTGTTCTGTATTGCAAACAGGCAACATCATCACTTAAAATCTGAATTGCATAAAGCAGATAATCTAAATACTGAATTTCTGTTATAGGCCTTAGTCCTCTCAACGAGGCTCCTATTCCCTGTCCTATAATGGTGGCTTCTCTTATTCCTGCATCTGTTACTCTCAACTCACCGTGCTTGGCCTGAAGCCCCGCAAAAGCCTGATTGACATCCCCTATTTTACCTACGTCTTCACCCAACGCAAAAATTTTAGGGTTCCTTTCCAGGGCTTTATCAAAACAGGCATGAAGGATTTCTCTTCCATCAAGCAACGAGGAAGATTCGGAGTACTCGGGAGAAACAGCTTCCACGTTCAATGCGGAATATTCAGACTGACTGTATAAATGTGAACTGTACCTCTCCCAGTTATCCTCTTCATTTTTCCTTATCCAGGATACTAATTCATTTCTGGCTTCTGATTCCTGCCCCCTTAGTAAACGTGAAACCCGTTTGGCAGCCTTAAAAGCATCGAGGCGCAGGGGGTTAAGTGTTGTCTCCAGTTCCTCTTTTATCGACTTGATCTCTTCGTTTGTCTCTCCTAGCTTAGTCAAAATTGCTATAAGAGAAATCTGAGCTTGTTGAATATCTCTATTAAAAGCTTTCCATGCAGCCTCCTTAGCGGTTTTAGCGGTTGCTTTGGCTTCTTTCTCAATCGTATCCAATTCATCCGGATTACTTATTCCCTGATCCAAAATCCACTCACGCATTTTTTTGATACAATCGTGGTTCTGTTCCCAGGCCAACCTATCCTTGCTTTTATACCTTTCATGAGACCCCGAAGTACTGTGCCCTTGAGGCTGGGTTACTTCAGTTACATGCAGAAGAACAGGGACGTGTCCTTTTCTACATACCTCTTCGGCTTGAATATAAGCTTTGCAAAGCCCATCATAATCCCACCCTTTGACAACAATGATCTCAAAGCCCTTTTCATCTTTAGTCCTTTGAAAACCTTGTAGAATCTTTGAAATACTTCCCTTTGTGGTTTGATATTTTGCGGGTACAGAGATACCATACTCATCATCCCAAACAGACATGAGCATGGGCACCTGAAGCACACCAGCGGCATTGATGGCTTCGAAAAACACACCTTCCGAAGTAGATGCATTTCCTATCGTACCAAAAGCAATTTCATTTCCTTTATTGGAGAGTGTTTTATATCCTGACAACAACGGATTTTCCCTAAATAATTTAGATGCATAAGCCAGCCCCACCAGTCTGGGCATTTGCCCTGCAGTTGGAGAAATGTCTGAACTGCTATTTTTTAGTTTCGCCAAATTTTTAAGCTCGCCCTTCTCATCGATCATTCTTGTGCCAAAATGCCCATTCATCAAGCGGCCTGCAGATGCGGGTTCTGCTTCCACATCTGTATGCGCATACAGTTGTGCGAAATACTGTTGAAGTGAAAGTTCACCAATCGCAAACATGAAAGTCTGATCACGATAATACCCAGATCTGTGATCTCCATTTCGAAATACCTTGGCCATGGCAATCTGAGCTACCTCTTTGCCATCACCAAAAATTCCAAATTTGGCCTTGCCCATGAATACCTCCTTTCTTCCAAGAATACTCGCTTCTCTGCTTTCACAGGCCAATTTGTAATCGGCCAGAATAGATGTGGCTTTTTTGGCCGAAACACCGGATTTTATACTTTTTACTTGCGTCAACTTTTAATGGCTTTGAACTCAAAAATAATCAAAAACAGGCAGGTGGTCAAAACGCAGTTTGACACCGAATAATATACTTTTATTCTCTGTTAGTACCAAAGAATTCAACCCAATCTCCACTTTCTACCTTAGAATTCCCTCCAGAATGCTCAAATAAATAAATGCCCACTTTTTCACCATCCACTTCAATTAACTCAAAAATGTAACCCGCATCTATTTCCATTTTGTGGATGGCCTCAGCAGCCCTCGTATTCTCTATAAGAAAAATTTCTACCACAATGGAATTTGATTCGTTGATCGATTTCACAGCATAAGGATACGTTTCCAATGCAAACAGTTCGTATCCGAAAATTCTCCTTGTCTTGAGGTATTTAAGATCGGCTTGATAGTTATAAAAATTTACCATTCCTCTACGCAATGAGCCATAAAATGCAAATAAGTTAGTTCCTGCCATATTAAAGTAAAATTGGGTAATTTGACCTTTTGCTAATGCATCCTAATGCTATATTTACAACGTTTTATAAAATTGAAATACAATGATAATCGGAGTTCCAAAAGAAATTAAGAATAATGAGAACAGGGTAGCCCTGACCCCTGCCGGATCACAAGAATTGACTAAGAATGGTCATACTGTCTATGTTCAATCAACGGCTGGTGTTGGAAGTGGTTACAATGATGAAGACTATGCTGCTGCAGGAGCCAAAATGCTTTCGTCCGCAAAAGAAATCTATGACATCGCTGAGATGATCATGAAGGTGAAAGAACCTATTGAGCCTGAATACAATTTAATCAAGAAAGATCAATTGATATTCACCTACTTTCACTTTGCATCCTACGAACCACTCACAAAGGCAATGCTTGAAAAAGGTGCCGTTTGTCTTGCCTACGAAACAGTGGAAAAGGATGGTGGATTGCCCCTGCTGGTGCCAATGTCAGAGGTAGCAGGAAGGATGTCTATTCAGGAAGGAGCAAAATACCTGGAAAAACCCTTGAAAGGCCGCGGAATTCTTCTTGGGGGAATTCCAGGAGTGATGCCTGCCAAAGTATTAATCCTTGGCGGTGGTGTAGTAGGTACCAATGCAGCAAAAATTGCAGCAGGAATGGGTGCAGATGTAATCATTGCAGATGTAAACCTAAATCGCCTCCGTTATCTTGACGATGTGATGCCAAAGAACGTACACACTATGGCCTCCAACGAATATGTTATTCGTGAATTGGTGAAAACACACGATCTGATTGTAGGTGCTGTACTTATTCCTGGTGCTAAGGCACCAAAGCTGATCTCGAGAGACATGCTAAAAACCATGCGTCCGGGTACGGTGCTTGTTGATGTTGCAGTGGATCAGGGTGGCTGTATAGAGACATGTAAGCCTACAACACATGAGGATCCTACATTCATTATTGATGATGTGGTTCACTATTGTGTAGCCAACATGCCGGGAGCTGTTCCTTACACCTCTACCCTGGGTCTCACCAATGCTACACTTCCCTATGCCCTTAAACTGGCAAACCTGGGTTGGAAAAAAGCCTGCCGCGACAACGAAGATTTGAAGTTGGGATTGAACGTAATACAAGGAAAAGTAGTGTATAAAGCTGTAGCCAACGCCTTCAACCTACCCTACACAAGTGTTGATGAGTTTTTGAAATAGGCTTATTATAGGATCACTATGAGGCTGTTGCAAACAGTTAAAGAAAAACGTTTTTCTGAGCGAAAGCGAAGAGTCTCTATAGTTTGAATTTACAATTAAGGGATGTTTCTCCGCTAGTTGGCGGAGAAACAAAACGTGTCACTTTTAAGGCAGCCTCTCTTTTTAGAATTCAGGAAACTTATCAAGAAACACGGCTTCTTTCCCCAACTCAGGGGCACGCCAACAATAGTGAACCATGCCATTGGTAACAGCCAGGTAGGTGGCGCCAATGGTCATATTATACACCGCAATCTGGTTGAACGCCTGTTGTGTAAGTTTTATAGATGAAGACTTGCATTCTACCAGCATCCAGGGTTTGCCCTCCCTATCCCGAATCAAAATATCAGATCTTTTTTGAAGCCTATTAAAAGTTAAACTGCTTTCCACCCGGAATAAAGATTTGGGATAATGAAGATTCTGAATCAGGTGTTGCACGAAATGTTGCCTTACCCACTCCTCTGGAGTAAGAACTACATATTTCTTTCGAATAATGTCGAAGATAAAAACTTTCCCTTGCTCTTTTTTGAGGTTTGGCGATATAGACGGAAGGTTGAGTTGATTCACGCCTCAAATTATTAATAATTATTTTATGAATAGACTGAACCATCTTATGTTATAATGGAGGTAAATTCGTGAGCTGAGTAATATTAACGACACTAACAGAACAAAATGATAACAAAACAGGAAATTGTAGAAAACTGGCTGCCGCGATACACAGGTGTGGCACTTAAAGACTTCGGCAAAAATATTTTACTGACCAATTTTGATAATTACGTTTATAAGTTTGCAGAGTGGCATAATGTGCCTGTTGATGGTACCCATAAAGCCATGCTCAGTGCCACCGCGGAAGGAATCACCATTATCAACTTTGGTATGGGGAGTCCGAATGCGGCAACCATTATAGATTGCTTATCTGCCATCCAACCCAACGCCCTTCTTTTTCTCGGCAAATGTGGAGGGTTAAAAAAGAAAAATGACATCGGGGATCTTATCCTTCCTATTGCTGCAATCCGTGGTGAAGGTACTTCTAATGACTATATGCCTCCTGAAGTACCTGCCTTGCCCGCGTTTGCCCTCCAGAAGGCCATATCAACCACAATAAGGGACTTTAAACAAGACTACTGGACTGGAACCATTTATACCACCAACAGGCGTGTGTGGGAGTGGGATGAGCCTTTCAAAGAATACCTTAGAAAGATAAGGGTAATGGGCATCGATATGGAAACGGCCACCATCTTCTCCACCGCATTCTTTAATGAAATTCCTGCAGGAGCACTTCTTCTGGTTTCGGATCAGCCAATGATTGCAGAAGGCGTAAAAACGGAAAGTAGTGACAAGCTGGTAACCAGCGACTTCGTTGAACAACACCTAAAAATTGGAATTGAATCGCTAAAACAATTGATCAATAAAGGAATCACCGTTAAGCACCTGCGCTACTAACCCTTTTTAACTTCTCCGATTTCACCAGGGAAAGCATCAGTATGCCAATGACAAAAAATAGAGCCAACACCAACGCACTGTTTCGCATACTGCCCGTCAACTGGTTGATAAGGCCAAAAGAGAAAGTGCCAAACACAATGGAAAGGTTGAAAGTCACATCAAAAAAACTAAAATAGGAGGCATGATCTATCGTGGTTTCAGGAATTAACTTGGTATAAGTTGCTCTTGCCAGCGCCTGAACTCCTCCCATGATCAAACCAACAACAAAAGCCAGCGCATAGAATTGATATTCCGTGGCTACAAAATAAGCCGAGATGCAGACCGTTATCCAGACACCAATTAAGGCCAATAACGCTACCTTATTGCCATAGCGTGCCGAAAATCTGGCAGATAACCATGCTCCAACCGCAGCTACCATTTGTATAAGCAAAATTGTCATGATCAGCTTAGTGCTATCCAATTGCAGTACATCAGTACCAAACAGTGTGGCCAAATACATAACCGTTTGTACTCCCATATTGAAAAAGAAAAAGGCGGTCAAATACTTTTTCAAATTTGGGGAAGCCTGAAGGCTTCCCCAAACCTTTACTAGTTCGGCATATCCTTTTGTCCAAATATTTCCAGTGGCCTTCCTGCCATAAGGGTTTTCTGGTACATAGTGAAATGTGATCATGGAAAAGCCTATCCACCATATGCCTACCAGTAAGAATGTAAATCGCACAGCATCTCCTTCTGTGCTAAAACCAAATGAATTGAAATAAGTAATGATAAACAGGCAAATTACCATGAGAATTACACTTCCATAGTATCCCATGGAATACCCTCTGGCGCTGGTCTCATCATAGCGATCGATTGTAACAATCTCAGGCAGGAATGCATCATAGAACACGAGGCTGCCAGAATAACCTATACACGCCAACATTGAACAAAATATTCCCCATTCCAGGTCAGATACATCCCGAAAAAAGTATAGTCCAATACACGCAAGACTGCCAATACCTACGAATATTTTCATGTAAGTTTTTTTCTTACCAGCATAATCTGCCATCCCGGATAGCAAGGGTAAGATTATTGCTACAATTAAAAATGCGAGTGAAAGGGAATAGGTGTAGAGAACAGAGTTATTGACCGAGAAGCCAAGAAATTGAACCTGATCACCATTTTCTGTTACTGCAACAGCCTTGTAATAAATTGGAAAAATAGCAGAGGTAATAACAAGAGAGTAAACGGAATTAGCCCAATCGTACATACACCATGCGCGAACAATACGGGTATTATTGAGCTGAGGAAGTGCTGTGGCGTCCATGATAAAAAAAAGCCCCTTCCTAAAGATTACAGGAAGGGGCCTATTGATTTCAAGTGTAAAACAATTTTACCTATTTTCTGCTTTCTGCAAAGTAGAGTAAAGTATCTTTCTGGCATTAGCCTTTCTGAGTTCTGTTTCTACATCTGCAATAATACCGCGTTTAGCTTCACTGTCCACTTTCATAGCAATAGTCAATTGCTCGCGTTCGTTTTCAGGAAGTTCGTCTTTCTTACGGTTCACCCACAAAATAATATCACCAGGCTCAATGAATGCATCATCAGCCTGAATTTTTGGTTCAGAACCAAATTGGTCAGACTTCTTTGGTTCCCCAATGTACAGATTGGTCACCAGCGATTTGCGTTGTAATTTCCTCAGCTGCGTAGCTTGTGGGATACGCTGCATTACATCAACCGCAGTCTTTCTCAATTCAGTTGTCACCATAAAGAAGAACAGCAACATAAATACCACATCTGGCATGGATGACGTTGGGATGTCCTGCTTTACTTTCGTTTTCTTTCCAAACTTTGACATAATTCAAATTTTATCAGTTTCCTCCTGCCTTAGTCGGTTCAGCAATCGAGATTGCCATTGGTATCCCTTCCCGGCCTTTGTCGTATAATCTCTGATTTTCAGGATTATTTAAGTCTGAGGCAATCTTTCTAAACTCC
The DNA here is from genome assembly GCA_002344795.1 of Flammeovirgaceae bacterium UBA2338. Classification (GTDB taxonomy): domain Bacteria; phylum Bacteroidota; class Bacteroidia; order Cytophagales; family Cyclobacteriaceae; genus ELB16-189. The sequence continues at coordinate 35,032 of DDUM01000023.1, read as the reverse complement.
TCATTAGTAACTCCAGCCTGATCAGCATATATATCGTAATATGCGGCCTGAGCAATATCCAGAATTTCAACAAACCTTTTGTGTGTAGTTCCTCTATCAGTTTTTAACGACACAATGGCCTTTTCTGGGCTATCGGAGCTTTTAGGGTCTGCACCATTATTAAGGATGAACTTCTTAATCATGTCTTTCAATCCATCCACATTCGTCATCGGCTCACCTTCTACAAGAAGCGCATCCGATGAGTTCACCTGAATTTTGAACATGTTACGCTCCGGGATTTTTACATCCTCCGGTTGCGCCTCCGGTGGAGGAGGAAGTTGCATACTCAATCCTTTGTCATTGGGCATCGTAGTGGTAACCAAAAAGAAGGTTAACAACAAGAACGCAATGTCAGCCATTGAGGCATTTGGTATTTCTGGGGTACTCTTAGCCATTATTTAAGGGCTTTATTGATTTCTGAAAATACAATTCCAATAAGAGCTACAAAAAAAACAATGTAAAACATGGTTAATCCTGCGCCTATTAATTTTGAGCTACTTTCACCAATTCCCTGTGCGGTATATTTGGCTGTTACCTCTGATCCGGACAAGCCGTAAGCAATAATAAAAACCACTACCAGTGCACCAAGAGCCATTCCGGACTTTATCAAATCCTTAGGAGACTTTAATACATTAATCAAAGGGAGTATTACTGCTGCTGCTAATGCAACCAGAAGTAGACCGTAGCCTACATATAATCCAATATCTACCATATTATTTTACAATTTTGTGTTTCACCAACATATCAACCAGTGTGATGGAAGCATCTTCCATGTCATTCACCAGATTATCAATCTTAGAAACAAGATAGTTATAAAACACTTGAAGAATCATACCCACGATAAGACCACCCACTGTAGTCAACAAGGCGGTTTTCATACCACCGGCAACAACCTGAGGAGAAATATCACCAGCGGCCTCGATCGCATCAAATGCGCCCACCATACCAATTACAGTACCGAAGAATCCAAGCATTGGACCGAGTGATATAAACAATGAAATCCAGATCAATCCTTTTTCCAAACGTCCCATTTCAACACCACCATAAGAAACGATAGATTTCTCTACCATCTCCATACCTTCTGATGACCTCATCAATCCTTGAGTAAAGATGGAGGCAACAGGGCCTCTTGTATTTTTAGTTACATCTTTTGCAGCCTCGATTCCGCCTTTAGATAAGGCATCTTCAATACGAACCAAAAGTTTCTTTGTGTTTGTTGTGGCCAAATTAAGGGTAATGATCCTTTCAATTGAAACAGCTAATCCAAAGACTAAACAGATAAGAATAGGCCACATAAAGGGAGCACCTCCCTCAATAAACTTTTCTTTAATTCTTTGATGAAAGCTTCCCTCGTCAGCTGCTACCTCTGTAGCAACATCCATCATTGGTGCTTCTTCTTGTTCTGAAGTAACAGCTTCAGTCTGTTCGCTCGCTGTAGCAGTGGTATCTCCATCCTGAGCCTGTGCCAAGGTGAAAGATCCAAAAATCAGAGCCCCAAATAAAGCGAGAATAGCAAATTGTTTTTTCATGGTTTAAGGTTTAAGATATAACTTGAAGTGGCCAAAATTAAACGTTTTGTTCATTTCTAAGCAAAGTTTCCAAAAAAAAATGCAAAATAATATTCAAGCCATATCACCCACTACCATAGAATGCACAATCAATCCGTTAGTCACACAGAATTTTATTTGTTGGTAAATTTTACATGCACCAAAATGATCAAAAACTGAACTTGTTCAACGATTTTATTATCCATTTCTTTGTGGCCTGATTTTTAGGAGAGGTGGCAGAGTGGCCGATCGCGCACGCTTGGAAAGCGTGTTTACGGAAACGTAACGAGGGTTCGAATCCCTCTCTCTCCGCTTGAAAAGGCCAATTGCATTGAAATACAACCAATGCAATTGGCCTTTATCATTTAGATATTAGTATGGAATTCCATCCAAATACGGATTTTCAGACCTCTTGACACTCATTCAGGATGTCCAGTACACAAAAGAATTATATTCCCAAAATTATCATCAGGAATGACAATTTTGCCCTCGTATGACGATTCCTGCCGAAACCGTCAGGAATATCATGATTAACCCTGACATTGAAAATGAAAGCAAAACGCTCTTGAATAATGTAACTGCATGTATTTCATTTTCAATCGTCAGCACTTTGTGCAAAAAAGTCAATTGACTTTTTTGGGTTAATTTTCTGTTAATTCCCCAGCTAAAGACCGCCCCATCCACTGACGAGCGTGCTCCATCCCACCTTCACCTAATAGTAACATGAGTTTGGTCATAGCCGACTCTGTGGTCATATCAGCGCCACTAATCACTCCTATATCCTCAAGGGCCTTACTGGTTTCATATTTTCCCTGTGTTACCATTCCTCCAGGACATTGAGAAATATTAATAATGAGTATGTTATCAGCTATCGCCTTCTTTAAAAGACTCAAAAACCACTCTGCACTTGGCGCATTGCCTGCTCCGTAGGTTTCCATTACCAAAGCTTTCAGTCCGGGTGTTCCTAAAACAGCTTTGATTGAACTGGCACCAATGCCCGGAAATAACTTTATCAAAGCGACATTTGTATCGAATTGTGTTAACATAGAAAGCTTTCCCTCCGATACCGGCATTATGGCCTCCGATGCATAATCAATCTTTACTCCGGCCTTTGCCAATGGGGGATAGTTCTCAGAATGAAAAGCATCAAAATGCATGCTCTCTACTTTTTTTGCTCTGCTTCCACGGATCAATTCATAATCAAAATAGATACAAACCTCTGGCACAATCGGCTTGTCATTCTCCTTTGCTGAAGCAATTTCCAGGGCAGTAATTAAATTTTCTCTTGCATCAGATCGGGGCTCGCTTATGGGTAACTGTGCACCAGTCAAGATTACTGGTTTTGCGAGACCTTTAAGCATAAAGCTCAAAGCCGAGGAGGTATACGCCATTGTATCCGTTCCGTGCAACACCACAAATCCATCTTGCTGCTCATAATTTTCAACAATAATTTTTCCAATGGTTTGCCAATGCCCTGGCTCAATGTTGGAAGAATCTATGGGTTGATCAAACGAAATCACTGTAATATCAAGAAGCAAACTCCTTAAAGTGGGCAAATGTTCTAATATGTGATTAAAGTCAAACGGAATAAGCACACCATTTACATCACTGGTCATACCAAATGTACCCCCGGTATACACTATCATTATTCTTGCCTTAGGATGAGCAGGAAGAGCGGTGTTGATATTGATCTTTTTATAATTCATTTACTGAATAAATTTTGAGCATTGGTTGAGGTAGCCAATTGTAACTCCTCTAGCGTTATCTTTTTTAAATCGGCAACCCTTTCTGCAATAATCGGAATATAGGCGGGTTCGTTTCTTTTACCACGATGAGGTACAGGACTCAAGTAAGGACTATCAGTTTCTAATAAGATCGTACTGACATCCAGTTCAGGAATAACTGTATCCATTCCTCCATTTTTAAAAGTGCTTACCCCACCGATTCCCAAATAAAAACCCAATTGGGTAATTCGTTTGGCCTGTTCTTGCGTTCCTGTGAAACAATGAAATACACCTTTCAATTTGTCATCATGAAGGGCCTCCACTAAATCTATCGTTTGATCAATGGAATCCCGGCAATGGATTACTATGGGCAACTCATATTGCCTGGCCCATTTCACCTGAATGTTAAACGCCTCCTTTTGTTGTTCCCAATAGGTCTTATCCCAATACAAATCTGTCCCTATCTCACCAACTGCAGCAAAAGTTCTTTTGGATAACCATGACTCTACATGATACAGCTCTTTTTCAAAGTCCTTATTTACAGAACAAGGATGAAGTCCCATCATAGAAATGCACTGCTCCGGGTTTTTTGCTTCTACCTCCAGCATATTATCTATAGAAGTATGATCAATGTTGGGCATATATATCTTCTGAACATTGTGCTCATCGCTCCTTCTCAAGACCTCTGCCCTATCGTGATCGAATTCTTTTAGGTAAATATGCGCATGGCTGTCTATCCAGTATTTCATTTCAATACACCTTCAATCGCTTTGTTCAGCAAATTAACCTGACTCGTACTACCCACAAAGCCAGTATAGTCCTTTATTTCGCGAAGCGCTTTTTCGAGATTGAACTCATCCTGGTGTTGGCAAAGTACCAAGCCATTATTCATCAACTGAAACCCAAGGTATTCTTGTTCTGTTTGTCCGGGTGTGGGTACCAATAAAGCTTTTTTACCCAGCTCTGCCAAATCCATTACAGAACTATAACCCGACCTGCATAATACTAACTCACTTTTTTCGATCACGCTTTGCAACTCCGCACCTTGCAAATAATTAATTATAATCAAATTCTGATTATCAGTTGTAATGACATTTGCATCAAGCTTACCTCTAATGAGAATGGATTTTACATCGATGGCGCTAAGTTGGTGAAGAATTTTTCTTTCAAATACAGACCGCTGTGGTTCTGGTCCTGAAAGAACAACTGCAATTTGATATTCTGTATTTACCGCTTCCCTTTTTTTGAAACGCGACAAAACCCCTATCCATTCGCAATTGGGTAATGTTGGTACAGATAATCTTCCTGTTAAATTTATTGATGGATCATCAGGGATCCAACACTGATCAAATATCCTTATCCACCGATGATTAAAGTAATTGACAACAGGGGCAAACCACTTTAGCCCTGTTGGCATTATAATATTAAGCTGATGGCAAATGAATACTGATTTTACATTTGCAGCAAAACAACCGTATCTGTTATCTGAAATGATCAAATCGTAATTATGTTCCTCTGCTAATTCTGCTGTAACCTTATTTTCTTTTTTAATAGCCAGTAGAAACTTTGGCATTTGACTAAACACCTTGAGCATAAAAGGTAATCTTCTGCTATAACTCGCGTTATAGGATGGCAGGGCAAAACATTTAAGCTGAGGGAACTCTAATTGTAACAACCGATAAGCATCTCCACTTGATGCCACATGCACTTCACAACCTTTTTTCAGAAGCAACTGAATAACTGGAATACACCTCGTAGCATGCCCTAACCCCCAGTCCAAAGGAGCAACAAGAATTCGGTGAGTTTTCATCTACAAACCTTTATTCTCTTCTGAAAGCGACTCGAACTTATATCCCTTCTGTGAGAAGTGATCTAATAAACGTGGTAATGCATACGTCATATTTTCTTCAGCCTTATAACTATCGTGAAAGACAACAATCGAACCTGGCCTGGAGGCCCTGATCACACCCTGCAGGCATCGGTCCCTGTTCATAGTACTTGAATAATCGTATGACAACACGTCCCACATTACAATCTTGTAGTTATTCAATTGTTTTATTTGGCTTCTTTTAATTCTGCCAAAAGGGGGCCTAAACAATACAGTATCTTTCATCTTCTCCTGGCAAAAAGAAATGTCATTCAGGTATTCGTCATTTGAAGTAATCCAACCCTTTTTATGATTTTGTGTATGATTGCCAACCGCATGCCCTTGATCTCCAATTTTCTCAAAGAGGGATTCATTTTTTTCCACATTGTTTCCAATACAAAAGAAAGTTGCCTTCGCATTAAACTGCTTCAATTGTTCTAATACGAAATCCGTTGGACCAGGCACAGGTCCATCATCAAATGTGAGGTAAATTTTATTTTCGGTTGTGGGTATCCTCCAAATCAGCGTAGGATATAGCAGAGGAAGTATAGATGGTGTTCTAAAAAACAAATTGAAGTTTATTAAATAACCCTACACGTAAGCATAGTAATGTCATCCTTATATCCATTCTTTCCCTTAAAACCATCCAGCGCCACTATAATATCCTGATGCATCGTCTTTAAATCCTTATTCAGATTTGCCTCAAGGTATTTCATCAATTTTTCATGGCCAAACTCTTCTTCTTTCTCATTGATGGTTTCAGTGAGGCCATCTGTATAGGCAAACAAGAAAAATTCGTCCAAATCAGTAATAAACCCTTCGTTGATAAATGGCAAAGGGTGCATGGCGCCAATTACGGTTGAGCCCTCCTCCAACAATTGAAAGCCTGTTTTTTTTGTATACAAAATGGGTGGATTATGACCTGCATTCACGTATACCATCGTCTTCAGGCTCAGGTCATAAATTGCACCGAAGAATGTGATAAATTTTTCTCCTTTGGTATTTTCAAGCACCTGATAGTTGAGTGCCTCTAAAATCTCTGTGAGGTTGGGTGTTTGCCTCAAAAGTGTTCTCAGGGAAGCCTGAAAATTAGACATCAATAATGCTGCGGGTATCCCCTTACCACTTACGTCTGCCACGCAGATTAAAAACTGGTTTTTATTAATAGGAATGTAGTCGTAATAATCGCCTCCAACCAAATCGTGAGGCAAATAACTCGCCTCTATTTTTAGTCTGTCTGTATTGGGGAGTTTTTCCGGGAACAAAAACTGCTGCACATCACTGGCAATTTCAAGTTCTTTTCTGAATGCCTCTTGCTCCAATTGCCTTCTTACCAATTTCTTATTCTCAATGGCTACAATAATAATATTGCTTAGTGCCTGAATGAATTTAATGTTTTCATCACGGTCATGATTCGACTGACGATTTTCTGCACCACCAACAAATACTAAAGCCAGGGTACTGTCCTTATGTGCGACAGGAATCACTATATCGAATTCATGAAAGGCACATTTCTCAAATTCACTCATGAGGTGAACTTTCTTAATCATTTTGAAATGATCGTCCAGGGTTATTTTGAGGAAACTTCTTTCCGTTCCAAAATTGACTTTGCAATTCCAGGCCTCATCAAGAACAAAAAGAGCCAGCTTGTTAATATTCAAATTGGATCTTAATGTGAAGTTGAAAATTTTGTATAACGAGTCCTCCGGAACATTACTATTTATGGCCTGAGTGATCTCAAGGAGAGCATTTAGTTCTAGCTCCTTTTTCTCAATTTTCTTCTGTAAAGTTATTTCGGGCATAATTTGGATAGCAAAAATAGAAATTCCCCTACTGCTATCACATTTTATGTGATAAACTTCTACCCTTCCACTGGTAAGTCATGCCCAGAGACATGATTCCAATTCCGATAACGTACAAAGGATAAATTAATTGCAATATAAGGAAAGCACTCCATGTCCATTTTGCGCCTAAAAATCTGGCTACAGGGTAGATCAATGCAATCTCCAATGACATTTTAACAACAATTAACAAAAAAATGAGCCACACGGGTTCAATCCAAATAAAAGGCAAGACCAACAATCCAATAAATGCCATTTGAACCAGGAGAATTTGAACTGCCAATAATTTTGACAACCATGATGAATTGTATTTCCATTTTCCTGCCCATCTCAATCTCTGGTGAACAAAAGTCTTTGATGTGGTTGCAGCTCTTGAAGTAACGACCGACTCTTTATCTTTCAAAAAGCGTATGGATTGAGGGAATGCAGTCAATATTTTTCTGGCCAGAAATTCATCATCTCCGGAAGGCACAGATAAATTTCCTTCATACCCATTGACCAACTCAAACGATTTTTTTTTATAGGCCATGTTGGCCCCATTGCACATGGTAAAAAAACCCAAACCTAAAGTAGCCGCACCCGATCCGATTAAACTCGAAAATTCAATAGCCTGAAGTTGAGAGAAAAACGAACTTCCTTTTAAAACTACACCACCAAAGACCAAATGCATATTATCATCAAACGAAGTACTGATGATATGCAGCCAATTGCGTTGAACCGTGCAATCGGCATCAGTAGTTGCAATTAATTCACCTTTGGCTAATAGTACACCTTTTGTAATGGCACTTTTTTTACCACGCTGGGTGGCATCCAAATTGACTATAGAAAAGTTGCCTTTATCGTGTATCAGTGATTTAATCACGTTTTCAGAATTATCATCAGAGTGATCATTAACAAATATTACTTCAAACTTTTCCCTGGGGTAGTTTAAATCAGATAACGATAGAATTAAATGGTGAATGTGATTCGCTTCATTGCGAAACGGAACAACCACAGAAATAACTCTTTGTTCACCAATGGAGCTATCTGCCGGAGTTAATTTATTCCACCCATAGAGCAGCAGCACTAACAAAATAAAATAACTGGCCATCACGACCGTGAAGAATGCGATCATTCCATCATAGTGGTTAAATTGCAGTGGGAAAGCAAAATGAGTAAAAAAGTTGTTAAAGAAAAAATAATCCTTGGCCTTGATCCCGGTACAAATGTAATGGGCTACGGAATCATTCTGGTGAAGTCATCTGACCTTACCCTATTACAATTTGGGGTTATTCATCTCAGCAAGTTGGAGAGTCATGAATTAAGGTTAAAGAAAATATTTGATCGTGTACTGTCTATTCTGGAAGAGTTTGGTCCGGACGAGGTGGCGCTGGAGGCACCTTTCCATGGGAAAAATGTGCAGTCGATGTTGAAGTTGGGACGAGCCCAGGGAGTAGCCATGTCCGCAGCCCTTAGCAGAGGGATACCTATTGTTGAGTATGCTCCAAAAAAAATAAAACAATCGGTGACGGGCAATGGCAATGCCAGTAAGGAGCAGGTGGCAAAAATGCTGATGACCATTTTTAAGTTTAAAGACACGCCTAAGTTGATGGATGCCACTGATGCTTTGGCTGTAGCATTATGCCATCACTATCAAAATGGATCTGATACGGTTAAAAAGAAGACGTGGGCCTCTTTTGCCAAGGAGAATCCGAAAAGGGTGAAATGATCAATTCATTTCCTTTAGGATACTCACAATTCTTTCAGCTGCTCTTCCGTCCCACAGTTCAGGTATCTCTCCTGTTTTCCATTTTCCTGCCTTAAGATTAGATAATGAATTTTTTAATACCTCGATATCCTCACCTATCATTTCATTGGTGCCTATCGTTACTGTCTCCGGTCGTTCAGTATTGTTCCTTAAGGTAAGACAAGGTATTCCCAATACCGTTGTCTCTTCCTGTACTCCACCCGAGTCTGTAATTACACCTTTCGCGTTTTTAATGAGATAAATAAATTCCAGATAACTGAGTGGATCTGTTGGAACAACCAATCGGGGTTTGATACTTAACTGATCATAATTCTTTTTCGTGCGGGGATGTACAGGAAATACAACAGGCATGCCTGCACTCTCGTCAATTGCATTGACCAGGTTTTCGAACTTATTTAAGTCATCAACATTTGACGGTCTATGCAAAGTAAGCACAAGGTAATTTTCATTTTTCAACCCCTGCTTCTCCCAAACCTCTGGTCTTTTGATTTTAACCAGATTGGTTAAAAGGGAATCGATCATGGTATTGCCCACAAAGAATATCCGGTCCTCTGAAACCCCAGTGTTTTTAAGGTTATCATTGGCCACTCTGGAGGTGGTGAAAAAGTAATCAGCCAAAGCGTCTGTGGCCATACGATTGATTTCCTCTGGCATGGTCATGTCCCATGACCGGATGCCGCCTTCCACATGTGCTACTTTTGTATTAAGCTTTTTAGCCACTATCGTACAAGCCATCGTTGAATTGACATCACCTACCACAACCACGAGATCTGTTGGATTTTTAATCAAATCACGCTCAAACTCCACCATAATCCTGGCTGTCTGTTCAGCCTGGCTTCCTGACCCCGCACCCAGATTTACATCAGGTTCCGGAATCTCCAACTCCTCAAAAAAGACCTTACTCAGCTTATCATCATAATGCTGCCCCGTGTGAACCAATCGATAAGAAATGCTACTATGCTCCGTATTTGTCGATAGGATCTCTTTTATGATAGGTGCAATCTTCATGAAATTCGGGCGCGCACCCGCTATGAGCGTAATTTTCATTTAACAGAGATCTTTTTTAATTGAAGGTGCAAAATTCCCTTTCTTTGCGGGAAATCAAAATAAATGATCAAAGCATTCAATAGTTGGAGTAACAAGTGGTCTAAAACAAGACGCTACCAAAAAACATGGGAGTTTATGGCTCCTTCTATTAAGAATGATAGTACGGTTTTAGATATTGGAACACAAAACGCTTTTTCTAATATCATGGCTAAGAATGGATTAAAGGTGTCAAATACCAAGGGAGAGGACCTTGATCTGCACCCGGAGATGATAGCGCAATACGATGCTGAAATTGCTACAGCCTTCGAAATATTTGAGCACTTACTTAATCCATTGGGTGTTTTAAAAGAGATCAAAGCAGAAACTCTTTTCGCCAGTATTCCATTGTCGCTATGGTTTGCCAAAGCGTACAGAAACAAAAGTGACCAATGGGATCAACACTTCCATGAATTTGAAGATTGGCAATTTGATTGGCTCCTTGAAAAAGGGGGTTGGGAGATAGTAAGAAGAGAAAAATGGACAAGTCCGGTTTTTACTCCGGGAATCAGACCAATCTTACGCCTATTTACTCCACGCTATTATATTGTGGAAGCCCGAAGAAAAAAATGAAATCTATTTTAATTATTGCGTTTAGTAATCTTAACCATGATGCAAGGGTAAGCCGTCATATCAATTTTTTAAAAGATACTTATGATGTTACTATTGCCAGTTTCGGAGATACACCACAAAGTGATGTTCGCACGATTGCATTAAAACGCATTAAGCCAACCGTTTTAGAAAAGATATTAGGTGGATTTGCCCTCCTCTTTCGTTTTCATTCATTAGCCTACAGAATTATATACAATCAAAAGGTTTTTTCAAAACTGCTGGCCAATAAACAATATGACATAATTCTGGCAAATGATATTGAAACCCTTCCCCTTGCATTTGAACTATCCAAGGGAAGTAAAGTATTATTTGACGCTCATGAATATGCCCCCAGGCATTTTGAAGACAAACTCGTATGGAGAATCTTCTTTAGCAGGTTCAATCAATTTCTTTGTAAAAAGTATTTACCACTGGTTGATGCAATGCTTACTGTCGGGCATGGACTGGCGAATGAATACTCAAAATACTTCCCAGTTCATCCTATCATCTTAACTAATGCGAACTACTATACTGATCTTACCCCTACCTCTACTGATCCCAAAAAAATAAAACTAGTTCATCATGGAGCCGCAAATCCATCACGTCAGTTGGAGCTTATGATAGAAGCAATGCAATATTTGGATGATCGGTTTACGCTGGACATGATTCTGTTAACACCTTCAATAGCTAACAAAAAAACGAAAGCTTACCTCAACATCTTAAAAGATAAAATTGCAGGCAATCCCAAAGTGAAAATATTGCCACCTGTAGAAAGTAGCGAGGTAATAAACCTCATTCACAAGTATGATGTTGGTATATTTTTACTTCCGCCCATCAACTTCAACTACAAGAATACTTTACCCAATAAATTGTTTGATTTTGTTCAGGCTCGCCTTGCCATTGCCGTTGGGCCAACTCCAGAGATGGCAGACCTTGTTATTAAAAATGATCTTGGCGTTGTATCAACCGAGTTTACGGCTAAAAGTTTCGCGAAAGCCCTTGCGCCTCTTACTCATGAGAAAATTGATTACTTTAAGAACAAATCAAACATGGTGGCAAAGAAATTATCAGCGGAAAGCAATAAAGTGATATTAAACAGCATTGTGTCTGAGCTTCTGGCCAATTAACTCCTATGGGCATCGTCTTTCGCCAAAGCGCAATTACCACCATCATCTCCTACCTCGGAGTGGCCATTGGGTACGTTAACCTGCTTTATCTTTATCCCAAATTCCTTGAGCCTGATCAAATAGGGTTGCTAAGAACCATCCAGGATGCGGCCATTTTATTTACACCCTTTGCTCAGTTTGGTCTTGCCCAAAGTATTGTCAGGTACTACCCCCGACTAGTCACCGGCAAAGCTTCATCAGGAAGCTTTATCAGACTGATGTTGCTCCTGGCGCTTATTGGTTTTAGTATCTTCTTTATCGTTTTTAAAATATTTGAAGCTCCCATCCTCTCCTATTTTAGTGCCAATGCACAGGAAATAATAGGATACTCCACTTTGGTGTTGTGGCTCACGCTCATTCTTCTGATCATGGCCATACTCGAAGCCTATTCGAGGTCGCTGCTCAAAACAATAGTTCCCAATCTGCTGAGGGAGATTGTCGCAAGATTGTTGCTGGCTATTCTTGTGTTGTTATATTTTACAGGACATCTCGACTTTAACCAATTTATTGTAAGTACAGCACTCGCTTATTTATTCTGCCTGGTCATTCTCTTTATTTACCTATGGACTCAGGGCGAACTGCAACTCAATCAAAGTTTCGGACAACTGGACAAAACTGAAATACCCGGGCTCTTAAAATACAGCCTGCTGAGTTTTGCCGGCATGGCAGGCCTTATCATTATTGGTAAGGTGGATAGTATCATGGTAACAGGACTTCTGGGGTTTACGGCTAATGCAGTATACACCACAGCCTTTTACATGGCCACTGTTATCGAAATTCCGAAACGCGCACTGATGCAAATTTCCATGCCACTTATTTCCAGGGCATTTGAAAAAAATGACATGGAAGACATTCAAAAAATTTACCAAAAAACCTCTATCAACCAATTCATCGTAGGGGGATTAATTCTGATTGGGATTTGGGCAAACCTGCCCAGTCTTTTTGCATTGATGCCCAAAGGAGAAATTTATGAAACCGGAAAGTATGTTGTGCTCATCATTGGGTTAGGTAAGCTGCTGGATATGATGTTTGGCCCCAGCAGTGAAATCATTGTCTTATCTAAATATTACACTTTCAATATCATTCTCATTCTCATCCTGGCGGCATCAGTAATAATCGCCAACAATCTCCTCATTCCTCAATATGGCATCAATGGTGCTGCTATTGGCTCTGCATTGGCTTTGGTTCTTTTTAATTTTTTGAAATACATTTTCATTTATGTAAAACTAAAAATGCAGCCCCTCAGCATCGCCACCCTAAAAGTGGCAGGTATTGCAGCCATTGCAATAGTTTGTAATTATCTTATTCCGCGTATTGATTTTGTTATTGCCGATATTCTGGTCCGGTCTGCAGCCATCACTTTGATCTATGCCACACTGGTAATTCTTGCGAAAGCTTCTCCCGATGGCAACAAGGTGTTTCAAAAGATGTTGGTGTTTGTTGGCATCACCAGATCTTAAATTGTTTAGATCAAAAGCCTTACCAATTGTTCTGTCAACGCTTTGCGGGTATACTTATTTATATTTCGTTCTGAATATGTCTTCTTCTCTTCCCAATGGGAATAATACATCTTCAAAGAAGATTTGAGTCCCTCTTCATCTTCTCTTTCATGGATCAATCCTGAGTTGGTTTCCTTCAACACCTCTGCTGCATCGCCATCCACAGGGCCAATGGCCAAAATAGGGTTACCAGAGGCGAGGTATTCAAAAAATTTCCCGGGTAGATTGCCTGGTGCAATGGCAGTGTGTGCGAGAACCAATAATTGTAAATCGGTGCGTCCATAAATTTCCAGCAGCTTTTCATGAGGCACCTGATTTATAAACTTCGTAACCTTAGAGAGGACATCATCCTGTTCTACATAGGATTTAAAAGTGCTATTCACACTGCCAATAAACTCGACCTCAATAGTGTTGTCCAAAATTGTTTTGGCCAAGAGCATCTCCCTCAATGATTTCATTATGGGTCTAGGATCACGAAGTTCATCCACCACTCCGATATGTCTCATTGTGAATTTATTATTTCTAACGTGTACTATATTATTGAAATCTTCATCATCAAATCCATTGGTGATGAGGTCTACCTGGCGTTTTCCAAGATATTCCAAACGTTGTACATGGTAAGGCGCTATGGTAATCACCCGATCTGCTTGAGTTAGCACTTTATATTCCATCCTTCTGTGTTTGGCCCTCGCCCATGGGGTAAGAGATAGGGTGTCCAGCAAATCCCATTCACTCCATGGATCCCGAAAGTCTGCCATCCATTGAACGGAAGGCAATTTCTTTTTCAATCTCTGACCGATCAGATGAATACTATGGGGAGGACCTGTTGTAATAATCCTCTCTATTTGATTGGACTCAATCAAGTCAACAAGAAAAGCTACAGATGGTTTTACCCAAAATATGCGCGCATCAGGAATGAAAAGGTTACCCCTAATCCAGGAACTTATGCTTTGAAAAAAACTCTTTTTCCCGGCAGAAATAAAATCACTTTGTTTTATTTCCTTTTTACCAAACAGTCGCTGGATTTTGAAGAACAATTGATACGGCTCCCAAATGGGAAACTTAATCACCTCCACTGCATTCGGCACATCCTTCTCCAAAGATTCATCTTTGATGGTGAAGGAGGGGTTCTCAGGTGTAAATACATAAGGCGCCCACCCCATGCGGGTCAGGTACTTTGCAAATTTTAGCCACCGTTGCACACCACTCCCTCCGCTGGGCGGCCAGTAATAAGTTATGATAAGAACTTTTTTATTTTCCATCAAAAGGGATCATCTCTAAATTTTTAATTGTCTTAAATCCCTCCTAGAATCTTGTATAGTGATGATCTCAATTTCCTCTTTCCTTACTCTATAGTACATTATGGATTGTTTTGTAATAACGCATCTAAAGATTGATTTCTTCTTTTGAGAAGCTTCATAAAGGTTAGGATATTCAGCAATCAGATTGACCTTTTGTTCCAGGATATTTAAATATTTCTTACTTACTCTAGAAGACCATTCTTGTTCTAAGTAACTGACAATATCCCTTAAATTCTTTTCTGCACGCTCAGAAATGGTAACCCTAAACTGCATTACCTTAATTTTCCAATCACTTGATTAAAAGGCTTTTTTCTTCCACTATCCAAATCTGAAATTCCGGCCTCTATGTCCTGCTTTTGCTCTTCCGAAAGTGATTCCCACCAATCCAAATCCTTTCTACTTTTAATCGCCTTGATTTTATCAATCACGCTGGCATCGTTCAAATTGGCGAGCCATTCTATCAGTTCTAATTTCTCAGCTTGAATATCCATTGATTTTAATATTGTTTTATCAAATTTAATGATTTCTCTGCCTAGTGGGAAGCGCCTATGAAAGCTACTATTTGTTGGATATCATTTGGCTGAAACCATTCTATTTCCTCATCTTTTTTGAACCATGTCATCTGACGCTTGGCATACCTTCTGGTATTTCTTTTTAAAAGTCTTATCGCCTCCTCTAATTCATAGTCGCCATCAAAATACCCAAACAGCTCCTGATAGCCTACTGTCTGCAAAGCATTCAGCGACCTCCTCGGGTATAACGCCCTGGCTTCTTCAAGCAATCCCGCTTTAAACATATCATCCACTCGTTGATTGATGCGATCATAAAGTAAATGGCGATCCAGCTCTAAACCAATCTTCACCACTTTGAACGGAAGTTCTCTCTTTTCACTTTTCCGAAATGTACTTGCTGGCAAACCTGTCTGCCTGATTACCTCAATCGCTCGCATCAATCGTTGCGGATTTTTTTGATCCACTATATCAAAGTAATCGGGATCGTTCGTCTGAACCTGCTGTTGTAGCCAACCGAGCCCTTTTTCATGATATTCTTCAATTATCTCTTGCCTGAGGGTTTCTGGTATATCTGGCATCTCATCGAAACCCTCCAAGACCGCCTTCACGTACAGCCCTGACCCTCCACACAAAATAAGGGTATGCGCTGTCTCAAAAATTTTGTTGATCAGATCAAGGGCATCCCGGCCATATTGACCTGCGTCATAATCCTTTTCTATAGAAATCTGATTAATAAAATGATGCCTCACCTCCTCCAGTTCCTGCTTTGAGGGCTTAGCTGTACCTATCGTCATTTCCTTATAAAGCTGCCTTGAGTCAGCTGAAATGATCTCGGAATGAAAGGTTTTAGCCAATTGGATGGCCATTCCTGTCTTGCCCACTGCTGTCGGGCCAACAATCACAATTAACCGTTTCTGAACAAAATCAGACATGGAGCCAAATTACATCCTTTTCCAATTTCCCTATGTACCAATTTCAAATTACCTTGCGGATCGAAACCACTACATGAGTCGCACAAGATGATCAAGTACACCAATCAATTTCTTGCTAAACTGGAAGACCTAATTGCCGAATCTGACTATATCCTCAGGTATGAAAAGGGTAACTTTAAGTCGGGCTATTGTTTGCTGAGGGAGCAAAAAATTATGATCGTAAATAAATTTTATACCACCGAAGGCAAAATCAATACCCTGATCGATATTTTGAAGATTGTGGAATTGGAGACCACACGATTTTCGGATAAAAGCAAGAAATTATACGAAGAGCTTTCTCAAACTGAAATCGACATTTGAAATATTTCAAAGCTCAATATTACTCGTCTGAAATAATTTACTCCACTCGCTGTTACATTAAAGAAGGGGTCATCCGATGAGAGTTACATTTCTTGGGACGGGAACTTCACAAGGCGTACCTGTAATTGGGTGCGACTGCGAGGTCTGTCAGTCCCTCGACTACCGCGATAAACGATTGCGAAGTTCAGTCCATATTGAGGTGGATAACCAAAGCATTGTGATTGATACTGGCCCAGATTTTCGTCAACAAATGTTGCGGGAGCGAACACAAAAATTAGATTTTGTCCTTTTCACCCATAGCCACAAAGACCATACTGCCGGATTGGATGATGTAAGAGCTTTCAATTTCAAACAACACATGGACATGCCTTTGTACGGCACCCGTCAGGTCTTGGATCAGCTTAAAACTGAGTATTACTATGCCTTTTTAGAAAAAAAATACCCAGGATCTCCACAGCTTCAGTTAAATGAAATTGATGACAATCCTTTTGAGGTCAATGGAATAAAAATAATCCCGCTCCCAGTGACCCATTTACACATGCCAGTTCTAGGTTTCAGGATAAAGGACTTCAGCTATATTACCGATGCAAAACATATCTCTGACAATACATTCCACCGACTGGAGGGGACTAAAGTTTTGGTGCTCAATGCTTTGCAGAAGGAACCCCATATTTCGCATTTCAATTTGGAAGAAGCCATTGCGGTAGCAAAAAAAGTAGAGGCTGAGAAAACTTATTTCACTCACATCAGTCATAAAATGGGACTTCACAGCGAAGTGGCCCAGGAGCTGCCCCCCTCAATTGAGCTGAGTTATGATGGTTTGGTTATCACTGTATAACCATGCACAACAATTTTTATTTCTTACGGCAACTGAGCACTGCGCTTAACAAAAAACTTGTCGGGTATTCTGTCGTCTCGTGCTTTAGTCAAAATAAGGATGAGCTGATCATTGAATTGAACAATGAAAAGGTGTCCTTTTTCATCAAAGCCCACCTGCTCTCCTTTTCCTGTCTCACATTTCCTGATCATTTTAATCGTGCCAGAAAAAATAGCGTTGATCTATTCAATGAAATTATCCTGAAAAAATTTATTGACGTCACACAATTTGAAAACGAAAGAAGTTTTGCCCTCAACTTTGAAAAAGGTTATTCTCTGGTGTTTAAGATGCATGCCAATCGTGCTAATCTCCTTCTGGCAAAAGATCAGCAGGTAATTCAAATTTTTCGTAACCAATTTGTTGCAGATAGCAACCTGTCCCTTTCAACGCTGAACCGAACCATTGACTGGAGCAAAGAGTACTTTATTGAAAATAGAAGTACCGCAAAACAAATCTATCCCACCCTGGGTAAGGTGGTGTGGGACTACCTCGATGAAAAAGGTTTCAATACGGAGAGCCATGACAAAGCCTGGATACTCCTCAATGAAGTCTTACAACTACTGCAAACTCCAACATTTTATCTGATCAAGCAAAATGAGCAGATCAGGTTGAGTCTTTTAGCGCTCGGAGAGGTGCTCAAGAAATTCAATGACCCCATCGAGGCCATTAATGCTTTCTTCTTTCTTTATACCAGCACCGGAGGGCTACAAAAGGAAAAGACTTTATTACAAAAGCAATTGACCTCTACCATTGATTCCTGCCAGAGCTATATTATTAAAAACCAAAAGAAACTGGATGAGATCACCATTGACACCCAATACAAAACCTGGGCGGATGTGTTGATGGCCAACATTCATCGGGTGGAGAGAGGAAACAAAAAAGTGCAATTGAATGACTTTAACGGAAATGAAATCATCATCAAACTAAAACCAGAATTAAATGCGCAGCAAAACGCACAAATATTTTACAGAAAAGCCAAGAATCAGGAAATAGAAATCGGAAAGCTAAGTGCATCCATTGCAGCTAAAAAAGAAGAAGTAGAAAAGGCCAGTCAGCAACTGAATCTGCTCAATTCCATTGGTACGTTGGAAGAGTTTAAAACCCATTTTAAAAGTGTCAAACCCAAAGACGCTAAAAAAGCAGAGTCCTTGCCGTTTCACACAACAGAACATATGGGCTACCAGATCTGGATCGGTAAAAACGCTGTAAATAATGATCTTCTTACACTAAAGTATGCCCACAAAGATGATATGTGGCTGCACGCGAAAGATGTTTCTGGCTCTCATGTGGTGGTGAAGAATCAATCAGGCAAAACCTTTCCCAAAGAAGTAATTGAAAGAGCGGCTGAACTGGCCGCTTACAACTCCAAAAGAAAAACAGAATCGCTGTGTCCTGTGGCTTACACGCTGAAAAAGTATGTCAGAAAAAGAAAAGGTGATCCTGCAGGAGCAGTAATCGTTGAGCGCGAAGAAGTAATCATGGTTACACCCCGACTATAATTTTTCAGAAACTTGTGTTGCCAAGTCTCTAAAAATTTTTATCCAAGAGTCAACCTTTCCCATATACTTTCCAAATCGAACAATTATTGTTTGCTCACTCGGGGAAATAAAAATAAACTGCCCCAAATGGCCGGTTGCCGCATAAGACTCCTGGTGATTGTCGTTAGCGGGGTAGATCCACCAAAAATTTTTGTAATGTACTCCTTCCCATGCTTTGACACTACCATCCAAACTTGTGCTTTCATCAATCCATGATTTGGAAATAATTTGTTCACCATTCCAGTTTCCTCTGTGTAACATAAGGCGCCCCAATTTCGCAAAATCAATGGCACGCGCATTTACACCACTCTCCATTTTTTCCATTTGGTCTTCTTCACTATCAATGCTCCAGGAGGCATCAAATTCCATACCCAATTTTTTCCAAATCTTGTTTTCAAAATATTCGCTCACCGATTGTTGAGTTACTTTTTCGAGAACTAAACCACACAATATAGGATTGTAGCCCATATATTGCCACCGCTTGCCAGGAGGCTCGTCTAGCTTTACGTTTAGCGCCCTGCTACGAAGACACGGATGGTAGTAATTTTTTGGCTTGTCGCCCCACACTAAATCATGATCCCTATAATAGAATCCTGATTGCATCATCAGCAGATTAGAAATCGAAACTTCTTCCAGTCGCTGGTCGCTTTTTAACAACGCGGGCAGGTATTTTGTTACGGCATCTTGTGTGTCCCCTATATTCCCTTCGTCCTTGGCAATTCCCACCAACATGGAAGTAATCGATTTCGCTATAGAGAACGAAGTGTTGATGGAAGAACGGGTGTAGCCATTACCATATCCTTCATATAAAATAGAATCGTTTTTAATTATGATGAATGCAGTGGTATTCGTTTGATCTATAAAATCATCAACACTTTTTTGGTAACCTTTCCCTTTGTAATTAAATGAAATGGTTGTTAGGGTATTCTTATTAGAAACGGGGAAATTGAATACCGGTTCCGCATTCTCAATATCCCGTTTCGGAAACTTTTCGTAATCCCTGATATCAGAAAAATTCCATGCCACCCATCGACCCAAATAAGTCGATTGGCAAGAGGGGATAACCAGAAGAACAATTCCTACTAAAATTATGGCTATACCAAATCGGTAAATATTTTTCATATCACTGGAAAACACAAAATCCATTCCACATGCCGGAACAGTCAAAGTTTGCCCAGCAAAAAGATATCGGGATTATTTATGTGCCAATTTGATACAATATCTGTTCCTATTTGGAACAGTTAACTTCTTACCAGATGATGATGATGATTGCTTCAACTCATCACAAACATCAATCAACCACATTGATCTTCATCATGTTGGTTCTGTGTCTTTCATGAATTGGCATACTGGCCAGGCTGATAAAAATATCTCCTTTTTGGACATGCCCATCCGTTTTAAGAATCTCTGCGATATCCGCAATGGTCTCGTCAGTGGTGGTTTGCTTATCATAATAATAAGCACG
Organism: Flammeovirgaceae bacterium UBA2338; assembly: GCA_002344795.1. GTDB lineage: Bacteria > Bacteroidota > Bacteroidia > Cytophagales > Cyclobacteriaceae > ELB16-189. The sequence continues at coordinate 14,943 of DDUM01000023.1, read as the reverse complement.
TGTTCCCCATACCAGGTTCATGGTGTCCAAAATTGATTTGTTACCTGTGAATACGAAGATATTGGTATTCGGTCTGTGAGAGGAGGATTCAAAGGCCGTATAACCAGAAGTTGTCATACCCACGATCGCCTTGGCTCCTACCTCCTGTGCCAATTTACACGCAGCCAATATTAAGCTATCATGAATAAAAATTGGAGACTTTGGATCAACAGGCCTGAATTTATAATAAATGCTGTCCTGCTTTTCAATGGACGTGATAGTGCGAACCATACTGCGCACTACTTCAAGTGGGTACTTTCCTGCTGCCGTTTCAGCTGACAACATCAGTGCATCGGCACCGTCCATCACGGCATTGGCTACATCATTGGTCTCTGCTCTGGTCGGTCTTGGGTTTTCGATCATACTTTCCATCATCTGCGTGGCAACGATCACAGGCTTGGAAGCTTTATTGCATTTTTCAATGAGCTTCTTTTGAACAATAGGGACGTCTTCCATCCATATTTCCACACCCAGGTCACCTCGCGCCACCATTACGGCATCAGTCGCTTCGATGATGGCATCAATATCTTCCAATGCTTCTGGCTTTTCAATTTTGGCAACAATCCTGGCTTTTGAGTTGTTCTTGTTCAGAATTTCTCGTAAAGCATTGATATCCTGAGCTTTTCTTACAAAGGACAGGGCTACCCAATTCACATCTTGCTTGAGTCCAAATTCGAGATCTTCCAGGTCTTTTTCAGTAAGAGAAGGAGCTGATACCCTCGAATTGGGCAGGTTAATTCCCTTGCGCGAAGTGAGGGGCCCACCATAAATTACTTTGGTTACAATATCAATATCTCTTACTTCCAGTACTCTTAACTCAATTTTACCATCATCGATCAGAATTCTTTCATCTGGCTTTACATCCTTGGGAAGATCTTTATAAGAAGTACTTACAATCTCATTATTGCCCAATAGTTCTCGTGTAGTGATCACCAACTCATGACCTTGACGTAGCACTATATTGTCCTCCATTTTATTCACACGAATCTTTGGTCCCTGAAGATCCATCAAAATGGCCACATGGGTTCCCATTTCATTGTTGAGTTCCCTTATCAGGTCAATTACTAACTTTTTATCCTCATGATTGCCATGAGAGAAATTAATTCTAAAAACATCTACTCCCTCTTTTATCAGGGCTCTTAATATTTCCTTTGAACTTGAGGCCGGGCCTACTGTGGCTACAATTTTAGTTCTGTTGTACGCTACTCTTTCCATTATCTTAAAAAATAAAATAGTCTTTCGACTTTAAAGTGTCTAAAGGTATGAAAGCAACCATTTCCACAGAAGAAATACTCCTTATCTGTTTTTGTAATTGGTCGATATCAAATTTATCTGCCCCTTGAGACATGATTACGTAGTCAAGATGAGGATATTCTTGTATTAAAAAATTCTTTGCTGCTTCTGTCTCTGTAGACTTATTCCTGAAAAGTCGGAGTCTGTTCAGCGGTGTTTCATGGAAAAAATGGGCATAGGAGCCCGTAATGTTATTATTAAATTGGATATGCACATCAGGTTGCTTCACCAATCTAACACCTAATTGACTATTTATGTCCCAGGCCAACTTATATCCCTTGGCGGAAGAAATCACTCCCAATAACTCAAAATCATAACTATATTCAATATCAAGTCTTTTCTTCTTCATCTGCGGTTCTTGACGCTAACTTCTTTAGGATGGTAAAAAGTTTGACAATATTGCACTAAATCTCTTTCTTTGCACAGATTTTTGAATACTCTAAACTTATAAAACAATGTCTGAAATCGCACAAAAAGTAAAACAGATCATTATTGACAAACTGGGCGTGGAGGAATCTGAGGTTACGCCTGAGGCTTCTTTTACGAACGACCTCGGTGCCGACTCTTTAGATACGGTTGAGCTAATCATGGAATTTGAGAAAGAATTTAACCTTTCTATCCCGGATGATCAGGCTGAGAACATTGCCACCGTTGGGCAGGCGATTTCTTACCTAGAGGAGAATGTGAAGAAGTAATCCAAAGCTGAGTCTCCTTCCACTAATTTTTATTCAATGAACTTTAAGCGAGTAGTAATTACCGGTATTGGTGCATTAACCCCCATTGGAAACACCCGAGAGGAATTTTGGGATGGTTTGCGCAATGGATTAAGCGGTGCCGCGCCTATCACCAAATTTGACGCCTCAAAGTTCAAGACAAAATTCGCCTGCGAGGTGAAAGGATTTGATGTGGGCAACTTTATCGACAGAAAAGAAGCCCGCAAAATGGATCCCTTTGCCCAGTATGCAATGGTGGTGGCCGATGAAGCCATAAAAGATGCTAATCTTCCACTGGCCGACCTTGACCCGGATCGCGTAGGTGTAATCTGGGGATCAGGCATTGGAGGATTGCTTACATTTCAGGAAGAGGTTAAGTCGTTTGCTGCCGGTGACGGAACGCCCCGATTTAATCCCTTCTTTATCCCTAAAATGATTGCCGACCTGAGTGCAGGCCATATTTCCATTAAATATGGATTTAGAGGCCCTAACTTCACGACAGTTTCTGCTTGCGCCTCGTCTACCAACTCTATTTATGATGCCTTTACGTATATCCGTCTCGGAAAGTCGGATATTATTGTATCCGGAGGCTCAGAAATGGCAGTTTGTGAAGCGGGTGTTGGTGGATTTAATGCCATGAAAGCGCTTTCTGAACGCAATGACTCACCGGAAACAGCTTCCAGACCTTATGACAAGGATAGAGATGGTTTTGTATTGGGTGAGGGCGCTGGAGGTCTTATTCTGGAAGAATACGAGCACGCAAAAAGAAGAGGCGCTAAAATATATGCAGAGATATTGGGTGGCGGGATGTCAGCTGATGCTTACCATATTACAGCGCCACATCCGGAAGGAGCTGGTATTGTCAAGGTAATGGAGCACGCTTTGGAAGAAGCAGGTATTAAAGCTGCTGAAGTTGATTACATCAACACCCATGGCACTTCTACCCCTCTGGGCGATATTGGCGAAATCAAAGCTATCCAAAAGGTATTTGGAGAAGATGCTTACAAATTGAACATCAGCTCTACCAAATCAATGACAGGGCATCTATTGGGAGCAGCAGGTGCCATTGAAACGATTGCATGTCTTTTGGCCATTAATGAAGGAATTGTACCCCCTACCATCAATCACTTTACTGATGATGATGAACTGGATCCAAAGCTTAATCTGACATTTAACACCGCTCAAAAGAGAGATGTAAAAGTGGCACTGAGTAACACTTTTGGTTTTGGAGGTCATAATTTCTCTATTATCCTTAAAAAAGCAGAGTAAGCACAAGTTTCTGTGTGGAGCTTACTTAAATCAATCAAGGAAAGTAAAAAGGAGAATCAAAAACTGGTTGTTGCTATCCGCACCATTGCCGGTTTCACCCCTTCCAATATTGAGCTTTATCGCCTTGCTACACTTCATAGCTCCAAGGCAAAAGCAGTACGCGGTTTTAAAGAATCGAATGAAAGGCTGGAGTACCTCGGAGATGCCATCCTGGGGGCAGCCGTAGCTGACTATCTTTTTAAAAAATACCCATTTAAGGACGAAGGTTTCCTCACTGAAGTTCGCTCTCGAATTGTAAACCGGGAAACTTTAAATCAAATCGCACGCAAACTCGGTATTCCCGATATCATGCAGTCCGACAAGAAAAACACGCAACTGCAGCAGGTGATCCTGGGCAATGCACTGGAGGCCATTGTTGGTGCCGTTTATCTCGACAAGGGCTATATCCGCTGTAAAAAGTTTGTAGTCGACAAGTTGATCCAACCTTATCTCAATATTGAGGAAGTAGTCAATTCCAACACCAATTTTAAAAGTAAGATCATCGAATGGTCTCAACGCAATAACACCCCCATTCGATTTGAAGTAGAAAGCACCAAAAAAGGTAAAACCGGAAAAGAGTTCATCGCGCAATTATTTGTTGATGAGCAACCTTATGGTCAGGGGTTTGGTTATACCAAAAAGAAAGCAGAACAGGATGCAGCCCTAAAAACCTGTTTGATGCTGAATATTGAATAGCGCTGACAATGAGTAGAAAATTAAGAATAGGCGGTGCTACGGTAAATCAAACTCCGATCGATTGGATCAACAATACCCGTAATATTATTCAGGCCATTCATAGTGCACAAAATAGACAAATCGATCTGCTTTGCTTTCCAGAGCTTTGTGTTACCGGCTATGGTTGTGAAGATTTATTCCTTTCCGATTGGTTATCTGAACAGGCATGGACTGAATTAGAAAAGGTTATTCCTGAAACGAATAACATCATGATCTGCGTAGGCTTGCCTGTAAGAATAGAAAACACCACTTACAATGGTGCTTGCGTTATTTATAACAAAGAGATATTAGGTATAGCCTTAAAACAAAATTTGGCCAGGGATGGTGTGCATTACGAACCACGATGGTTCGAACCATGGCCGGGCAACACCATAAAACATATCAACCGAGGCGGAAAAAAAATACATGTTGGCGATCTAACATTCGAATGCAAGGGTGTGTTTTTTGGCTTTGAAATATGTGAGGATGCCTGGCGCAAAATAAGACCCGCGGATAATCTGGTTCATCACAAAGTAGAGTTAATCCTTAACCCGAGTGCCAGTCACTTTGCAATGGACAAAAGCGCATCACGGGAAGAACTGGTAAAGAGAAGTTCAACAAAGTACAACTGCGTATATGTGTACGTAAACCTGCTGGGAAATGAGGCCGGCAGAATGATTTACGATGGGGATATCCTATTTGCCCGCGATGGAGAATTAATCATTCGTAACCCAAGGCTCTCCCTGCAGCCTTTTGTTATTCAATCCTGTGAGGTTGATTTTGATGACAACAGCAAGAAGACTTTTCAACCCCATCCTGATATAGCGGAACGAAATGAAGAGTTTGCCCAAGCCACCACGCTTGCCTTGTTCGACTATTTAAGAAAAAGTAAATCACGAGGCTTTGCATTGAGTCTTAGTGGTGGAGCTGATTCGTCCTGCTGTGCCGTATTGGTTGCAGAAATGATCAGACGAGGAAGCACCCAATTGGGATGGAGTAATTTTTCAGAACAACTGAACATCAGTGCCAAAAACGAAAAAGAAGCAACACAACACCTTTTGACTTGTGCTTATCAGGGCACACGCAACTCATCTGCAACGACCCTTGAAGCTGCTAAAATTTTAGCCGAGTCCATAGGCGCAACATTCCACCACTGGCAGGTCGATGATGAAGTAGAGTCTTACAAATCGAAAATTGAGACTGTATTGAACAGACCACTGAGTTGGGAAAACGATGATATCGCACTTCAAAACATTCAGGCTCGATCTCGTTCACCCATTATCTGGATGCTGGCAAATATCAAGCAAGCCATTTTATTGACAACCTCCAACAGAAGCGAAGGCGGTGTAGGTTATACCACCATGGATGGAGATACCAGCGGAAGCCTTGCTCCTATTGCTGGTGTAGACAAGCCTTTCATCATTCAATGGTTAAAGTGGGCCGAGAAAGACCTGGGGTACAAGGGACTTGCTCTGGTCAATGGCCTGAAGCCAACTGCTGAACTTAGACCAGCAGATTCTGATCAAACAGACGAAAAAGACCTTATGCCTTACCATTTGTTGGTGAGGATAGAAAAACTAGCCATCCGGGACAGAAAATCCCCCAGGGAAGTATATTCGACCCTGATAACCGAATTTGACAAAGACCTCCTAAAAACCTCAATTGTGAAGTTTTTTAGACTATGGTCGATAAATCAATGGAAAAGAGAGCGGATTGCACCCTCCTTCCACCTCGATGACATGAACATTGATCCCCGTAGCTGGTGTAGGTTTCCCATTTTATCAGGTGGTTTTCAAGCCGAACTGGCAGGGCTGGGCGATTGATAATACTTTGGCTGTTGGCATTAAGCTAATATCTTTACGGGTCTCAAACGCTTTTATTACTTTAATTACTTGTTAATGCTGAGTTATATTATTTGGAATGCCAATCCTGAAATATTTTCAATTGGCTCATTCTCACTTCGTTGGTACGGATTGTTTTTTGCACTTGGTTTCCTACTCAGTCAGCAAATTCTCTACTATATCTATCGCAAAGAAGGCAAGTCCGAAAAAGACGTTGATACGCTCACCATCTATATGGTGTTGGCCACCATTGTAGGAGCACGCCTTGGCCATATCTTCTTCTATCAACCCGAACTGCTTTGGGAAAATCCCCTGGGCGTATTTCTGCCGTTTGAGTTTACTCCTGAATTTCGGTTTACAGGACTGCAAGGACTCGCCAGCCATGGCGCAGCTATCGGAATTCTGTTTGCACTATGGCTCTACAGCCGCAAGAAAAAGGCTGGACAAAACTACCTTCAAGTACTTGATAGAATTGTAATTGTAGTAGCCCTAACAGGATGCCTTATCCGGCTTGGTAATTTTTTCAATTCAGAAATAATCGGAATACCAACAGATGCCGGTGTAGGTGTTGTGTTTGTGGGAAGAGTAGAGGAAGCCTTAATGCGAAATGACATGGGAGAAAATCCCGTAGAGTCGATAAGTATAGTAAAAGACAAGGAGCTGCCCGAAGGAATGAATGGTCGGGTACCCATCAATATTTACCTTTTCTTTAAAGAGGGCACAGAACAGGAAACGGCTAGCCTGTTTTGTAGTACCAATACTAAATATTATCTAACGAGGTTGTATGAGTTTGTAGACGAGCCCCCTCGTACGGACCTGCAGTTTGAATTGTATCAGGAGAAAACAGGTACGCTGGTTGCCAAGGTGAATACATTTGGTATCTCGCGTCATCCCGCCCAGCTCTATGAGTCAATTTCATGCTTACTCCTTTTCGCATTCCTATTCTGGATTTGGAACCGTGAAAAAGAAAAAATAGCATCAGGAAAAATATTCGGACTGTTCATGGTCATCCTTTGGACATTAAGATTTGTTTATGAATTCCTCAAGGAAAATCAGGTGTCCTTTGAAGATAACCTGACCCTCAATATGGGTCAGATACTAAGTATACCTATGGTGATCGTTGGTATTGCCGTTTTGATTTGGTCAAAGCGCAATGCTACCAAAACCTAAAAAAGTAGAATTATCTGGGATGCGCGGGAGGTTGGCTATTATACTGATTGGAATTTTGACTGTGTTATACTCAGAGAGTGAGGCACAACAGTCGAATGGGCGCAAAGGAAAAGAAGCTGAGGCTTTTCAGGAAATAGATACGCTGGAGTTTCAACTACTGGAAGTAAACAGGATTCTTATTGTTGGCAACAAAACCACTCAGGACCGAATTATACTTAGGGAGTTAAGCCTTAACCCCGGAGATACCATTAGCAACAAGCGAATCACTCAGGTACTCGAAAGGGATAAAAAGAAAATTTACAACCTTCGCCTGTTCAACACAGTTGAAATCCGCCCCATTACTCTTTCGCAAGGAAAAGTTGACTTGCTCATTGAACTCACCGAACGATGGTACACTTTTCCGGTACCCATATTTGAATTGTCAGACAGAAACTTTAACGAGTGGTGGGAAACTTATGAACATGATTTCAGAAGAGTAAACTATGGCCTTCGGTTGTACCAATATAACTTCAGGGGTAGAAACGAAACACTGCGCCTGACAGGGCAGTTTGGTTTCTCCAGAAGATTTGACCTCGCCTACCAGATACCCAATCTGGATCGCAATCAAAAGCAAGGCTTATCATTTCTGTTTTCTTATGCCCAACCCAAAAACTTATCTTACTTCACCGATGAGCACAAATTGTTATTTTTGAAATCGGATAAGGTATTGCGCACCAATTCCCTTGTTGCTGTAAACTATTCCTATCGAAAATCTTTTTATGAAACCCATAATATTGGTATCGAATACCGGAATTCAGAAATAGCCGACACCATCGCCATTCTCAATCCCAATTATTATGGCAATGGAAACACAAGACAACGGTATGAGTCTATCACCTACTCGTTCAACTCCGATCACAGAGATGTCTTTGCCTATCCATTAAATGGGCATCAATCCAACATCTACCTTAAAAAAATAGGCCTCGGACTAAGCAGTGATGTTGATCAATTTGAGATTAATCTCACTCATGCCAGGTACATTGATTTAAAAAACGGCTACTACTTCTCCAATTTCTCTTCTGTTTATTTAAGTACACCTCAATCGCAGCCCTATTCTTTCTACAATGCCATTGGCTACCGTAAGCAATTCCTAAGAGGCTATGAGGTCTTTTTGATCGAGGGATCTCGATTCTTTCTCAATAAAACCACCCTAAAGAAAAGAATATTTAGCAGGGGTTGGCACCTGGCCAATATGCCACACGAACAGTTCAGCTACTTTCCGCTATCCATTTACCTGAAAGGATACGCAGACATTGGTTATGTGGAAAACTTCAATCGCTATCAGGAGCTGCTAATTAATAATTCATTATCCAACAAATTCCTTATTGGTGCGGGAGGAGGAATTGATGTGGTAACCTTTTATGATACCGTATTGAGGTTTGAATATAGCTTTACCCGCCAGGGAACACACGGGTTTTTCTTTAATATCAAAAAAGAATTCTAATTCTTGTAGCGTTTGTAGACCTTCTCTTTGCCTTTCTTGTAAGAATACCAAACCCCGACAGGCTCACCATTTTCATAATTTCCCTTGTACTGAAGCTTTCCATCCTCAGTATAAAACTTCCACAGCCCGTGTTCCTTTCCCAGATGGTATTCACCCTCCTGAACAAGCACTCCTGCTTCATCATAAACCAATGTAGGCCCTTCGGGCAATCCATTTTTATAATAAAGCGTACGTTCAATACTACCGTTGGTGAAATAATGAATCCATTTCCCCTCGTAACTGCTATTCAGGTACACTCCCTTCTTGTCCAATTTTCCATTTTCATGGTAGTAATAGGCAGAATCAGTAATACTGCCATTATTCCATTGCTCCTGACCCTGCATCTTACCGGTTGGGTAGAAATAAGTTACCTTGCCATGCAGGATACCTTTTTTATAATTCTCAATAGAATTGGGTATTCCCGAAGGGTAAAAATAAAGCCACTCCCCTGTTTTCAAACCATCTGACATCTCACCCCTGGCTTTCTCGCCCCCTGATTCATACAGTTCTATTACGGGTTGGGCATTCCCGATAAAGGAAATTCCAATTATTAAGGCTATAAAACTAGGTGTTTTCAAATCTATTTATTTAACTTTTAATTAAAATAGCTCAGTGGCCATGAAACTTATTTTTGTACTTGTAATTATCTCCATTCCTAAAATTACAAAACCTCAAAGTGTTTCTACGCTTATGGGAGGAAGAAGTGCTTCTTTGGGCAATGCCTCATCCACAATTTCTGACGATTGGTCGCTATTCAATAATACTGCCGGTATGGCCAAAGTAAAATCAACAGCGGCCAATTTTGCCTATGCGATCAATCCCTTTCTTCCAGGTGCAGACCGGGCAGCAGCATCCATCAGCTTACCTATTGGGATCGGGACATTCGGAACAGGCATATTCAAATTTGGAGATGAGTTATACAGCGAGCATGTTTTATCAGCAGGTTATGCCAACCAATTGGGTTTGGCGTCACTTGGGGTGAAGATAAACTACGTTCAATACAAGGCAGAGGGATTCGATACCCATTCTACAGTAAGTATAAATTTTGGAGGTATTGCTGAGCTTACCCCCAAAGTTTTGGTTGGCGCTTACATTCTGAATCTAAACCAACCCAAATTATCAGCGGGTTCAGACGAAAACCTTCCTCCTGTTCTGGTGAGCGGTGTTCAGTTTCACCCTCAAGAAAATCTCGTACTCCTATTCGAAATTGAAAAAGACCTTCATTATAAACCCACTATTAAAGGTGGTGTTGAATATGCTATTCATAAAAGGGTAAAAGCGCGCACTGGTTTTAACCTCAACCCCAATTCCATTCATGGCGGCATCGGATATCAATCTGCACGTCTCATTATTGACTATGCCATGCAGTATAATGCGGCCATTCAAACCACTTATCAGCTATCCACCAGCTACTTGTTCTCAAAAAACAAACAACGGGAATGAAAATTGCACCTGTCCTACTACTTCTTTTCAGTTGGTTTGGTGCAGCCATAGCACAAGAATATCCGGAAAGAGAATATGATTTGGAGCGATTATCAGAAGAGATATTTTCTATCCAGGATCAGGATATTAATTATGAAATGCTTTATGAGAACCTGGCACAAATACTTTCCAATCCTATAGATCTTAATACAGCATCTCAAGATGAATTCAGATCATTGTATATACTCAACGAAATTCAAATCAATAATTTAATTGCCTATCGCAATGTGAATGGTGCGCTACTTTCAGTATATGAACTTCAGGCAATTGATGGATTTGATGAAAACACTGTATCAAAAATCATCCCTTTTGTTACGGTCAGATCAATGGATGGGAAAATAAAACCTTTGATTCAACGAATACGGGAAGAGCCAAACAATTACCTTTTGGTCAGGTACAATAGAACACTTGAAGACAGAAGAGGGTATTTAAATAACCCCAACCTCACAACCAACTACATTGGGTCACCCGATAGGCTGTATAGTCGGTATAGAGTGGCAAGGGCTGGCGATTTCAGTATTGGACTTACCGTTGAGAAAGATGCCGGAGAAACTTTAAACTGGTCTCCGAAAAACAAACAATACGGATTTGATTACAATTCATTTCATGTACAAATAATCAACAAAGGCATATTTAAGAATATCACTGTTGGCGATTTTCAGGCACAATTCGGACAAGGACTGGTACTGGGTGGTGGCTTTGGTGTGGGCAAAGGATCAGAAAGTATTAACACCGTAAGAAGGAGTAATATTGGTTTTCTGCCCTACACATCATTGAACGAATCAGGGTATTTCAGTGGAGCAGCCGTGAGTGTACAACCATTAAAAAATTTAACCTTATCGGCCTTCATTGCCCGCAACTGGATAGATGGCAGTTCCAGCACAGATTCAACTAACCTATTTTTGTCATCCATCTCCACCACAGGATTACACCGAACATCCAATGAGCTATTGAAAAGAAAAATAGTATTGGAAAGGAACTACGGAGCAGTGATCAATTATTCCCACCAATCTCTGGAGTTAGGCACCATTGTACATCAAACACAATTCAGCATTCCTATTTTAAGAAATCCCACGCTGTATAATCAATATTATTTCCAGGGAGATCAAAACACAAATATCAGCTTGTATGCCAATTACACATGGAACAATCTTGCCTTTTTTAGTGAAGCTGCACATACTATAGATAGGGGAAACGCCTATGTAGCGGGTTTGCTAGCAAGCCTCACCTACCACTTTGATCTGGCACTCTTATACCGGCACTATGATAGAAACTTCCAATCCCTTTATGGCAATGCCTTTTCAGAGAATACCACTGTACAAAACGAATCTGGCTATTACCTGGGATGGAAGTACAGGTTGGATAAAAAGCATTTACTTGCCGGGTATGTTGATTTATTTCAATTCCCATGGCTTCGGTACAATGGGTATGCTCCATCCGCAGGGCACGAATGGTTGGTGCGCTACACCTACCAGCCCGACAAATCGATTTTCTTCTATTTACAAGCCCGGGAAGAATCCAAAATCAAGAATTACACCGAAGTGTCCAACCTGTATGGCCATGAAAATGCCACCAAGAGGAACTACTGGATCAACCTGGATTACAAACTGAATCCACAATTTAGTTTTAAATCCAGGGCACAATTCAGCACTTATGATTTTGAAAGCAGCCACACCTCAGGCTTTACCCTGGTACAAGATTTAAATTTCAAATGGAAGAGAATCTCTCTATCTATCCGGTATGCGTTATTCGATACTGATGACTTTGACAACCGGCAATATATCTATGAAAAAGATGTATGGTTGGCGTATTCCTTTCCTTTCTATAATGGAGTAGGCACCCGCAATTATATACTAATACAATATGCCCTGAACAAAAAAATTGATCTATGGGCAAGATGGTCGCGAACACAATATGAAGATCGTGAGACAATAGGGTCGGGTAGTGAAACAATTGAAGGTAATTCCATGAATGATGTTAAATTGCAGGCACGAATCAGATTTTAACCCATGCATGCAGTAGATCTTGTTACCCCCTCTATTCTGGTGGTCATGGCCATAGGCCTGGTCATTTTTGTACTTGTCTTCAGGTACATCTTTAAAGACAAACGTTAACTTCAGCCCTGCCAGGGATTGTGGGCACCTGAGTAAAAAGGGGGAGTGCACCTTACCAAAGGTTACCTCGCTCTGGTGCAAAGAGAAGTTCACACCGTTGCTGTTGACACCTCTCACCGGTCTAAAGAGCACCTCACACCGGTGCAAAGAGGAACTCGCTCTAGTGCAAAGGGAACCTCACTATGGTGCAGAGGGGAACTCGCTCTGGTGCAAAGGGAAGTTCACACCGTTGCTGTTGACACCTCTCACCGGTCTAAAGAGCACCTCACACCGGTGCAAAAGGAAGTAGACACCGGTGCTGTAGTAACTTAGCACCGGTTCACTTGCGACTTTACTGCACTCTACCCACATGACCAGTTTTTATCTTTTCCCTTAACCCGAATAAAGTTTTCTGACCGAAACTATAGGCTCTTCAGCCAATGAGCCTCTTTTTTGTCAATCTTCCTTTGTTATTTGCGGGTTAATAAAAGAGACAATAATGAGAGTAATAACCACAATTTTATTCGTTTTGGCAGTTGCAGCTACTTCTTTTGCCCAGGTCACCAAGAAAACCCTGGAGTTGCCTGAGTTTAAAAGCATCTACGTCAACTCTAACTATACCGTTTATTTAAAACAAACCAACAAGCAGGAAGTGAAGGTAGAGGCCCTGGCCGATATCTACGCAGTCACAGAAATAAAAGTAGAAGACGGCATACTTATGATCAATGTAGAACGCAAACCAGAAGCACCCAATAAAAGTCTTTGGGCTAAAATAGATGACATCAAGTTGAACCCGACTATGAAAGTCTATGTGAACGTAAAGGACATCAACGCACTACAGGTAAATGGAAGAGGAAAAATAATTTCAGAAAATTCAATTGCTTCCGATGATTTGGAAATAGGTCTTACCGGAAGCGGGTCAATGGATCTGGACGTGAAGGGTAAGAAAATAACCACGGATATAAGTGGATCAGGAACGGTTGCGCTCAAAGGATATGCCACTTCCAATAAAATTTCATTGAGTGGAACGGGTATTCTCAATGCATTCAATTGCGAATTAGAAAATGCAACCATTACCGTTGGTGGCAGCGGCATAGCCGAAATCAAGGTAGCAGAAAACCTGGAGGCTTTTGTAATGGGTAGCGGCTCTATAAAACACAAAGGCAATACCAAGAATGTAACAAAAAAAGTCTACGGATCTGGAAGTGTAGACCGGGCCTACTAATCCCTGCTCACTTTACTACTGGTTGTTTTCAAAAATGATCCTCCTTACCTTAGGAGAAAACAACCAGTACTATGTTTCAATACAAGGCGGCCGTTGTCCAGGCTGCCCCTATCCTACTTGATAAGCAAAAAACCATTGACAAAATAGGCCAACTTGTCCGTGAAGCAGCTTCCAAAAAAGCTGAACTCATTCTGTTTCCTGAAGTCATCATTCCTGGCTACCCAAGAGGGTTATCTTTTGGTACTGTAGTGGGCAGTAGAAGTGAAGAAGGGCGAGATCTTTTTCTTACCTATTGGGAAAACGCCATTGAAATACCCGGGCCAGAAATAGAGTTATTGGGTAAGTTGGCCAAAGCCGCAAAGGCATTCCTTGTTGTGGGTGTTACCGAAAAAGATACCGTGAGTGATACACTGTATTGCACACTCATTTATTTTTCCAACAAGGGAGAATACCTTGGCAAGCATCGAAAAATAAAACCAACAGCAGCCGAACGCATTATTTGGGGAGAGGGTGACGGCAAAGATCTGACCGTCTATGATACAACCCATGGAAAAATCGGTGGATTGATTTGCTGGGAAAATTACATGCCTTTGGCGCGCATGGCTTTATATCAGCAAGGGTTGGAAATATACCTTGCGCCCACAGCCGACTGTCGGCAAAGCTGGCAAGCTACTATGGAACACATTGCAGTTGAAAGCAGGTGTTATGTTTTGGGGTGCAATCAATTTGTAACTAAAAACCAATATCCTCAGGAATTGCAAAAAGAAATTGAAAATCAATCATCACCCCTTTGTAGCGGTGGCAGTGTTATTATTTCGCCATTAGGAAAAGTATTGGCAGGGCCACTCTTTAATGAAGAAGGCATCTTATATGCTGATATTGATCACCGGGAGATCATTAAATCCAAAATGGATTTTGACGTAATCGGGCACTACAATCGACCTGATATTTTTGAATTCAGAGTAAAAGACGACAATGGATAATTCAGAATTGATTAAAAATTTTTACACTGCATTTCAAAACAAAAACTGGAAGCAAATGCAGGAGTGCTATCATGAGGAGGTTCATTTTAGTGACCCTGTGTTTCCTGATCTGCATGGCAAAAAGGCCAGGGCCATGTGGCACATGCTCACCTCAGCCTCCACAGACCTGACGCTTACTTTTTCCGACATCAAAACCAATTCTGAAAATGGAACTTGTCATTGGGAAGCGATCTATAGTTTTTCAAAAACAGGAAGAAAAGTACACAATAAAATCGATGCCCATTTTACTTTTAAAGATGGGCTTATCTTAGCACACAAAGACCATTTTGACCTATGGAAATGGAGTCGAATGGCGCTCGGCCCAACGGGTACTTTATTGGGCTGGACACCTTTTATAAAAGGTAAAATCAGATTAATGGCAGCAAAAAACCTCGGCACTTTTATTAGCAAGAATCCCATTTATAGTTAAAGAGAGCCCATTTCCTGCGATTTCGGGATACTTACATTAAAAAGGAAAGCACAAAAATTATCCTATCTTTGTTAAGGCCAAGCTTTGAATA
>DDUM01000065.1 GCA_002344795.1 Flammeovirgaceae bacterium UBA2338 | reverse complement strand
TGGCTGTCCCGGCTACGGTGATGCTGTGATCATTGAACACGGCTTTTCCGTTTTTGCTTCCTGGCTACAGGATTTTCTACGGCAGTCTGACTTACCGCAGTCATTACAGTACCTGCTACGGTCAGATAACCCGCCAGACTGATGACCCCTGCCGGTAGGCTCACTGGTGCCGTCATCAGCACACCACCAGCTGCTATTACGGATAACCCTATCGTCCTGAGCACCTTGAAAAATTTAGGCGTTGGTGCCTTCACCCTTTCAATAATATTCATATTTTTTTATTTTAATGTTTAACATGTATTGATGATTGTCTCAATCGATTGCTGGTAACTTGAAACCTGAAACCTGCTTGCCTGCCCCAGCTGAAAGCGAAGGAAGGCCTGCCTGCCGTAGCTAAAAGCGAAGGCATGTAGGGTACTGAAATAAGTTGACCGTTTTTGGAGGTTTATAACTTTAAAAAATGTTTAAACCAGAAGTATTTAGGATAAAGTCAACCAAGAAAATTAGCCAGTACTTTAGCTAGTACTTTAGTGAGAGTTTCAAGTTGAAGAAAGTTCGAGAAGTCGAACGTAAACTGGTTTGTGCATTGGATGATTGTAAATCCACTGTTTATGATGCTATTGATAGTGGTTTTGTTTTATCAGCAATGCGTTAAGACGGAGCGCCTAAAATAGATATTTGATAGGAGTAATAATTTATATATAATTGTTGATCAAGTATTTACATAGCAATTTGAGTAATGTGTATCGGTGTGTGTCCGATATGCCTCCCAACATACGATGGACATGGTTACAAGTGTACGGTTTTTTGGTATTTATATAAGGAATAGCTTATAGTAGCCTATAAATGAGCTATTTTGATTATTTTTATATATTACTAACAAGATAAGTATTGGTTTGGCTCTTATAATTAGGTTAATCCATTAAGAGTAAAAAGGAAAAGATAAATAAGCTGTTTTGATAATTGAATTCGTACAGAACCTTAAAATCTTACCTAGATGGGTCATAATCTTTATTGACCTTTTTTTTATTGGATTCAGCTGTATTCTGGGCTACCTCCTTCGTTTTAATTTTAATACCACAGACTTTGCAGCCAATAATTACTGGGAAGGAACTGCCTTATACCTGGTGTTGGCCCTGGTTTCAATTTTGGTAACCGATAGCTATAAGGGGATCATTCGATACACCGGCCTGGAAGACGGTGCCCGTATTTTCTACATGGTAATCTTGAATATGGTTTTGGTGGCCCTTGCCAATTTGATTTACTACTACAATTATAAAGAAAATATTATTCCTTATTCAGTCATCCTCATCACCTTCCTTTCTTCATTTTTACTTTTGTTCAATTACAGATTATTGGTCAAGCAAATTTTCTCCTATTATAAGGATGCAATACTTAAGAATTTCAGAGTAATCATTTTTGGAGCTGGTCAAACAGGCATTGTTACCCGCCATGTAATTAACTCCACACCGCGCATGCAGGTGATTGGATTTTTGGAAGATGATATCAACAAGGTGGGAAAGGTATTGGATGGAGCAAGAATTTATAATGCAAGGTCTGAAGAATTGAACCTGTTGCTCAAAAACCTGAATATCGATGAGTTGGTAATAACCGTGAAAGAGATATCATTGGATAGGAAAAATGAACTGGTAGACGTTTGTATAAGAAACAAAGTAAAGGTGCGCACGATACCTGCAGTGGAAAAGTGGGTGAGGGGTGAGTTGAGCTTTAGCCAGATTCGGGAAATTAACATTGAAGAATTGTTGGGAAGGGAGTCTATTAAATTGGATAATGAAAATGTAAAGAAAGACTTGGCAGGCAAAAGAGTACTGATTTCTGGCGCAGCGGGTTCTATTGGTGCAGAATTGGTAAGGCAGGTGGTGCTGTACAATCCATCGCTGATTATCCTGGTCGATCAGGCTGAATCTGCCATGTATGAAATAGAAAGAGAGATTAAGGATCAAAATGGTTTAATTAAAATTATTCCTTACCTGGCTGATATTACAAATGCGGAGCGATTGGAATACATTTTTAAGGAATATCAGCCAGATCGGATTTACCATGCTGCCGCCTATAAACATGTCCCGATGATGGAGAGTAATCCATCAGAGGCCATTTCCTGTAATATTTTGGGTACTAAATTATTGGCCGACATGGCCGTAAAGTACCGCGTTAAAAAGTTTGTCATGATCTCCACGGATAAAGCAGTTAATCCAACCAATGTAATGGGTTGCTCTAAAAGAATTGCCGAGATTTATGTTCAATCTTTGAGCAACCACCTTGCCGTAACAGGAGCAAGCAATACGGTATTTGTAACCACACGGTTTGGCAATGTGTTGGGTTCAAATGGTTCTGTAATTCCCTTATTCAAAAAACAAATTAAGGAACGGGGGCCTGTTACTGTTACTCATCCTGAAATCACACGATACTTTATGACCATCCCAGAAGCCTGTCAATTGGTGTTGGAGGCAGGAACCATTGGTAAGGGCGGGGAGATTTTTATTTTTGACATGGGTAAGGCAGTCAAGATTTTAGATCTGGCAAAAAAGATGATTCGTTTATCAGGCTACGAACCTGATCGCGATATTCCAATTGTATTTACAGGTATCCGTGAAGGGGAAAAGTTGTATGAGGAATTACTGACGACAACTGAAAATACGTTACCCACACACCATGCAAAAATTATGATAGCCAAAGTGCAGGAATATCAATTTACCGAAATTAATAAGTTTGTAGACCTTTTTCACGATCTGGTCTATGACAAAAATGAACTAAAAATGGTAGCCTTAATGAAGGAATTGGTTCCGGAATACAAAAGCAATTATTCGAGGTACGAGATCCTTGATAAACAATCGGAAGGAGTATAAGTTATCTCCTTAAGCCACCTCTCTTGTTGTACCGGTAGAAGGACTTTCTTTTACTTCTGTTAAGTTTCTTTTGACCATTACCGATACCAAAAAAATCATCGGGCAAATAATACTCTACTTTAACTGTGAAGAGCATGTAGGAATCCTTTTTATCAGGATTACCTCTTATGTGCCCATCAGCAGCTAGGGGCAAACCAATCTCGGGTCTTCGGTCAGATAAAGCTGCAGCTATAGGATCTGAAAATTTGGAGGCATCATGATGTACCGTACTGACATCATCCAGATAGTCTGTAAACGTCTTTCTTAATCCCCCTTCAACCGAAATATTAACGAAAGGACCAGCTTTAAACCTTGCCCCAATTCCATAGGGAATAACAGGTGTTATTCTGCTGTACTTAACCAATTCTGTTTGGAGTGGTTGTAGCGCAACCTTTTGACCTTGGTATTCTGTTTTTGGATTAAAATAGGTAACACCAATTCCGGCAAACCCGTAAATATTAAAGCCAGGTCTTTGATAAAACCGCTGGCCTTGCGGAAAAAAATTGACAATCCCGGTAACATTAATCTCATAATTATTGGAAGTAAAAGACAGATTGCGTGGTGATCTGCCTGATTCCGGATCTGCCTTGGCATCATCCCCTGTAAGTGTATACCACGTTATTTCAGATCTTAATGCAATTCTGTTCGTGAAATAATATTGCAACCCAATGTTGATGGTGGGTTTGGCATCAATATAATCCCCTTCGTTAGATAGCTCTCCTAAATACGTTGACGTTCCTATCCCTCCAACAGCCATGATGGATCTCTCTCTTCTGATCGAATAGAAGCTTTGCGCATCTGCATAAGAGGCAAATAAAATAACGAGGAATACGATGGAGCCTGCTTTTCTCATATTTCGGCCTTAAACCACTAATTTATGCAATAAATGCCAATAAGGAAACCCTACGGTCAGGCCAATACCTCCGTTATCTTTGCGGCAGCGTCTTTCAGCAATATGGCCGAATACACCTTCAACCCGGATTCCTGGATGATTTTGGCCCCCTCCTCGGCATTGGTGCCCTGTAAGCGCACAATAATGGGTACAGGTATGTTCCCCACTTTCTTGTAAGCTTCTACCACACCGCTTGCTACGCGATCACAGCGTACAATCCCACCAAATATGTTGATGAGGATGGCTTTTACATTAGGATCCTTTAAAATGATCCTGAAACCGGCTTCTACAGTCTCCGCATTGGCTCCACCTCCCACATCAAGGAAGTTGGCGGGCTCTCCTCCCGAAAGTTTAATAATGTCCATGGTGGCCATAGCCAAACCGGCTCCATTGACCATACAACCCACGTTTCCGTCCAGTTTTACATAATTGAGACCTGATTTTCCGGCTTCCACCTCCAATGGGTCTTCTTCCGAAATATCCCTTAATTCTTGTAAATCTTTATGCCTGAATAGCGCATTGTCATCGAGGTTAACTTTCGCGTCTACTGCGAGTATTTTGTTATCCGAGGTTTTTAGAACGGGATTGATCTCAAACATAGAGGCATCCAGTCCGATATAGGCTGCATACAGGGAGTGGATAAACTTTACCATTTCTTTGAAGGCAGTTCCCTCCAAACCAAGCGCAAAAGCTACTTTTCTGGCTTGAAAGGGTTGTAATCCCATCATAGGGTCAATCCACTCTTTGATTATCTTCTCAGGTGTTTCGGCAGCGACATCCTCAATATTCATCCCGCCTTCGGTAGAGGCCATGATCACCGGCCGGCTGGTCGCGCGGTCCAGCAGTATACTCATATAATACTCCTTTGGCTCTGATTCACCGGGGTAATAAACATCTTCAGCTATCAATACTTTATTGACAACCTTACCCTCCGGGCCTGTCTGGTGAGTCACCAATGTGCCTCCCAGGATGGCTTTGGATTTCTCCATGACCTCGTCTATGCTTTTGGCAAGTACCACTCCATGCGACCCGGTCTCCTTCACCTTACCTTTTCCACGTCCACCGGCATGGATTTGAGATTTTACTACAAACCAGCTCGTTCCAGTCTCTGTTTGAAGCTCTTTAGCGGCAACCACTGCCTTATCAGGTGTGTCTGCTACAATGCCTCGCTGGATAGCTACACCATATTTTCTTAGAATCTCTTTGCCTTGGTATTCGTGTATGTTCATGGATGTGTATTTTTGGGGCAAGCTACTTTTTTTACCGCTTTTATCCCAAAATTGTTATTCCTAATAGCAATTTTGCCCTACGGGTTTTAATGAAGGGTCAGGATCATAAGCACACATTGCGGAAAAAGAGAAGAACATTTTTGGTTATTGAAGAACTAAACCACAGACAATGCTCAAGGCGGTAGAGGTACAAAAATCATATGGATCACTGAAGGTACTCAAGGGGGTCAACATTCATGTGGAAAAGGGTGAAGTAGTGGCGATAGTAGGTGCTTCAGGTGCAGGAAAAAGTACCTTATTGCACATCCTTGGTACCCTGGATGCCCCGGATCAGGGAAAAGTGTTTGTAGACGGCAAGAATTTGTTCGAAAATGGTGTGAGTGATCTCGCGAAGTTCAGAAACAAAAATATTGGCTTTGTATTCCAGTTTCATAACCTGCTCCCGGAGTTTTCTGCACTTGAAAATGTGATGATGCCTGGATTGATTGCCGGTACGGATGAAAAGACGGTGCGGAAGAAGGGGATGGATTTGTTAAACCTTTTGGGTTTGGGCGACAGGTACGATCACAAGCCATCTGAGATGTCGGGGGGAGAACAACAAAGAACGGCCGTGGCCAGGGCATTGATCAATTCACCGTCATTGGTGTTTGCAGATGAACCCAGCGGCAACCTGGATTCAAAAAATGCAGCCGATCTTCATCAATTGTTTTTTAAACTGAAGAAGGACCTGGGTCATACCTTTGTGATTGTTACACACAACATCGAGTTCGCCAACATGGCCGACCGCAAATTGGAAATGAAAGACGGAGTAATCATTTGAACTAGCCACCGGAGACCGGTAACTGGCAACCGGTAACTGGTAACTGGTAACTGGTAACCGGTAACCTGAAACTTGAAACCTAAAACCTTGAAGGTACCGGCAACCGGTAACTGGCAACCGTTAACCCAATCATAAACTAAAAACAACCTCCTCCACCTCAACCAACCCTTTCTCATTAACCGCAGTAAGTTTTACTTTCTTGGTGGTATTAATTAAAATAGGATCATATTTCGCGGTTACCCGAATGTAGTTCTCCGTAAATCCCTGCATCATGCCATCTTCTACATCATTTTCGAAAAGTACGGTAAATTCATTGTCGAGCTGTGAATTGTAAAATGCCCTTCTCTTCTTATCGGATAAAATGTGGAGTCTTTTAGATCGTTCAGATCGCTGTTTGGAGGGAACAATATTTTCCAGAGTGACCGCATGGGTATTGTCCCTTTCGGAATAAGTAAATACATGGAGGTAGGAGATATCCAACTCATTCAGGAATCGATAGGTCTCTAAAAAGTCTTCGTTCGTTTCTCCGGGGAAGCCAACAATCACATCCACACCAATGCAACAATGGGGCAGCAGCGACTTGATTTTATTTACCCGCTCCTGGTACAGTTCGCGCTGGTACCTTCTTCGCATCAATCCCAAAATTTTGTTCGAACCGGATTGCAATGGAATATGAAAATGGGGAACGAACTTCTTTGATGCAGCAACGAATTCAATAATCTCATTCGTGAGCAGGTTGGGCTCAATAGAGGATATCCGGATGCGGTTAATCCCCTCGACCTCGTCCAGTGCTTTGATAAGGTCTATAAAATGCTCTACCCGCTTTCCGTCTTGCAGGCCAAAGTCTCCTGTATTCACACCAGTGAGCACTATCTCTTTCACATCATTGCTGGCAATCTCCCTGGCTTCTTTAACAATGTTTTCAATGGTATCGCTTCTGCTGCCTCCTCTTGCAAGAGGGATGGTGCAAAATGAACAGGTATAATCGCATCCATCCTGCACCTTGAGAAACGTGCGGGTGCGGTCTTGCATCGAATAGGCCGTGTTGAAGCGTTTTACCTCCTTGATTTCTGATTCATAAACTTGAGGTTGTGGGGGACGAACAAAGCCATCCAATAACTCAATCAACCGGAATTTTTCAGCAGCACCCAAAACGGCATCTACCCCCGGTATTTCTGATATTTCTTTGGGTTTTAATTGTGCATAACACCCGATGATGGCCACATAGGCCTCCGGTGAAATACTGCGGGCCTCCCTCACCAGCTTATGGCACTTCTTGTCTGCGTTTTCGGTAACCGAGCAGGTATTGATGATAAAAATATCCGGGGTATCTGTGAAATCTACCTTTTTGTAACCCTTCTCCTCAAAACCCCTGGCTATCGTAGAGGTCTCGGAGTAGTTGAGCTTGCAGCCCAGGGTATAAAACGCAACTTTTTTCATGAGGACTGCAAAAATAAGGCTATTTATTTAACAGTGAAACTGTAGCGTTCATGTGGTGAATAGCGACACCTCTGTTTACTAATGCTACTTCTTACACCAACAACCGCCTGTGATAATTAATTTGTCCTCTGTGGTAGGAGAGGTGCGCCAGAAGGTGAATTAAAAAATACTCGGTAGTCATGGGTTTGCCCAAT
>DDUM01000076.1 GCA_002344795.1 Flammeovirgaceae bacterium UBA2338 | reverse complement strand
ATCTCAAAATTCAATTTTAGCTCTCCTACAAGATAGGAATGGCTATATCTGGATAGGCACAGAAGATGGGCTGAATCGCTTTGATGGGTATTCATTCAAAAAATTCTTTCAACATGGCAATGACTCAGTAGGATTATATAATGATTATATATGGTCACTCCTGGAATCGAAGGATGGAAAAATCTGGATTGGACACAGCAATGGAATTTCATATTATGACCCTGAAGTAAACACGTTTAAAAACGTAGTCATTGAAGAAAATTTACTTATCGTCTCAAGCTATGAAGATACTTATGGAGATTTATGGTTTGGAAGTGCCGGCAAAGGATTGCTGAAGTTAAATCCTGCAGGTAGTGAAGTAACCTATATTGTAAATAAACAACCATTGCATCCTCCATTCGATCAGCATGGATGGGACTTTGCATCTAATAATATTTTATGTATTACAGAATTGAATCATAAAATTGTGATCGGTACCAGAGGGGCGGGTATGTTTGAAGTCAGAGAAGAGGAAGTTGTAAGATATGGAGAAAGTAAATTTGAATCATTTCTTACTGCCAATGATATCTGGAGCATACTTTCGGACAAAGAGGGAAAAATATTCATTGGATCATCACTTGGGCTTGGTGTTTCAGATGCGAATTTTTCAAACCTGAAAATATTTAATACTGAAAATACGGGAGGAGCTTTGAGTTTCAATCGTATTGCTCGTCTCAGTTTTGATAAAGACAAAGGATTATGGATAGCCACTTATGGAGGAGGCCTTAATCATTTTGATTTTAGCACAGAACAATTTTGGAATTCAAGGCACGAAGAATCGAATCCACGAAGCCTGACGAATGACCTGGTATTTACGCTACTGGTTGACAGGGGTGAAAACCTGTGGGCAGGTACATGGAGTGGAGGATTACATAAAATGTCGAAATATGCATCACACATTTATACCTTTAATGCTAAAAATGGTTTATCTGATTTTATACTCAGTATAAATATCCGCCACGATTCTGTATTTGTTGCATCTTATTCTGATGGCATTTTTTTTAGTAAAAAGAGGAAAGCACCATTTTCTTCTGGGCACTCTGTTTTTAGTTCGATTTCTTCTCCACCCGGGACTTACATTTTAGATATTGACGCAGGCGCTAAGTACCTGTGGATGGGTCTGGATGGTCAGGGTGTTCTTTACACAGAAAAGAATCTATCAAACCCAGCATGGAAAGCCATCCAAAGAATTCGAGGGAATCCAAACTCGTTGAACAACCACCTTGTTGATGCAATAAAAGAAGATAATAATAGTACGTTATGGATTGGGACACGGGGAAGTGGATTGAAGCGATACTTTTATCTAAAGCCCTATGGATCATCAGGGAGTATACATGAATATAAGTTTAGGGAAGATGACGCCCATTCACTATCTGATAATTCTATTATAGATATTGGAATTGACAGAAAAAACCACCTATGGGTGGGTACTACCAATGGATTGAATCGATCGCGTTTTCCTATTCAGGGTGATACATTGATCGATCAGTTTATCAGGTATGGAAAGGGAAGAATTACTACAATCAGTATAAACCTTGATGACAATAAATATATTGGAACTGACAATGGATTGTATGCTTTAGAAAATGAAGAATGGTTGGAGATTGAAGGACTTCAAAATGAATTTATCAATAGCATAGTTTGGGATCAAAGTCACAACATGTGGGTTTCAACCAACTCCGGTGTTTATGTTGTTTTGAATAATGGAATGATGCGACACTTTACTTCTAAAGATGGGTTGCAGAGTAATGAATTCAATGCGCGTTCAGCAGCCATTGACACAGAGGGAATGATATATTTTGGTGGGATAAAAGGCATGAATATTATCGACCCGCAATTGCTTCAAAAGCCAATTCAACCTTCAAAAATTGTTATTTCGTCTATCAGGGTGAATAACAAGGAAGAAATTTTTACACCAAAAGAAATTATACTGGATCACAATCATCGTGTGGTGACGTTTGAGTTTACATTATTGGATTTTGTAAATCCATCTGCAAATTTGTACGAATATAAACTTGAAGGCTTTGATCAGGAATGGGTAACAACTGGATCTGGTCAAAGAATCGCGACTTATACAAATTTGGATCCTGGTGAGTATACATTTTTAGTAAAGGGCACAAATAGTGAAGGAATAAATAGCAATGGATCAGCTTCTATAAAAATAATCAATTTACCTCCTCCGTGGAAAACATGGTGGGCCTATGCCAGCTATTTGTTGTTGCTTTCGACAGGTGCCTATATCATCATTCGTACAATGGTGCTGCGTCAACGCATGAAGACCAAGCTTACACTTGATGAAGTTGAACTAAAAAAGCTTAAGGAACTAGATGAATTCAAGTCTTCCTTCTTTGCGAACATATCACACGAATTTAGAACCCCACTAACCCTGATACTTGGACAGCTTGAAGAAATGGAGGAAAAGGGAAAAAGTTGGGATAGTAATCTCGTTCAGTCCATTCGCAGCAATAGCAAGGCTGCTTTGAATCTGGTCAACCAACTTCTTGATCTTTCCAGGGTCGATTCGGGAAAATTTACACTTCAACTACATAAGATTCCTGTTCAAAGTTTTTTTTCAAGACTTCTAGATCCTTTCAAAGTATTGGCGCACCAGAAAAAGTTAAAATTTGAAACTGCATTTCCAGATAAGGATGAAATTATTTTGGTCGACCCCTCCATACTGGAAAAAGTGGTGAGTAATTTAATTTCTAATGCTATTAAATATAATGAAGTCAATGGAAAAATTAATTTTTCATTGGATGTAAATAATGGGCTGCTACAAATAGAAATTCTCGACACAGGTATTGGAATTGGAGAAAAAGACCTTCCATTTATATTCGATAGGTTTTATCGTGCGGCAGATTCTGTGGAGGGAACAGGAATAGGGCTGGCAATAGCAAAAGAGCTTATTTTATTGCACAAGGGTTCCATAAGGGTAAAAAGCAGAAAGGGAGAAGGTACTCAGTTTAGTATTGAATTGCCTTGTAGTAAGGATGCCTACCCAGATTATATTGATAATAATGAAATTTTTGACCACTTCAATCAGGACTTTGTGAAACAGGATCCGTTTGCAATGGATGACAGCGAAGTGGAGATTTCCCAAGGCGCACCTGTTTTGTTGGTGATAGAAGACAATGAGGATTTATTAGCCTATTTGAAGAGGAACCTGGCAACGCAGTATGAAATTGTTCTGGCCCATCATGGAGAAGAAGGAGTTCATAAAGCCAAAAAACTTATACCAGATATCATCTTATGCGATTGGATGATGCCAAAGAAAAGTGGAATCGATGTGTGTAAGGCGTTGAAATCGGACGAGCTTACATCTCACATCCCTATCATCATACTAACCGCGAGAGCAGATTCATCATCTAAAATTGAAGGTTTACAGACTGGAGCGGATGACTACATAACAAAGCCATTTGACCTTGCTGAGTTGAAAGTGAGGTTATTAAATCTGATCAATCAGAGAAAGGCGCTGAGAGAAAAGTATGCCCGACCTGGTGTGGCTCATTATAATCATGCGAAAGCCACCTCATTGGATGAGAAATTCATTTCACGTTTGTATGAATATATAGGGCAGCATCTATCTGATGATTCACTCTCAGTAAAAAAACTGTCTCGCGAGATGGGCGTTAGTCGTGCTCAACTCCACCGGAAAGTTACTGCTCTCACGGGGCACCCAGCCAGTGTTATTATTCGTGAATATCGGCTTGAGAGAGCTGCCGACCTGTTGCGCCAAAACGCTGGTAATATATCAGAAATTGCCTTTCAGGTAGGTTTTGAAAATTTATCCTACTTCACCAAAGCTTTTAAGCAGAAGTATAAGGTAACTCCTTCTGACTTTCTTCTTTCCTCCCAATCATCTTAAAAATTCTGCGTTTTCGGGGATACTGAAACGAGAGTGTTAAAATCTGGGACACCAGTACTAACCATTGACTAAAACAATTGTTGACATTTAATTTAAAAAATTGTCACCGTGTTGATGCCACGCGAATTTGAGATTTTGAATTTGGTGTTTGAGGGTCTTTCTTTTACCCAAATATCCAGAAAACTCAACATTACTGATGATGAAGTAAAAAGATATCACAAGCAGTTGCTCAAAAAATTTGAAGCAAGAAATTCTGTGGAGTTGGTTCGAAAAGCTTTAGAGGACAGTTGGCTTAAGTTGTAACATAAAAAAATTAATAGTTCACCAACATTTTTGATATCATGAAACACCTGGTTCGTATCATACTACTTACTGGTCTTGTTAGCCTGGCAGTTTTTTCTTGCGGAGACAAGACAGGGGTGTGCACTGCATGTTGTGGTTCTTCAGGAAACACTTACTGTAAAGATGGCTGGACGGCTGATGAGTGTAAAGAATGGAGTGATCAAAAGGTAAATGGGCTTACCTGGAATTTTCATGAAGGACAAACTTGTGCGGGAAGGGGGACGCCAGCTACGCCATGATTTTTTATTATACATGCATATCTTACTCCATAAGGTGCGATAGAAACTAATGAGTATATCATGAAATTGATCTTCACTGCTTTAGTAATTGGTTTTGTTTCAACAACAACGCTGTATGCGCAAGATGCCGGGTTTCAGTGGGCCGATGAGTTATCTGGCTCTGGTGCCCTTACTGTTAATGAGATTGGAACTGATCCATCTGGTAACGTTTATCTTGGTGGCTATTTCACAGGTGAAATTGATTTTGATCCCTCAAGCTCGCAGGTACTTCTAAACTCAGTGGGCAATCAAGACATGTTTATTGCAAAATATACTTCTAGTGGAGCCTATGTCTGGGCGAAACAGTTGGGAACAGCCACACAAGAACAAGTGAAGAGCCTAAAAATTGATGACTCTGGTAACATTTATGTATGTGGATTTTTTTATGGAACTGTTGATTTTGATCCGAATGCAGGAACCTTTAACATGACCTCTAATGGCAGCTCAGATGGATTTTTGGCTAAGTACAATAGTAGCGGAACATTTATTTGGGCTGAGAAGATAGGAGGAACCTCACCTGATGGTGCGGATAAATTGGATATAGATGTCAATGGAGGAGTTTATGTTGTTGGGGGGTTTCAAGGAACTGTGGATTTTGATCCTGGAGCGGGTGTAAATAACAAAACATCTGCGGGCGGATATGATGCCTTCCTTGTGAAATTTAATGCAAGTGGAAATTACCTTTATGGTCTCTCATTAGGAGGAACCGGTGCGGATGTTGTATCAGATATAGCACTAGATTGCTGCGGGGGGTATTTGTATATAACTGGTTACTTTCAGAATACGGTGGACTTTAATTTAGGATCAGGTGTAAGTAACCTTACTTCTAGTGGCGGATACGATGGATTTTTGGCTAAATACCTCGCAAGCAATGGAGGATTTAGTTTTGCATATAATTTT
Organism: Flammeovirgaceae bacterium UBA2338; assembly: GCA_002344795.1. Taxonomy (GTDB): domain Bacteria; phylum Bacteroidota; class Bacteroidia; order Cytophagales; family Cyclobacteriaceae; genus ELB16-189. The sequence goes on along the minus strand of DDUM01000076.1, from coordinate 6,420 downwards.
GGATCAACCCTGGATGATAAAGGTGTAACCCTTGACCTAAGTTTCAATGGTAGCACTTACGATATCTATTTAGCAGGTTCTTTTAAAAACACAATTGACATCAACCTCCTTGCAGGAACTACAAATGTCACCTCCAATGGTGCAGAGGATACCTTTTTAGCAAAATATAATGACACTTGCAGTCTAATGTGGGGAGGAAGTTTTGGGGCAGCCAATTCGGACATACCCTCGGATATTTGGACTAGTGGAAGCGTGGTAGTCTTAACTGGATTTTTTAGAGGCACCATTGACATAGACATTGGAGCCGGAACTACTAATCTCAGTAGTGTTCCTTTAGTTAATTCAAATGCTTTAGTTGCCTACTTTACAAATTTAGGGTCATTGAAGTGGGCCAGAGGAGTTGGAATTTCTGGTAATTCGATAACCTTTGATACAGATCCATCAGGTGCAGAGGCCATATATGTTGCGGGACAATTTTTGATGAATACGGATTTTGATGTTGGGGAAGGTACATTCAATTTGCCAGGCACTGGAAGTTTTGAAGGCTTTATCGCCAAATACATAGATGCGGCAATCGAGCCATCGCAAACTTCTTCAATTTCAACTTCAAACCTAACTAGCAACTCTGTTTCTATTAATTATACAGGGGGAAGTGGTTCAGGGAGACTTTTAGTTGCACATCAAGGGTCATCGGTCAATGCCAATCCTATTGATGGAATTGTATACACAGCAAGCAGTGTTTTTGGATCAGGAACTCAGATCGGTTCAGGTAATTACACTATTCTCTCCGGAACCGGCACAGTAAATTTGACAGGGTTGACGGCTAATACAACCTATTATTTAAGGGCTTTTGAATACGATGGTAACCTTTGGAAAAGAAATTATAACACTGCCCTTGCATCTGGAAATCCATTAAGCTTTGCCACACTGTACAGTGAGCCTACAATACAAGCAAATAACATAACATTTACTTCTGCTGGTGCTGACTTTTTGACTTTGAACTGGTTGAATGGAAATGGAACTGAACGCCTTGTATTGGTGAGACAAGGACTTCCGGTGAATGTTAATCCATCTGATGGTACAATGTATTCGGGTAACTCAAACTTCTTATCAGCAACTGACATAGGTTCAGGTAACCGTGTAGTTTATCGTGGTAGTGGTAACTCAGTCAATGTGACAAATTTAATTGACAATACAATCTACCATGTAAGAGTTTATGAATTAAATGGTAACTCATCTCAAACTAATTATTTAAATACCACAGCTACCGGGAACCCAGGCAGTAGATCAACACTTACTAATGAGCCCACAGTACAATCATCGGTTCTCATTTTTTCAAATATTACAGAGAGTTCTGTGCAATTGAATTTTACAAATGGAAATGGCACCTCCAGATTGGTTGTTTCACGCTTGGGGTCTACTGTTAACACTGCACCATCAGATGGTTCATCTTACACGGCAAATAATGTTTTCGGCAGTGCCGGCTCTGAGTTGGGAGTGGGCAACTTCATTGTGGGGTCTGGGACTGGTCCATTTACTATTACGGGACTTGCTTCAAATGCAACCTATTACTTCAAAGTGTTCGAGTCAAATGGTAATTCAGGTACGGAGAACTATTTGGTAACAAATTCTACTGGTAATCCTTCTTCTGTCGAAACATTATTTAATAGCCCAACCGTGCAAGCCAATAATTTGTCATTCAATTCAATTGAAACTAATTCAATTGGAATTAGTTGGAACAATGGAGATGGATCTGAACGGGTGCTCATAGCACGAGAATTAAATCCTGTTAATGTTGATCCTAAGGATGGCCAATCATATACAGGAAATTCAGACTTTTCTATTGCAAATGATATTGGTGGTGGAAACAAGATCGTGTATCGGGGTGCTGGGAACTCAGTAAATATAACGGGTCTTAATGCGAACACAATTTATCATTTCAGAGTTTATGAAATTGAAGGTGTAGGCTCACAAAGTAATTATTTGAGCTTGACTGCACTGAAAAACCCCAGTAGTATACCAACATTGGTCGATGAACCTATTGCACAAGTTTCAAACCTAAATTTTTCCTTGGTTGAAAGCACCTCGCTTCAGTTGAATTTTGATTTGGCACCTGGCTCACCTGATGGCTACTTGATTCTGAGAAAAATAAATGGACCCCCGACTGGAATTCCTGCAGATGCAACATCTTATTCAGTCAACGATATGATTGGTGATGGAGAAGTTGTTCAAATTTCAAACACTACCCAATTTAATGACACTAATCTAACAAGTGGAGCGACATATCATTATGTTGTATTCTCTTTCAATGGTTTCGGGTTTTCTACAAACTATCTAACTTCCATTGCAGGCAACACGGGTGCACAATTGCTCCTTCCTCCAGCGCCAATTATAGAAGATGCAGATCCCATCGGAGTAAATTCATTTACTGCAAGATGGCAAAGTACAATCAGTGCATCGGGATATGAGGTTAGTGTTTCAGGGTTTTCAGATTTTAACACTCAATTGACCGGATATCCCAAGACTCTGGGAAATGTCATTGATGAGTTGGTCTCTGGCTTAAATGCAAATAGCCCATATTTTGTCAGGGTCAGAGCAATTAATGCAACGGGTCTATCAGCGTACTCTTCCACAAAACCTGTGCAAACACTCCCAACTGCAGGTGCGCCACTTAGTTTTGCAACAACGCCAAGTTATGCTTTAGAAGGAACGAGTATCAAATTAAAGATTTCGGTGTCAGGGGGAAGCGGGATCAAAACGGTAAAGTTATACTATCGAAAAATTATGGATAACCCTTTCTTGGATGAATCAATTTCATCAACTTCGGAGGATACTTTTGAAAAGATTTTACCAAATTCAATATTAGATAAATTAGGCATAGAATATTATTTTACTGCAATTGATGGAAGTATATCCACCCCAATTGAAACGTCACATGGTTTTGTCTATCAAACCAGTGCGGCAAATGAACTTAAAGTCCCCAACCTCTCATTCGGTGGCAAACGTGAAAACTATCGAATAATCTCAATTCCTAACAAATTGGAGGACAATCTGGTACAGTCAATATTTGGGGTCCTTGGTGATTATGATAAAACGAAATGGAGGTTGGTCAGGTACCAAAATAATAATAATGAGGACTTCCCCGCATTCAATAGGATTGAGCAGGGAAAGGGATATTGGTTTAACAGTATCGAAAATGTTGAAATTAAGTTGGGTGCAGGAACATCCCCTGAGAACAATCAGGGTAAACCTTTCGTGCTCGCACTAGCTGCGGGTTGGAATCAAATTGGGAATCCGTATCCTTTTGATGTTTCTTGGAATGATGTACTCGCATTGAACGGTAATCCCACAACAGTTAGCGGCCTGTACACTTACAATCCGTCTAACATTAGTTTTAATAAAGATGTAGTCATATTGAAGGCCTGGGAGGGAGGCTTTGTAAGAGCGGACCAGGCAGTAAACCTCACTATTCCGGTTACAGTGAAGCAGACCGGAGGAAGACAAGGAAGACGCAATGAAATTGCTGGCAAAAAACTGGATGATAGTTCATGGTTTGTGCCAATCACAGTAACCCAGGGTGTGGCTATTAACCAACTTGGCGGCTTTGGTATGCATCCGGAGGCAAGTAGATCAAAAGATAAATTTGACGAACATTCGTTGCCTAGATTTTTGAATTACCTGGAGCTAAATGCTTATCACAATGAATATTTCATGCCCAAATTCACGGGAGACGTAGTGCCTACAAGCGAAAACTATACATGGGATTTTGTGATTGAATCAAACTTTGAAGGGCCTACAACCCAAATCCAGTGGGATAATCTTTCCCTCGGTGTCAATGATGCTCAACTGTTACTGGTTGATGTAGTGGAGAATATAATTGTCGATATGAAAATGAATTCTTATTACGTTTTTTCTTCAAGCGCAAAACGCGAATTCAAAGTGCTATTTGCAATAGATGAAAAACATCTGCAACCACAGTATACAACAGTAGGAAAACCATATCCCAACCCATTTACTTCCCTTGTTACACTCCCGATTTTATCTGCTGGAAATGGACATCTCCAGGTTGCAGTGTACGATATGATGGGGAAACAGGTAAAGCTGTTATTGAATGATGTTTTACCTCAGGGATTGCATGAGGTGACATGGGATGGGCTTGACGAACAGGGTAGCAAAGTAGCAGGCGGGGTATATATCTATAATATGAGAGTGACAGGGGGGGCACCCCAAAATGGAAGATTGGTAGTAAAATAGTGTAAACAAATGAGGTCATGAAAATACTACTTGGCATAATCGTGATGTTATCCGGAGTTGTTGGCGGCTTCTCTCAGAATTTTTCCGGCAAGACGAATGATATTGTGCTGGATTTCAAAAAACCGATAAGATCTTCCCTGCCGATAAGTTTACCTTCCATTGTCTGGGAGACGCCACAAATGGAGTATACAAATACGCAGTCCAATTCCGTGGAAATTAAAGCCACTGTTTATTCTGACATTGAATTGAGCTCTATCAAAATAATTATCGGTGACGGCTATGCTTCTCGTGGTGAAAAACCTCTTGACCTGAAACCAGTTAGGGAATTTCACATACAGCAGTCATTGAGTTTACTTGATGGGCAAAATGTTGTTGAAATCAGAGCGGAGAATGTTCAGGGTGGTATTATCAGCAGTTCGCGGTCGATCCTGATGGGTAAGGATGCAATTGCTGATGCCATATCTATTGATAGAAAAGACTATGCATTATTGTTTGCCACGGATCAATATGACCACTGGACTGATTTGGTAAACCCCATTGATGATTCGAGAAGTATCGCCAAAGTACTACGCGAAAAATATGGTTTTGAGACTGAGATCATTGAGAACCCCAATCAGGAAGATGTTTTTATAAAACTATCTGAATACAGCCAGCGTAAGTATAAGCCCCAGGATCAACTATTGATTTTCTTTGCTGGCCATGGTTATTTCGATGAAGCTTTTGGAGAAGGGTTTGTTGTGGCAAGAAACTCGTTAGAGAATGATAAGGCACGAACAACTTACATATCCCATAATCGACTGCGTGGAGTGATCGAGAATATTCCAAGTGATCACATATTCTTATCCATGGATGTCTGCTTTGGAGGAACTTTTGATCCTGTTATTGCGAGTTCGCGTGGATTAGAATCGGTTTCTGAAAATGACATGGAGTTTTTGGTTCGAAAATTGAGTCAACGAACCAGGAAATATCTTACCAGTGGCGGCAAGGAGTATGTAAGCGATGGAATTCCTGGTAAACACTCACCTTTTGCCCTCCGATTTCTTGAAGCACTCACTGAAGGAGCAGGAAGTGACCGGATATTAACGTTAAGTGAAATTAAAACTTATGTGGAGAAGTTGAAACCTGAACCACGGTTGGGAAGTTTTGGCACCGACAAACCTGAAAGCGATTTTGTATTTGTCCAGAAGAATTAAAAACAAGAATACCATGAGATATTTAGTATTTGTAATACTTCTACTCTTGACAACTGAATCATTTGGCCAACAGTTTACTATAAAAAGGGTTGAAATTGAAGGCAACAACGTAAATCTGTATTATGATTTGCTGGATGAGACACCTCAGCGTACTTATACCGTTACGATTTATTCATCCCATGACAACTTCGTAAGTCAATTGGTACAGATCAGTGGAGATGTTGGTTTGGAAGTAAAACCGGGAAGCAGCAAAAAAATTGTTTGGAATGCTGAAAAGGAGTTGGGGTCAGATTTTAGTGGGAAGGTTGGTTTGGAGGTCAGGGGTCGGGTCTACATTCCATTTGTCAGATTGGATGGACTCAATAAAAAATTCAAAAGAGATAAACCTTATGAAATCACTTGGACAGGGGGAACACAACAGAATATATTGAATTTTGAATTATATAGAAATGAAGAAAAAATCACAACATTTCCCAACATTGCTAATGTTGGCCTTTATACATTGACTATGCCTACAACCGTAAAGCCAGGCAAGGGATACAAATTCAAAATTACTGACACCAAAAACAAAGACCAGATCGTATACTCTGTTCCTTTTGCAGTGGGTAGGAAGGTTCCATTATTATTAAAAATGTTGCCAGTGGCGCTATTGGGAGGAGGCATTTATGCTTTGGTTTCCGGGGATAAAGGTCCAAATAATATTCCTGATCCAATTGTTCCGCCAGAATAGGGACTTATCAAATACCCATTTTGGAACTCCAAGTTCAAAGGGCGGCCCTCACTCTTGGCTCAACCTGGTTACAGCGTGCAAAAGGTGTAATGCTAAAAAAGGAGACCACACACCTCAGGAAGCAGACATATACCCCAGGCATAGACCTCACAGACCTACCTCTGCACTTTTCCTCCTCCAAAACCGTGGGTTTGGAAATGAGTGGGATGAGTATCTACAATAGTTTGTTGCTATTAAGGCCTT
>DDUM01000051.1 GCA_002344795.1 Flammeovirgaceae bacterium UBA2338 | reverse complement strand
TTGGCCAATCCTGAAGTCTGTCTTCTAAATTAACAACGGGATAACTCCCAAATAATTCCTTCAGTGAAGATTCCATCCTTCTCTGATGGTACTCCAGGTTGTGAAATGTTCCATCCAGTAGTTTAATTGATTCAATTAACTGGCACATAAATCTTGTTTATCACTTCTTCAAATTCAGTTTCCCAATCGCTTTGCGATGTTATCCCTCCACCACTTCTATAATAGAATTCCTCATTCTCCTTTTCTAAAAATCTAATCATCACACCACTGTCTAACGACTGGCCATCAAAGTGGCCACAAACTCCGGTATAATATCCTCTGTCCCCGCCTTCCGTTGCTTCAATTAGACTCAGCGTTTTTGGTTTTGGCGCTCCACTCACAGACCCTGCAGGTAATAGCGAAACAAGAATATCGCCTATTTTCTCCAAATAGTTATCCGGCAGGCTTCCCACAATCTGCGAGCTTACCTGAAGTAGACTTTTTTTATTTGTATTCAGTTTTTCTATGTATCTGAATTTTTCAACCGAAACTTTAGACGCCACACGACTGAGATCACTCCTGATCAAATCCACAATAGTAACGTGCTCCGCCATTTCCTTTTTGTTCCCTAAAAGGATTTCAGATGCATCGGGGATAGCTGCATCTATGGTTCCTTTCATAGGGTACGAATAAATTTTCTTATTTTTTATCTGTACGAAAGGCTCAGGAGAGAACACTACAAATTGATCCTTGTACCACAGTTTGTATTTTGCATGACTGGTATAAAAAACATCTTTGAGCGAATGGGACAGTTTTACCCTATTTTTTATAGTCAGGTTGGTGAGAAATGAATCGCCCCGTTTAATTGCGCTATGCACGCGTTCAAACTTTCTTTGGTATTCGTCCTTCAAATCCGATTGCGTCTCAATGGCAACAAGGATTGATTCCCTCCTCTTTTCGGCTTGATTGGTAACACCATTAAAATCAAATAAAATTTCACTGGAATCAATTTCATCACGACTAAAGACAACCGGGTTCTTTAATTCAAAATCTACGAAGAAAATGAATGGAGTTGCATTTTTAGCCAATTGATTAAGCTTATCTCTGAACCCCGAAATACCCATCATCCAATTACAGTGATTAAGGTATGTTCATATACTTATGAACCTGAAGCGAAATTTTCCAATGAGGGTGTGTTTTTACGTAATCAACAATCAGGGGAACCATTTCTTTTTCCTTCGACCACTCCGGTTGGAGGTAAAGGGCGCATTTGTCCGATACTTTAGCGGCATGTTCTTCTGCCCACTGAAAATCGCTTTTATTATAGATGACCACCTTCAGTTCATCCGCAAGGGGATAGGAAGACTGAACAGGTTTTTTAAATTTCTTAGGAGACAAGCACACCCAATCCCATTTCCCGGATATTTCATATGCGCCTGAAGTTTCTATGTGGGTGCGCATGCCCACGGAGTGAATTTGGGCTGTTAATTCAGTTAAATCATAGTGGGCCGGTTCCCCGCCTGTAACTACCACAATTTTGCACTTGCTCTCTTTTGCCTTCTTCACCATGTCCTCTACCGCCACGATTGGATGAGCGGAAGCATCCCATGATTCTTTTACATCACACCAAACGCATCCCACATCACATCCACCCAATCGAATAAAATATGCAGCATGCCCCTGATAAGCACCTTCGCCCTGAATGGTATAAAAATCCTCCATTAAAGGAAGGTTTTTCGAAGACACTTGATTTATTGAATTCACTTTTTGTTAACTCGTACGTTGCTCAGAGGCCTTAAGCGTATTCATCAATAGAGATACAATGGTCATTGGGCCAACTCCACCAGGAACAGGCGTAATCATTGCGCTTTTTGGTGCTACTGAATCGAAATCAACATCACCTTTTAGCACAAAGCCCTTTGGTTTTGAAGGATCCTCTACCCTGGTAGTTCCCACATCAATTACGATCACACCCTCTTTCACCATATCGCCAGTAATAAGCCCTGGCTTACCAACAGCCACTATAAGAATATCAGCTGCCTTTGTATGTGATGCCAAATTCTCGGTATACTTATGACAGATTGTTACGGTTGCACGGCCTTGCTCTGCCAGCATCATACTTAATGGAGCACCTACCAGGCGACTCGCACCTACTACAACACAATGCTTTCCCTTGGTATCTACATCGTATCTCCGCAATAGTTCCAACACACCAAACGGTGTTGCAGGAAAAATATGAGGATTTGCAGAAGTGATACTTCCAAAGTTCTCATTGGTAAATCCATCCACATCCTTTTCAGGATAAATTTTGGCTGTAACTCTTTCTACTGAAATACGAGAAGGAAGTGGCAATTGCACGATAAGACCATCAATATCTTCATCATTGTTGATTTGATCAATATGTTTGAGCAAACGCTCCTCTGAGATGGTGTCAGCAAAGCGAAGCAAAGAATAATGAAAACCTACTTCTTTACATGCTTTTACTTTTCCATCCACGTAAGTGGTACTGGCTCCATCATCTCCAACGAGAATAATGGCCAGATGCGGAAGTTTCTTACCCTGTTTTTTTAATTCGTTTACACGACCTGCTATTTCCGTTTTGATATCGGAAGCCACCTTACGGCCATCAATGAGTGTAATCTTGCTTGTATCTACCATGATCTGAAATTTCGATGAACACCAGCTTAATACTCGTCAATTTCTATTAATCTAATAAGGCCATTCGTCAAATAATAGTCTGAATCTATTCAATTTTCAACACTGCCATAAATGCTTCCTGTGGAATCTCCACATTTCCTATTTGGCGCATTCGCTTTTT
>DDUM01000019.1 GCA_002344795.1 Flammeovirgaceae bacterium UBA2338 | reverse complement strand
CCTATTTAGGACTCTACAAACTGGCAACTGGTAACTGGCAACCGGCAAACGGCAACCAATTAAATTCATAAATTGTAAATCTTCAATCAAAAATTTAGGCCCAGTTGGAATTCCATCAACTCATTGTTTTTATCGTCATCATCCTCCTTGTAATCTCACTTTATAAAGAGTGGATTAATCCTGCGTTATCATTTTTCGGTGCGGTAATTGTTTTGTTGTTAAGCGGAGTACTTACTCCCGATGAAGCATTGAAGGGATTCGCCAATCAGCAGATAGCAATCATATTTCTTTTGATGCTGATCACAGCAGGTATCCGTTCTATTTTTGGTGGTGAGTTTTTTCTGAAATTATTCAGCGACACGCTTTCACCCAAAAGATTCATGCTACGCATGATGGTTTCCGTTTCTACCCTCAGCGCCTTCCTGAACAATACGCCCATTGTGGCCTTTATGATTCCTTATGTGAAGGATTGGGCGGACCGGAATAATCATCCCAGTTCCAAGTTTTTAATTCCGCTCTCATTCGCTACGATCACCGGTGGAATGGTAACGGTTATCGGTACATCCACCAACTTAATTCTGTTGGGGCTGATCAATGAATACGATCAACAGGGCTTGCTGTACAGCGACTTTATTTATCTGGGGATTATCGTTACCCTGTTCACCTGGATATATTTTTATTTTTTTGGATTCAACTTGCTTCCCTCCAACTCTCCACGGATCGACAATGTTAAAAGCCACATTAAAGAATACATTGTAGAAACGGTTGTATTCGATGCTTCTCCTCTGGTGGGAAAGTCGGTGGCAGACGCGGGACTGCGCAACCTGAAAGATCTTTTTCTGGTGGAGATCATGAGAGACGATCGAATTATTTCCCCTGTGGCGCCAAATGAAATACTAAAAGCCAATGATTATCTATTTTTCTCGGGGAACACGCAATCGATTTATAAACTGATCAATGAAGACAATGGTTTGAAGATACCCAAAGAAGAGCGGGTGGAGTCACGTGGACAGTTTAATTTCACGGAAGCAGTAATCCCTGCCAATTCTGATTTGATTGGAGTGCGCATCAAAGATTCTGATTTTAGACAAAGATACAATGCCAGTATCGTAGCCCTTCACAGAAATGGAAAGCGTGTGTCCGGAAAGGTGGGAGAGATGACATTGTCAGGTGGAGACTTTTTGCTGTTGCTTGCAGGGGACAACCTCAGAAGTAACATTCAGGAGCGCAATCTGTTCTTGATTTCAAGATCGCTAAAGGTATTTAAAAGAAGACCCTGGTGGATTAACACAATTGGGTTGTTGAGCTTCGTTGCATTGGCATTGGGAATAACGGGTGTGGTTCCATTGTTCACTGCCTGTCTTCTTATTTTGCTGACGTTGGTGTTAAGCAAGGTACTTAACCTGGCAGAAATAAGACGACAACTGGATTTGAATCTGTTGCTGGTGTTGGTGTGTTCGCTGGCAATTGGTGTGGCACTGGTGAAGTCGGGTGCTGCGGACAGCATCGCTAATTTTATGCTCACTTACATTCAAGACTTTGGGATTATTCCAATCGTAGTTTCTCTATTTATTGTTACTACGCTACTCACGGCTCTTATTACCAATGCAGCCGCAGTTTCCATTATGTTTCCTATTGCCATGTCGCTCTCCCATTTTACAGGAGTCCACTCCACACCTTTTTTTATTGCCATCGCTTTTGCGGCATCGGGTGATTTCATTACACCTATTGGGTACCAAACTAATTTAATGGTGTACGGCCCTGGTGGTTACTCTTTTAAAGATTTTTTCAAAGTAGGCCTGCCCCTGACTATTATATATATGATAACTTGCATTGGTTTTATATCGTGGTACTATAAATTATAAATTCGGCAACTGCCTGCCTGCCGACTTGTCTGCCGTAGCAGGCGAAGGCAGAAGCTTAAAGCGAAGGCAGAACAACTGGTAACTGGCAACCTGAAACCTGAAACCTGAAACTTAAAACCTGAAACTTAAAACCTGAAACTTAAAACTTGAAACCCTCAAACCTTCACACCCAACAAACCAAAGTAAGTAAAAGCGACCGTGAACTGTTACTGAACCAAAAACCACAACTCATTTGGTTTACCGGGCTGTCAGGATCGGGAAAATCTACTTTGGCGGTCGCGCTGGAAAAAAAACTCTTCGATAAAGGATTCAAAACTTATTTACTGGATGGTGACAACATACGCCAGGGATTGAATAAAGACTTGTCATTCGATGATGTAGGGAGAATTGAAAACATAAGAAGAATCGGAGAGGTAGCCAACTTGATGCTGGATGCAGGCACAATTGTGCTGTCGGCATTTATTTCTCCTTTCGAATCGGATAGAACATTGGTGAAAGAAACGGTGGGTAGTGCATCTTATGTTGAAGTATTTGTGGATTGCCCCCTCGAAGTATGCGAGCAGCGAGATGTGAAAGGATTGTATCAAAAAGCACGCGAGGGCGCTATCAAAAACTTTACAGGCATTGATTCTCCATACGAAAAGCCTTCCCATCCGGATTTAATCATCAAAACGAACGAATTGAGTTTAGAGGATTCCTTAGATTTGCTGCTCAAGAAAGTATTACCGAGGATTTCTAAAAAATGAGCTCATATTATTTGTCCCATCTGAAAGAACTGGAAGCGGAGGCAATCTATGTGATCCGTGAAGTGGTGGCACAGTTTGAAAACCCTGCCTTACTATTTTCGGGTGGTAAAGACTCTATCGTGCTGGCGTACCTTTCCAGAAAAGCTTTTTACCCTGCACGCATTCCATTTCCATTGGTGCACATCGATACGGGGCATAATTTCCCGGAGACCTTGGAGTACAGAGACTGGCTGATAGAAGAGTTAGGTGTTCGTATGATTGTTGGATCTGTGCAGGAGTCGATAGATAAGGGGATGGCAGTAGAAGAGACCGGGATCAATGCCAGCAGAAATGCAATTCAAACAGTGACTTTATTGGACACCATTGAAAAAAATAAATTCGATGCGGCTATGGGAGGTGCCCGTAGGGACGAGGAAAAAGCGCGCGCGAAAGAAAGGTTTTTTTCTCACCGCGATGAGTTCGGTCAGTGGGATCCCAAAAACCAGCGTCCTGAGTTGTGGAATTTGTTCAACGGAAAGAAAAACATCGGGGAGCACTTCAGGGTGTTTCCTATTTCCAACTGGACGGAAATGGATGTGTGGCAATATATCCAGATGGAAAACCTTCACATTCCAAAACTGTACTTTGCGCACGACCGCGAAGTCATTGAGCGCAATGGTACGTGGTTGTCCACCTCAGCCTTTTTACAACTCAAGCCAGAAGACAAGCCTGTGGTAAAACGAGTTCGATTCAGAACCTGTGGTGATATGCCCATCACCGGTGCAGTTGAATCAGAGGCAGATACTATTGACAAAGTAATAATGGAAGTAGCCGCCTCCCGCAAAACAGAGCGCGGCACACGCGCAGATGACAAACGCGGTGAAACTGCGATGGAGGATAGGAAGAAGTCGGGGTATTTTTAGTTGCCGGTTGCCAGTCACCGGTTATAACTGAGTTTATAATATGAGTATGAAAAGTTATCGGGACTTAGAAATATATACAGAGTCAAAACGGTTGGCAGTTCTTGTTCACAGTATATCCTTGCAGCTACCTAAATTCGAATTGTATGAAGAAGGGAGCCAGGTGAGACGATCATCTAAGGCCGTGACTTCCGCTATTGTTGAAGGATTTGGCAGACGAAGGTATAAAGCAGATTATATTAAGCACCTGATCTATGCGCAAGCTGAATGTGATGAAACAATATTGCATCTCGATTTCTTATTTGAAACAGAGTCTTGGAAGGACGAGGAAAAATATAAAAGTCTTATTAATGATTACGATACGTTGAGCAAACGAATTAATAAATTTACTCAATGGGTAGAAGAGAACTTAAAATAGAATTCACTAACTGG
>DDUM01000061.1 GCA_002344795.1 Flammeovirgaceae bacterium UBA2338 | reverse complement strand
AACTCACGCCTTACCAGTTCAACGTCTTCTTCAACGTCTTCCAGGATCAGGATCTTCAAATGCTCTTTCATGCCCGAGAATTTTATTTTGCCCTCACGACTCTTTACTTCCTCCGGAAGAAAACAACATCAAAAAATTACCGGTAATGCGATGTTACAAAATCGTATGCGTTTTCAAAACAAATTTTCCTTGCAAGGTTTTCAGGAGAAAGATTATCAAACCATTTTGGCCGTTCCCTTTTCATGCCTTGGAGGATTTGGATTAAGTCGTCTTCCAACCGATTCATATCAAGCACTGTCGAATAACTAGTCAGGGAATTGTTAGTTCCATCAAACCCAGTGCCTAAACATAAGATATTCCATATATGCATAGGAGATTGAAGGTTGTAATCAAATGGAATATGAATGAATTGCTCCAGGGTACGGGCTAATAATTTTTTTGCACGTATTCTTTCCATAAGAGGTAATGGAAGGTTGGGTAGCCAGGATTTACGGTATGCTCCCAAAAGCTGCTGATCAAGAGATATGCCGATTAAACCTTCACTGTTGTGTATCTCAATAACATCTTCATCACAAAGGTTAATGTTCCACGCTTTAAAACCTTGTACCCTGAAGTCATCACTCTCTTTTCCATCTTTTGCATTCTGAATTAAGGTATCCAATCCGTCAATTCCGGAATAACCCACCTGACTTGCAATTACTGGAATTTTTGAGATGGCGTTTTCTGGCCTGCGATTGAAAGGGCGAATGATATTTTTATAAAAATCCTGACGTGAAGCAGCACTCATGTGTTTCACATCGATAAGAATTCTTTTTGATCCGGTACTCTTTAAATTATCATCCAGACCCAGAAATTCGCGCATTACACTATAGGTCGCATTCTTAAGCACGCCCTTGTCCATATTTTTGTGCTGATCATAAACATACTTCGATACAGCAGGAAGGCTTCGTGCGTGTCCGCAAAGTGTGTTGTTAAAGTGACCTGCAAACGTGATATAAAAAGGCATATGTGCCCAGTTTTTAAGGGTTGAGTCATCCAGGCTTTCTTCCCCTTTCAATTGCCGGATACGGCTTTTTAATTTACCAATACTTACATCTCTGGGCTTGTTTCCCGGTGAAAGAAAATCATCTTCAGGGTTGCCCACCCCCAGCGCATGTATACCTTCGAGCGTAAGTACTATTATTACCTCATCATTGTCAGGGCGCAGGCGATACAATACATCTCCCCCATTTTGTGCAAGCTGGTAGACACCCTCCCACTTTCTGTTAGGACCATGCGGCACCAACTGAAGTGGGGCGGTAGTTACTTTTTCGCCCGCTTTACTAAGATAAAATTTGTACTCTCGCTTTAGCTCTTCGAAGTAATCGTAATGTCCGTTTTGCAGAAACTTCACACGTTCCAATGGAAGCCGGACAAATCTGTTTTGGATAAGATCCATCTCAGATTTTTTAACTTTCTCCATCCCAGGCTGAGTTTTTAATAGCGCAACCAGCCACGCCATGGCCGCAGCTTCTCCTTCTGAATGAACGCGGCTGAAATAATTTTCAATTGTTTGTTTGCAAATAAGGCCTTTGCTATTGCCATAAAAAAACCCTTTTTCAATAGGATACAGTGCCGCAAACATTAGTTTAACTCTGGCCTGCGTACTTTTGATAAGATCACACTGACTGTAATCTCGTGCCCACTTTCTTTTTCTCTGATCCTCCAGGTTGGATTGTGGGATTTGCCATGGATCAGGAAACTTGTCAGCCCCATCTAAAGTTATAGTAGAGGAGTTATAAGCCACCTTACCAGGATAACAGTTAATATCAGCGTACATTTTTATTCAGTTGCATGCTCTCGTCCTATGGATCAATTCTCATAAAATCATCAGCGGATCGAATATGACCATGAGAGTTAATTAGTTCTGTAAGATTTTCAAGATTGCCAGGCAGAATTGTGGTTTTCAGTTTTTCAAGAATGGAGCTGTAGTTTCCTTCAGGTAGTTTCCCTATGAAAACTATAGGGGTGTTGACATTAAATGAAAAATTACGAATACCCCTAACCATTTCTATACCTGTGATCACCGGCAAGTCGATAGCACTGAGAATAAGACTAAAACTCTCTTTGCGTGCAGTCAGCAAACCGTCAAGTCCACTTTGAGCCATATGGACTAACCAACCAGCATCGTCAAATTGCTTTTTAATTTCATTCGCCACCGTCATTTGCCGGTGAACCACAAGTACCCTCAAGTATTCACTCATCTTCACCTAAACCTTATGTACAAGATGGTACCAATTAATCTATGTTTTCCTTACCTAAAGGAGGGGTAGTCGGCCCAATTTTAAAAAAGTGTGTTTCTGGGCTGTTTTGAAAGGTTTGCATCCAGGGGGCATAGGGATATCTTTAGGAATTTCAGGATATCCTTAAAATATAGTTAAACCAAAAGCCCGTTTTCGTAGGCAAATTTGATCATACCTACGGTGTTCCTAACTCCCAATTTATGCTGAATATTGGCTTTGTGGGAATGGATCGTTTTCTCAGAAATGTTGAGTTTGATACTGATTTCTTTTAATGAATGCTCTTCGCAAATGAGCCCGAAAATCTCTTTTTCTCTTTCACTCAATTCTGCCATTTTAGAAAAGAGGGGCTTTTCTGATTTCATTGAAATACTCTTGCGCATAACGGATGAAATCAGGTCGTTATGATAAAAATCTTTTTCATATACAGAGAGAATGGCTCTCTCTAACTCATCAGGGTTGGAGTTTTTTAATAGAAAGGAATGCACACCCAACTCCAACATATGCAGCATAAACTTTTCGCTGTCGTGTTGGGTAAGTACTATTATTTTAATATCTGGATATTTTGGAATAACGTATTCAGCGGTTTCTACTCCGTTCATGATGGGCATCTCCAGATCCAACAGTATTACATCTGTTTTTGTTTTGTTGAGGATTTGTAATAACTCTTTGCCATGCTGTGCCTCCGATACCTGCCCTACCTTTCTGAAGGTTTTTAGCAAACGCACCATGGCCTTTCTAAAAAGGTTGTGATCATCGACTATGCAAATGTTAATGCGACTCATGAATAACTAAAGGTAAAACCACCGAAACTACTGTGCCAGAGGGCTCATTATTTTTAAAAGTCAACTCACCTCCCAGCAAAGCTATCCTATTCTCCATGTTGTAAAGACCTAATCCGTGCCGTCCTGAAACCTTATTTTTTATGTTTGCCAGATCAAAACCCAAACCATCATCCACAACGGTAAGGATAAGACTATTTTTTGTCCATTGAAAATCAACACTGATGTGAGATGCATGTGAATGCTTAAGTGCATTAGTGGCAGCTTCCTGCGCTATCCTGTATATTAGCAACTCCTGATCTTTATCCAAAGGCAATCTTTTCCCGTCTTCAGTATAAGAAACCGTGATGGTGTCTCGCGATGACAAGCGCTCGCACATTTCCTGCGTGGACTGAAAGAGTCCGAAGTTGTCTAGTGTAGAAGGCATCAAGTCCCATGAAATTCTACGCACCGATTCATGGGTTTCGTCTACCAGTTGCATGAGCTCGTCACTGTTTCCATTGGGTTGGCTGTTAAGACTGACGCGCATGGTCATCAACATCATGCCTACATCATCGTGCAGATCTTTGGATACGCGCTTGCGTTCATTTTCCTGCGACTCCAGGGCGGCCTTCAGCATTTTTTTTTGATACTCAATTTCCATGTTTTGTCTTTTGATCTCTTCCTGTACCATCTTCTTCTGGTGGAAAACCACAAACAGAATAATGGCCACCGCCATCAGCAGCATCACGGCAGTGCCCGCTATAAACAGAAGAATTATTTGGGAGTCACCAGTCATGGATGAAAACAATTTTCACCCACAAGATAAGGGGGAATTTTTAGAATAGGGAATCGATGGAAAGATAGAGGGAGTTGAAAGAATGGTATTGAGAATTACATTAGAAAAATGGTTTCCCCAGTTAAATTCTTATTGTTTAGCAGTATTTAATCTCCCCTGTTTAGCCCCCAGCCATATTCCATAAAAGAATAACCCATTGGCGATTACGCCTAAAAAATTATGAACAGTAAGAAAAAGGGCAAAGTCATCTTGGAGTACCCTTATGATATAATCTGCGGAAAGGAATAAGAGTAATGACCCCGACAAATAAATAAGCAATCCGGTGTTGATCCAAAATAAGGGCGTACTTAAAATGTTGATCTCACCCTCAGTTTTTAAAACATGATAAAAGTAGTATACAGACAAGCCTAAGAGAACTGATGTGTCTATGGCCGCTGTATACATGGCATTACTTTGGCCTTCACTAAAAATCCAGTTTCCAATACCCATTAATGTGAGGCCAATGCCTACGATTAGAAATGGTTTTTTTAGAAAAGGCTTTTCAAAAATCAAATAGTAAAACCAAAAGAGAATTAACAATTGAGCTATTCCATAAAAAATACTTATGTGATTGGGGTTTACTCCAGCAAATGCAAGTAAAACCTTACTGCTACCATCGCATAAGAATGAGACTATTTTTAAAACTGTAAAAACTTGGAGAAATTTCTCTAATCTATTCCAATAGAATATTCCAATAGCAGCTACTATTAATGAGCTGAAAAGAAGTAAATAAGAAGAAACATCAAGGAATTTTAGATACATGATTGATTTATCTACACTGTCTCAAAATGAAAAAGGCCCCCACTATTTTTCTGGAGGACAATAAGGAGGGCACCAAGTCCCGTAATCAGCTACTAACCCGCCTTCACCAGGCTCAGTGGCATTCAAATCCCAAATGTTGTTGCCTACAGCATCTACACCTACGAGCACTTTTTGTTGGGCGTCATTGTCGTCATAAGCAAAATAAATTCTTATGCCAATACACCCAGGTTGTGCCAGTATTTGATTAAAAATTGCACTTCCGTAGAAGCAGGCAATTTTTTCGTCTGGTGCCGGGTGCCTTTCCTTGTAGGTTGCAATCCATCTTTTGGCAGTTTCGCCACTAATGGGGTCACCGGTGTTGGAAGAAATCTTGTCAGCCATATAGGTTTAAAAGTTAAAAAATTGAGTTTATAATATCTATTCAATACTTTATTGGCACTGCGCTATATTTGTGCAACACTGGTCCATCCTAAACTTATTGCAGATGAAATCTTCTTCGAAACTAACTCAAAGTGTACATGCCGGCTCTCCCGGTGATCCCCTCTATGGTGGAGTTGTAAACCCAATCTATCTCTCATCTGCCTACGATTATGAAGAAACTGTCAGGTACCCAAGATACTACAATACACCAAATCAATTGGCCGTAGCAGAAAAAATTACAGCGCTGGAGAACGGAGAGGATGGTTTAGTATTTAGCTCTGGTATGGCAGCCATTATGACTTCCCTATTTGCCATGGTAAAAGCGGGTGATCATATTATCTTTCAGAACGATTTATATGGAGGGACCCATCATGCCGCTTTGTATGAGCTGAACCGTTATGGAATAACTTATACCATGGTAGACGCTACAGATCCCTCTAATTTTGAAAAAGCGATACGCAAGGAGACCAAAGTTATTTACATAGAAACACCATCTAACCCACTGTTGAAAATAACGGACATTAAGAAAGTGGCATCCATTGCCAAAAAACATAAGTTGATTACCATTATTGACAATACGTTTGCCTCGCCTGTCAATCAAAACCCCATTGATTTGGGAATAGACATTGTAACTCACAGCGGCACTAAATACATTGGTGGCCACAGCGATTTGTGTTGCGGGTTAATGGTGTCCTCAAAAAAACTGACTAATAAAATAAAGGCAAGTGCCATGCACTTTGGTGGCAGCCTGGATGCACAAACTTGTTACCTGGTAGAGCGTAGCTTAAAAACCATTGTGCTTCGCGTGAATCAGCAAAACAGTAACGCGATGACCATTGCCAGGTTTCTGGAGTCGGAAAATAAAGTAGGAAAAGTGTTTTACCCGGGACTAAAAACACATCCGCTGCATAGTATTGCCAAAAAGCAAATGCCGGGTGGCTTTGGTGGGATGCTCTCATTTGAAGTGAAGGGCAGCCCCGACAAATTCATGAAGAAACTAAAGTACATCAAAAGAGCGGTGAGCCTTGGAGGAGTTGAGAGTACCATCAATTCTCCGATGAGAACTTCTCACTCAAAGCTCACCGCTGAGGAACGCAAAGCCGTAGGCATTAGCGACAAGCTGGTGCGATTTTCAGTGGGCATTGAAGACCCTGCCGATTTGATCAACGATATCAAGCAAGCGTTGTAAGTTTGAATAAAATAGCTCGAGTTATTTTAACTCAACTATAATTTCGATTTCAACAGCGATGTTGCTGGGCAAGGCATTCATACCCACTGCCGAGCGTGCGTGCTTCCCGTTGTCACCAAAGACTTCTACCAACAAGTCGGAGCAGCCGTTGATTACCTTGGGTTGATCTTCGAAGTCGGGAGTACAATTGACCATACCCAGTACTTTCACCATGCGCTTTATCTTGTTGAGGCTTCCGAGTTCGGCCTTCATGGTGGACAACAATGCGATACCTACCTGACGTGCTGCATCATAACCCTCTTCCGTGGTCAAATCTTGCCCTACTTTGCCCGTAATGCTTCCACCCTCTGGCCTGCTGGGACCATGCCCTGATAGATAGAGCAGGTTGCCAACGCGTACTGCTTTTACATAATTAGCCGAAGGGGTAGAGGGCGGGGTCAACGTAATGCCCAATTCTTCTACTCTTTTGTCGTAATCAATTTTTTGAGCGAATGCGCCAACAGCAAAAAGGGAAAGGCAAATAACTGTAATAAAGTATTTCATTTGTCAAAAGGTTAATTTTGGAATTCAAGATAGAAAAAAGAAATTGAAGTCAACGCCAGGAAAAACTGGCTTAAGTCATGAATTTTACTAATGAAAGAAAAAACACGCTGTGCCTGGAGCATGGGATTTGACCAGTACATCGCATACCACGATACAGAGTGGGGTGTGCCCGTACATGATGATAAAGTGCATTTTGAATTTCTTATTCTGGAAGGCGCACAGGCTGGCTTGAGCTGGGCTACCATCCTTAAAAAAAGAGATGGCTACAAAAAACTATTTGCAGATTTCGATCCGAAAAAAGTAGCTCGATTTTCTGATGCGAAGCTTGAAAAAATATTGTTGGATGCTTCCATAGTGAGAAACAGGCTCAAGGTGTTCGCAGCTGTTAACAATGCAAAACGTTTTCTGGAAGTACAAAAGGAGTTTGGCTCTTTTGATAGATACATATGGCAATTTGTGGGAGGAAAACCCATTGTAAATAAACGCAAGGCAATGAAAGAAGTGCCGGCCACCACCAGGGAGTCGGATGCGCTGAGCAAAGATTTAATTCAACGTGGATTTAAGTTTGCAGGCAGTACTGTAATATATGCGCACATGCAAGCTTGTGGGCTGGTGAATGATCACCTCACCGATTGTTTTCGATACAGGGAAACGAAGAATTTAAAATAGATATTTAATAAAGGCATAAATACCCAACACCAGCAAAGTAAATCCGGGAATACGCTTTACCATTTTACTGTTCTTTATATAACGTGCGAGTTTTTTTGCCAATAAGGCGAATAGTGTCAATAAAATCATAGCACCTACTGAGGTGCCTAGAATATAACTGTGCAGTAACCAAACAGAAGACAAATCAAGCCATCCTTGTGCCTTGAGGTAAGCAGTTACTCCAATCCAAAAAGGAATGGCCATGGGGTTGAGAATGCTTAAGATCAGTCCTCTGCGAAATCCACTTTCACTGAATTTTAAAGAGAAGTTGGTCGGCTTTTCAGCAGACCATAAGTTGAGCACTCCAATGGCTACCATTACGACCGCAGTGATCAATTGAAAGTTTTCAATCACCATCGGAGAAGAGGTGATCCAACTCTCAAACTCTACTCCTATCCAGGTATAGGGATATTCTATTATCGATACGGCCAGCGCAAAACGAAGTGCGGTTTTTACTTTGCCTTCAAGGCCCAGTTGCAATACGGAGAGGTTAAGTGTGCCCGGTGGAATAGATCCAATAAAACTAAAAAATGTACCGAGGAGAAAAGCAACCAGTATTTCCATCATGAGGTAGTTACTGTTTTAAATCGCTTGTACACTTGTTTGCCTTCTTTCCATGAAAGGTACGACACTCCTTTATTGTGGTTCGCTATACTGATTTGGTAAATGGTATGCCAATGCGTTAATAAATGGCTTACCGCTTTAAAAATTGAGGCTCCTGGCTGGTAAATATGGGAGGGCTCTGCGCCACAACCGTTGAGTTCCATTACCATGATCCTGCCTTCTTCCAGGTCTTGCTCGGAAGCGGTCCTCAAATCGTATCTTCCAAAATAAAATCCATCAACGTGTTTGCTGATATGGTCAAAAGAGGTGGATAATTTTTCTGTGATTAAGTGATTCTGATCCAGAAACATGGTGCCAAGGCAATGATTGCCAATAGGCACTAATTCTATTTCTTCGCCTAATGGTGGCACTGTTTTTAGTTGATGGGCAAATGTATTCTTCAGAGCCTCCCATTGTAATTTTGCCCGATCTTTATTTAAAATTAATTCTTGTAAAGTACGCTTGCCGTCACCTTTAACACTCAGCATTTCCTTTTTGGTAATTGAGGTCACTCTTCCGTTTTCTTCTTCGGGGTGTCTGGCATAATACACGCTGAACTCTAAAGGTAAACTCACATAATCCTGAACGATGAAATCCCATTTCGCTCTGGCCACATAGCGCTGTACATCCTCTTCTGTTTCTATTTTTTTCACCATCCAACCTCTTTCGCCCAGGTCTGGTTTAAAAATAAGTGGAAAGGAAAACTCTTCGTTTTTCAATTTTCGAATTACCTCTTCAGTAGTTGTGGGATACTGGATCAGTATTGATTTGGGCTGACAGTCAGCTGGTACCTTTTTAAGCACGCTGAATTTGGATTCGCCAAACATGCCTCCTGCAAGAATGCCGGGGTTGGAGGCAGAGAAGAAAAATAGAGATCGTGCCTTAAGTGACAGCCACAACCAGTAAATAATAGCCGGTGCCTGAACAATGCCAAAGGGCCAGTACTCCCAGCTTTTTAGTTTAATAATAAAATTACTTCTCAATAATCGCGTATCAATACCCATTTTACAAATCAGCGGGAAGCGACTACTGAAGATTCTTTGTAGCGGATAGTGGAGGCAGCAACACCAAAGTCAAGGGGAAGTGAAATGTAGGGTGCTATTTCTCTGATCCCAATTTTCATAATGGCCATGTGATGCACGGCATGCTCGATGTTGTAGGTGAGTTCGCGAAAATAGTTGGTTTGCATTCTCACACTTTCTTCGCTGTTGCGTTCGTACCCTACTTCAAGGATAAAAGTAAAGTCCTCTACTTTGTCAGCAATAAAACCTTTAATCCTGTTGATAGTGGATAGCGCAATATGCTTATCACTTTCCATGATCTTATCATGTGAACGCTTGTCGTAGTTGACCAGGCCATCATTACACCCCGATTCCAAACAAAGGAAAAACTCAAGTGTGTGTCTAAGGTGTTGTCCGATGGAAGAATTTCCCAGGGAAGGGCAAGGCAACGAAAAGTCCTTTTCTTCAATTTGTTCTACGACAGTGGCCAACTGAGACAAAATGGAGTAAGAAGCCTTTATTAGTTGCATAAATTTTTAATCAACGACAAATATACTTTATGAAGTGCTTTGTAATCAGCCTATTGAACTATTTTCTTCCAGTTTAGGTCGGCTTTGGATTTTAAATCTTTTTCATTCTTGTTCCAGTCCGTAAGGGTATTGTTTCCCCAGAAATTATAGAACAGGTAGAGGCGTCCATTGAGGATTTTATAGGTTTTAGGATCGACCTTTATTTTTTCACCCGTTTCACCCATGGCGTAGGCACACCACCCACCATAAGCAGGTTCAAACTGATCAGGGTTGGTTTTGAATTGGTTGAGGTTGGCTTGGCTGGCAAACCAATAAGTAATGCCTTTATAAGTATAACTCAATTGAGATCTGCCTTCAATTGGGTTGTTAGAAAAATAACTTACCGGGTCGTATCCCTCAAGCGCTATCGATTTCTTAAGGTTGTATTGCTGGCTGCGGGTGTCAGCACTTTGGCCATGGGCTGCTGAAATGAGAGTTACACTCGTAAACAGGCCAAATAAGAATTGTTTCATGAGGGGAGAATATGACTAAGGGCTAAATCCAGGCAATTTTAATGAACTAACGTGATAAGGCTGGTCTTAGGTGCCTGGAATCAACCGGTTTGTCTCTCAAACAACAGATTAACCACTTATTTCTTTAATAATACCCCAAACGAGGTCAGGCTCGAATCCCTTCATTATGGCATGGCGGGCTACCTTATCCTTCTTTTTAAACAGATTCTCCTCTTCAACGGAAGCCCATTTTTTTTCAATTAGGGTTGTTAATGCATCTCTATAATCACTATCATCAATTTCCTTCATCCCTATGTTGATGCATCGGGTGGTGAGGCCGTGACTTTCGAGTTCTCTTTCTATCTTCCTCCTGCCCCATTTTTTCATCCGAAACTTTCCTCCTGCATAGGATTTGGCGAACCTTTCTTCATTCAAAAAATCTTCAGTGATGAGCCGGGTAAGCAGGTCTTCTACTTCACTTCCCCACAAACCGTAGCCGTAGAGTTTGTTGCGCACCTCCTTGTGCGAGCGCTCCTGATAAGCACAGTAGTGATATATTTTTTGAAGGGCCTGTTGGGGAGTTAGTTTCTGCTTCCTTTTTTCCACAACCAAAGTTGCTAAGGATGGATACAGAAATCAATAAACCCCAAAAAGTCATTGGGCTTTTTTGCACTACGTGACCGATATTCCTGACGATTTCGCCAGAAATCAGCGCCCAAAGGGCAAAATTGTCATTCCTAATGGCAAATTTGGAATTAAGAATAGATTAACCCTGACCCTATTGCTTGATGAAGCCTTTCGTTTTTAAAATGCTGGTGACAAACTTCCTTTCATTTTCGCTGTTGAAAATTTTAAAAGGAAGATGAATCAACTGGGCTTTGTTGACCATAAGCAAAAAATAATCTTTACCAATGTGCGCCTTTTTAATCTGATCCCACTTCATTGGCATCCCTTCACGCGCACTCACTTTGATTAAGACCTGCTGGCTGTTGATTTCGTAGGACAATCGCTCAAAGAGCATTTTGCCCTGCTCTAGCTGTGTGACCCCATAAAATTGTACCCACCAGAAAAGCAGGTAAAGAGCAGCACCAATGAAAGCTCCTATGAACCACCATATGCTAGGGATCCATATATAACCCAGGCAGATTGCAATTACGATTAGCCCCACCCACCATTGCTGCTTTAAAATATTGCGCATGGCGAGTTTGATATAACTTTTCTTTTCTAATCTATAATTTTTTGTTTTGACAATCATGATATCGTGTGCTCTGGAAAATAAGGTGCAAAATTAGGCTGTTTACGCGAGGCGTGAAAATTTATTCGAACACTTTAAGGCTTAAATCAAGGCTTTTGACAGAATGAGTAAGGGCTCCCACGGAAATGAAATCTACTCCGCATTCGGCTACATTGCGGAGTGTTAATTCTGTAATGCCTCCGCTGGCCTCCGTTTTACATTGGCCATTGATAATGGTGACTGCTTCTTTCATCAATTCAGGACTCATGTTGTCCAGCATGATCACATCGGCACCACCGACACGAAGCACTTCTTTTACTTCTTCCAGATTGCGCGTCTCTACTTCGATCTTGAGTTTTTTATTGTGTTTTACCAGGTAGGCTTTGGTATTGATAAGGGCATTTTCAATTCCGCCAGCCATATCAATATGGTTGTCCTTCAGCATAATCATATCATACAGTGCATACCTATGATTAAGCCCACCCCCAATAAGCACTGCCCATTTTTCCGGGAGCCTGAAATTGGGTGTGGTTTTTCTGGTGTCCATCAATTGGGCGGAAGTGCCTCTGATAATTTGGCACAACTGGTGTGTATAGGTGGCAATACCACTCATGCGCTGCATGCAATTGAGCATCAAACGTTCCGTGGAAAGAAGTGATCTTGATAAGCCCTCTATGGTAAAGGCTATCTCTCCTTTTTTAATTGCGTCTCCATCCTTTTTCTGAAAAGTGATGACAAGGTTGGGATCATAAAAATGGAATATTTTTTCAGCCAGTTCCAAACCGGCTATAATGCCATCGTCTTTAATCAAAAGTTTGGCTTTGCTGGTTGCGGTGGCCGGTATAGCCGCTAATGAAGAGTGGTCACCCTCTCCAATGTCTTCGGCCAATGCAGAAGTAATAAAGGTTGTAAGTGCCTCGTCAGTCAGGTAGGCGGGGCGGATCATTCCTTCACGAAGCTGATTTCATGAATCAGATAGGTAGCACTTATTTCTTTAACCAGCATTAATACGTTGTAGCTGTCATTGTTGCTCACATACCTGCCGATAGCAAATTGTTGTCCACCTTTTGATGCTCCTTTATGCACAATAGTGAAACTGGTAGCCGGATGTTTTTTGAAGAAATCACGAAAAACAAATTCAGCTTGCGCTTTACTATAGGTATTCACATTGCCTTCTATATTGATCTCCACATTTTGGTTCAAATGTTTCGACATTTCTTTTGCGCTTCCCGTTTTAATCACGTCTCTGATGGGGTCAAAAATAGCATCCTGAGCATATGAATGCTGCAACGCCACACAAAACGCAAGCACGACCACCATCCCAACAATTTTTACTCTCCTGTACTTCATTTCAAATGATTACTGACCAAAATTATGCCATTAAATGATATCACCTAAATATAAACTAATATATCCCGAACCGAACACTTGTTAAAACTGTAATTGGATTGGATAACAGGGATAATCCTCATCAGGGAGTTATATTTGTCGCCAACAACAGCAATTATGAATTCGAAGGTTTTGCTCATGATTTTGGATGGGTGGGGTATTGCTACAAACAAAAAAGTATCTGCAATAGACCAAGCCCATACTCCTTACATTAAAGCTTTATACGACAAATATCCCCATGGTAAGTTAGAGGCCTCGGGGCTTGCCGTTGGGCTGCCTGCCGGACAAATGGGAAATTCTGAGGTTGGCCATATGAATATTGGGGCAGGACGTGTTGTTTATCAGGACTTGGTAAGGGTAAACAAGGCAATTGAAGACAAGGAACTGGATAACAATCCTGTTCTGCTGGAATCATTTAGGTATGCGAAAGAGAATAAAAAGCAGGTTCATTTGATGGGGTTGGTTTCTGATGGTGGCGTTCATTCACATATCAACCATGCCAAGGCCATTTGCACCATTGCAAAAAATAATGGTGTAGAAAATTTATTTGTTCATGCCTTTACCGATGGCAGAGACACGGATCCAAAAGGTGCTGTTGGGTATTTAACAGATTTACAAAATCATATGCAGAAGACCACAGGGACGCTGGCGAGCATCGTGGGTAGGTATTATGCTATGGATAGAGACCATAGGTGGGAAAGGGTCAAATTGGCATATGATGCTATGGTGCATGGAGTTGGAGAATTAACCAATGACCCCATCGAAGCGGTTAAAAGATCGTATGCGCATGACGTTACTGATGAATTTTTAAAACCCATTATTGCCACTGACCTTTCCGGAAAACCAATAGCGATCATACGGGAGGGTGATGTGGTGATTTGTTTTAATTTCAGAACCGATCGTGGAAGACAAATTACAATGGCGCTAACGCAGCAAAATTTTGCAGAACAAAACATGCATGCATTACCACTTTATTATATTACCCTTACCAGTTATGACGACTCATTCAAAGACGTTAGGGTGATCTTTGAAAAGGACAATCTGCGCAACACGCTCGGAGAAGTGATTTCAAAAGCGGGCAAAAAGCAAATACGAATAGCTGAAACTGAAAAATATCCACACGTTACTTTCTTTTTTTCTGGGGGACGTGAAACGCCTTTTGAGGGAGAATCAAGGATTCTTTGTCCATCACCGAAGGTAGCTACCTACGATTTGAAACCTGAAATGAGTGCGAGAGATATAAGAGATAAAATTATTCCTGAGTTAGAGAAAAAATCTGCGGACTTCATATGCCTTAACTTTGCCAACCCTGATATGGTAGGACATACGGGTGTTTTTAGTGCCGGAGTAATTGCTTGCGAAACAGTGGATCAATGCAATGAGGCGGTCACGGAAACTGCCCTTAAAAATGGGTATTCCATTATCATCATTGCAGATCATGGTAACGCAGACATTATGATCAATGAAGACGGATCGCCCAATACAGCTCATACAACGAATCTGGTGCCGTGTATTTTTGTGTCGTCAGATTATAAAGGAAAAGTTAAAGACGGGAAGCTGGGTGACTTGGCTCCTACCATTCTCACATTAATGGGTATCCCCGTTCCATCTGAGATGACTGGAACAGTTTTAATAGATTCATAAGAATGAGATTTAATTTGATAGTTGTCCTTGGTGTATTGGCAATGACCTCTTGTCAGAATAACACCACAGTTTCTAAAAAATACTTCGACATCGATAGCCTTATCAATCAGCAACTGAGATATTTGGAAAAAACCGAAGCCTCACTATCCAAAATGGCATCTATTGATAGCGCAACGGATAGGAGCAATTTTAAACCCGATAGTACGTCTTGGGCGAATGAGTTGGAAGTGTTTCTCCATCTCGATGTGATTAATAAACCTATATACGTTGGTGCTTACGAAGTGATGGATGGAGAAAAGGACACCAACAGTAATTTGACAATAAGAAGCTTTGTAGCCAATAGGGAAGTTCCAGTAAAAAGCTTAAAACTTTATTACCAGGGCAGCCCAAAGAAACTCAGAAAACTGGAGGCTGTATTGAGCGAGCAAAACTCGCTATACTATACTTCTCGAAAATTTTCGATGGAGTTTGAAGACGTAAATGGACAGGCAGTTATTTCCAGGCACGATGTTCGGGGAACTCAGAAAATGATTCTCCGTGACAGTGTCAAGTTCTCTATCTCTTCGAAAATTATCTACTAAAGACAAATACTCAGGGTATGGCAGAGTCAGGGATGAATGAAGAAGAAAAACCAAGGTTGAATCGCACTGGGTTTGAAAAACTGATGGGCATATTCACTTTCGTTAGTCCTTATAAATGGACATTGCTTCTCGGAATTTTGTGTTTGGTTTTATCGAGTGTTACACTACTCTCGTTCCCTTACTTTGCTGGAAAGTTGCTGGATGTTGCTTCAGGAAAAGGCGGCTTCATTCTTTCAAGTATAAATCAAATTGCCATAGCACTGGTGGGCATTCTAATTGTTCAGGGTGTATTCTCCTTTATACGGGTTTATACTTTTGCCATCGTAAGTGAGAAAACATTGGCAGACATCAGACTTTCAGTGTACGAAAAAATGCTTTGGCTTCCACTTTCTTTTTATGACAAAAGACGAGTGGGGGAGCTGATCAGCCGGATTACTTCTGATGTAGGGGTTTTACAAGATACCTTTACTATTACCTTGGCCGAGCTGTTGAGGCAGGTGCTTGTGCTGATTGCCGGCACTATTGTCATTTTTGTTCTTACACCCAAGCTCACCTTGTTCATGTTGCTGACTTTTCCTGTTTTGGTATTGGCAGCTTTATTTTTTGGTAGGTTCATTAGAAAACTTTCAAAAAAGACACAGGATCAACTGGCATCTACTAATGTGATAGTAGAGGAGACCTTACAATCAATTACTGTTGTAAAATCATTTACCAACGAATTATTTGAGGCAGCCCGTTATAAGAAATCACTAAAGGGGGTAGTCCGCATTGCGCTTCATGCAGCCAAATACAGAGGTGTTTTTATCTCATTTACCATAGTAGCATTATTTGGAGGCATAGTGGCGGTGAGTTGGTACGGAGCATTGCTGGTTCAAGCCAATGAGGTGACAGTAGGCGAATTGTTTTCGTTTGTTCTCTATACCACTTTTATTGGAGGCTCAATCGCTGGTCTTGGTGATATTTACAGTCAGTTACAAAAGTCAGTGGGCGCCTCAGAGCGCATCATGGAAATATTGGCCGAGACGGATGAAAAGGAGGGTCTTGTTACTTCACTCAGGCTTGAAGGTAGAATACAGTTTAAGAATGTAGCTTTTTCATATCCCACCCGTGCAGACTTGCCTGTATTAAAGGCGATTGATTTTGAAATTGATGCCGGCCAGAAGATCGCGCTCGTTGGACCAAGCGGATCCGGCAAATCAACGATCACCAGTTTGCTACTGCGTTACTATCAACTGAACGAGGGTGTGGTATTGGTAGATGGAAAGCCTATTAATGAATATCCACTTTCAAACTATAGAAGTAACATTGGGGTCGTTCCCCAGGAAGTAATACTATTTGGGGGCACAATAAGGGAAAATATTGCGTATGGAAAACCCACAGCAACGGATCAGGAAATAGCGGAGGCTGCCAGAAAGGCCAACGCATTGGACTTTATTCTTACTTTCCCAGAACGAATGAATACCCTGGTTGGGGATAGAGGGGTGAAGCTCTCAGGAGGTCAGCGCCAAAGGGTAGCCATTGCAAGAGCCATTCTCAAGGATCCTAAAATCTTGATCCTGGACGAAGCAACCTCTTCCCTGGATGCGGAATCCGAAAGATTGGTTCAAGATGCCCTTGAAAACCTTATGGAGGGGCGGACAACCATCATCATTGCACACCGGTTGAGTACCATCCGAAAAGTAGACAGAATATTGGTGATCAAAGAGGGTGCTATTGCTGAATCCGGCTCACATGATGAATTGACCGATAAGAGTAATGGTATATATAGCAATCTATTAAAATTGCAGTTTGAAGAGAGCTAATATATGCTTTTCAAAAGCGTTAAGAACAGTATTAAAACCTTTATCAGAGACAGGTGAAGGCCTCAGAATTGAATAATTTATCTCGAATAAGAGTTATGATTAGGATTTGACTTACTTTTAGCCCGAAGGTGAAAGAGTTTAGTCTATCGGTTAGAGGGACTTTAAATAGCTAATCTGATATTATTTTAGCAGGTTTCTTTTTAACAGAGAGCAGTATTAAACACGCGTGTAAGTTTTAAGGATTAGTTTATATTTACAGCTATAAAAATTTAATAAGAGGTGATTACATGCCTTACTTTGGCCGATAATCACCTCTTTTTTACTCAAAAACAAGAAAAAGGCAAATGCTGATATTCTCCCTGTTCAGAAACAACAATCAGGCTGAAACAATTCTGTTTGTAGTTTTTGCTGTTGTAATCATTGTGTTTTTGATTATTGACCTGGGCATTTTTAACAAGAAAGCGCAAAAAATATCCACCAAATCAGCCTTATACCAATCGATTTTTTGGGTAATTATAAGTACGATTTTTGGGTATCTGGTCTATCTATTTGACGATAGTGGATCAGATGCCGCGCTTGAATATTTTTCTGCATATCTAACTGAGAAGGCGCTCTCGCTTGATAATATTTTTGTAATCCTTCTTATTCTGAAATACTTCAGCGTAAAAGAAGAATATTATCACAAAATATTATTCTGGGGAATTTTGGGGGCTGTTATATTCAGGGGGATATTTATTTTTATTGGGGCTCTGTTTATTGCTAAGTTCCACTGGATACTTTATGTGTTTGGTGTGTTTTTAATTTATTCCGGAATCAAAATTTACTTTGAAGACAGTGACGAAAAAATAGATCCGGAGAAGAATCCGATATTAAAGCTTTGTAGAAAATACCTTCCAATGGCCGAAGGTGATACAGGTGGAAAGTTTGTGATAACGAAGCCCAAGCTTATGTTCACCGAGTTGTTTTTAGTAATTGTACTTGTTGAAACCACCGACTTAATATTTGCAGTGGATTCAATCCCCGCAGCATTTGCAATTACACAGAATGAATTTTTGATATATACTTCTAATATTTTTGCAGTTTTGGGTCTGAGGGCGATGTTTTTCCTATTGGCCGGAATTATTGACAAGTTCTATTTATTACAGAAGGGACTATCTATTATTCTGTTCTTTATCGGTGCAAAAATGCTTTTGGAGATATTTGACATGCATATTCCGATAACATTGTCATTTACAGTAATATTACTCACACTCACGTTGTCGATCGTGATCTCGGTGTTGGTTCCAAAGAAAAAGAAATCGGATGAGTTGGCTTAGTCGCTCAAGGTTTCAGAAAAGATATCAGCTGGCAGTACCTTCATAAGCATAGGTAGTGTAAGGTATCGTTGGGGCAATGCAATAATTACAAATGTAGGAATGGTCTTGAGTACGGACAGCATGAGCTCCTGAACCATTTGCTTCTCCTCTTCAGCCAACTCACTCACTTTTGCTTTTCGCAAAAGAGCCATAAGCACTTTGCTTTCCTTTACTTCACTTACTATCCTGCTTTTATTATTTTCAGTGAGTTTGGTCAATCTCTTAATAAACCGCTCGCTTACTTCATTGTAATCTTGTTTGTTTTGTAGGTAACCCAATTGCTCCCAATGCTCCAGCACAAAGCCTTCTATAGCGATCATACTATTTTCTAAGTCATCTTCCTTGAAATCGAGATATTGGCACAACTGAATCAAAAACTCATTCTCGGTGTCTTCAATTTTTTTGTCTGCCCAAAGGGTAAGAATGGCCATCTCAAGAAAATATTTCTTGAGTAGCCATGAATTGTTGGTGGGCAGATTGAGGGCATCTACCTCTATCCCCTGGTTGAAAATTTCAATGGCTTCCTTTTTTTTATCAGGGGAGAGACCGGCACTTTGCAAAAAGAACTCTAGTAATTTTCGCTCTTCGATTTCAATTTTGTTATTAGCATGTGCTGCTGATGCTATGATTTTCACTACAGAAAAGCGAAGCTCTTCACGTTCATATTTGAAAAAGTCAGAGACAATCCGATCAGCATTTGTATGTATCCATTGGCCAAAGATAAATATATCAAGAAAGAGAAGGCTATTGTGAAAGAACTGAACCCAAAAATTACCACTAGATTCAGTAGTCCTTTCTATTCTTTTGTCTAAGATCTTTTCTGCCAACTCCACAGCTGATTTTCTTTTCCCAAACAAAGACCTGGAAGAGGTTGCCAGTTCCGGGAATACATTGTTATAAAAACCGGCAATACTTTCAAGTGTTTTTGCCATCAGTTTAGAAAGCTCTTCGGGATCTTTAACAGGTTTGTCATGAAAGAGTAACGAACTGCTGATCAAGCTTTCTGCCAACAGCAATTTCATTTTGTCTTTTTCATCTAGCTCTTCCAAATTAGGGTGGCCAAGCACATCCACAGCATGGCCATACATCAGTCCCGTTGGTTGGATCAGTCGGTACAAAGAATGTTCAGGGTGAGACGACCTCTTTCTTTCGGAAGTCAACTCGCCTAATAGATCTTTACGGAAGTTAAGATATTCTTTTAACCAGCCCTTTTCACTTGGCCTCATTCTGGATCAGTTTGAACGGAACTGAAAAGATAATTAAAATCTATGGATATTCAGTAGCTAATGGACTAAGCTTTGGGCAGGCCGGACTTCTCGAGTTCGGCAGCTGTAGAAAGGACGCTGTTTTTTAGATTTTCTTTGTATTTATCCAATCGCTTGGCGAGCCCCGCATCACTTGTACCAATAATTTGGGCTGCAAGGATTCCAGCATTCTTTGAGCCATCAAGCGCAACAGTGGCTACAGGCACTCCTCCAGGCATCTGAAGGATAGACAATATGGAGTCCCATCCATCAATAGAATTAGATGATTTGATAGGAACACCAATTACTGGTAAAGACGTCATGGAGGCAATCATGCCGGGTAGATGCGCAGCTCCTCCTGCACCAGCAATAATTACCTTTAGGCCCCTGGCTCTGGCAGATGTGGCATATTCTACCATGCGTTCTGGCGTACGGTGTGCTGATACAATGGTGATTTCATAAGGCACTTCCATTTCTTCCAGAAGATCCGCAGCCAATCTCATGACTTTTAAGTCTGACTGGCTACCCATGATAATTCCTACTAATGGTTTGCTCATGCTATTATTTTAAGGTTGTCTTTCACAAAGTTGGCTTTCTTCCTTAAACTTTCCATGTTGTCATCCACAATTGTTACGTGCCCCATTTTTCTAAAAGGCTTGGTGATTTTCTTACCGTAGAGATGAACGTGTGCTCCTTCCAGAGCCAATACCGCTTCCATTCCTTGATATTTTGCTTCCCCAGTAAATCCGTCTTCTCCCAGCAGATTTACCATGGCACTGGGTATACGCATTTTGGTGCTTCCCAATGGCTGGTTTAAGATTGCCCGCAAATGCTGCTCATATTGAGAAGTGTCATTGGCTTCAATTGTTTGATGTCCACTATTGTGGGGCCGTGGAGCCACCTCATTCACCAATACCTCACCAACCCTGGTCACAAACATTTCTACTGCGAGAATGCCCACCAGCCCTAATCGATCAATTACTTTACGAGCAATATCATCCGCCCTTTGTTTAATGGTTTCTGTAAGTTCAGCGGGTGCAAATAAATATTCTACCAGATTTTTTTCCGGATGAAAAACCATCTCTACCGCTGGGTAGGAAACAATTTCTCCCTTTTCATTTTTGGCTACGATAATGGCTATTTCTTTTTCAAAGTCAACGAGCTTCTCTAACAAACCAGGGGCATCAAAGGCCTTCTCCAGCTCCTGCTCGTTTCGCATCATTTGCACACCCCTACCATCATAGCCTTCTTTGCCCAGTTTATTTACGGCAGGCAAAAAGGCACTGTGTTTTAACACATCGCTTTTGTTTTCTGTTAATACAAATTCAGCCGTGGGAATTCCATTGTCAACATAAAATTGCTTTTGTACTCTCTTATCCTGTATCAACTCTATGATTGATGGTTGTGGAAAAACCTTCTTTCCTCTTTTCTCTAGTTCCTTCAGGGCTTCCGTGTTTACGTTTTCAATCTCGATTGTAATCAGATCGCAAGTAGTCCCAAACTGAATGACGGTATCGAAATCAGTAAGTTTTCCTACTGTAAAAGGAGCCAGTTGACTGCACGGAGCGTTGGCATCGGGATCCAAAACGGAGAAAGAGATGTTGAAATCAATTCCCGATTGTATCAACATTCGGCCGAGTTGGCCTCCGCCTAACACGCCTAGCTTAAAGTTATTCTGATAATATTGTGGCTTCATTGGAGCCGCAAACCTATAAATAATTTACCGGACAGGAGCCATGATGGCT
This sequence comes from Flammeovirgaceae bacterium UBA2338, assembly GCA_002344795.1. Taxonomy (GTDB): domain Bacteria; phylum Bacteroidota; class Bacteroidia; order Cytophagales; family Cyclobacteriaceae; genus ELB16-189. The sequence goes on along the minus strand of DDUM01000061.1, from coordinate 61,413 downwards.
AGCCGTATTTAAGTTGTTTTGCTTTAGCAACCACATCATTAAATTCTATTTTTGCCTGTCTGATGGAATAGAGTAAAAGCCGAACTTCCTTTACGTGTACACGGCCATCGGCCTCAGACATCTTGTAGAGGTGAACAAATGCATTCATCTTTTCTTCATCTGAACACAAATTGATGAAATCAATTCCTGTCTGATAGACTTCCTTCTCCCTTTTATTGAGAATGTCTTTCTCAAATTCGATCAAGGTAGGCTCAGGAATGCTTTCGTACCTTTTTACTTTGTTCAGCGCATCATTTTCACTGATATCAACAATTCCATCTGCGTTGATAAGAAGACGCATGAGGTACAATACCCCGAGGTGATAGTTTTTATTGTGGCTCATAATTTCTTAAACCCATAAATATAATGAGAATAGGGACTTATGAAACAATCAACTTATGAAAAGAGCTGGTAAACAATTAACGCTGAAATGTAGGCGAGAGCGGTCATGTATACTAATTGAATCATGGGCCATTTCCATCCATTGGTTTCTCTTTTTACAACGGCCAGCGTACTCATGCACTGCATTGCAAAAGTGTAAAAGACAAGCAATGAAAGGCCTGTTGCAAGAGTAAACCTTGGGCCGCCCGTGTCAGGGTTGATTTCCGCTCGAAGTCTGCTCTTGATGGTCGTTTGATCCTCCGTATTGCCCACACTATAGATGGTGGCCATCGTGCCCACAAAAACTTCTCTGGCAGCAAAAGAGGTGATTAATGCAATCCCAATCTTCCAGTCGTATCCTAAAGGAGTAATGGAGGGCTCAATCGCTTTACCAATGATCCCCGCATAGGAGTGTTCAAGACGATAGGCCATCAGTAAGCTTTCTCGTTGGTCAACAGCTACTTCATTATTATCGATTTGTGCGTCTATGACACTTTCAGCCTGACTCATTTGTTGGGCGGGGCCGTAACTCGCCAATACCCACAGTACGATGGATACGGCCAGGATTATCTTCCCGGCTTCAAAGACAAACGTTCTGGTTTTACTTACGATAGTAAAGCCAACATTGGACCACTTCGGCATTCGGTATGTCGGCAGCTCCATGATCAGGTAGCTCCGTTCTTTAGATTTTATAATCCACTTCATTACCAATGCTGAAATAATGGCAGCTAAAAACCCGAGTAAGTACAATCCCATCAGTGCAATCCCCTGAAAATTAAAGAAGCCAAAGAGTTTGTCGTCAGGGATAATTAAGGCCACCAGAATTGCATAGACAGGTAAACGAGCGGAGCAGCTCATGAGTGGCGTTACAAAAATGGTAATGAGCCTGTCCTTCCAGTTTTCGATGGTGCGGGTAGCCATGATGGCTGGGATGGCACACGCCCATCCTGAGATTAAAGGAACCACACTTTTTCCACTCATGCCAACCTTACGCATGACTTTATCCATCAAAAAGACCACCCGTGACATATATCCTGTTTCTTCCAATACTGCGATAAAAGCAAATAAGATGGCTATCTGCGGCACAAAAATCAGAATGCCACCAATACCGGGTATAATCCCCTGTGTGATCAAATCGAAGAATGGGCCTTCAGGGAAGACATCTTTCAACACATTGCTGAGGTTTGCAAAGGTGGAGTCAATGAAATCCATCGGAGCTTGCGCCCACGCGAAAATGGATTGAAAAATTAAAAACAGGATACTGAAAAATATGAGATAGCCCCATACTTTGTGTGTCAATACTTTATCGATGCGATGCGAGAACCGCTTCCATTCGGTATCAGCGGTTTTTAAAACCACCTTACCCAATAGGTCTTGAATGTATTGATACCTGATTATGGTTTCGGCTCCCTGGTACTTGCCCGGGAAGAACTCGTACTGTTTGGCCAGTGACTCTATAAATGCTTTATCTTCTTCGCGCAAGAAGGAAAGGTTTTCCACCTGTTGCAGGTATTGATAGGCTTCATAGTTTGACTCGAGCTTAAAGTGTTGCTTTGTTTTATCAACAGCAGGAAGGATTTCCTCGTCAATCGAATAAATTTTTTGCCGGGAAACAGGAATGTGTCCAGCCAATACTTTTTTCAATTCTTTAATGCCCTGCCCCGTACGCGCATTGACCAGGACAACGGGCAAATCGAGGTTTATGGAAAGCTTAATCACATCAATATTCTGGCCCGACTTGGCGGCAAGATCAACCATGTTGAGTACGAGCACAGTTGGTAATCTAAGGTCGATAAGCTGAGTGAGAAGCAATAACGAACTTTGAAGGTTGGTGGCATCAGCCACCAGAATTACTTTGTTGGGGAAATAATTGTTCCTCCTGTCTGAAAATATTTCTGCTACAATCTTTTCATCCAGAGACCTTGGGTACAAGCTATAGATGCCAGGTAAATCAATTATTTCTGCCTGAGTATTTTCATCGAGCCGGGTTGTGCCCGTTCTTTTGTCAACCGTAACCCCAGGAAAATTTCCAGTTTTTTGACTGAGACCCGTCAGTTGATTGAAAAGTGATGACTTCCCTGAATTAGGCTTTCCTGCTAATGCGACCTTCAACCTTTTCACTTAGTGGATTTAATTTAAAATGGAGATCATGGCAGCTTCCTCCAAACGCAGAGTAATATCATAACCTGAAATAGTGACACATATGGGATCCCCAAAAGGAGCTTTAAAATTGAATTTTACTACCGATCCAGGCAAAAAACCCATTTCCAATAGCTTATTGGAAAGCTCATGCGATATGAATCCTGCGATTACGGCAGTTTCTCCAGGGCTCATCTGAGCAACATTTTTGGCAAGATCTGCCATCTTTATTTAGATTAAATTAAAACTGCGTGAAGTTAATTGTTGAGCACCAAATAAACCATGTTTACCCAAAGGTTGTTGATCTCTTTATGATAGAAAAAGACAAAACAGACCCAAAATCAACTGAATTGAATGAAGAGGAGGCAGATGTAAAGAAGGACATCACGCCAGAAGAAACTGAAGATCCGGAATATGTGGGGCTACCCGACCGGGATTTAAAAAAGAACCTGGGGTGCGGTTAAATTCCTTCAGCAATGAAGATGCGCTTTACTCGTTCACTGGTGTTGGTTAGTATTTCATAGGGTATTGTCTGTGCCTGAGCAGCAACCTCATGGATTGAATTGTCCTTTCCAAAAATGATTACCTCATCTCCTTCTGCTACTTCTGGAATATCAGTTACATCCACCATGGTCATGTCCATACATACGTTGCCAACTACAGTGGCTTTTTTACCACGGATGCTTACCTGCCCTGCACCATTTCCAAAGCTTCTGGAATAACCATCAGCGTACCCGATAGCAATGGTGGCGGTAGTCATGCTTTTTGTGGCTTTGCCTTTTCGGCTGTAACCTATTGATTCACCAGGCTTTATTTTTTTAACCTGTGAAACTACCGTTTTAAGGGTGGCGACCGATTGGAGTTTGTTGTTGAATGCGCCTGTAGGATCGATTCCGTAGAGCCCAATACCCAACCTTACCATATCGAGTTGGTATTCAGGAAGTCGTAAGATGCCGCTGGAATTGAGAAGGTGCCTAATAGGATTGATTTTGAGCTTATCCTGAATCAAATTCAAGGCCTCATTATAGCGTTTAGCCTGTTCGGAAGAGAAGTCATCATGCACCGGGTCATCCGCACCGGCCAAATGGGAGAAGACAGAGGCCACTTTCACGTTGTGATTGCTGGAAAGAATTTGTACTACCTCAGACAACTCCTGTAGCTCAAAGCCCAATCTGTGCATCCCAGTGTCAATTTTCAAATGAATTAAACAGGGTTTCCCGTTTAAATATTCCACCAAAGACCTGAGTAAAGACAAACTGTATATCTCAGGCTCCAGGTTTCGGTCGAGCATGATCCCCCAGCTATCTTTACTGGGATTCATAACCATGATGGGCAAATCAATATTGTTATTCCTTAAGTCAACGCCTTCGTCTGTATAGGCTACCCCTAAGTAATCTACCCGATGGTATTGTAATAGGCTCGCGATCTCATTGCTTCCACTTCCATAGGCGAATGCTTTCACCATCACCATTAACTTCACATCGGGTTGAAGCAAAGAACGAAAGTAATTGAGGTTATAAACCATAGCGCTCAGATCAACCTCCATAGTGGTACCATGGGCTTTTTTCTGTAGTAGTTTTGTGATTCTTTCAAATTGAAATACCCTGGCACCTTTTACAAGAATGGCTTCATGTACAAAAGAATTCCAATCTGTTTCTTTGAGAAAATCTTCTGTAGTCAGATAAAAGCTGGATTCAATTCTTAGATCCTTAAAGAGCTGCTGCTGGGAGTGAAACCCAAATCCTATTCCTATAAATTTTTGAATTTGTTTTTCCCTAATAAGATCAAACACATACTGAGCCAACTTGTCAAGTGTCAATCCTGATTGTAATATATCAGACAGTATGAGCGTCCTTTTTGGCATGTTAATGCCTTCTAAAAAATCCAAACTGATGCGCAAACCACCTAGGTCGTTATTGTACGTGTCATCAATGATTTGACATTGATTGATACCTTGCTTTAACTCCAGGCGCATAGGTACAGCCCTCAATTGGTCTATCCTTTCCTGAATTTCTTGTTCGGTGTACCCAAGGTGCAAAAGCACCATTATACAGTGCATGACATTTTGTTGTGAGGCGGTATCCACAAACGGAAGAACAAAGCTCTGTTGGCCAAATTTACCCGTAATTGATATTGATTTGACGTTATTGAACTCAAGTAAAATATCTGACCCTTCACTTTCGCCCCAACTGATTGATTCCTGGAATGGTTTTTTTATACTGGCGATTCCTTTTCTTATTGCCGGATCATCATAGCAATAAATGATGGTTTGGCAGGACTCAAATAGCTTGAGTTTCTCCAGCAGTTTTTCATTTGAAGAAGAGAAACCTTCATCATGAGCTGAGCCGAGCATAGTAAATAATCCAATGGAAGGCTGAATTATTTTTTGTAATGCTTCCATTTCACCGGGCAAGGAAATTCCCGCTTCAAATATTCCGAATTCGTGCTGATGGCTCATTTGCCAAACAGAAAGCGGAACCCCGACCTGTGAGTTATAACTTCCTGGATTCTTGACACACTTGAGCTTTGACGAAAGCATTTGGAAGAGCCATTCCTTTATAATTGTCTTTCCGTTGCTTCCGGTAATACCGAGGACAGAATAACCAAACTGACTGCGATGAACAGTTGCTAAACTTTGGAGGGCCTTTAAACTCGAGCTCACTTTCAAAAAACTACCCTCAGGAAATCGCTCAGTTTCGATATCGCGCTCTATGATGAATAACCTTACTCCTTGTTCATAGGCTGTAGCAATATGGGCGTGGCCGTCATTGCGTACACCTTCTATTGCAAAGAATAAACTTCTCGGAGAAACGAATAACTTGCGACTGTCAATAACGAGATATTCAATGGTCTCATCTTTGATGAGCTGAAGCATTTGACCCTCAAGAAAGTCGGGGAGTTGTGAGAAAGAAAACATGGCTTAATATAACCGAGATCCGTTGGGAACGGATTTATCTATGGTGGTGAGTACTACATTTCCATCATTGTCGGGGAAGCCTGTTATCAGCACCTCCGACATGAAAGAAGCTATCTGTTTGGGAGGAAAATTAACCACACAGACTACCTGTTTGCCCACCAGCTCTTCCAAATTGTAATTTTTTGTGATTTGGGCACTGGATTTTTTAATGCCCAATTCTTGCCCTAAATCGACCCAAACCTTAAAAGCGGGTATTTTTGCCTCTAAGAAGGCCTCAGTACGAACAATTGTACCCGATCTAATATCAATTTTATTGAACTCATCCCATGTTATCATATCAAAATTTCATAATTTAGTGTTCTTAACCTTATTTTACCGTTAATCACAAAAAGGGTGTAGATAATATGAACGGCAAATTACCATATATTCTGGCAGTCTGTACAGTCGGTTGCATAGTCTTGCTCTCGCAAGATGTCGTTGCTCAGGATGGTGGTTTCCCATATCCAAATTTTCAAGAGCCAAGTTATCAGGAGTTAAACTTAAATGAAGATAAATCATTGATATACGATGTCAATGAGAATAGGTCTTACAGATCAACTACTACTAATGTAGTAAGTAGAGATTCTGTTTCTGTCAAAGCCACAAAAGCAAAAGCAAGTAAAAAATCCCCTGATGGCAAGAAAGAAGAAGACGCCCTTTCTTTCAATTTCCTCTATTACATTATTCAGAAATATAAAATTTCTGATATCGTAGATCAGTAGCCATACGAAGCCACCATTTCTTTTTATTAAGTTAATTATTTTTTTCTGGAGCATTTCCCTAGGAATAGGCAGTGCTCAAAATTTGGATAGCCTGAGGAAAGAGTTAGAGCATATAAATGAGGCCTCTCTGCGCCTTCGACAAAATGTAACGCCTACCATTAAACGGTTTGGTTACGAATCTCCACAAATGGACTCCTTGAATTTATTAATTCAGAATTTTGACTCATTGGCGTTGATCAAAGTAGAAAATATTATTTCAAGATATGGTTGGCTTGGAAAATCCAAAATAGGAGAGCTGGCCAATAGTACTTTGTTTATGGTGATTCAACATGCGCAGGATAATCGTGTTCGCGAAAAGTTTTATCCTTTATTGGAAGAATCTGTTAATGAGGGCGAATCCAGGCCATCGGACTTGGCTACCATGAAAGACAGGATTCTGATTCAGAATGGGCAGCCTCAAATTTATGGAACTCAAACTGACCATTCAGGACAACTGCTTCCTGTGGAGGATATTAAAGACCTCAATAAAAGACGCAGGCGGATGGGGCTGAAGAAAATAAAGATGGATTAGCCGATACCCCAATTAATTGTACTTCACGTAGTGTTCCCACTTTTCAATTACAGATTTAAAATCTTCCGGTAACTCGGAGTCGAACTCCATTCTCTTTTTTGTAATCGGATGCTCAAAGCCCAAAGTTTTAGCATGAAGCGCCTGACGGGGGATGATCTTAAAACAGTTGTCAACAAATTGTTTGTACTTTGAGAAGACAGTACCCTTTACAATCTCACTGCCACCATAGGCGGCATCGTTAAATATAGGATGACCTATGTGTTTCATGTGTGCCCTAATCTGGTGTGTTCTTCCGGTTTCCAGTTTGCATTGGATTAAGCTTACATACCTCAGGGTCATTAAGGTTTTGTAATGTGTGATGGCGGTTCTGCCAAAGTCACCATCGGGGAAGGCGGAGGTAATTCTTCGGTCCTTTAGGCTTCGGCCTACATTTACATTGATTGTACCTTTTTCTGGGTTTGGCTCTCCCCATACCAGCGCCCAGTAGGTTCTGTCTATGCTGTGATCAAAAAATTGTTTGGCAAGCCCGGTAATAGCCTTTTCCGATTTGGCAATTACCAGGAGTCCGGAAGTATCTTTGTCGATACGGTGAACCAAACCTGGCCTCCCTTCATTACCAGGCATCTCCGGCAGGTTTTGAAAATGATAGGTGAGCGCATTGACTAATGTGCCACTCCAGTTTTGAAAGGCAGGGTGTACCACCATACCGGCTGGTTTGTTTACGATGAGTAAGTGCTCGTCTTCAAAAATGATATCGAGCGGAATGTTTTCTGGTTTTACTTCTGTGTCTCGGGGTGGCTCAGGAAGTGAAACAGTAATTACATCATGGGGGCGAACTTTGTAATTAGGTTTGATGGCATTGTCGTTTACTTTCACAAAGCCGCCATGAATACCGTCTTGTAGTTTGCTTCGGGTAACATTGGGGAGTCGGGCATTCAAAAATTTATCAATGCGAATCTGGCCTTGTTTAGGATCGGCTACAATGCGATAATGCTCAAATAATTCATCATCTTCCTCTTCTTGAATATGCTCAGATTCCATAACCTCAAAATTACATAATAGCATTGGCTACGTTGCTATGTTTGGCGCCAAAGTAGAATTGGACTTCTGCGTGTTGTTCGTATAGTTGTTGCTATGAGAATTGAATAATTCATTAGTACTTTCGCAACTAACGTTATTTATTTATCCCGTGGTTTATGAAATTCATCGGTGCTATCCTGTTGTTACTGCTTTGTGCAAATTGTAAAAAAGATCGATCCAACCTGTTTGAAAAAGCTGAGAACCGAGGGCGGGTATCAGGCGACCTGGAGGAGGCTTCCGGACTGGTGGCCAGTTATCGAAATCCGGGTAAACTCTGGACGCACAATGATAGTGGAAACTCCTCGGAAGTATTTTTAATAAATGACAAAGGAGAAATTGTGATGGCCTGTAAGTTAAAAAAGATAAAAAATCGTGATTGGGAAGATATTGCCATAGGGCCAGGCCCGGCTGATAGCATTAAATATTTGTACGTTGGTGAGATAGGGGATAATGATGCAAAGTATGATTACAAGTATTTGTACCGACTCGAGGAGCCAGTGTTTCGGGGTGACAAAAAAATGGCTATTGATAAATTTGATACCCTTGTGATTAGCCTGCCGGATGGGAAGAGGGATATGGAATCAATTACTATCGATCAGGAAACAGGGGATTTGTATTTGTTTTCGAAAAGAGAGGAAAACATAAATATGTATAGATCATTGGCCCACACGTTAGTTGCTGGTGACACACTTGTGCCCGAAAAGATAGGCACGTTGCCATTTCACAATGTAGTGGCAGTAGATTTCACACTGGATTCCAAAGAGCTTTTGATCAAAACTTATGATGAAATTTATTATTGGCAAAGGCCAGACAGTCTCTCCATTCAACAGGTTTTACTTCATGAACCTATTCTGCTCAACTACAGGAGAGAACCTCAGGGTGAATCTGTGGCGTGGTCCTTAGATGGCAGCGGGTTTTATACCCTAAGCGAAACCACAAAGGACACCACGGGGAAATTATATTTTTATAAAAGAGCTAAATAAGAACGGGACGCCTTCTTAAAATTTCTTTCACCTCAGGGGGACCAGTAAAATGATTGCCGATAAAATCATCCAATATATCGAGGCTTTTAGCAGATAGCAGTTGCATGATTTCATCCTGCACTTCCCCACTTAGCGCATATGGAAAATCATTGATAGTCATGTTTGTGCCGTTACACATGGCATAGATGGAGTATTCTGCAGATTGATTAACATCGCTCTCTCTGACAATACATTGGTTGAGAAGTTTATTTACATCGGGTTTACCTTCAATTGGGAGATGGGTTTTGCCTGCAAGGTGAGTTTTCATATAGTCCCCAATCCGGTTACGTGATTCTTCTGAGAGCTCCATGTGCATTTTGCCGGCACATTCGATGCACATGGCGTATTCAAAAATGATTTCTTTGGTACCCAGTGAGGGGTAATTTTTAATCGCCTTTTCTACCATGTACTGCTTTTCCGCCAGTGACTGATTGCACATCATACAGGTTTGAAAGGGCTCGTTTGTTTCTGAATTATAGAATTCTTCAGGAATAGATAGTTTTGATTCAGGCTGGCTCATCAGGAAATGCGATCGATCAGGTTTAATGTATATTTTTTTAAATCGACTTTCTTCTCTTCACTTACATTCAGCTTATTGAGCTGTGAAAGCGCACGCTTAAAGTAAAAATTTATTTTGGTTTCAGTGTGACTGCTTACTCCTAGTCGATCATAGATCGCAGTCACTGCTTCTACTTTTTTCTTTTTATCAAATTGAGCGGAGGCGATGAGATGATTTAGTTCTTTTTTGTCTTTCCCACGAGCTCTGTCCAACGCATTAATGAGTAAAAATGTTTTTTTGTTGGCAATAATGTCACCTCCGACCTGCTTCCCAAAATTTTTACCATCACCAAATACATCTAGCCAGTCATCTTTCAATTGAAATCCAATGCCAATATCAATTCCAAAGTTACGAAGTGCTTTTTGATCTTTGACAGGAGCATGTGCGAGCATTGCCCCCAACTCCAGGCTAAAGCCCAGCAGTACTGCGGTCTTTTGCCTGATCATCTGGATGTACTGCTCTTCTGAAACAGATTTCATTGTTTCAAACTCCATGTCCCATTGTTGTCCCTCGCAAACTTCAGTTGCACATGTATTGAATTTTGATAGTACGTCCTTTAGAAGATCCTTCTCTACTTTTAACAATTGATCATAGACCTTTACCAGCATTACATCACCAGCCAATATGGCCGTGTTGATATTCCACTTTTCATGCACCGTTTTCCGTCCTCTGCGAAGGGGGGCATTGTCCATGATATCATCGTGGAGCAAAGTAAAGTTGTGGAAGGCTTCAACAGCAGTTGCTAATGGAACAATACGCCTGGCATTATTTTTATAAAGTGAATAAGAAAGCAAAGTCAAAAGAGGGCGCAGTCTTTTTCCTCCTAAACCCATAATGTATCGGATGGGATCGTAGAGCGAGGAGGGAGCAGATCCAAATTTTTGCTTTTTTATTTCCGCTTCAATCCACGGTAAGTAGTTGTTTGTCATTGTAAAAAAACTGGGAATTAAACTTCAATTGTAAGGTCAATGAGCCTTCGGCCGATGTCGGTCTTTTTAACACGAACATTCACTTTGTCACCCAGTCGGTAAATCTTTTTTCTTCTTCTGCCGATGATTCTGAAATTGCGCTCGTCAAATTCATAGAAGTCATCTGTCATATCCGTAAGGCGCACCATGCCCTCACATTTAGTTTCAATTATTTCTACAAATACACCAAAGTCGGTTACGCCAGTGATGATGCCCCCGTATACTTTGTTGGCAGCCATACTCATGAACTCCACTTGCTTGTATTTGATAGAGGCACGTTCGGCATCGGCAGCCCTTTTTTCACGCTCTGAAGAATGGAGGCACTTTTCTTCATAATCTTTCTTATTTATAGATTTTCCTCCATCTAAATAGTGTTGCAAAAGCCTGTGTACCATCATATCTGGGTATCGTCTGATGGGTGAAGTAAAGTGTGTATAATGAGGGAATGCGAGTCCAAAATGGCCCTTGGCATCTGTCGTATACTTGGCTTTAGACATCGCCCTAACGGCAAGTTGCTGTAGCACGTTCTGTTCTGGCTTACCTTCAATGTCTGCCATCAACTTGTTCAACGATTGGGAAACCGCAGTTTCTTCTATGTTCAGTGTATGACCAAACTGCTTTGCGAACTGAGCAAAATCCATGACCTTCTCTGGATTGGGATGATCATGGGTGCGATAAACAAAAGTGTTTTTATCTTCTCCTTTTTTCATTTTGAAGACGTAGGTAGCCACCGCTCTGTTGGCCAGCAGCATGAATTCTTCAACTAACTTATGCGCATCTTTTCTCTCCTTTGGCACTACTTCTAATGGTTTCCCATTTTCATCGAGCCTGAATTTAACTTCAGTAGTTTCGAAGTTTACAGCACCTTTTGCAAATCGATCTTTTCTTAGCTTTAACGCAATCTTATTCAGCAATTGAAGTTCGTTGGCCAAATGGCCTTTACCACTTTCTATTTGTTCTTGCGCCTCCTCATAGGCAAATCGTTGATTTGAATGGATAATCGTTCGTCCAAACCATTCATTGTAGACTTTGGCTTTATCGTCAATCTCAAACAATGCACAAAAGGTAAGTTTGTCTTCATTGGGACGCAATGAGCAAAGTTGATTGCTCAATCTTTCCGGTAGCATAGGAACGGTTCTGTCAACCAAATAGACAGAGGTGGCCCTATCGAAGGCATCTTTGTCGAGCGTGCCACCTGGTTTCACATAATGAGTTACATCGGCAATGTGAACTCCAACTTCGTAATGTCCGTTATCCAGTTTTTGAAAGGAGATGGCATCATCAAAATCTTTAGCGTCTTCCGGGTCGATGGTAAAAGTGAGTACATCTCTAAAGTCTCTTCTTTTTTTAATCTCACTTGCTGGAATCTCATCCTTAATGTTTTCTGATTCCTTTAATACATCTGGGTCGAAACGAAAGGGAAGATCAAACTCAGCCATGATAGAGTGAATCTCGGCCTCGTTCTCTCCTGTCTTGCCCAGGATCTCGATTACTTTTGCCTCTGGGTTGCGATCAGTCGTGCCCCATTTGGTTACTTCAAATACAACCTTGTCATTGGTTTCTGCATTGTTGATGTTTTCCTGGTATACAAAGAAGTCCTGATAAAGCTTTTTGTAGTCGGGAACGATAAAGGAATAATTAGGCGATACTTCTATTCTACCTACAAACCGGGTACGATTTCGCTTGATAACTTTAGTTACTTTTCCTTCGGGGCTTGCTCCTTTTCGAGAAGAAAGGATGCTTATCTCTACAATGTCGCCATGAACAGCAGAAGCGAGATCGCGTGACTTAACATAGATATCTTTTTCCTCACCTTCAACAATGATATATGCAAACCTCGGGTTGACATGGTCCACTCTTCCGGTTAATGCAACTAATTCCTTTACACTACGGTAGGTTCCATTTCCAAGCTGTTGAATTTTTCCTTCTTCTTCTAATTGATCAAGAATCCGATATAAATCAGCTATTAGTGTTTTCTTTTTAATCCCCAGTTTTCTGGTAATCTGTTTGGTGCTGTATGCTTTGCCCACCATTTCTTCCAGCAGTGCAAGAATGGAGGAGTATACACTGCCCTTTTCTTTTTTGCTCTTTTTATCTTTAATTTTTTTAAACGTTTTTTTACTCATTCTCTGCGTGTGTGATATTTTTTTCGGGTATCAGGGGAAGTCCCTTTAGTCGAAGGTAGAGTTGAGCAACGGCTATGACATCACCCACACAATACACTGATATTTTTTTTAAATCTTTTTCTTTATAGTACACCTCATTTACCTGGCTACCATCCATAACACCTTTACTGGTAGGAATGTTAAAAATAGCAGCCAATAAATCCAAAGAAGTATAGTGTTTATAATCTCCAAACTTCCACAACTCTAAAGTGTCAAGATGCTGAATTTCCCAGGGTTTTTTTCCACTTAGGTTGAGGGCCTCCGGCAACATGATATTATTGATTAACATTCTTCGGCTCATATAGGGAAAGTCGAACTCCTTTCCATTGTGTGCGCACATCTTGGTGGCTGGCCCCAGTTTTTCCAATAGCTGCTTGAATTCTGTCAGAAGCTGAGCTTCATCGTGGGAAGTAAAATATTTAGTTCTTAATCCAAGTTCCCCTGTTTCACTTTCGGTAAACATTCCTACCGCGATAGAGACGATTTTCCCAAACTCAGCATAAATACCAGCTTTGGTATTGAATAAGTATTCATCTGTGTGTTCTTCTTCTCTTCTAAAAAAGCTAGCTTTCCGTACCCATTGGGCCTTCAATCGTTCATCAAGCTGACTGTAATTTTCAGAAATGGCTACGGTTTCAATGTCAAGAAAAAGAATATCCTTTAATTCCGCATTCATAATGCAAGTTAAGCTAATCCTCCTTATCAAACTGTATTTGTGTATTCCGAAATTATTATACTTTACTTTTATGCCAGCAATAGGAATAAATTACCGCTATGATTTCCTTTAACCACAAAGTATTTTTTGAAGTGGCACAGCAGCTTAGTTTTACTAAGGCAAGTCAAACCCTGTTCATTAGTCAGCCGGCCATCAGTAAGCATATTCGTCTATTGGAAGAGGCGTACAAAACCAGTCTCTTTGAGAGGAGGGGAAATTCCATTACACTTACAGAACAAGGCTCCATTCTTTACGAATTTCTTCTTCGGGGTCAGGAGTTGGAGCGACAACTGGAATTGGAGCTGAATACCTATCGGGATCCATCTCAGATTAAGGGGGATTTTAAACTAGGCGCCAGCACTACAGTGGCCTTATATATTATGCCTCCCGTTTTGTCCGGGTTTAGAAAAAAATATCCTGATGTGAAAATCAGTTTATTCAACAGGAACAGTGAAAGTGTTTTGACTGCTCTGAAAGATCGCGAGATCGACCTTGGAATAGTAGAAGGAAGGAGTAAAATTGGCCAGGTCAAGAGTGAGCATTTCCTTACAGACGAGGTAGTTCCAGTATGTGCTGCCCGCAGTGGCCTTACCAAGAACCCCCGAATAGACATTAAAGATCTACCCACGATTCAGATAGCACTTCGGGAGAGGGGGTCAGGTACTTTGGCCGCTATTAGGCATTCATTAAGTGGAAAGGGAATTAAAATGACTGATCTCAATATCAGTATGCGGCTGGGAGGAACGGAGGCGCTTAAAAACTTTCTTCTGGCAGATGACAGCCTCGGGTTTTTGCCTGCAAGGGCTGTTGCCAAGGAACTGGCCTCGGGTGAGCTTGTGCGACTTTACATTGATGACCTTACCATCACCCGACAATTTTATTTTGTACAACGCCATGGTGATGAAAATCGCGATTTAAATGCATCTTTCATTAAATTCTCCAAAAATCACTATAACATTAAGTTATAGCCAATAAAAAAACTGTATTGGTTTAGGAATACTGACTCGGCTAATTTAGGGGCTTATTAATAAGCTAATACAATGGTTGTAAAGGAAAGAAAATCCCTTGTTTCATTTTTGCAATGTTCTGGTTGTGATAAAACGTATTCTGTTCATGAGTTGCAAACATTTGCAGATTGTGATCAATGTGGTACGCGCCCATTGATTGCTCGGTATGAATTTCATGATGGCTACAGCAAGGAAGAGATAAATCTACAGGAGCGATCTATGTGGAGGTACCAGGGAATGTTACCGGTATTAGAAGAAGAAAATATAGTAAGCTTAGGTGAGGGTTGGACTCCTATGCTTTTATCCACTCGATTAGCGGCTAAATACGATATGGATAAATTGCTGATAAAGGATGAATCTGCCAATCCCACAGGTTCTTTTAAAGCCCGTGGTCTTAGTATGGCTGTTTCCAAAGCCAAAGAACTTGGGGTGGAAACCTGTATAGTGCCTACCGCTGGTAATGCCGGAGGAGCGTTAAGTGCATATTGTGCCAAAGCTGGGATGAAGGCGATTGTGGTGATGCCAAGTCATACGCCAGAAGCTTTTAAAAAGGAATGCAGGTACTTTGGGGCAGAGTTGATTGAAGTGGAAGGACTCATCAGCGACTGCGCAAAAAAAGTAGCTGAGATAAAACTGAAAACGCCATGCTTTGATATTTCTACCATGAAAGAACCTTACCGACTGGAGGGAAAGAAAACCATGGGTTATGAAATTGCCGAACAACTTAATTGGAACTTACCTGATGTAATTCTTTATCCAACCGGTGGCGGTACTGGCTTGATCGGAATGTGGAAGGCATTTCATGAGATGAAAGAATTGGGCTGGATAACAGGTTCTTTTCCCCGAATGATTGCGGTGCAGTCAGCAAACTGTAACCCTATCGTTCAAATACTGGAAGGCAAGCTGGATACAGCGAAAAACTATAAGGGGAGTGCCACCTTCGCAAATGGCTTAGCTGTACCCACACCTTTTGCCGAAAAAATGATTTTGAATGTATTGCATGAATCCGGAGGAACAGCTGTCTCTATTTCTGATGGTGAGATTAAAAGTGCGATGAAAGAGATTGCCTCTTTGGAAGGATTACTTATTTGCCCGGAAGGGGCTGCATTACTTCCTGCGATGCGAACCCTGTTAGACAGAGGAGAGATAGCGCGAAGTGAAACAGTATTGATGCTTAATACAGGATCTGCCTATAAATATTTATGAGTGGAGTACTCCTTCTTTGTCCAATTCTTTGATGAATATCATGTTTTCCTCTTTGATGGCATCAGGAACGAAAAGAAAACGCTTGTCATAAATGATTGAGTCCACATAATAGCTTACCCAGTATTCATTGTTCAAATGAAATACTGTAGGGTCGATAGGTTCAACCAGTGCTGAATCATTTCCGGGGATCGTTTCTAAAAAATGGCGTAAGGTGGAAGTTTGTTGTTTCTCATCTTCTGATTCTCCATATCCTTTGCTTGAAACCAGAGTGTTTTCTATGGGGAACTGATTTTTATTAATCAGGTAAACTTTCCAGGAATTATCTTCTTCTTTTACAATAGCCAGCGTTACATTCTTTACTTCCGGAAACTCAATATCATTAATCATAATTATTGCTAAAATTCTTTAAAATTATCTCTTCTGCCAATTTTCCTTGCGGTGTAAAATCTATTTCATGAAGATGGTGGGCTCCATGCGGATACCATTTCCAAAAGTATGCCCCCGCAAGCCACTCTTTCTTCCATGCAGTTTGGAAGAAGGCTTCGTAACATTTGGCTTGTGTTTCATCGGAAGGTATTGCTTCCTTATTTTCTTGAGGCCATTTCCAGGGTTCAATGGCCGCATCCACAGTACTTTTATATCCTATCTCAGTAAAGATCACTGGTTTTTTATATTCTTTATAAACTCTTTCCACCGATTGCAAATGCATTGACCAATTATTGGCCATCTCTTGCGTGGTGGGATTGTTTGTTTGGGACAAAGGAAAGTAAGCTTGTATGCCTATGAAATCGAGCACATCCCAAAACTTTACTTGTTGGTATTCTTCATTAAAATTGGCAGCATAGGTGAGCTTACCTGAATATACTTTGCGAATTTCTTGTATTAGTTTTCGCCACCTCTCTTCATGGGCTGAGGCGATGGTCAATTCTGTACCAATGCAGAGTATTTCGATTTTATTTTTTTCTGCAAGCTGTGCGTAATGAAGAATGAATTTTTGATAATTGGAAAACCACGCTTCCCAATTTTCTGCATCGTCCATTTTTATTTCTCCTGGCCAGCTATTCCTTACCCAAAGATGTGGCTTAAGTAATGTTTTAATATTTGATTTTCTGGCCAGCTGTGTTGTTTCTGCGATTCCATCATCAGATTCTCCCCACCACGATCGATCATTGTTCGTATTCATCCTGATGTTTGGATCATCTGCGCTGCTTTGCCATGCAAAAGGGGTCTGAGATATCCAATCGATGTTGTTTCTAACCAATGATTCAAATTCTTTCTCGGTGACAATTTGTCGTCCACCTACCCAGCAGACACCCCGTTGTTTCTGAATGTTGGAGTGCCCCTCTCCGTTTGTGAATGGAATTACGAATCTGGCGAGTAGGCCAAAGATCAGGATGGAACAAATGGTTAGAACCAATTTAATTTTCACCGATTCAATTTACAATCTCCATTTCAAAAAGAGACACAATATTATTGAGAAGAGATTTTTTTACCCGATTTAGATCCTGGGTCACACCCAATTCTGTAGCAATAGAAGTAACTTCTTTATCCTCAATTCCGCAGGGGATGATATGTTTGAAGTAATCTAAATTGGTATTTACATTAATAGCCAGGCCATGTAAAGTCACCCAACGACTTGTTTTCACCCCCAGGGCGCATATTTTTCTGTTTTTTTCAGTATCATCTGGGTCGAGCCATGCGCCAGTAAGCCCTTTGATTCTTCCTGCAGCTATTCCAAATTCTTTTAGTGTTAGGATAACGGCTTCTTCCAACAGTCGCATGTATTTGTGAATGTCGGTAAAGAAATTTTCCATATCGATAACCGGATATACTACAATTTGGCCAGGTCCGTGGTACGTAATATCACCTCCACGGTTGATGTGGAAGTAAGTGGCATTAATGGTATTCAGTTTTTCTTTGGGGATTAAAAGATTTTTTTCGTCACCACTTTTGCCCAATGTGTACACATGCGGATGTTCGCAAAAGATTAAGAAATTAGAAGTGGGTGCCTGTTCGGATTCTGGAAGGTCTCTGTTTTTCTTTTTAATTTCCAGAATTTGCTCAAAGAGTTTTGTTTGATAATCCCAGGCTTCAGCATATTCCTTTAAGCCTAAATCAATGAATTGGGTCTTTCGATTGATGTTGGAATTCACTTTATTTTTTCTAACTCACCTTTCAGGAACGTGATTACTTCAACCGGATTTGGATCCACCTTGTTCTCAATGGCCAGGTAATAGGATACCCAATCGGTAAGGTGGATGAGGTGATAGTATTGTTCTAGTAACGATGCGCCTTCTGCTACGATATCAATTATTGGGTTCGATTTTTTTTCGAAAATATCCCGGCAAAGCTCCATTCTCTTTTCCACTCTTACATGGTCATGATCAGTATAAAGGTAGATCACCTGGCTTTGTGCCAACACATTGGCAGGGTGCTCCCAACCTACAATTTCATTGTGGTTCATTTCAGGGAAGGTATTGACATGCGCCATGTGCTTTGAGTTTTCATTCAATTGGTTTTGAAATCTCACCGCCATCGCTTCCAGCCTTCCATCGCAATAGATGATGGGTAGTTTGCCCTTAATTTTTTTAGCGATCAGTTCGGCTTGCGCCTGAATTGCTTTTTCTCCACGATCGAGATACTCAACCGCATTTTGAGTTTCTTTAATAAAAGCACCACCAATTAAATTGGTATGGTAAAGCACAAAGAGCAGTGATACCATTAAATTGCCCAGCATGGCACGTGGGCTGCTGGAGCCAGCAGGCATTTGAATATAGTGCAGGTTATACTCTTTGGCGATCTCCAGCATTTTGCCACCGGAGGTGATGCATATGATGTGGGCTCTTTTCAGGAGCGCTTTTTCAATGGCAGAAAGTGTTTCCTCTGTGTTTCCACTGTAGGAACAAGCAATGAAGAGTGTGTGAGGGCCAACATATTGAGGAATATTATACCCCTTGTTTACAGAGATTGGAATAGGAATTCGGCCAAAAGTCAGTGATTCTATCAGGTTTGCCCCAATGCCCGATCCCCCCATGCCCGCAATAAGAATATTGCGAATGTCACTTCCGGGCCTTACCAGGTCTACCGCCTCACCAATGCGAAGGGCATCGGTAAGCTGACGCGTAAAACCTTCAATTAATTTTTTCATTTCTCTTTCTAACTTAGGGTGTAAATGTAGCCGCATGACGGATAAAATCAAAAGAGGATTTGACGGTGAAGAACTCGCCATGACCTTTTTGAAAAATAAAGGGTATACCATCCTTGAAAAAAACTACAGGTACAAACGTTCCGAAATTGATCTGATTGTGGAAAAGAATAACTGGCTTGTTTTTGTTGAGGTGAAAACAAGGAGCTCCACCTCATTTGGTTATCCGGAAGAATTTGTAGATGAAAGAAAGGTAGAAAAAATTATAGAGGGTGCTGACCAATACATTCACGAGAACAATTGGCATGACAACGTACGTTATGATATTATTTCCATCGTATTAGGAAAAGGAGAACCAGAAATCGTTCATTTTGAAGATGCCTTTTATTGACCCTTGCGGTTGGAGTAAACTTCCTTCCCTTTGTCATTCCACTCACTGCGAACAAATGGTGTTAATTCCCGATCGAAAGGATCTTGTGGGAAGATGATTATTTTTTTTCTTCTTCCGGAAGGATAATTTTCAATCCACTCTCCCACTTTATTGTCCCAATGGTATTCTCCAGATACCGCGATGTTGCCATTTTCATGAAATTGATAATAGTAACCTTCCCTTTCACCAAACTCCACAGGAATAATTTCTTTTATTTTCGTTCGTTCTACCGGATCATAGTAAACGATTAGCGATTCTTTAGGCCAGCCTTTGTAATACTTCTCTTTGTCTACCAATAGGTTTTCTCTATTGTATTGCATCCAACGGCCGTGTTTTGTGCCCTTGTAGTAAATTCCTTCCTCTAATAAGATGTCTCCTTGCATCTTTTTGTAAGGGCCATGCAAAAGCACTCCTTTGCTTGGATCAAAATTGTTGGATTTTCTTATCTCTCTGCGGGTAAAATCGTACCAGTAAATGTCACGAACAAAACGATTGGGCTTATCCGGATTTTTGAGATAGTAAAAAAGCTCGATGGTTACTCTATCGCCATACCCTTTGCGTGTAAAGCCCTTTTTAGTTTTTATGCCGTAGAAGACCTTTTTCCTGGGCTTTTTCTTTTTGGTTACGATGGGTTCATCTATCTCTTCATCCAATTCCAGCAATTTGAAGGGCTTATCGGTATCGAAAGTAAATTGGCCCTCAACAATATGTGCTTCCTGACCAGGCTGAGCGAACAGCAGAGCCGGGAGAAAGAGCGCGAATGTTAAAAGCCATGATTTCATTGCGAAACGAAGGTTTTAGGATGATATAACGAAGTTAGTGAAAAAATATTTCTTTAAAGTTTTGGAATCCGGTAGTGCTGCTTTGCAGGAGCTATTAAAATCTAATAATAGAAAAGGTCTGCCGTGTTTTGACAGACCTTTCATTTGCGTTCCTTAATTGTTAAGAAACCAACTCTACACTTCGCTTAATAAAACTTGTAAGATCAGCACCGGTCAACATATTCTGCGACAGTAATGCCAGATCGTACGCTTGCTTTGCCAATTTTATTTTTTGCTCTTCCGTTTCGGCCTTCAATACTTTTTGAATCACGTTGTGATTGGCATTGATTGCTACATTGTAGCTATCGGGCATACCACCCATGAATGGCATTCCGCCACCTCCTGTCTTGGCCATGTCTTTCATTCTCCTCATCCACTCACTCATGGTTACCGTTACGGGCAGATCAGCGGGTGACATGGATTCAACAGCCAATGTCATGCTTTGATTCTTAATGGCCTTTTCAAAAATTCCCTTGATTTGTTCCTCTTCTTCCTTGCTCAGAACGCTTTCTATTTTTTCGTCTTTGGCAATCAGCTTGTCGATGGTATCGCTGTCCACTCTTTTCAGTTGCGTATTTTCAAGCTTCTGCTCCAGGTTGCTGATATAGTGACTGTCCAATACTCCATCCATAAGCAATACATCATATGACTTGTCTTTTGCCATTTGAATGTAGGTGTCTTGTTTGCCCGCATCAGAGCTATACAAGTAAACTGTTTGCTTGTCTTTGTCCGTTTGATTGGTTTTTACTTTTTCTTTGTATTCGTCAAAAGTGAAGTAGCCTCCATCCACATTTTTCAACAATGAAAAGTCTTTCGCTTTTTCGTAAAACTTCTCATCACTGATCATTCCGTATTTTACGAAAATGTTGATGTCGTCCCACTTCTTTTCAAATGCCGGGCGATCCTTCTTAAACATATCGCTCAGTTTGTCAGCCACCTTCTTGGTAATGTGCTGACTGATCTTTTTAACACTGGAATCCGATTGCAGGTAACTTCTGGAAACGTTCAGTGGAATATCGGGTGAATCCAACACCCCGTGCAGGAGCATCAGGAAATCAGGAACAACATCCTTCACTTCATCAGTAATAAATACCTGACGTGAATAGAGTTGAATTTTATTTTTCTGAAGTTCAAAATCATTTTTCACCTTGGGGAAGTAGAGCACCCCGGTAAGGTTAAATGGATAGTCCACATTCAAATGAATCCAGAAGAGTGGATCCTCTGAAAAGGGGTAAAGCTCCTTGTAAAACTTAAGGTAATCCTCATCCTTTAGGTCTTTGGGAGCCTTGACCCATAGTGGCTCAGGATTATTGATGATGCGATCTACCTTTACCGATTTGTACTTTGGTTTTCCCTCTTTGTCTTCTCCATCGGGAACGCTCTCTTCTTTGGTTCCGAACTTTATTTCAACAGGTAAAAACTTGCAGTACTTTTCAAGAATTCCTTTTAATCTGAATTCATCTAAAAATTCTTCCGAGTCTTTGTTGATGTGGAGAATGATGTCCGTTCCTCTTTCTTTTTTCTTTGCAGGTTCAAGAGAAAACTCTGTTGATCCATCACACGTCCACTTAGCAGCCTCATCTTCACCCACTGTATATGAACGAGAGATGATTTCCACATTGTCGGCCACCATAAAGGATGAGTAAAAACCAAGACCAAACTTTCCGATGATGTCTTTAGCATCTCCCTTGTCTTTGAATTTCTCTACAAACTCAGCGGCTCCGGAGAATGCAATTTGATTGATGTATTTTTTAATTTCTTCCCCGGTCATTCCAATACCGCGGTCACTTACTGTGATGGTTTTTTTCTTTTTGTCGAAGCTTACCTCAATGCGTGTTTCGCCAAGCTCGTCTTTGAACTCTCCCATGGCGGCCAGCTTTTTGATTTTTTGCGTGGCGTCCACCGCGTTGCTTACCAGTTCCCTCAGAAATATCTCATGATCGGAATAGAGAAATTTTTTGATGATGGGGAAGATGTTTTCGGTATGGATGGAGATAGAGCCTTTTTCAGCAACAGTTGCCATATTCGTTGATTTGGTTTGATTAATATTTTACAAGACCCAACCTTTCAAAAGCCGTTCCATCAAGCAAAAGGTGACAGGATGGCAGGGAAAGGGGTCATGGTTGATTATAAACTGTTACGTGAGTACACGAAACAAGGGATGGAAGGGCTCTGGCCGTAAGCATAGCCAGGGCTGGCCTTAATTCAACTGAACGATTACCTTTTTGATCACAATGACGCTTCGTGCCTCAGCGTTTCAGTGAAGTTTGACCAAAAAAAACCGCAGTACTTTTAATACTGCGGTTCTGAATTTTTTAATTAGTTTTTTTATGCTTCCTCCGTTGCTGCTGGCGTAGCTGGCTGCCCATGCACTCCAGTATCAATTTCATCTCCATCTTTGGTTAGGAATTTGAATTCTGTGATAGCCATGGAAGAGTCCCTTACCAGGGTTAACCACTTTTTGTATTTAAAAAATAGTTTTACACGCTTCGAGATAATCCCTTTCGTATAGTAGGCGAACAAAAATGGGTGAAGTGCCAGTGCAATACCATTTTCATTTTGTTTTACCAATAAATGATCCAGGTGTTGCTCAATCTGGTCGGTGATCAGGATACTGGCGGTGATGCTTCCCGTACCATTACAGGTCGGGCAAACCTCCTTCGTGGCAATGTCCATCTGTGGACGAACGCGCTCACGGGTAATCTGCATCAATCCAAACTTGGAGAGCGGAAGAACCGTATGCTTGGCACGATCGGCTTTGGCCATTTCGTCCTTCATGGTTTTATGAATGAGGCGCTTGTTTTCAGCACTTCTCATGTCAATAAAGTCGACCACGATGATTCCACCCATATCGCGCAAGCGCAACTGACGGGCTACTTCTTTGGCGGCTTCAAGATTGACAGACAAGGCAGTCGTTTCCTGATTCTCCTCGCGATTGGATTTGTTGCCGCTGTTCACATCCACCACATGAAGTGCTTCCGTGTGTTCTATGATCAGATAACCGCCACCCCTAAGGCTCACGGTTGATCCGAAAGCAGATTTAATCTGCTTCTCTACGTTGTAGTGTTCAAATATTTTTGCCTTGCCGTTATAAAACTTGACAATCTTCTCTTTGTCGGGAGCGATGGTTCTGATGTAATCCCGTGTCTCTTCATAAATCTTCTTGTCATCGACATGGATGTTATCAAAAGACTCATTGAGTACGTCACGGAGTATTGAGGATGTTTTACTGATCTCCCCAATGATTTTATCGCGGGGGTTGGCAGTAACCATACGCTTAATGCCTTCGTCCCAGGTTTTGGTGAGGTTGCGCAGGTCTTTGTCCAATTCAGCCACTTCCTTGCCTTCAGCAACGGTGCGGATGATGACCCCAAAATTTTCTGGTTTGATGGATTGGATGAGTCGCAGCAGGCGCTTACGCTCGTCATTGCTGGTGATCTTTTTAGAAACACTTACCGTGTTGCTAAAAGGAACCAGCACCAGGTAGCGGCCTGGTATGGATAACTCGCACGAAAGTCGCGGCCCTTTGGTGGAAATTGGTTCTTTTACCACCTGCACTGGAATAACCTGACCTTTGGAAAGCTGCTGGGATACTTTCCCATGCTTGTCAATGTCTTTTTCAAGTCGGAGTTTATCCAACCGGCCTCCAGTAATCTTCTTTGCCCGGACTAGTTTGGTGAATTTTTGAAGAGAACCATATTGTGCACCCAGATCCAGATAATGAAGGAATGCATCCTTTTCATACCCAATATCAATAAATGCAGCGTTAAGTCCCTGGACCACCTTTTTTACGGTGCCCAGATAAATATCACCAACTAAAAACTTGCTTCCTGCTTCTTCGTGATGAAACTCTGCAAGATTCTTATCCTTGAGAAGTGCTATGCGACATCCGTTCTGAGTTGCGCTAATAATTAGTTCGTTACTCAAAACTATAAATTGGATGTGTTAAAAAATTACATCAATAGGAGATGTATTTACTTCTTGTTTTTATGTCTGTTCTTTCTCAAACGCTTCTTGCGCTTGTGAGTAGCCATTTTATGCTTTTTTCTTTTTTTACCGCTTGGCATACAAATTTCTTTTAGTCCCGACAAGTCGGGACGGTTTAACATTATTTTAAATCCTTCAGATAAGAATCGGCCGCAGCTTGCACCGCAGGATCACTATCTAATTTTTTTACAAGCTCAAATTGCTCCCTTGCCTTGTCCTTTTGGTTGGTATTTAAATAGGCTACCCCCAACAACAACTGACCCTGGATGTGATTTGGATATACAGCGATCAAATCAGTTAGCCGTTCAACAGCACGGTCATACTGGCTTGATTGGATGGCCAGCATACCCATATTGAACATGGCCTGCTCGTTGGTTGGATCCTTTTCCAACACTTCTCTAAGCATCGTTATTCCCTGCATAGGGTTTTGTGAACTTAGGTAAGTCATTGCGATTTTAGTCTTTACGTCTAAATTCTCTGGATCAGCCTCCAGCACCTGCCCAAGCAAATCCCTGGTCTTTTCGGCCATTTCGTTTTGCTTTTTGGGATCCAGTGCAAATGTATAGGCATCATAATAGCTATTTCCAGCTTTTATGAGGCTTTCCTTGCTTTTAAAGAACGATGCGGCTTTCTCAGCAAACCACGCAGCACTGTCAAATTGGCTAGCCTTTGAGTACATGCTCGCCAAAGAGTCGGCAAAGATAGCACTTTTTTCGTTTCCTGATGCTTCTAAGTATTGGGCGTTCAAGGAATTAATGGATGCTCTTAAAGCAGCAGGTGTAGTGGTATGAGGGTCATCGGTTACTTCCTGATTCCCTTCTGCCTCCATTTGTCCTTTGTTTTCTACTACCACTTTGGGCAATAAAAACAGCAGCCACACGATGGCCGCACTGACTACTATTAGAATGATTCTGGTTTTTAACATTTCGTCATTAGTAACTTGGTCATTGTCATTGGCTGTAATATGCGACTAATGACTAATGACAGATTTATTTTTCAGCAAGCTGCTTTACCTTTTCACTGTTTTTGATCTTGTTCACGAAAATCTTTGCTGGCTTAAAGCTGGGTATGTAGTGCTCCTCAATAATAATGGCTGTATTGCGGGAGATATTACGCGCAATCTTCCTTTTTCTCTTTTTGTTCACAAAACTTCCAAAGCCACGGATATAAATATTTTCACCGGAAGCCATTGAAGATTTCACAATATTAAAAAAGGCTTCTACAGAATGAGATACATCGGCTTTGTCTATTCCGGTTTTCTCAGCGATTTGTGCAATAACGTCTGCTTTGGTCACATTGATATCGTTTAAGATTCTCTAAATTCAAGGACGGCAAATTTAGCCCAGAAACATCAATCCCAAAATGAAATCTTTGATAATCACCAAGATATAAATAGAAACCCCGGTATTTTTAGAAAAATTCTGGTATTAAAAGTGGTTTTAAGACCTTCGCGGGGTGAATAGTTATAGGGATGGCGAAAAAAGATTTTTCTAAAAAGATAGTTGACTGGTATCTGGTCAATCCCCGGGACTTGCCCTGGCGTAAAACAAAAGACCCTTATCGCATCTGGTTGTCAGAAGTAATTCTGCAGCAAACGCGTGTCGCTCAGGGGCTTCCGTACTACCTGGAGTTTGTTAGGAACTTTCCTAATGTAAAAGCACTGGCAAATGCCAGTGAAGATAAAGTAATGCGCACCTGGCAGGGACTTGGCTACTACAGCAGAGCGCGCAATTTACATGCATGTGCTAAAGTGATTGCCCATCATTACAATGGCCAATTTCCAAAAACTCATGCCGAGCTGCTGGCCCTTCCTGGAATAGGGGAATATACTGCAGCCGCGATAGGCTC
Organism: Flammeovirgaceae bacterium UBA2338; assembly: GCA_002344795.1. Classification (GTDB taxonomy): domain Bacteria; phylum Bacteroidota; class Bacteroidia; order Cytophagales; family Cyclobacteriaceae; genus ELB16-189. The sequence goes on along the minus strand of DDUM01000061.1, from coordinate 35,652 downwards.
CATGGCATTTGACCAGCCCGAAGCGGTAGTAGATGGCAACGTTTTTAGGGTGTTGTCGAGGGTATTTGGCATTGAAGAAGACGTTTCGACCGCCACGGGCAAGAAAGTTTTTGCCCTAAAGGCAAAGGAACTTTTGGACATTGACCAACCGGGCGTTCATAATCAGGCGGTGATGGAATTTGGGGCGCTTCATTGCACCCCTACATCTCCAAACTGTACAACGTGTATCTTTTCAACGGGTTGTTTTGCTAAAAGACAGGAAATGCAAAATGTACTACCTGTGAAAAGTAAAAAAGTAAAAATTCGCACCCGCCATTTTACCTATTTCGTAATTACCAAAGGGAACAAGCTTGCCATGAGAAAAAGAGAGGGCAAAGATATTTGGAGTGGCTTATATGACTTTTATTTGATAGAAGGCAAAAGGGCACAGCATTTGAAAACACTGATGAAGAAAGACTCTGCACTTGCCCAAATTGAACCTTATATTAATATTGAGTTTAAGAGTGATAGCTATAAGCACGTACTTACCCATCAGCATTTATTGGCAAGTTTTGTAATGCTGTCTTTGTCTCCTGGTCTTTCGGCCAAAAAACTCCTGGATACCTTAGGAATTAAGTTTTATTCCCTGGTTGAGGTAGCCTCTTTGCCAAAACCCGTATTGGTTTCGCGTTTTTTAACAAAAGAGGGGATATTAGAGTAGCCGAAGAAATTTGGTACTTTTGCAGTCCGGCTCCCGGGCAGCACTGTATGCAATAGGTATTTGAGTACTGCGAGGGTCATTGAAAAGAGAACAATTCATCAAAAAATATGTCAGGAGTAAATAAAGTGATTTTGGTAGGGCGCCTCGGAAAGGATCCGGAAGTGCGTCATCTTGAAAACGGAGCTACGGTAGCCAACTTTAGTATGGCCACATCAGAAACGTACAAAGATAAAACAACCGGAGAGCGCAAGGAGATTACAGAGTGGCATAACATTGTGTTGTGGAGAGGGTTGGCCGATGTCGCCTCTAAGTACCTTCATAAGGGAGACATGGTGTATATAGAAGGCAAGTTGCGCACACGGTCATGGGAAAAGGATAATGTGACCCGATACACTACAGAAGTAGTTGGTGATAATATGACCATGCTTAGCCCAAAGTCATCAGGAGGTAGTTCTTCGGATTATTCGCCTTCCTCTGCTACTGGTGCACCGGGTGGCAATACTGATTACAAGCCATCTGATTCGTCAGATGATTTGCCGTTTTGATGTTGCACCTATTTCCTGATTTTGGAAACACCCACTTCATTGGACGAACCTCCTAGTAGCACGCTACTGACAGATATACTATCGGTAACCCCCGATCCCTTTTTACTATCTGGCTTTATCGCCATTGTTATATTGCTTTTTATTTCAGCAATGGTGTCGGCCTCTGAGGTCGCTTTCTTCTCCCTGAAGGCCGATGATTTAGATCGATGCAGAGAGTCGGAAGATGAGCGCGATAAAAGCATTATTTACCTTCTTAATAACCCGCGATTATTGCTTGCCACGATTTTGATCATGAATAACTTCGTGAACGTAGCGCTGGTTACATTGTCTACGTTCATAATGTGGGAGTTGGCGGCTACGCGTAATCCTACAGAAATCATAGTAGGAGTAGTAACCTTCAGCGTCACTTTTGCTATTACCTTTTTTGGTGAGATCATACCTAAAGTATATGCGGCACAACGCAACCTGTCCTATTCGCGCTTGATGAGTCCGGCCTGGAGGGTGCTTGAACGCATCTTCATTCCTCTTTCCTGGCTGTTGTTAAAAATGGGAAATGTAGTAGAGCGAAGGTTTAAAAAGAAGGGATATAGCACTACAGTAGAAGAATTGAATCAGGCACTGGAAATCACCACTGAAAATAATGAGACAACAGCGGAGGAAAAAGATATATTAAAGGGAATTGTGAACTTCGGTACACTTACCGTTAAACAGGTGATGCAGTCGCGGGTAGATGTTTCTGCCGTGGAATACGATCTCAATTTTACGGAGTTAATGGAGCTGATCAATTCTTCCGGTTTTTCCAGGGTGCCGGTATACAAGGAAACGATAGATAAAATAGAAGGCGTACTTTATATCAAGGATCTTCTTCCCTTTTTGGATGAAGATGAAACATTCAAATGGCAGAAATTGATCAGGCCAGGACTTTTTGTTCCAGAAACAAAAAAATTGGACTCTTTATTAAAGGACTTTCAGAATAAACGAGTACACATGGCCGTTGTGGTAGATGAGTATGGGGGTACCTCCGGGGTGATTACCCTCGAAGACTTAATAGAGGAAATTATCGGAGACATCAACGATGAGTTTGATGAGGAGGACGCCTCGTTCGTGAAAATTGATGAAAACACTTTTGTGTTCGAGGGAAAAACCTCTCTTCATGATTTTTGTAAAACCATTGAGGTAGAGTCAAATATATTTGATCCGGTGAGGGGAGAAAGTGAATCGTTGGGAGGGTTGATTTTAGAAATCAACTCAGCAATGCCTAAAGTGGCAGATCAGATTACATTCGATCGATTTGTGTTTACGATTGTTTCGGTAGATAAAAGACGGATTAAAAGAGTGAGAGTACTGATCAACCAACCATCAAAAGCATGATTCGCTGTCTGCTGCTGCTACTCATTTCAGGATTATTGTTTGGTGCTTGTCAAACAGAATATTCCCCTAAGCCTAAAGGCTATAATCGATTGGTTTTACCTCCGGCTGCCTATCAGGCCACAGCCGATACGCTTCCGTACTATTTTAAATATTCAACACACGCTCAGCTAAAAAGGGACACTTCCTGGGTAAGAGAGAAACACTGGGTTGAGATATCCTATCCCGAACTAAAAGCTACTATTCACGTCACGTACAAGCAATTGCAAAACAGTCAGGAGCTATTGAAAGAGTATTTGAATGATGCCTATGTGCTCACCGCGAAACATCAAATCAAAGCCTATGCTATTGATGAAAGCATTACCAAAACGGAAAGCGGAAAGGTGGCCGTAATCGCTGAAATAGACGGAGAGGTTCCCAGTCAATTCCAATTTACCATGACGGACTCAGCAAGGAATTTTTTGCGTGCAGCATTGTATTTCAACGTTAAAGTTCAAAATGATTCCCTTCGTCCCGCCATCGAATATGTGAAGAAGGACATGATGGAAATGATCAATTCACTGAGCTGGAAGGATTAAATTTGATAACAAATTGCTGTGCTGATGTGAGGGATAGACGTTAATTTGCGATCCATACGGTACAACATTGGCTACATTTTTTGACACCTCCATTGAATTCTTAAAAGGCGTTGGTCCTCAACGTGCAGTGCTCTTACAGAAAGAGTTAAAAATTTTTACCTATGGTGATTTAATTCAACAGTATCCGTTTCGTTACGAGGACAGAACTCAATTCTACACCATCAAAGAGGTAAATGAAACGATGCCTCACGTGCAAATCAAAGGAAAGATTCTTCGCTTTGAGATGATCGGTGGGGGCAGAAAAAAAAGATTGGTAGCTTACTTTAAGGACTCCACAGGAGAATTGGAATTGGTATGGTTTCAGGGAATTAATTGGGTGCTGAGTAAGATTAAACCCGGCATCGAGTACACCGTATTTGGAAAACCCAACCGATATGGCAGAACGATATCTATTGCGCATCCGGAAGTAGAACCGGTTACTGATAACAAAGAGAAAAAAGGGTTTTTACAACCAGTATATCCACTCACTGAAAAGCTCCGGTCAAAGTACCTGGACAATAAATTTTTGGTGAAGTTGCAACGGGAGTTGCTTACCATTGCGATCAATCATATCCGGGAGACCCTACCCGAAGATTTGCTTAAGAAGCAGCGACTCATTTCTAAAAAGGAGGCGCTCATTAATATTCATTTTCCTCAGTCGCATCAGTTGTTGGCTGCCGCCCAGGAGCGGCTAAAATTTGAAGAGTTGTTTTACATCCAACTGCGGTTGATCAAAATGAAATTGGTGCGGCAGGAGAAATTTAAAGGGATCGTTTTTAATGATGCGACCATTCTCACCCAATTTTATGAAGAGCATTTGCCGTTCCCGCTGACGGGCGCACAGAAAAGAGTCATCAAAGAGATTTATGCCGACATGAAATCGGGCAAACAGATGAACCGACTGTTGCAAGGAGATGTGGGCAGCGGAAAAACCATAGTGGCATTTATTTGTATGCTCCTGGTGATTGGCAGTGACGCACAGGTGGCGTTGATGGCTCCTACGGAGATACTGGCGCAGCAGCATTATACTAATTTGAAAAAGTATGCAGACCTGATGGGATTGTCTATTTCCTTGTTAACCGGATCAACAAAAAAGAAAGCAAGAACAGAACTCCACTACCGACTGGAAACGGGCGAGTTAAAAATATTGATTGGCACGCATGCACTTATAGAAGATGGGGTAAAGTTTAACCGCCTGGGGTTGGCGGTGATCGATGAGCAACATCGCTTTGGTGTGGCGCAGCGATCCAAACTGTGGCAGAAAAATAAAAATGTATACCCACATGTGCTGGTGATGACGGCCACGCCCATTCCCCGCACGCTGGCCATGACTTTGTATGGTGATTTGGAAATTTCTACTATTGATGAATTACCAAAAGGAAGAAAACCAATCAAGACAACCCATCAATACGATTCGCATCGGTTGCAAATCAATGAGTTCATGCGACAACAGATTGCAGCCGGCCGACAGATTTATATCGTGTATCCTTTGATTGAAGAATCAGAAAAACTGGATCTCAAACATTTGATGGATGGGTATGAAAGCGTTGCGCGTGCGTTTCCGGAAGTTCCTATTAGCATCCTGCATGGTAAGATGAAACCCGATGCCAAGGAATTTGAGATGGGGCGTTTTGTAAAAGGAGAAACAAAGATCATGGTGGCTACTACGGTGATAGAAGTAGGTGTGGACGTGCCCAATGCGTCAGTGATGATCATCGAAAGTGCCGAACGATTCGGGTTGTCTCAACTGCATCAGTTGCGGGGGCGGGTAGGACGCGGGGCGGAGCAGTCCTATTGTATTTTAGTGACCGATTACAAGCTCAGTGCCGATTCTAAAACACGCCTGAACACGATGGTGAAGACCAACAACGGATTTGAAATTGCCGAAACTGACCTGAAACTCCGCGGCCCGGGCGATCTGATGGGCACGCAGCAGAGCGGAGCACTGGACTTGCTGATTGCCGATTTGAGTAAAGATGGTTTGCTGCTCCAGCAAGCCCGCGATGCTGCCAAAGCCCTATTAGAGGCTGACCCAGGGCTGGAAAAAGCAGAAAATAAGCTAATCAAGGCGCAAATCGAGTCTTTACGGAAGACGGTAGTGAATTGGAGCAGAATAAGCTGATTTTCAAATAAAGTGCTTACCCAACCTCGTTTTTGGGGATTCAACTAGAGAAAAGTGATTTTAACCTAAATTCTTGTAATTTAGTATGCCCTAAACCTATTGTAAACCCTTTGTCTATGAGGAGCTTATTGATCTTCTACTCACTTGTCTTGTTTGTTGTTACCCCTGCTTTTTGCCAAAAGGTTCAAATTAATAAAGTAGAGCTGGCAGGTGAGAAAATTGTAGTTCATTATGATCTTGATGATACCACACCTGGTAATGAATACCTTCTCAATCTATTTTCTTCTGTAGATAATTATAATGCCCCACTCGCAAAAGTCACTGGAGACATTGGCCCAGAAGTTAAGCCTGGAGCCGAAAAAAAAGTGGAATGGGCAATTCGAGACGAATATGGCGGTTATAAGGGTAAAATAGCTCTTGAAATAAGAGGTAGAGTGTATGTGCCCTTTGTCAAATTGACAAACTTTACCGTTCCACAATCTTATAAAAGAGGTAAGAGCTATCCCTTACACTGGAAATCAGGAGCAAATAACCCGATAAATGTTGAGCTCTATAAGGGGAATTTACGGGTAAGCGGTGTTTCTGATTTGCCCAACTCTGGAAGCTATATGCTTGACATACCGGCCAAAGCAAAGACAGGTAGTGATTATAAACTGAAGATTTCGGATACCCGTAACGGGGATGAGGTAATATGGACATCACCATTTACCGTTAAAAACAAAGTGCCTCTTCTACTTAAAATTTTGCCCGTAGCAGCCATTGGTGGCGCAGCAGCAGCGTTGGGAGGAAGCGGTGGTGGAGAACCTTCTGGAGGAGATGGCATCCTTGATCCTCCTTTACCCTCTACAACAAAAAATTGATTGAAAATAATTCTTTATCCATATGGTTAAAAGATTACTGATTCTTCTACTACTGAGTGTTCCTGGTTTCATCTTGGCACAGAATTATACCGCACTCAATGGGCCGTATATTGGAACACCAACTAAAATTGTAAGTGCGGGGGGAAACTTATTGGGTCTGGTAACTGGCCAAGGTATAATGAAAAGCTCGAACGGGGGGTTAAGCTGGACAGCTTCAAATACGGGTTTAACTAATTTGTACCTACAGGATCTCCATAGAGACGCATTAACGGGTAAGTTATATGCTTTAGGGTACAGCCAATTATTCACCTCGGTTGATAATGGAGTCACTTGGGCATTGACAGCAAACTCTGGTTTTGCAACAGGTAGGTTTATTCGCAAAACAACCAGTTTTGTTTTTATAGTGGGTTACAACGGATTGATTTATCGTTCATCTAATGATGGTGTTAGCTGGACCCAGGCAAACACCTTTAGTAGTGATCCGAGAGATTTTGAAGTCAATGCATCAGGCTACCTCTATATTGCAACATCGGATAACGGAATCTTTCGATCCACAAATAACGGATTGAATGTAGATCAATTGGGTAGTGGGGAAGGCCTAACAGATATCAACGTTTATTCTTTGGTAACAAATGGAGCAAACATTTATGCAACATCCGGATCGGGTCCATTTAAATCAACCAACAATGGAGATACGTGGGTTTCAGTAAAAAGTAATATATCGGATTGCTGCTTTGGATGGGAGTCATACATTGAAAAAGATCCCTCAGGGAATATTTATTTATTTAATGGACAAACAATTTGGAAAACCATAAATGGAGGTGCTAACTGGACATCTTTTACCAGTCCGCTAACCAGCGGAAGTTTACGAGGCCCCTATTTTGAATCCTCTTCTACTTTTTACATAGGTATTGAAAACAGACTTCAATACAAAACAGTAGATAGTGGGGCAAGTTGGATTCCATTAACCAATAGCGGGATAATTACTGCGTATGGGTCAGACATGGCCATTACAAATAATGGTCGTTTACTCTATACCGTAGGTTACCCAAACGGATTTTACATTTCCATTGATGACGGGGCAACATGGGACTTTTTAGGAAGTGGAACAACGAATAGACAAATAGCTGGTTTTTACAAATTTGGATCTACAATATATGGATACGGTTCCGGTATCATCAAAACGGTTGATAATGGCTCAAACTGGACTATACAAGAATCAGGAAGCTATTATTTCAACAACTTGATTTCAAATGATGGGATTAGCATGTACTCATTAAATACCTATTATAATGGAACCGCCAATGCATGGAGGATATTAAAATCAAGCAATAGTGGGGTTAATTGGGTTGAACAACCAATTACAGGGATTCCGTCATCCGATTGCAGTTATATGCCGGAGCAGGATGACTTTATCTTGAGCAGTGGAGGGAATTTATTCGCCAGGGTTTATGAATATTGTTCTACCAACAAAAATATATTGTTCAAAATTGACCCTAGTACGGGAGTGGCTACGCCTATTGTAAACTTGCCAACATCCAATAATATTGAGGACATTGAATTCTTTAATGGTAAACTATATGTTTTCACCAACAATGGAAAATTAAATATCACCAATGATGGAGGTCAGACATGGACCACTAAAACCACTACCTCATCGTATGGTAGGCTTAAGGTTATTAACGATAACACTTTTTTTATTTTGAACTCAAGCATATTCATATCCACCGATGGTGGAGACAATTGGGTGAATACAAACTCTCCAGGTTCAACCAATAAGTGGAATCGATTGGCTCTAGTGTCATCGGCTAACTACGCCTACATATCTCAGGATCAAAATGTGATATTCAAAAGCAACACTCCTATTATCCCTCCTGCAGCCCCATCCGGGTTAAGTGCATTTTATTATGATCGAAATAGTGTGGGTCTCATTTTTGATGACAACTCATCCAATGAGGATAACTTTGTAATTGAAATGGCCGTTGGAACAAGTACTCAGTTTGATTCCGTTGCAACAACAACCCGGCCGACATACTATACGAGAAACCAGGCAGTAGCTCTTGCTTATCGGGATAAGACAGGGGCGGCTCTATTGCCCAATACTACCTACAAATTTAGAGTGAGGGCTTCAGGGTCTGGAGGAAAATCTGCTCCAAGCAACGAGATATCAGTGACAACAGTCCAAGATTGTAGTGCAACATCGGATGTTCCACTCAATAGAAGTTGGACAGTTACTACTTTGAATTTAAGTGGTGTTGGAGTAATGACCAAATTGAACCAAACCGTAAATGGTTCAAATGGGTATTATACAATGCAAGACCTTCCCATAGGGGCCTCTGTTGGCTTATCACCACAACCCTCTGAACCATGGGGTGTTGGCGTTGAAGAAAACTGCGGGATTGCTTCAATGAGTTCTACAGATGAATATCTCGCCAAAGGAAATGGCACATGGAATTCCACCACAAAGAAATTTACGATTCCGTGGTTTACTCATCCAGCGTATCCTTACCGTGAGGAGACAACTGTATTTACTCTGAATGCCACAGATCCTGTACCGGCAAATCCAACTAATTTGACGGCTACGGTTTTTCTTCCTGGCACTGTTTTGATAAATTGGCAGAGTGGTAATTTCACACAAGAATTTGAGGTAGAGCGATCTTTAACTTCCGGTACTGGGTTTACAAAGATTGCAGATATTACATTTCCTAAAATTGCTTATAAAGATCTTGACCCTACACTGGTTGTTGGGACAACCTACTACTACAGAGTGAGGGCCAAAAATGTAACCGGCAATTCTGGTTATACAGCGGAGGCCAGTGTTATTCCAAGATCAAATTATTTATTTCTCCCCATGGATAACCTTCCGGGCTTAACCTTCTTCCAAACGGGAGGGGGAGGGGCCTGGGGTGATGTAGATGGAGATGGAATCAACGATTTATTCCTGCCGGTCGTTCAGGATAGTTTGGGGAATAATATTCCCCCCGTCATCTTTAAAAGTGATGGCACAGGGCAGTTTACCAAGCTGGTAATTCCGGAATTAGCCAATGAAACGATTGTTACCAGATCGGTAAAAATCATTGATGTAAATAATGACGGTTTGAATGACTTGTTCCTGACTCGTTCAAGTTCTAATGATTTATTACTAACAAAAAATTCAGACGGAACCTATTCGAAGACATTATTTTCAGAATATGCGCAAGGGGGACTTCCGGGCGGGAATTGGATTGATTATGATAATGATGGATACCTTGACTTGTTTGCCAATACTTCTTTAGGTGCTGGCACTGCCAGTGACAAGTATCTGCTCCACAGCAATGGGGATGGAACATTTACAAGAATTACTGAAGGAGAATTAGTGACTGATTTTGGTTTCACATATGATACACAGTGGGCTGACTATGACAATGATGGAGATCCGGATGTTATTGTACTTAATAGAGGTATAAATCCGAGTGTTCAATCTAATTCTCGCCTTTATAAAAATAATGGTGATGGCACTTTTACCAGGGTACTGGGTTCTGTTTTTGAAACTATTTTGAGTTACGACAGAACCGCCTCATGGGGTGATTACGACAACGATGGAGATATGGATATTTTCATCGGATCTCAATCACTAAATACCAATCCTCAGTTCATCAACAGATTATATACAAATAATGGTGACGGTACTTTTTCAGAAGCTATTGGATCTATGGTGGTAGAGGGAGGTTTAGGAACCTTTGGGAGTGCCTGGGCAGATATTGACAATGATGGGGATCTCGATTTGTTTGCAATGGGATTCACTAATGTACTTTATTATAATAACGGGGATGGCACCTTTACCAAGTACACTACCCCCGAATTATTTAACGCACCTTACCCAAGCCTTCAGAAGCTCTATGGACCGGCACTTGAAGATGTGGATGGAGATGGATTTTTGGATTTCCACAATGGAGGGTTCAGTAATCCTGAAATCCCTAATATTATTTATCGGAATACCACACCAGCAACGGCTGCAAGAAAATGGGTTAAAATCAATCTAACAGGCGTTGCCAGTAATAGATCGGCTTTTGGGGCAAGGGTTTATGTTACTACAGGATCAAAAAAACAAATTCGCGAACGACATTCTCATTCAGGTCATGCCACCCAAAGTAGTCCTACTTTGCATTTTGGTTTGGGGAGTGCTTCAATTATCAATGAAATACGAGTTGTCTGGCCTTCAGGTATCGAACAATTCTTATACAATGTTACACCAAATCAAATAATAAATGTTATTGAGGATGGTGATGCTCCTGTAATTACTGCTTTGTCGCCTGCAGATAATTCGGATGTCGTTCAAGGATTGAATCAGTTGTCAATTAGCTTTAATGAAGAACCTATTGCAGTAGGAGGATTGAGTTTAAAAGTGTTCCAAACTGGAAATGCTACACCCATTGCTACTGTTGATGCTGCATCAGGAACCAAAACAGACAGCACATATTCTTACTCAATACCCGCTCTTAATGTTATAGGGAGTTATTATGTTCAAATTGATCCGTTTGCATTTGATGATCAATGGGGTAATTCATTTGATGGTATAAGTAATATGACTACATGGTCTTTTAATATAATTGATGTGACACCACCCGTACTCACATTTACAGAAGTCACTTCTTTTGAAAAAGGAACCGGTAACACAAATTTTACCGTTGGTGTTGCCGATGCGGGGGGGGCAGCTTCAGCTAAGATGCATTATAGGAAAATTGGATCATCTCAGCCTTTTATTGAGACCGGCAATATGCCTGTTGTTTCCGGCCAAACGAATTTTACTGTTCAGGAGAGTTGGTTTGATAACATGGGAATGGATTACTATTTTACTGCACTAGATAATACTGGAAATGAAGGAAGGCTGCCTGCCGCTGGAAGTTTTCATGCCTACATGAAATTGACCGGAGCTAATATTCCTGCACTGCCCAATCTAAGTTTTGGTGGTGAAATAGGCAACTACAGGATCTTTTCAATCCCATATACACTGCAGAATAATTCTATCAGTACATTGTTCAATATTGTTGGAGGGCAGGATAAGACCAAATGGCGACTTTTATCCTATCGGTCCAGTCCTGAGGCATGGATTGATTTTCCCAGTTCCATTGAAAAGGGTAAAGGCTATTTCATTAATATAGTTGATCCTGTGGAAATTACTCTTGGGGAAGCTACGGCTCCATCTCACAACCAAAGTAATCCCTATATGATGTCACTGGCTGCAGGGTTTAACCTGATTGGTAACCCTTATACTTTTTCGGTCAAATGGGCAGATGTAGTAGCAGCTAATCCAGCAGCTCTCATTGAAGATCCCCTGTATTTCAATGGTACGTATTCTAAGTTATCTCAGATTGACATATTCCAGGGAGCATTCGTATTTGCTGATGAAGCAATAACCCTAACTATTCCCATAGTTAATTCATCAGGGGGGCGTACTGGAAGTAAATGGAGCTCCAGGCTTGACGAACAAAATTGGGAACTTCCATTTACCTTGATTCAAGGGTCATTTGAAAATGGGCTTGGTGCAATAGGCATGCACTCAGATGCAAGCTCCAGCAGGGATCGATATGACAGGGTAACTGCTCCTCGTATGTTTGAGTACCTGGAGATGAACTTTCATCATTCAGAATTTATGGGAGGGAAAAACTTCTCTAAGGAAATGGTCGCTACTGCTGATGAGCATGTGTGGGATTTCAAAGTTGAATCCAATCTTGAAGGTGTCGCCAATTTGAATTGGGATAATTTAGGTCTAGGCGAAAATGATAAAGAACTATACCTAGTTGATGTAAGTCTTCAGCATATCGTAAATATGAGAGATTTGGGCTCTTATTCATTTGACCCAAAAACCTCGAACCAGTTCAAGGTCTATTATGGTGAGGATTTGAGATCCAAAATTAAACCCACTTCAGTCTTGTTGGGGTCTGCTTATCCAAACCCATCATCTGGTATTGTAACTATTCCATTTACATTGCCCGAGAATGGGTCACAATACAATGTGAAACTTGAAGTATTTGACAATTTTGGAAAAAAGGTGTCAACGCTAGTTAATAAAAGCCTTCCTCCGGATTTTTATAATGTACAATGGGATGCTATTGATGGAGGGTTAACTGCTGGTCTGTATGTATATAAGTTGGTTGTTGCGCATGACAAGGGTTACGAAATTCAAACGAAAAGAATAGTCCTAAAGAATTAAAAAAAATAAGCTATGAAAAATTCAATTAGCCTTACGATTTTACTTGTGCTATGTGCGGTTTATGTTTTAAGCGCACAAAATGTGAGCAGTCGGACTAACAGTTTTGAAGTAGACTTTAGTGATCCAAATAAACTGGTAAGCTCAACGATACCAGTAATTAGTTGGATTACTCCAGTAGCGGAAAGCAACTACTCCAATGAGAACAAGTATAAGATTAAGTTTGAAATAGAGTCGGACAAGCCAATTAAAAATATTCAGATTATCATTAAAGAGAGTGAAGAATCTGCTTCACGAGGAATGATGTCGGTGCAGCCAGAAGAAGGTGAGCGGCATAATACCACCATCGAAAAAAACATTACCTTAATGGAGGGCAATAATATAGTTGAAATTGTGGCAGAAAATGAAGATGGTACCAAAACGGTTAGCCAACGTACCATTCGCATAGGCACAACGGCTCTGGCTGATGCCGCTAAGCTGGATCGTACGGATTATGCCATTTTATTCGCCACTAACGACTATGATAACTGGCCTGACTTGGTCAATCCAGTAATCGATACCCGAATGATAGCCAAAGAATTGAAAGAGAATTTTGGATTTAAAGTGGAGATTGTAGAAGGAGGTTCTCAATCAGTCATTTTGACTAAATTACGGGAGTATGCGGAGAAAAAATACAAACCCATGGATCAACTCTTTATATTTTTTGCTGGTCATGGTCAATACGATGAGACCTTTGGGGAAGGTTTTGTGGTAACTAAAGAATCTCTTACCAATGACATAGCAAAAACCACCTATCTTTCTCATAATCGACTTCGCTCCATCATCAACAATATTCCTAGCGAACATATCTTCCTCGCGATGGACGTTTGTTTTGGAGGAACGTTTGATCAGGCCATGGCCCATCGCGGACTAGACGAAGATATATATAAAGAAGCCACCCAGGCTGAAATGGTGACTAGAAAACTAACCTACAAGACCAGGAAATACCTGACCTCCGGGGGTAAAGAATATGTACCGGACGGAAGACCAGGTATGAATTCGCCATTTGCCAGAAAGTTGTTAGAAGCGCTAAGGGGAAGAGGGGGTAAAGATATGATCTTATCCCTGGGAGAGTTGAACACCTATGTAGAGGCATTGAAGCCTCAGCCCAGAATGGGAGAATTTGGTGATAATGCCCCTGGAAGCGATTTCGTTTTCATTGCGAGATAATTAATAAACATGTATATACGAAAATGGAGAGCAATAAAACTCTCCTTTTTTTGTGCATAATTGTAAATTGAGTCCCTATTTGACAGAATGAGGAGAGCTTATTTTATTTTTTATGTGACTGTGCTAATAGGTCACTGCGCGTCTGGACAGTCTGGGAATTATTTTCTATCACACTATGCTCCTACCGATGAAAATATTGATTACCTGAGCTTTGATATAGTACAAAGTGAGAAGGGCATAATCTATTTTGCCAACAAAAACGGAGTAGTAGAGTTTGATGGAAGAAATTGGGATGTAATCGAATCGCCCGGTGCTATCTACTCTTTAGCCATAGCCAATGGAAACGACCTCTACTATGGCGGACTCACGGGCTTTGGAAAGCTTGCGTTAGCGGATAATGGGACAACAATTTTTCAATCACTCTCGACTGATGTCAGTGCCGGAAATATTTTTAAAAGCAAAACCTTAGGTAAAAAGGTGTACTTTTTAAATGAGGGCCATCTCTACGTTTTTAATGTTGAAACACAATCAATAGAGCTTACTATTGATGCGGAGCCAGGAGCCAGTTTTACTGGAATGTATGAATTAGATGGGGTGCTTTACCTGGCTGATGCAAACTCAGCATTGCATAAGCTTGATAAAGGGAAACTCATTCCGGCCTCTTTTCCATTTTTAGATGGAGAAGAGTTGTTATTCGTGCATAAGCTGATTGACTCACCGCATTATTTAATTGGAACAGCTTCCAATCGACTTTTTAGTTACTCTTCAGCTGCGGCCATAGAAATTAACAGTGAGGACTCTGGGTACTTACAGGATAATGTGGTGGTGGGTGGCAAATGGGTAAACGAAAATCTGATTGCTATCGGCACGCTAAGTGGAGGCGTGGTTTTCATTAACCCCGTAACAGGTACCACCGAGGAAATCATTAATTATTATACAGGATTGCCAGACAATGAAGTGTTTGCGTTGATGACGGACTTCAATCAGGGTGTTTGGGTAGGCCATGATTATGGATTTACGCGGATTGCACCTTATTTACCTTTTCGAACATTCAATCATTACCCAGGCTTATCCGGCAATTTACTCACCGCCTATTCGGACGACAATCTGGTATATGTGGGTACTTCTGTGGGGCTATTCAAGCTTAACAAGGAAGAGGTGTACAGTGAAGAAACTTACTATGTCACCCGATTAAGAAAGACGACTGTAGAAGAGGAAAAGACTGAGCGTAAAAAAAGCAGGAGGGGACTCTTTGGGTTTTTGAAGAAAAACAAAGATCAAGAGGAAGAAAAGGGAGGTGAGGAACCGGATCAAAAGCAGGGTGTCAAAAAGGTTGTTGAGAAGCGGACAAGAAAAGTGCTGGAAACGCTTGATTATGGATATAAGAAGGTAGCAGGTATAGAGGGCAAGGTAACGCATTTCATGAATGTGGAAGGTAAGTTTATTGCAGCGGGCGTTGGAGGTGTATTTGAAATTGAGGGGCTGGAGGCAACACCTGTGTTCACCATGCCAGTGCGGACGATATTTTATTCCCCTTCTTTGAAACAATTACTGGTAAGCACTTATAATGACAGAATAAGAACACTGCGCAATAATGAAGACAAATGGGAAGAGACATTTTTATTGGATACGCTTCGGGCTTACGTAGGAAATATTTTTGAGGATCATATTCAAAATATCTGGCTTTGTGGAAGAGCTGATGTGGTTAAAGTAGAGCTGGTAGATGCCAAAATTAGCACTATTTCTTCTGTTCCGTTTGCCACTACGGTTTTGGATGAAACCATGGGCTTCTCTCAGGGGGTGGAGGTTTTTGTGGCGGCATCAGGAGCTTTTCATAGATACGATGTGATTAATCATGTATTCGTAAAATACGATTCACTACCAGGTCCTCGAAAATATTTTACATCGATGGGTACATTCTGGTATAATGATGGACACAAATGGGGAACAGTAGATGCTAATCTTAAAAACAGACTTAACCTTCAGTGGCTAGGACTTTTCCCTGACATACGTACACTCACCATGGCCGATAATGGAAGTGGCTTATGGCTAATTACTTCTAACAATGAGCTTTATAAGTTTACGAGGTCAGAGTTAAGGGAGATAGCGAAAAGCTATCCTTTATTTTTAAAGGAGGTGAGGGGCTCTGAAAGTAAACTTTTGTTAGGAAACTTATTTAGTATTGATCAAAGAGAAAGTGCACTTTCTTTTGAGTTTGTTCAACCTGAATATACCAATGCCCTGGCAATTGAATACCAGTATATGATAGAGGGGATTAGCAAATCCTGGTCAGATTGGTCTACAACCAATAACGTTGTCAACTTTCCATTTCTTACTCCGGGGAGTTATAAGCTAAGAATAAAATCCCGAGACTTGTTTGGAGTGGTGTCCGAACTAAAACCTGTTGATTTTAGAGTGATCCCTCCCTATTGGAAGCAAACATGGTTTTACGCATTAGAGTTTGTATTCTTTGCCAGCCTGGTATTTCTTTCGCTAAAGCTAAGTGCGGCCAACAGAAAATACAGATACATCAGTCAGTTGCTTTCCATTCTGACGGTGATCATGCTTATCCAACTAGTCCAGAATACAGCGGAGTCTTTTATTGAGGTGCAAACAACACCTGTAATGGATTTTTTCATACAGGTATTCATAGCGCTGTTAATTTTGCCTTTGGAGTATAAGATGCGGGAATTGATGACAAAGGCATCGGAAGGACAATATGACCTGAAGCGACTGAAAAGAGTAAAGCCTTAGGTTCAGCTATATCTTTTAATTAACTTCACTTTCAATAATTAACCATAATATTTTATGAAAAGCCTTTACCTACCAATTATAGTGGCTTTGATTGGGTGGTCTTGTCAACCTGCTTCAGAAGAAGCAAATGATAATTTCTATAACCCTCCCGCTGAAGGATTTAATGCAGCTGAGTCTGATCCTGCTGCTATAGAACTGGCGGATAGTATCATGGTTGCAATCGGAGGCAGAAAAAACTGGGATGCCACTCGATTTATTTCGTGGAATTTTTTCGGAGCAAGAGATTTGGTTTGGGATAAAAAGGAGGGTCGTGTGAGAATTGAGAGCAATCGGGATAGCACTATTTATCTTCTCAATCTGAATACGATGGAAGGGAAAGTGCAAATAAAGGGGCAGGAGTTGACTGAGCCCGATTCACTGAATAAGATGCTGGAGCGCGCAAAAAGAATATGGATTAATGATTCCTACTGGCTGGTAATGCCTTTTAAACTTAAAGACACTGGTGTGACGCTGAAGTATATGGGGGAAGATACTTTGGTGAATAAAAAATATTATAACATGTTACAACTGACATTTGAGGATGTGGGCGTAACGCCACAAAACAAATATGACCTATATGTTGACGTTCATGAAAAACTGATAAAGTACTGGTCCTACTACAGTGATGCAACAGCCGACACTGCCAATTGGACACGCCCTTGGGATAATTACAAAAAGTACGGGAATATTTTACTTTCAGCTGATCGATCGGATGATGGCGGCCCTAAAAATATTAAGGTAGACGAGGATATGCCTGACGATGTATTCACTCAATTTTAATTAAAGTCATATGTTGTTAAATCTTGATTCCATCCCTCATTTCTACAAAGGTTATGTCAAGCTTATTGAGGAGACAGATCCAATTCAGGCTTTAAGAATTTCAGGGCATCGGGCGCAAGAATTGATGCACAGTATTCCAGTCGAAAAGCAAGATTTTAAGTATGCCGATGATAAGTGGACCATCAGGGAATTACTTTGTCATATGATTGATACGGAAAGAGTTTTTGTGTACAGGGCTTTGCGATTCGCAAGAAATGACAAAACTCCTTTGGCCGGTTTTGAGGAAAAGTTATACGCTCCGGAATCGAATGCGCATGGGCGTGAACTAAAAAGCATCATCACTGAAATGGCGCACCTGAGAACCTCAACAATTGATCTCTTTGCGAGCTTCACACCAGAGATGTTATCGAGGAAAGGAGTAGCCAATAAAAATGAGTTTTCTGTGGCATCTCAAGGCTTTATCATTGCCGGACACGAGACACATCACTTACAGATTTTAAAAGAAAGATATTTCAGTGCCTGGAATTAATGGGGAGGATTAGCGTTTATTTTTTATCTCTTTTACTGCTATCGTGCGCTCCTCACCTTAAGCTCCAGAAAGAACTTGCCGAAACCGAAACCGAATTTCAAGAACATATTGGGTTACTGGTCTATGATCCCGAAGCGAGAAAAACAATTATAGAATATAACTCGAACAAATACTTTACGCCTGCTTCGAATACTAAGATTTTCACATTACTAAGTAGTCTTCATTTGATTGGGGATTCCATACCGGCATTTCGTTATGTGGAGAGAAACGACTCCTTGATTTTTTGGGGAACGGGAGATCCTTCGTTTTTATATGCGAAAGTATTTCAAAATGACAGGGCTTATCAATTTCTGAAAGACCAATCTTCACCACTCTATTTTTCTTCTTCTAATTTTTATCAAGAGCATTTTGGGCCTGGATGGGCCTGGGATGATTACAATGATAGTTATTCGCCAGAACGTTCATCATTTCCGATGTATGGAAATAATCTGATGATTACGGATAGTGCGGGAAGCATCAAAGTTGATCCGCCACTTTTTCAGGATTCTGTCAAGGTGATTGAGGTGGAGGAAAAGAGAAGAAGAATACATCGGGGCATTAATAATAATTTGATCAATTATTACAAAGGTTATGATACATCTTCATTTACAAGAGAAATACCTTTTCATGTAACGCCTTCAGTAGTCACAATCATGTTGAAAGATACATTACAACGTAACGTAACATGGGTGGATGAACCAATGCCAACCAGCGCGCAGATTTTATATAGTATCCCTTCTGATAGCCTCTATAAAGTAATGATGCAGGAAAGCGACAATTTTATTGCGGAACAATTGTTGCAGATGTGTGCTGGAATCATAAGTGATTCGCTGAAGACGGATATTGCTATTGAATATGTAAAAAACCAGTTCTTATTTGACCTACCTGATGAACCTCAGTGGGTAGATGGTTCTGGTTTGTCCAGGTATAATTTATTTACCCCGCGGTCAATTGTGAAGTTGTGGGAAAAAATTATGGTTTTGGTGCCGAAAGAAAGGTTGTTTCAGATCCTGGCAATTGGAGGGGAGGCAGGAACTATTAAAGACTATTATAAAGCAACTCCACCTTATATTTACGGTAAAACAGGCACACTTAGCAATAATCACTGTCTAAGTGGGTATCTTATTACTAAAAAGGGGAAGTTGTTGATATTTAGTTTTATGAATAATAATTACACGGTTCCAACTGGTGACATAAAGAAAAATATGGAATCCGTTTTACACGAAATACATGAGCGCTATTAAAAAAGTTGGATTAGTATTTTTTGCAATCTGTGTATGGATGAATACCGTTGTTGCGCAGCAAAGGGATAGCCTGGATATTAAGATAGGCCAAATGATCTTAATAGGTGTGCCAGGAACAGAAGTGGATCCTTTGGTGCTAAAGGAAATACAGGATGGAAAGGCGGGCTCAATTATCTTTTTTGAAAAAAATATTTCTTCAAAAAATTCTTTTACACGGCTGAGAGATTTGGCATGGGCGTATCAACGTGCCGCCCCTATTCCTTTATTTATTTCTATTGATCAGGAAGGCGGGCGAGTCAACCGGCTCAAAGAAAAATATGGATTTCCTAAATCATTATCAGCGGCTGCCATGAGCAGGTCAATTGACTCTGTGCGGTATTATGGAGAATCAACAGCCGCCACATTGATTGGCCTGGGTATTAATGTCAATTTTGCGCCAGTTGTAGATTTGGCTACCAATCCTAACAATCCGGTGATTGCAAAGGTGGAACGGTCTTTTTCAGCCAATGCGGATTCGGTTTCATTATTTGCCAAAGAATTTATTAAGACGCATAGAAAATTAGGAGTAGTCACGGTGCTTAAACACTTCCCCGGGCATGGCAGTTCTAAGGATGATACCCACTTGGGGATAGCAGATGTGACTAAAACATGGGAAGCCAAGGAGCTAAAACCCTATCAAGCGTTGATTGATTCTGGATATGTGGATGCCATCATGACTGCTCACATTGTTAATAAAAATCTTGATAGTAAATCGTTGCCCGGAACATTGTCCAAAAGAATTTTAGATTCATTATTAAGAAAGTCTTTAAAGTTTGATGGTGTTGTTTTTTCGGATGATATGCAAATGCACGCCATCACTAAGCATTATGGTTTTGAGGAAGCCATTCAACTGGCCGTGAATGCAGGGGTAGACATACTTACATTTTCAAACAATATTCAGGGGAGTGAAGACCGTACGGTGGATAGGGTTCATGCTATCATTAAAAAGTATGTAATGGATGGCACTATACCAGCCAGTCGCATTGATGAGTCCTTTCATAGGATTATGAAACTAAAGAAAAAAATGAGCTTGTCTCAGGCCGACTACTATCGCGAGGAGTGGATCAAAACGCAACAAGAACTTGAAGTTTATAAAACAAAACTTCAGCGAAGTGAAACCGAATTAGAAGCGCTGAAGAACAAGCTTATGGTTATCGAAAAAACGGAGTCACAGCCCAAAAAGAAAAAACGGAAAAATTAATTGGAGCCTTTTAAAATAAATATTCCATCGGGATCAAGAGTCCCTATCCTACTGAGCTCACCACACAGTGGCATTGCATTTCCTGAAGAAATTCGGAATGACTACAAGGCGGAACTCATAAAGCAGCCCGATGACACCGACTGGTTTGTTGACAAGTTGTATGATTTTGCTCCTTCCATGGGAATCACAACCATCAACGCAGTTTTTAGCAGGTGGGTTATTGATTTGAACAGAGACCCTGAAAGTAAACCGCTGTATACCGATGGCAGAATAATTACAGCCTTATGCCCGACAACTGACTTTTTTGGTAATCCCATTTACAATGATGAGCGGAGTGCGGTACGGCAAGATGAGGTGGACAGAAGGATTGAGAGGTATTATATTCCCTATCATCATAAGATTGAGGAGTTGCTAACGGATCTTAGAAATCAATTTGGCAAGGTGCTTTTGTGGGATTGTCATTCCATCAGACAATATGTGCCCACTATTCACAAAGAGAAATTCCCTGACCTTATTCTTGGAGATGCCGATGGCACATCCGCTTCTCCGGGATTAATTGAAACGGCATTGGGAGGATTGGAAAACGCTAACCGCAGGGTAAGTCACAATCATCCGTTTAAGGGAGGCTACATCACCCGATTTTTTGGAAGGCCTATTGAAAATCAACATGCTTTGCAGCTGGAGATGAGTAAAGTGATGTACATGAAAGATGACGAACTTCAGTACGATGCAGAGAGAGCCGAAGAAATGCGCACGATTTTAAAAGACACTTTTGAAAGATTGATTGATACACTTGAGTAAAATGAAAAGTTCAAATATTATTTCCTCTAAAGAGAGGGGAGGGGGTGAGGGTAAGGGACTTACCTACTTCAAATTCAAAGGACTTCTCCAAAGAGATCATTGGATAAGTCCTGCCTATGTGGGCACAGATAGTGACGGAATGATTAGGTATTTGTCTGAGGCGCCTCCCTCTGATGGTTTTGGTTTGGAGGCGGTAGATGGATATGCTGTGCCTGGTTTTCAAAATGCACACTCACATGCATTTCAATATGCCATGGCTGGACTTGCTGAAAATCACCCTGTTGGAACCCGAGATGATTTTTGGTCCTGGCGAGAGGCAATGTACCAATGTGCACTTTCTGTTGATCCGGATCAGGTTGAGGCGATAGCAACCATGTTATATGCGGAAATGGTACGCCATGGTTATACCCAGGTGGCTGAATTTCATTACCTCCACCACGATAAGGATGGACACCATTATAATAATCCGGCAGAGTTGGGCGAGCGAATGGTGGCTGCGGCTAAAAGAGCAGGCATAAGAATTACCCTTGTCCCGGTTTTTTATCAGATGGGGACCTTTGGCAAAGGTCCGGAGTCTCGTCAGCGTAGATTTATTTCAAAATCAATGGACAAATACCTTCAGCTTTTCGAGGCTTCGAAGGAGGTGATTAAGCATTATGATGGTGCATGTTTAGCGTTCAGTATACACTCATTGAGGGCAGTAGAATTAAATGATATTATTAAAACAGTTGAGGTCATGCCGACTGATTTACCATTTCATATCCACGTAGCCGAGCAGAAAAAAGAAGTAACTGATTGCATGGATTATAGCGGCAAGCGCCCTATGCAGTGGATGTTAGACAATCTTCCAGTGAATGAAAGATTTCACCTTGTTCATTCTACACACTTAGATGACGATGAATTATCAAGATTAGCAAAGTCGGGAGCGAGAGTCGTGTTGTGTCCTTCCACTGAAGGTAATTTAGGGGATGGTATTTTCAGAATGAAAGAGTTCGTGAAGCTGGGAGGCAGGTGGTCGATTGGAACAGATAGTCACATTGGGATTAATCCACTGGAAGAGTTTAGAATGATAGACTATCGGCAGAGATTGGTGACCAACGAACGAAATACTTTTGAAGGAGATGCTGCGCACTATATGATTAATGAGGGAATTGTTTCCGGACGCAAAGCCATGGGGATTGAATCACGGGAGAATTTTGAACCAGGTAAACCTCTTGATGCACTGGTGCTCGATGCAAAGTCACCATTGTTGGCAACAACATCACTTAAAAATATAGCCGCTACAATCGTCTATTCTGCGGATGCAAATTATGCATTAGGCACCATTGTTAATGGAAAGTGGATTGTCAAAAACAGCAGACATAATGATGGAAATGAAATTAAAAATAATTTCGCTCAGGCACTTCGGCAAATGAAAAACCGATAGCTACTTTTTAGAAACATCAAATACTAACATAGGATAAACTATCCTGTTTGGTGCAGTTAAGAGTTCTTTGTGGCCTTGTGCCTTTGTGGCAGATTTACCTGTTCAAAAATTAAGTGCTTAATCCATCCGTGCTGTTCACTTCTGGCAGTTATTAATGATTGAGATTGACAAAAGCCGATCAAATAATATTTATAGGATTTTTGCGGAGGATTCTGGTATTTAGCTAGTTCGAAAACCTAAATTTATTATGAGAAAACCCTATCTACTTGCAGGTATTTTGATGTTATCTGTAAGTCTTGTTTACGCGCAAAAAAGGTCTAAAAACGCTCCTGTACAGCCTGCGCAAAGTAGCATCAATGCGGATTTATATAAAGGCCTGAAATGGCGCAATATCGGCCCTTACCGTGGAGGTAGATCCAATGCTATTTCTGGTGTGATCAATAACAACATGGTCTACTATACGGGCTATACAGGTGGAGGGATTTGGAAGACAGAAGATGCAGGGGCTTCCTGGAAAAATATTTCTGATGGTTTTCTTAAATCAGGCTCTGTGGGCGAGATTGCTATTTCTGAGTCTGACCCTAATGTAATCTATGTGGGAATGGGAGAACATGCCGTTCGCGGTGTGATGACCACCTACGGAGATGGTGTATATAAATCCACGGATGCCGGTGCTACGTGGAAGAACATTGGATTGGAGAAAACAAGGCACATATCTGAGATTGCAGTTCACCCAACAAACCCTGATATCGTACTGGTAGGTGCTCAGGGCGCAGTACATGGCCCAAGTTCGGATAGGGGCGTGTATAAATCTACTGATGGTGGAGCAACATGGAAACGCACTTTGTATGTAGATGAGAATACAGGGGTGTCCAGTCTGAATATGGACATGAATAATCCAAGGATATTGTATGCGGCCACCTGGGACCATAGACGTCTTCCGTGGAAAGTAATTAGTGGGGGTCCTGGATCAGCGCTGTGGAAATCTACGGATGGAGGTGATACCTGGAAAAAAATTGTTGAAGGTCTTCCGAAAGATCTGGGTAAAATGGGGGTTGCGGTTTCAAGAGCAAATTCAAACCGAGTATATGCTATCGTAGAAACTGAAAAATCCAAATCTGGTCTTTATCGTTCCGATGATGGTGGTAATAAGTGGAGCTTGCTGAGCAACAATCAGGACCTCAGTTCGCGTTCGTGGTATTACATGGAAGTATTTCCAGATCCCATCAATGAAGACATTGTATACGTATTGAATGCTCCCATGATGCGCTCCATTGATGGAGGAAAAAACTTTACAGGAGTTGCGGTAGGCCACGGTGACACCCATGATTTGTGGATTAATCCTAAGGACAATAACAATATGATACTCGGTGATGATGGAGGTGGAGAAATTACCTTCAATCGAGGAGCTACCTGGAGTACACAAGGCAATCAACCCACAGCACAGTTTTATAGAGTAGCCGTTGATAATGTGTTCCCTTATAAGGTTTACGGAGGTCAGCAGGACAATTCTTCCGTAGTTATTGCCAGCAGAACAAATTCGGCAGGCATTACTGAAAGAGATTGGTTTAATGGTCCTGGTTGTGAAAGTGCATTTATTGTATTTGATCCTGAGAATCCTATAAAGTTAATGGGCGGTTGTTATCAGGGAAATATTGACGTGTTGGATATCAACACGGGAGAATCCAAAGATGTAAGAGAAGATCCTGCCACTTACCTGGCGTATGAAGCAAAGGACATGAAATACAGATTCAATTGGAACGCCCCAATTGTTTCCTCTATTCAGGATAAAAACACAATCTATCATGCAGGTAATATCGTTTTTAAATCTACAGATTGGGGACAAAGCTGGGAGGAGATTAGCCCGGATTTGACAAGAAATGAAAAAGCAAAACAAGGTGCGGGCGGAGGGCCATTTACCAATGAAGGAGCCGGAGGAGAAAACTATAACACCATTAGTTATCTGGCGGTGTCACCACATGAAAAGGATGTAATTTATACAGGAAGTGACTGCGGGTTGGTTTATGTGACAAGAGACGGGGGTAAAAATTGGGAAAATATTACACCTCCAGGTGTGCCTGAATCATTAATTAGTGCCATTGAGGTTTCTCCTTTTGATAAGGGTACCGCTTACGTTGCCATTACACGTTATAAGTTCAATGACTTCAGTAACATGGCATACAAGACTACTGACTATGGTAAAACCTGGACTAAGTTGGGAGGCGGAGTGGATCAGGATGATTTTATCAAAGTGATCAGAGAGGATAAGAAAGTGAAAGATCTATTGTACGCAGGGGCTGAAAGAGGTTTTTATATTTCTTTCAATGGAGGAAAATCATGGGACAGATTCCAACTCAATATGCCAATTGTTCCCATTACTGATTTGGTAATTCATGAAAATGATTTGGTAGCCGCTACACAAGGACGCGCATTTTGGATTTTAGATGATTTGGGAGCGATACAGCAATCAAAAGGAAAGTTTGGAGCTGAGAAAGTAAAATTGTATACGCCCAAACCTACGTATCGATTGACAAGTTTTTCTCCCTCATGGAGACCATTGCCTCCTAATGTGGGGCAAAACCCAATGAATGGAGTGATCCTTGATTATTACCTGAAAGAAAAAGCAGACTCTAATGTAGTAACGCTTCAAATCCAGGATTTGAGCGGCAATATCATCAGATCTTATACCAACATTAAAGACAAAAATTTCAAGCCCTACCCCGGTGGGCCTTCTGCTCCTCAGGTTATCCCGGCAGAAGCAGGAATTAATCGATTCGCATGGGACTTTCGTCATGAAAACATAAAAGATGTTCCGAATGCATTTGTGTATGGAAGTTATAATGGTCATCGCGTAGGCCCGGGCCGATACAAGGCGGTAATGACGTATGGAGGAGAAACCTCTTCTACAGAATTTGAAATCATTTCTGATCCACGGGTAAAAGCAACAGCGGCTGAATGGGCAGCTCAGCAACAATTCCTTTCAGAAGTAGAGTCTACCATCGAAGATATTCACGGTTCGATTAATTCATTGCGAAGTGTAAAGAAACAGATAGAACTACACAATGAGGTATTAAAATCTAAACCAGATGCTAAAGAAGTGGTTGAAACGGGCGAGCAATTATTGAAGAAGATTGAATCCTGGGAGTCCAATGTGATTGAGACAAGACAAAAGAACGGACAAGACGTGATCAACTGGCCAAGTAAATTGAATGCGGAATTTTTCCAATTATTGGGAGTTGCTGATTCACATGAGCCTGCTTTAACAAAAGGTGTAAAAGACAGACGGCAGGAGATTGATAGTCAGTGGTCAAAACACAAGCAAGAAATGCAATCTATAATAGATAAGGATATAGCCTCTTATAACGAGATGTTCAAGTCTGAAAATATTCCGGCTGTTGTGATCAAGGCCAAGGATCCAGAAAAAATGTAATATTTAGATGTTGATCAATTTATATAATGAATGATTTGAAAAAGGCTGCCTGAGTAAGGTGGCCTCTTTTATTTAAAAAAACCAAACCCAAACCAGATACCATGAGAGTAAAATTATTAGCCCTGTTTGTGCTGTCAATGCTCGTCATCGAGAGCGCTTCTGCACAACGAAGAAAAGGAACGGCTACTGCAAACAATTCCAGTGCTGCTTTAACATTTGATCAGCAATACTATGAAGGCATAAAATGGCGAGAGCTCGGTCCTTTTCGGGGAGGCAGATCAGTGACGGCAACAGGTGTAGTAGGCGATCCCAACACCTATTACTTCGGAGCTGTTGGTGGAGGCGTGTGGAAAAGTGTGGATGCCGGACAAACATGGTTTAACATCACGGATAAATATTTTGGAGGAACGATAGGAGCTGTTGCAGTTTCAGAGAGCGACCCCAATGTGGTTTACGTGGGTGAGGGTGAACAAGGTGTGAGAAGCAATGTGTCATCAGGATGGGGAGTTTGGAAAAGTGTTGATGCCGGAACTACGTGGAAGCACATCGGACTAAAAGACTCCAAGCATATTGGAAGAATAAGAATTCATCCGAAGAATCCGGACTTGGTATATGTGGCCGCCATGGGAAATTTGTGGAAACCCAATGACATGCGTGGCGTGTACAGAAGTAAAGATGGAGGAGCTACATGGGAACGGGTTTTGTTTATAAATGATAAAGCAGGTGCCGTTGATTTGACATTTGATCCTAACAATGCACGCATTCTGTATGCCAGTACGTGGAACATTAAACGCAACGGGTACAGAATGGACAGTGGTGGACCTGATTCCAAACTTTGGAAAAGTACTGATGGAGGTGATACCTGGGATGAACTTACCGATAACCCCGGCATGCCTGAAGGGCCGAATGGAATTATCGGTGTAACCGTTTCTCCTGTTAATTCAAACCGTGTTTGGTCTATTATTGAAAATGCAAAAGGAGGAGTATATAGATCAGATGATGCCGGGGCAACCTGGAAAAAAGTGAATGAGGACAGAGCACTACGCCAACGGGCATGGTACTATACCCGAATTACGGCCGACACGCAAAACGAAGATAAAGTGTGGGTGATGAACGTAAGTTATGGTGTTTCCAAGGATGGGGGTGTTTCGTTTGAATTAAAGAATGCACCTCACGGAGATCACCATGATTTATGGATTGATCCCAATAACAATCAGCGAATGGTTATTGCGGATGATGGAGGAGCGCAGGTATCCAATGATGGAGGAGAAAACTGGACTACCTATCACAACCAACCTACTGCTCAGTTTTATAGGGTCTCTACCGACAATCATTTTCCCTACAGGATTTATGGTGCGCAACAAGACAACTCAAGTGTTCGAATCAATCACAGAGGTAATGGTGTAGCCATTACTGAAAGCGATTGGATAGCATTGGCACTGGGTGAAAGCGCACATGTGGCACCTGATCCTTTGAACAATAACATTATTTATGGTGGAGGTTACAAAGGGTACATGAATATGGAGAATCTGGAAACTGGCCAGGAGAGATCCACTAATGTATGGCCTGATCTTCCAGCAGGTTCTGGGGCAGAGGTAATGAAGTATCGTTTCAACTGGAACTACCCAGTAGTTTTCAGTACCCATAACCCAAAGAAATTGTATGCCGGGTCAAATCATCTACACGCTACCACTAATGGAGGTCAAAGCTGGGAAGTGATTAGCCCCGATCTAACCCGCAATGATCCGGAGACCATTAAGTCTTCAGGTGGCCCGATTACGCAAGACAATACAGGCGCAGAATACTATGCCAATATTTTTGTGATCACCGAATCACCCTACACAGAAAATGAAATCTGGACAGGTTCGGATGATGGACTGGTGTACCTGACACAGGACGGAGGAAAGACCTGGAACAATGTTACACCACCCATGGCGCCTAAGAATAATATGATGAACAGTATTGATGTGAATCCTTTTGTAAAAGGAGGAGCGTATGTGGTAGGGACTTCGTATAAGTTTGGTGACAACGCTCCCTACATTTATAAAACGGAAGACTATGGAAAAACCTGGTCGCTGATTACAAAAGGCATACCAGCTGAGGAATATGTAAGAGTGGTAAGGGCAGATCAAAAGAGAAAAGGATTATTGTATGCGGGAACAGAAAAAGGAATGTGGGTGTCATTTGATGATGGCACGAGTTGGTCAGCGTTTCAATTAAACCTCCCACCTGTTCCTATTCATGATCTGGTGGTGAAGAATGATAACCTAATAGCAGCGACACATGGCAGAAGCTTTTGGATGATTGATGACCTTACTCCTCTTCAGCAATTGTCAAAAGACATTGAAACTAAAAAATCGCATCTTTTTAAGCCGATGCCAACTTATAGAATGGCTGGTGGGTCAGGTTGGGGAAGCCCCGACAGAAGACTGGAAGGAGAAAACCATCCTAACGGAGTAATGATGCACTACTATGTATCAGGCATTGATGAAAAGAGTGAGGTGTCCATTGAGGTAATGGAGATGGATGGAGATGTAATTCAAACATTTTCCAACAAGTCGAAAGATCGCGGCACACAATTAAAAGTAAACAAGGGGGGGAATAGGTTTGTCTGGAACATGCGTTACCCCGGCTACAAAACATTCCCAGGCCTTGTGTTTTATTCCTCTCCTAATATTGGACCAAAGGCAGTACCTGGAAAATACAAAGCCAGATTAACAGTGAACGGGCAGACAACTGAACAGGAATTTGAAATTGTAAAAGATCCACGTGTGACAACCACACAACAGGAATTTCAGGATCAGTTTGATTTCCTGTCTAAAGTACGGGATAAAGTAAGTGATGCCCATCAGGGTATTCTTGATATAAGAAGGATTAAAACAGATATGAACTATGTGAAGACCAAGGTGGACGAAAAGCCGGAAAATAAAAACTTGCTGGATGCAATGAAAAAATTTCAGGATGACCTTACGGTAATTGAAAACAATATTCATCAGACTAAGAATGAAGCAAGTCAGGATCCTTTGAATTTTGGTGTTAAGCTCAACAACAGATTGGCGTTTTTGATGTACGAACAAGGAACGGGAGATTATCCCCCTACTCAACAGGCAGAGCAGGTTCGGGTAGAGCTTTCAAAACAAATTGATGATGAGTTGAATAAACTGGATGCCCTTATCGATAGCAACGTATCATCTATCAATGATATGATCAAGGAAAAAGGTATCGAGATGATAATGATGAAGAAGGAACCCACTAAAATGTAAGTCATATTTTTATTAGAAATGAAGAATTTTATTATTACCCTATTTGTATTTATTTACTCTGTTGCCCAGTCGCAAGACAAAGCTGCAGCACCTGTTCTGTCTAAAACCCAACATAAGGTTACCATAAATGGTCAGGCCATTAACTACACAGCTACAACTGGATATATGTTAATCCCTGATGAAAACGGAAATCCCAGAGGGAAGATGTTTTTTATTTATTATCAAAAAGACGGAGTAACAGACCCGACAAAACGCCCTATTACTTTTACGTTTAATGGAGGGCCAGGAGCTCCTTCCATGTGGTTGCACATGGGAGCGTTGGGTCCCAGAAGAATAGCCATGACAGATTTCGGAGCACCAACTCCCCCTCCATATAAAATTGTTGACAATGAATATTCATGGCTTGATGCCACGGATTTAATTTTTATCGACCCCATCATGACAGGCTATAGCCGCCCATTGGATGGTGTGGATAAGAAGGAATTTCTTGGCTACGAGGAAGATATCGAGTCGGTAGGCGCATTTATTCATTTGGCAACAAGCCGGTTTGAGCGCTGGGGCTCACCTAAATTTATTGCAGGTGAGAGTTATGGCACTATACGTGCTGCAGGCCTTTCCAGTTATTTGGCGCGTGCCTACGGCATGTACCTCAATGGAATTGTGCTTGTGTCTGCGGTATTGAATTGGCAGACAGAAGTAATGCACAAGGGAAATGATTTACCAGCAGTTACCTATCTGCCTACCTATAGTGCGATAGCCTGGTATCATAAGAAAGTGGATCCCCAGTATAAGGAGCTAAAACCATTTTTGGATGAGGTGGAAGAGTTTGCTTTGGGCGAATACGCTTCCGCGCTGATGAAAGGAGACCAAATGACAGCGGCAGAAAAGCAATCCATTACTTCAAAGCTTCACCGTTACACAGGGTTGAGTGAAGCGTATATCCGTCAAACCAATTACCGCATTAACATTGGCAGGTTTGTAAAAGAGCTGCTGCGCACGGATGGAAAAACTGTGGGACGTTTGGATGGCCGCTTTACAGGTTTTGATTATGATGATGCGGGAGAGCGCTATGAGTTTGACCCTAGTAATGCAGCTATTCTGGGACCGTATGCTATGGCCATTAATGATTACCTGCGGAGAGAATTGAAATTTACAGAGGACAATCCATACTATACCGGAGGAAAGGCCAGGCCATGGAACTATAACAATGTGCAGAACCAATACCTTAATGTTGCAGAAAGCCTGCGTTCAGCGATGCACCAAAACCCATACCTTAAGGTGCATTTTTGTAACGCCTATTATGATTTGGCAACGCCTTATTTCGGAACGGAGTACACGGTAAATCATATGTTTCTTGATGAAAGCCTAAGGGACAACATCACTATGTCTTATTACGAGGCAGGCCATATGATGTACATCCTTAAGCCAGCCCTTATCCAGTTGAAAAAGGATGTTGCCGGTTTTTACGATAATGCAGTAATTAAGAATTAGGGATAATGAAAAAAGAAAAGAGGCTGTCTCAAAAGTGTCACGTTTGGTTGATCCGCCAGTAGGCGGAGAAACATCCCATAATTGTAAATTCAAACTATGGAGATTCTTCGCTTTCGCTCAGAAAAACGACATTCTTTAACTTTTGAGACAGCCTCTTTCTTGTTATAACGTTTTCTTGTAACTATTCATCACCCCATTTCCAATCTCCTCCGATTGTTAAGGGCTCTCTTAGGTTATTTTCAATCATAAATTGTTTGGTGGTCTCACTATCCATTTTCTTGGCAGGGAGTGCTTCAGCATTAGCCAATCCATATAAAATCATGGTGCCAAAGCGGGCAGTATTGACCATATGTGCTTCGTTGACTAAATCGAAATCATCACAATCAGAGTGATAACATCCGTAGATCGAACGATCAAGATTGCTTATTACTCCTACGATAGGCACACCTTCCAGCATAAATGGCTGATGATCGCTATGAAGACCAGATCTGTTGGTAAATTGGTTTTGGAAGAGGGTATCAATTTTGTTGATTTCTGCTCCAAGTGTGGTAAAGAAATCAGGATCGTCCAATTTGCCACCAGCATTGATGCCAATGGGATTTCCGGACATATCCAAATTCATCATATACTTGATGTTATCAATTGTGCCATTTTTGATTTCCTGCTCTACCATATACCGAGAGCCGAGCAATCCTTGCTCCTCGCCCATAAACATTACAAATTGTATTGTGCGCTTAGGGGTCAGGTTATTGGCTTTGAATGCTCTGGCGATATCCAATACTGAGAATGAACCAATCCCGTTGTCAATTGCGCCTGTAGCCAAATCCCAAGAGTCAAGGTGGCCTCCAATGATTATTCTCTCCTCAGGTATTTCTGATCCCTTAAGAGTGGCCACTACATCACGTGCTTTAATCAAATTGCTGTGGTTGGTCATCTTTATTTGAGCCTGGATAGATTTTGACTTTAATTTTTCTTTTAAAGCCATACCATTTTCTTTGCCAATACAAACAGCAGGGATTGGAATTAATTCTCCAGTAACAGAAGCAGTTCCAGTAAGCAGCACTCCATTAGCTACCTGATTAATGATCACAATTCCTTTAGCTCCGTACTTAATTGCAAGCGCAGTCTTTTCGCTTCGGTGCAGGTTATTCAATCCTTCGGGGCTTCCATCAAGAATGCCGATGTACACAACAGCTATTTTGTTTTTAACGGCATCTGGCTTAGCTGCGTAATCAGCTTCTAATCCGTTACCCATATCTACCAGTTGCCCGGTAACGTCAGACTCCACTGGCGAGTGGGCCAATGTAACTGCGGGAACATTGGTGCCATCGATTTTTACTTCAATGTCTCCTCTCGACCAAGCTTCAACTTCAAACTCCAGGTATTTTACATCATCAAATCCGTATTCTTTGAATTTGTTGTAGGTATATTCTTCAGCTTTAGCGCCATTTTCTGATCCTGTGAGCCGGTGCCCAATTGTTGAGGTTGCTTCCCCTAGGGTAGCGTAGGCCTTAGAGTTTTGCATCACCTCATCATTGATGCGTTTAAAAGTATCTGATAGTGTCTCTACTTTCTCCTGACCACAAGAGAATAGGAAAAGGCCAACTAGCAGCAATAAATAATTGTTAAGTAATCTTTTCATAGTTTTAATTGAAATTTGGTCAGCAAAGTTATCAAAGAAACTAAGCGTTACATAATATATTATGCAGATGGCATTATCCAATACTTTTTTATGCGTTTGATTACTACCTAGGTCGTTTGTGTTGTGGTCTTGCGTGA
Source organism: Flammeovirgaceae bacterium UBA2338 (assembly GCA_002344795.1). Classification (GTDB taxonomy): domain Bacteria; phylum Bacteroidota; class Bacteroidia; order Cytophagales; family Cyclobacteriaceae; genus ELB16-189. The sequence goes on along the minus strand of DDUM01000061.1, from coordinate 3,226 downwards.
CCAATAAGATGAGATGGCAAGCCCTGACAGGATGTGCCAAATCCCCCACCATGCAGCAACAATAGCCATTCCACCAAGCCCTTGGAAGAACCCAAAGATGAGGATGAGGCCTAATCCAGAATTTTGTATACCAGTTTCGATGGCCAATGTTTTTCTGTTTTCAATACCTAATTTAAAAAGCCTTGCCACATTGTATCCAAGTGAAAGAGCGACCAGATTGTGGATGAAAACAAAAATGATAACCAGATGGATAAACTCAAGAAATGTATCCAGGTTATTGGCAAAGGCCACGATTACAAACATGGCAAAAATGAAAATCGAAATAGGTTTTACACGCTTGGAGATAGTTGCTGCAATGATTGGAAACTTGTTACTGATGGCCATTCCTAATATCAACGGTATACCAATAAGTACGGCTATTGTTTCTAACATCTCCCATGGGTTTAGGCTTACCTCATTTAAAATGGCTGCGGTGGGCGGATACATGCTCGCCCATACTTGTAAATTCAAAGGAGTCATTACAATGGCGAGCAGTGTTCCTATAGAAGTTAAGCTAACCGAGAGTGCCGTATTTCCTTTTGAAAGATGTGTCATGAAATTGGAAATGTTTCCTCCCGGGCATGCCGCTACGAGTATCATTCCCAGTGCAATACTTGGTCTCGGCTGAAGAATCCAAACCAACAAAAATGTTGTGGCGGGGAGAAGAATAAATTGCAAGAACAATCCCACGAAGGTGGCTTTGGGAGATATGAAAACTTTTTTGAAATCTTCCCATTTGATATCGAGCGCCACACCAAACATGATGATGGCCAGACACAAATTAAGTACCCACAATGAGTCCTGACTAAAATTGAGATGAGCGCTGTCTATCGACAAATTGCTGTGTGATTATAAAATTTGTGATGTGGCAACTATGTTATCTGCTTTTTGAAGCGCCTCATCCAATAGTGTTTGAGCTTCATTTTCTAACGCAGCATTGCCCAAAGCTTTAGCAACGGCAAGCTTGCCTCTTAGTGATAAGATACGCTTTGGTGCTCGCTTAAGGCTGTAGTCAAATTGAGCAAGAGCCTCTTCAAATCGATTATTTTCAACCAGCCACTCTCCATATAATTCAAATGAAGGCTTAACTACTGTAGGAGGCCCATAAGAGTAGCTGATGTTTTGTTCTAACTGGGAAGCCTTCTTCAACCAGTCATTGGCTTCCTCTTTATTTCCCTTCAGGTCGGCAGCCAAACCGCGTAGTTCCATTTCCATTACCTGAGCCTGATCTACATCCAATTGATTGGCTTTTTGTGATTCCCACCCCACCCCACTACAAAGGGCAATTCCTTTGTTTTCAATTTGAATGGTGACTTTTAATCTTTCTTTTTCAAGGGTATTGATTTGCTCATCTAACAACTCGGTATTTTTTTGTTGATAGGCTTTCATGCCATCCAAAAACTTATTGGTGGCTACAATGCTAATATTAAGTCCGGATTGATCTACCTCAATGTTGGATTCTTCACTTGTCCAATCTTCTGACTCCACCAGATAGGCACCTTTGATAATGCTCATGTGTACCCTTGCTCTGGCAGAAGGGAGTTCGGAAGTATATTGCGCCATGTCATGCACTATTTGTCGGGCTTCTTCTATTCTACCTTGTTGTAAGTAGCCATACACAAGCCATTGCAATGCATGATAACCTCTGGCATCGTTGTTAAGGTTCTTTTCTTTCATTCTCTTTACGCTCGCTGCATAAGATTGTTCATTGGATCGCACTACATCATCCCACATGCCCATCGCTACGTAGATATGTGAAGGCATGTGTAAAGCATGTCCAGCGGCAGAGGCCACTTGCATATAACGGTTGGCAGCCTCCACGGCAGCACTTGCATGGTCGGGATCATCATAAGAATGGATGAGGTAGTGCAATGCGCCTGGATGATTTGGGTTTTCCTCTAGAATGCCTTTGGCGATTACCGCACCTTTTTCATAGATTTCTTCATCGCGCCCCACTGGCACAGAGCCTAACAAGGAAAGCGCATAGAAGGCTGCCGCCTCCTGGCTCTCAGGATAATTTTTGTAGACCTCAGCCATGAACTCGGAATAAGCCACATCACGGTCATATTTACTCCCTTCTCCATAAAGGATGTTGACAGCCCTCATAAAGTCTTTTTCAATGGCTGTGGAAGATTTCTCTACTCTTTCTTCCGGAGAATCACTGAGCTTATTCAATGCTGTGGTGGCTTCTTCATAGGACTGCTCTGCCCACAACGGATGATTGTATGTCATCGCCTCGCCCCAATAGGCCATCGCCATGGTGGAGTCTGATTTTTGAGCTTCAATGAAAGCGGTTGCCGCATCATCAAATTCAAAACTGTGAAGTAACAGAAGACCTTCTTCAAAATGTTTTATTGCTTCCTCTGAGCCGGTTACATCGAAGTAAACACTGCCTAGTTTGTCGTTATCCTTTGGTGCAGAACAGGAAGCTAAAACAAAGAGACACAATGAATAAAGAACAGTTTGGGTCACTTTCTTGAATTGCATGGTTGGGATAGGTTAGGATACCCTAAATGTACAAAATTATTAAGGCCTTGAAAAACAATAATACTCATGCATTGCGCATGAGTATTATTGTGTGGATAATGAAAATCAAAATGAACCCTGCCTCGAAAATAGGTCAGGGGTTGAGATTGTCTTCAAAGAGTTTGAAAATCCGTTTGTACTCATCGGTCCAACTACTTGGTTCTACAAAGCCATGGTTTTCTACAGGATAAACAGCAAGCTCCCAATTGTCTTTGCCCAATTCGATTAGTCGTTGAGATAACCTTACCACATCCTGAAAGTGCACGTTGGTGTCTACCATTCCATGGCACATCAGCAATGCTCCTTTCAATCCTTCCGCATGGTAGATCGGAGAACTTTTTACATAAGCAATGCTATCGGCATAAGGTACATTGAGAATGTTGGAAGTATACCGGTGGTTGTAGTGCGCCCAATCGGTAACAGGCCTTAATGCTGCTCCAGCCGCAAAAACATCTGGGGTAGTAAACATGCCCATTAATGTGATAAATCCTCCATACGATCCTCCATATATCCCGATGCGTTTGGGATCAACATTGTACTTGTCTGCCAATAGCTTGGCAGCATCTACATTATCGGTCAAATCTTTTCCTCCCATGAACCTGTAGATACCTGTACGCCAGTCGCGACCGTAACCTGCACTGCCCCGATAGTCAATATCTAT
>DDUM01000059.1:3700-6329 GCA_002344795.1 Flammeovirgaceae bacterium UBA2338 | reverse complement strand
GAAATCAAATAACCCACGTTTCCGGCACTTATTTCTTTGCACGACTGCTTTTGAAGCTTTAGTACCCCTATTTCATCTGCATTGTAAGTTCGGCCAGTATTGACAAACTTCACAATGTCTTTTTGTTTCATGGTGCCATTAAACACCCTATAGTACACCTCCACCCCTCTGAATGAGTTGAAAACAGAATCAAAAATCATTGCCTGAAGAGGTGCATTGGGATCGCCTTTTGGCGCTGGAACCCGTCTGACGATAGCTTCCAATATTTCAGTTATTCCAATACCATTTTTGGCACTGGCATGCAGTACGGTGCTTGGATCACAACCGATCAACTCTACGATTTCATCCGTGACCTCTTCTGGCCGAGCCGCAGGCAAATCAATTTTATTGAGTACTGGTATTATTTCAAGGTTATGTTCTAATGCCAGGTATAAGTTAGAAATGGTCTGCGCTTCAATTCCCTGAGCAGCATCTACGATCAGCAGAGCTCCCTCACAGGCTGCGATGGATCGAGATACTTCATAGGAGAAGTCTACGTGTCCAGGAGTATCAATAAGGTTAAGCACATATTCCTCCCCCTCAAATGAATAGAGCATTTGAATAGCATGGGATTTAATGGTAATGCCTTTTTCACGCTCCAAATCCATACTATCCAGCACCTGAGCTTGCATCTCCCGAGAGGTAAGCGTGCCGGTAGCTTCCAAAAGACGGTCTGCCAACGTGCTTTTGCCGTGATCTATGTGTGCAATTATGCAGAAATTGCGGATTCGTTCCATTCCCGTCATTACAGGTGCTTAATTTGAGGCGCAAAGGTAGATATTTTACCCGCGACCGCGAAGTGTGATTTCTGGATATTTTAGGATGAGGCTACTTAATAAGTAAGCTTGAAACCAACTTTCGCAGCGATTCGATTTCTGCCTTTTTCATGGTTGTACTCACCTTTAGCATTAACTCGAACATTACTTCCTGCTTGTAGCCCAGCTTAGCCGCCACATGAGAACAGTACTTGATTTCCTCTTTGTAGAGTCGTTCATCTATTTTCATGAGCTGTACCAGACTGAATAAGTAATCAAATTTCCGATCATCACTAATCCCTTGAGGAACGATTACCTCGTGGTTTTGATTAAACAAGTACACTACATCCTGCTCTGTCAGGCCGTTGGCAAGTCCGATATTCGTGATGTATTTCTTTTCCTTGTCGGTTACTTCATCATCTATCATGGCGAGATTAACTAATAACTTAAGCTGAGATAAGGCTGACATGCGCTATAATTTTATTTCAATGGTTGACTATCAAAAATGGTCAAAAACTTCTTTAATAAAAATAGGACATTATCAATTACCTTACACCCAATGAATTTTCTTGCTCATATTTACCTCTCGGGCAATGACCCCCAATTGACGATCGGCAATTTTATTGGCGACTTTGTAAAAGGCGGTAGCCTTACGGGGCAATATGAACCGCAGGTAATCAAAGGAGTAGCACTTCACCGGGCCATTGATGAATTTACTGACAGCCATCAAGTAGTACAGAAAAGCAAAGATCGACTAAGACCTAAGTACAGGCACTACTCCGGAGTAATCATTGACATGTTCTACGATTATTTCCTCGCTAAAAATTGGGATCATTTTCATAAAACAAGTCTTCCTGAATTTGCAGAACGGTTCTACTTATTGCTCAAAGAAAACGAGGAAATGCTTCCTTTGAAAGCTCAACGGATGATGCCCTACATGGAAAAGGGGAACTGGCTCGTTAACTATGGAAAAAAAGAAGGACTGCATCGTGCGCTTTCTGGTATGGCCAGGCGCACTTCATTTGATTCTAGAATGGACGAATCCATTGTAGAGCTATCCAAATACGAAACTGAATTTGAAAATGAGTTCTTTGAATTTTTCCCTGCGTTGGTTACATTCTCCAACAATTGGATTGAAACTCATTGACAAGAACCCATCCGTTTTATTTTCTAATTTCGCACAACAATAATTTAAGATATATGGTAAATGACCCGGAACTTGATGGCAAGTACCTTGGAACGATTAGCCAGGACTTTGTTAAGGTATCAGAAACGCTGAAGGAGTCTTCTTATCAAATCCGAAAGGCAGGATTCGATTTCCCCATCTTTCCCATTGCCAAAGATTCCATATCCATCGGACAGATTCTCCTCGCCAAAAAAGATTTGCAATTGGACTGGAACTACTACGCATCGTTTCTGGGCGAGTTCATAGAAAGAGAATTGGTAGCCACTGAAAAAGAAGAGGCTTTTAAATCTTCCTATAAAGATCCAGATGAATATTGCTGCCTTTTTGTTGTAGATCGTGACTTCACCAAATTCGTTTACATCCCCTATCCGATTGATTAATCTTTCCTAAAATGATTCCACCCCTGTGCCGTTAACGGAATTGGAGTCCCTTGCTTTGTGATGAGCAAATTTTGCTTTGGATTATCGTGAACATGCCCAATGAAGTGAATGTCCTGATGGTTTTTTATCTTCTCGAAGTCAGATTGATTAATGGTAAACAACAATTCGTAATCCTCTCCTCCATTCAGTGCGCATGTAACCGGGTCTATTTTTAATTCAATGGCCGCAGTTTCATATACTTTCGTATCGATTGGAATTTTATCTTCAAA
>DDUM01000059.1:0-3319 GCA_002344795.1 Flammeovirgaceae bacterium UBA2338 | reverse complement strand
GGTTTTAGCTGACGACCCACCATGTACTCAAAATTTTCCAGCTGAGGTTTCATTTCCGGATTGATCAAAAACTCCTGTTTGTTCCTTTCCAATATTTGAAGCCCCAAGTATGCTCCCCCCAAGTCACCTGTTACACACACGATATCATTTTTTTTGGCTCCACTTCGGTATACCACTTTGTCCTTTTTTACTCTTCCAATGGCAGCTATGGAAATCACTAATCCGGAAGCAGAGGATGTAATGTCTCCGCCCACCAAATCCACATTATAATTTTTACAGGCAGCATCGATGCCATCGTATAACGTATCAACAGCCTCTACTGAAAAACGATTGCTCAAGCCCAAACTTACCACGATCTGCTCTGGCCGGCCATTCATGGCTGCGATGTCAGAAATATTAACAACCACTGCTTTGTAGCCAAGATGCTGAAGCGGAGTATAAGACAAATCAAAGTGGACACCCTCCGTAAGCATGTCGGTACACAATAACATGGATTCGTCACCTGCATCAATTACCGCAGCATCATCACCTATGCCGAATAATGAAGATTTATTGCTCAGCTGGACCCCTGAGCTAATCCTATCAATAAGTCCAAATTCACCTAATTGATTTATTTCCAATCGTTTCTCTGCCATATTGTAACTGCCGTTTAACGGCTTTTTGGTTGTTTAATCCTGCAAAAGTAAGACATATCTCCTGTTTGATTTAAATTCCACCCTTGTACCGTATCTACGTACAAATTATGTTTGCGATATGAAGAAGGTAGTTGGAATATTTTTGGTAGTAATGTTGTTTCTGGGCGCATGTGCCACCCCCAAACCTTATTATGAAACCTCGAAGGGGAAAAAGAAATTAAAACACTACAATAAGCTCCAGTTCGGCCAGGAAAACAAACGCTAATTTTTTTTCTCCTGACATAACTCCACCAAAACCCCATTAGTAGACTTAGGGTGCAAAAAGGCAATTATCTTATTGTCAGCACCTTCTTTTGGCTTGTCATTGATCACAGTAAACCCTTCCTCCACCTTTGCGGCAATGCTTTTGTTAATGTCATCCACGGCAAATGCCAGATGATGAATACCCTCGCCCTTTTTCTCTATAAATTTTGCAATGGGAGAGTCAGCGTTCGTGGCTTCGAGCAATTCAATTTTGACTCCCCCCACATCAAAAAAAGAAGTTCTTACCCCTACTGAGAGGACCTCCTCAATTTTATAGGGTCCTTTTCCCAACAATTTTGAAAATAGACGATTGGCCTCCTCCATGTTCTTTACTGCTATTCCTATGTGCTCAATTTTGTCCATACGCTTGGTTTAGGGGAATTGTTTAATTTTGTGCGAATTGAGAAACTTTTAACCTGAATTTTACATTAGTACAAAGATAAGTGTATACTGACAATGAAAATCGTTAAAAACGTAAGAACTCCAGTATCGAACATCAGATAGTTTTCATTCGTCATTGATTAATATTTTTTTCAGAGTTTAGTATTTGAATTAATAATACGATGCCAGACATTACTAGTGATATTCACGTAGAAGCCGCCCGTATTCAACAACAAATAAAGGCTTATTTAGGTCTTCGCACCAGCGACTTGGTTTTTGAATACAGCATTTTGGATGGCAAAACAAAACTTGATCTGATCACGCTGAATCCAAGACACAATCAATCTTTTCTTTTCCATTCAGAAACCGGATCGGATAAGGTAGATGCCTTGAATAAGATGTGGACTTACGTTCAGAATTTCAAAGAGAAGGACAACTCCTACACTATCCAATGGGTAGCCGGAGGTGATCATGAATTGCACACTTCCTATTTCAGGGCAAGTAATATTTTTAATGCTTTGGAGAAATTGTACTACGGACGAGACCGCAATATGATTACAGTATTTAGTGTCGTTTTAAACCCCGTATCATAACATTATGATAAGCGTAACTGATAAAGCAAAAAACAGAATTTCTGAACTTCTTCAGGAAGAAGGAAGAACGGGTACCCAAATTGTAAGGGTCTCTGTAAAGGGTGGTGGCTGTTCAGGTCTTATGTACGATCTTGATTTTGACGACAAGATTGAGCCGGCCGATCAGGTATTTGAAGATAAAGGGGTGAAAATTCTGGTTGACAAAAAAAGCCTTCTTTATCTCTTAGGAACTACTCTTGACTTTTCTGATGGACTCAACGGCAAAGGGTTTCAGTTTGTCAACCCCAATGCCTCGCGCACTTGCGGTTGTGGTGAAAGCTTCTCCATCTAATCTATCGTAGCTATACATTTTAGTTCTATCGCAATTGGCGTGGGCAAGGCAGTAATCTCTACGGTTGTCCTACACGGCATATTGTCTTTGAAATATTCTGCATAGATTTTATTATACGTAGCAAAATCGTCCTTGATATTGGTGAGAAAGACTGTTACATCTACAAGGTTCTCCCACTTCGTGCCCGCATCTTCCAAAATGTATCGCACATTTTGAAACACAGAATGGCATTGCTCCTCAATGCTATAGGAAATAATGTTCTTGTTTTCATCCAGAGTCACCCCTGGTATCTCCTTCGCCCCTTTCTTCCTTGGCCCAACACCGGAAAGGAAAAGTAAATTACCCACTTTACGGGCATGTGGATACATACCAACCGGATCCGGGGCTTTGCTTGAAGATACTGGTGTGTTACTCATGAAAATTTATTTAATTTCAAAAACTAAACTCGACCACATACTTTCCCATTCTGCTTTTGGTGAATTGGATCTCACCATCTTAACACTGCTCACCATCCATGGCCCTGTACTGCTGATAGGAAAGCGAATCATTCCATCCGATTCGGTATAAATATTCTGAAGAAAAATCCGGTTGCCTACATGGCTCCAAACTTTAACCAACCCACCATTAACGGGGTTACCCCGATATAATACTTTGCAGTCCAAATAGTCTCCCGATTTTAGCGCATATGGATTTTGAAGGGGAATTATTTCAAATTTTAACCCTGCTGGCTTTTTATACGTGTCATCCAGCCTGTCTCCTACTTGTACCAATAGTTTGGAATATCGGGTATAAAGTTCTGTTGCGGTTTTGTTTTGCTCGCCCAGCTTTTCGCGCTCCTCCTTTATATAGTCCAATCCGTCTTCACTAAGGTAAGCATCAAACTCTTCTGATGATTGTTCTATAAAGGAGGCATCGCTTTGCATGGCAACCAGGTGCGTACCCACATTATTAAATACATACTCAAGGTTATTGCCTCTGGATTTATCCACCTTGTCAGTCAGCACAGTTTCACCTACACGGTTGTGGATGATCAACTCTTCTACTTTATGTTTATTCAAATCCCAATGATCTCCCTC
>DDUM01000090.1:33519-51079 GCA_002344795.1 Flammeovirgaceae bacterium UBA2338 | reverse complement strand
CAACTTATTTCAGTACCCTACAATGCCCAGTTGCTGGATGCTGGTTCAGGTTGTGGGATTTAGTCCCGATAGTCGTGAGTCGATAGTCCATTGTATTTAGTCCATAGTCGTTTAATGCCCTCAAGCCCCGCCTTCGCGTTGCTTCGGACGGGCAGGCGGGGCGGGCTTGTCCTTTTTATTCGGAGACCCTATCGCCCTCAAGCCGGGCAGGCTGTTACTTTTTCCTTAGATGAAAAAGTAACCAAAAAATCAAGGCAAAATAATGCTTCTGCCCGCCACCCAGCGCACCCCCGCTATTTTGCCGGGCCAGCGCACTAGGAACAACGGGGTTAGTGCAGTGACCTGTTTTAGATCATTATCAAGTATGCAACTGATGATTAGTTTTTGGTTGGGGATTGGGGGATTGCCACGTCCTCCCGCCAGTGGTCGGTGGGATTTTGGTTAAATTCGCACTATGTGCTACGAGATAAGGACGTCTACCCTCTCTAAGGAGAAGTATGTGAACCGGTATGGGGATTCGCTGGATCCCAGGGAGTTTGATCGTGTGTTTGATGGGAGTCGGCCCGTCTATCATGCCTCGGGTTTCGATCACCTGGACCTGCCGGTGATTACCCGTCAAAACCCGGATAGCATCCAGCTGCTGAACTGGGGACTGATACCGCATTGGACAAAAAGTATTGAAGATGTGGTGCGGATTCAAAATCAAACACTCAATGCCAGGGCAGAGACGCTCTTTGAGAAACCTGCGTTCAGGGAATCGGTGGTGAGCCGCAGGTGTTTGGTGATTGCGGATGGGTTCTTTGAGCACCATCATAAAAACGGCAAGGCTTTTCCCTATCACATCCACATGAAAAATAATGAGCCGATGACGTTGGCAGGAATTTGGGATACGTGGCGTGGTGAGGGGGTGGAGCGGACTACGGTATCCATTGTGACTACCCGGGCCAATGCGCTGATGGGCAGGATACACAACAATCCGAAGCTAAGTGAGGGGCCGCGGATGCCGCTGATCCTTCCGAAAGAAAATGAACAGGATTGGCTGAACTTGAGTGTGCGTGACGCGAAGGATTTGGAGCACCTTGTAATACCTTTTGATGAGCGTTTGCTGGAGGCGTATACGGTGCCGAAGTTGAAGGGGAAGCTGGCTGTAGGGAATACGGAGAGGGCTATAACGAAGTATGATTATCAGGAGTTGGTGGTGGTGCAGACGGGGTTGTTTTGAAATAGTCTTTAGTCGATAGTCTGGATTCCTGCCTTCGCTTTAGCTACGGCAGGCAAGCTGGATTCTGGATGCTGGATAGTTTCAGGTTGCCGGTACCCGTACGAGAGCACGGAAGTAATGCGCCAGTATGGTTGGAGAATAAGAAGACCGCTTTGGGAAATAAATCAATCAGTCCACAACAACAGATAAACGTGCATATATAAAGATGATGAGCGGCACACCAGCACTGGCCACCACGACCGGTACATTCACTTTCAGCACTTCCAATTTGGTCAGGTTATTTGCCATGTTCTCAATATTATCTTCAAATGGTGACCATTCTTTTTTGCCGTGATCGTTCACGCCCATCAAGTTGCCATAAACTTTGGTGTCATCCACTCTCAAAATCCTAACTCTAAGCTTCTTCCCAGTCTTCATCGTCAGCTGATGTTTCTTACCCAACACAATTTTAGTGCGTATCAATTCTGGCGTGAGGACTTGATCCCTGGCTACGTTTCTATAAGTAATGCATGATGATAGGCAGATGGGAATCAAGATGAAAGCTATCAACTTCATGGCAAGTACAATTTACAACTTTACACTTACATATTCCAATGGTCGGTGTCCTTCCGTGAAACAGGTGAAAATAAGTAAGCCAGCAGTATTGCATGGCGAAGTGGCGTAGGATACAAAGCACCATCATGCAACCTGACGTTCAGGACAGAAAATACATTTTCAGGGGGCTTCGATGTTTTACCTCAATGACCCCGCGATACTCGCAAGGAAACTCATCCTTTATTTGCTGGAATGTGGTTTCAGATAAGTTAATTTTTCCTGGCACTGAGTTGGTCTCCATTCTGGAGGCAATATTTACTGTGTCGCCCCAGATGTCATACTGCCACTTTGTGTCCCCGACAATTCCTGCCACCACCGGTCCTGTGTGAACACCTATCCTTACTTCAAAATGAACCAAGTCGTCCTTAGCTTGCAGTTTTTGATTTACTACATTTATCATTTCCCTGGCAGCCAGTATTGTGTTTCTGCAATGGTTGTTATTGTTATCGGGGAGACCACAGGCGCACATGTAAGCATCTCCAATGGTTTTAATTTTCTCCAATCCGTGACGTAGCGTAATCTGATCAAAAGCTTTGAAGTAATAGTCGATGCTCTTCACCAACAATTCAGGCTCAATGAATTCCGCTGACCTGGTGAAATCCTTAAAATCGGTAAACAATACCGTTACCGATTCAAATTTCTTAGCCTGGACTACCCCCCTTTCCTTTAGTTCCCGCGCTGTTTGCTCAGGAAGGATGTTCAAGAGCAGGCGCTCCGATCTTTCTCTTTCCTCTTCAATAATTTTATTGGTGGTGCGAATAAATAAATAGCGCCTGTACAAACCAAAGGCCAATAGCGAAATTAAAAATAAAGCGATGGTTGCTGCCACCACAATAATCTGCCTGTTTCTTGTTTGTAAATCAACTTCAATTTGTTTCTGAGCAACTTCAAAATCGGTTCTTTGATTTGCCAGTTGTTGTACCGCTTCAATGTTCCTGACGCTATCTCTATAAGTGACGTAGTCTTTATAATATTTTAAAGATTCACTCGCATTGCCAAACTGTTCATACAGTTTTGAAAGCAATAAATTAGCATTGCTGATTTGTTCCTTCAGCCCATATCCTTTTGCCAGTTCAAGGCTTCTTTGCGCGTATTTTAAAGCTGTTGTATTGTCCTTTTTACTAAGATAGATGTCCGACATGTAGGTAAGGTAAACTGCAATTGGATAGAAGTCCTGTAGCTCTTGAAGAATAGCAATGGCTTCGTTGATATTGGTCTCCGCCAAATCATTTCTTCCCAATTCAGCATACACCATCCCTTTGTTGCCCAAATTATAGGCCGTGCCAATCCTGTAATTTGTTTGTTGAAATATCCTGCCTGACTCATCAAAGTAATACAAAGCAGAATCGTAGGCCTTCTTGTTAAAGTATTCGTCACCGGCATTGGAGAAGGCCGTTGCCAGCGTTATTGAATCAGGAGTAGTTCGAAGTATTTCAATTGCTTTGTTGTAATACAGGATGGCGTTGTTGCTGTTTCCATTTGCTGAGTAGATATCCGCTATGGTGATGTAGGCACCACCTACGCCCTCTGGGTAGTTCGCTTCCTGAGCGGCCTTCACGCTGTTGAATAAAGCTGTCATGGCAACCGTTAAATTGCCTTTTAGCCTACTGATGCGACCCTTTTGAAGGTATCCCCGATACAAATAAATCAAGTCTCCCTTTTCCTGGCTTAGTTTTACGAGTTCGTCTGCATAACCCAGACCCCGGTCCAGGTTTTGCAATTCGTTAAATGCCAATTCGCGCAGCAGTTGAAGCTGCAACGAATCAGCAATGGTGCCGCTTTCATATATCAACTGTAGACTGTCAGCGATCCTCTGATCCTGTGCAAAGCTGAGTTGAAAAATAGAAGTTAGAACGAAGGAAAGAACGATTGGCCTCAATGGATGAAATGAATTCATCCATATTAATTGTTAACACCCAGCTTGGGATCAATCTGAAAGGCTTTTCCCAACCCCAGGTTGTTATTCCAAACCCAGAAGACAATGGTGTAGTCCTCCGGTGCAGCACCAGAACCTTTCGATTTTCCATCGACATGTGTTTGCCCTGGTCCACTTGATGCTTCCTTTCTCTGCCATGCATTGCCCGCTCCCGTCACATCATAAATTAAGACTTTGTCCAAAGGATGGTCCTTGACATCTTGAACCGCCCCTACCCACGTAACAAAATTATTTTTCACCAGCATGGTCTGGTGATTGGGGCCTTCATCTGTACTCTGGCGCCTGTTGTCTGTGAACCTTGCAGCAGCCATTACGGCTTCCTGGGTGGTTGCAGCCATGATCTCATCTGTATCAATGGTCATGGTAATGAGCGTGTCATTAGTGGGATAAGTATTCGCTGGAATACTGGGGGTAATTATTGCACTCATGATTTTGGGGGTTAGGGGTTGACGATTAAACCTTAAAAGTTTGGGGGTAATTTTAAATATTGAGCTCTAAGTTTTTAATTATTCAGAAAATACTACCTCTCCTTTCGTCAACCAACTGATACCGAAAAAGAACAACGCCACCGTTTCCATGGCAAAGGTGATCTTACTGGTTTCTCCAACATCCAACAGTGGCTCGCTTATTCCTATGAGCACAATGCACAGCAGCATGACCCATCCACTTACCTTATACACCGTATTTCTGCTCTTTCTGGCATTACTCCACTGTGATTTTGGCTTGTCACTTTTGGTAAATAGAAATAAGGACATGCAAGCCAGTGTTACAAAAAACAATCCCGCACTGGTAAGGTGGATGGCGTTGTGAATTTTGGTATCCAGTATAGAGGCTACCATACTTTGCCCCGGATAGCCTTCAATGATGTTGGTAGGAAATACGGCTACCATCAGACTGAAAAAGCCTGCGGCATTAGCTACATAGCTGTCCATCTTGTTGTAACCTTTGTAGGTAAACAAGAACAGAGACACGGCACAAAGTACACCTACGAAAGCCTCGCGCATGTTGGTAAAGTAATAGTGACTGATGGAGGGTTGTAATGCTGTGCTATTGATAAGCAGGCCACCCCACCAAAGCACAAAGGGCAAGGCTACCCCGAGCATGCCAATTGCTCTGCGCGTGGCACGAAAGGAGATCACCTCAGGTGTGGCACTGCGTTCTGTCGTGAGGTAGTTGGCAACTTGCTTGATGTTCATTAGTCAATAGCTGTTAGCGACTGGAAAACAAATTGGTAGCAATAACCAAGAAGAGAGAAGTGGAAGCAGGGTTTGCGCATAGCAAATTCACCCTACTCCCATGCTAAAGAGAGTTAATTATAGAATTGATTAAAGCTGTAATGAATTTGCAAAAAACTGAGGAGAAATGCTCCATCACAAAGAAAATAATTATGTGTTATTGGATTTTTCATATCGAAAAGGCCAATTCTTAATTATTGAGGACATCCAGTTTAGTATGCATGCCTACTAATTAAGAATTAACTTAATTTCAGAAAGTACGTGTTTCTTACACGGGAGTGTGGAGCTTAGGAATTAATCAAAAGGCACATGTGGTAGTGGGGTAATCCTTGTGATGCTCCGTGTTTTGTCCACTATCCATGCTTTAGTTGCTAGGAATTAAAAATCAACTTTTAGATTAACATTTGGTATCAAACCCAAATGGGTTGTGTTCTTGATTGCCTTGTCTTTGCTATCAAAGTATTGGTGATGCACATTCAATCGGTTGGTAACATTTTGAAGGTCAAATGAGAGCATCCAGGAATATTTATAATTATTCTTACGAAATGACATTCCATAATCCATTCGGAAATAGTTTGGCCCTTTACTGTCATAAATTTTTTTCAAGTCCAATACGGCTCTACCGCTTTTTATAGACTCCTCAATATCAATGGGCGTGATCCTAAATCCATCTCTATAAAACAATTTTAGATTTATTGACATGATATTTCTTTTATTCTTTCCTACACCCCACTCCTTTCCTCCCAAAATAGTAGCAATGTATTTAGCGTTGTATCGTGTACTTCTCCATACAGATGCCCTATCTGAATAGGTTCCGGTGCTAATGGAACCCGTAAATAAGCCATAGTAGCCATGAGATAAATACTTTTCAATTGATAACTCGACACCCTTACCTTTTCCTTTTCCTTCGTTGATTAACGGGATGTTAATGCTATGGCCATCCCCATTGATGGTGGAATAATACCCGCTGTCTGCTGCGACAGGGACATTGAATTTATATTGATAATAGGCCTCCAATTTAATAGAAACATTTTCACTCACATTCCTATTTATTGCTACAACATGATGAAAGGCCTTTGCAAATTCAATGTTCTTGTTTGGATATTGTCTTCCAGTATTCTCATCGGTACCTAAAGTCAAATAAGTAGTGAAATGTTCGATTTTACTATGCATACCAAATCCATATGATAAATTAGATTTACCGTCTAATGAATACCTAACCGCCACTCTGGGCTCGATAGAATTGGCTTCATTAAGTTTTAGATAGTTGTAATGAACGCCAGTAACAATCTCAATTTTAGGACGCAGTTGGTTGCGAGCCTGTACAAAAGCTTGAAAAAACCAAGTTCTTCCCCGGTTATTTAACATTAGATCAATCTGGTTATCCGCAAACTCTCTTTTTAATAAAGAGAAACAATACTTCGAATAAATAACTCCCCCTTGTATCAGGACTTTGCTATTGAATCTATGAGTAAGGTTTGTATTGAATCTAAATGCATTGTTCACAAACTTTCGGAGCAAAATGTTAAATTCCTTTCGGTCGTATCCCACTGTATCTTCTTTGAATAAGTCGTACTCATACGAGTATCCCAAAACAGACTTCCAACCCGTTTTGCCGTTCTTAAATGAGTAAGTATGAGATACTCCTGCAAACGATGTTTTATAGCTTTCAAACTCCTGTTTATCATCATGGGATCCAGGTCCCCTAGCAGATTCGCCAGTCCTACTTAATCCAGTGAAACCAAATAATGCAAATGAACCAGAGGCTTTTGTTGGAAGTTGAACCTTATAATTTATGTCCTGAAATTCAGGATCGAGAGAATCTTCCTCTTCCCAGCGCCATCCTGCTTTATATAATAAGGACAACGTAGAATAACGGTAATTAAATAAAAAGGAAGATCTATTATCCCTTCTAAGAGGTCCTTCAGCTGATCCTTGAATTCCGAGTAGTCCGGATTGAAAAGAATATTCAAACTTATCTCTATTGCCATTTCGAAATGATAAGTCAAATACGCCCGAAGAAGCATTGCCGTATTCAGCGGGAAAGGCTCCAGTGAAAAAATCTGAATTGGACAATACTGAGCTCGCAATCATACTTACTCCTCCGCCCGCACTCCCTACACCATCTCTATAATGATTTGGAT
Source organism: Flammeovirgaceae bacterium UBA2338 (assembly GCA_002344795.1). GTDB lineage: Bacteria > Bacteroidota > Bacteroidia > Cytophagales > Cyclobacteriaceae > ELB16-189. Next base: position 43,948 of record DDUM01000090.1, on the reverse strand, counting down.
TGGGTATTTCAATACCATCAAGCCGCCATAATAAACCAGTTGGATTGTTTCCTCTAATGATCAACTCATTACTTTCATCATTGAAAGTAGCTACTCCTGCGAAATTTGAAGCCATCCTGGCGGGATCATTAAACCCAGCTGCATATCGCTGTGTTTCTTCAACGTTAAACGAACGAGTGCTTACAAGTGATAAATCATTATTTGCTTTTGACTTATCTGTTTCTGGAGTAATGACAATTTCATCCAATGCTTCAAAAGCAGGCTGTAAAAATATTTTAATAAAAAGGTCTTTTCCTGACGTCAATAATAAATTGTCGACATGTTTATTGATATAACCTATATGTGAAATCGTCAACGAAACGCGTCCAATAGGTACATTTTCAATTTTGAATTCCCCATATAAATCTGTCGAAGATCCTTTCAAGGGTTCTGTATCTATCAAAATAACATTCACACCAACTAAGGGTTGGTTTGTGTCAGATTCATAGACTTCGCCAGTTATTTTTCCAAATAAATAACTTTGCGCCAAAAGTGAAGTGCAATGTGAATTTAAAAGCCAAAAAAATAATAGAACAAGCCAGAACCTTCCCTCTGTAGCTATATTATTCATCTGGCATTAAACTCTAAGGCTATTTAGCAATGATCACCTCTTCTGATACTACAGAACACGCCTGAAAAATGCCAAGGACTCTCTCGCTAATATTAGATGGAGCGTTGACAGGAGGTGGACTAAAAAGTCCCCCATCACTTTGAAGTATGGTTACAAATCCCTGGTAGTAATCATAAGCATCCTTGTTCAAAGAGTACATCTCTACTTTTACAGTATCACCAATCTCAAAAGGATATCCAAATTGAAATACAAACTCACCCTCAAAATAATCGTCTCTTGCTACCATAATGTCATTCACTCCATTGTATAAGGAATCTGCTTCGTATACTTTCCATCGAAAATAATTTACAAGGTTCGGGTTAGCGCTTTTAGCACCAATGGACAAATAATACCCCCCCTCTATAAAGCGGGTAGCCTTTTCAAATGTAGAATACAGGGTATCAATCGCTGAGACAGGGAGGAGTGTTGATTGTGATTTGTAATTAACTCCACCATAAGCAACATCAAGATAATAGGTCCTGCCTATCATACCCTGCATTGATGTTGTTTCATATCGTCCATTTTCCACATAATTTAGAATCTCTTGATTGCCTAAGTCATCAGATATGGTGACGATTGCATCTTCTACCGGGTTAGATCGTTGACTCAGGTTGAAACTAACAGTAGTACTCAATCTAACTGTGTATGGCCCAGGCTTATCTGTAATCAACCCTTCGACAACCAAAACAGGATCGCTATTATCATGATTGAGTTCCAACACTTCCAGGCAGGAAACCAATCCGCAGGCTATACCTAAAAACAATATTATTTTTTTCATCATAAGTGCATTTAAAATTTGAAATTGTAGGTGATGGAAGGCACCAATTTGAAAAGTATTGTACTAACTGGTTTGAACTCCCTCGACTGAACGACCACCTTGTTGGTGTCATCGATATTGGGATCACCATTAATGACATCTCTGTATTCAATTGACCAAGGATTTTTCTTCATATAAACATTGTAAATAGAAATATTCCAACTGCTCTTGCATCTACGATTCATATTTTTCTTGCTTTGGATGGTTACCGACAGGTCCATTCTGTGATAGTTTGGCATACGATATCCGTTTCGATCAAGCGCATCATAATAAGCAACAGATTGTCCTTCAAATTCGTATTTTCCTTTTGGTCTTGATACTGCACTCCCGGTGGCAAATATCCAATTCCCTGAAAAAGTAATTAGTTCATTCAGTTCATGGCTTACCACGAGCGATATATCATGGGTGCGATCATACCTAGGACTATACGCTCTTCCTCCGTTGATCCCCGGAACTTGTCTCCTTGTTTTGGAAATTGAGTAGCCTATCCAACCTGTTGTTCGTCCTATATTTCTTTTTAATAACAATTCTATCCCATAGGACCATGCTTTACCAGAAAGGATTTCTGTTTCAATATTTTTTGAAAAAAGCAAGTCAGCCCCATCTTTAAAATCAATTTGATTTTTCATGTTCTTATAATATCCCTCTATGGAAGTCTCGAATTTATTATCACTCCAGTTCTTGAAATATCCAAGTGCAACCTGATCACCTATTTGAGGCTTTATGTACGCATCACTTGGCACCCACCTGTCTATCGGTAGACCCGCTGAAGAGTTAGATGCCAGTTGTAAATACTGTCGTGTTCTATTATAAGATACTTTTAATGAACTAGTATTGTTTAACTGATACCGGGCAGAAACTCGAGGTTCAATCCCACCTTGGGTTTTAATAACCTCTCGTTTCGAATACCTGGTAGTGTCAGTAATTTCAGAGAGCACTCTATCATTACCATTTTGATAAGTATAAATATCGGCTGGACCAAAATTTTGGAATAAGGAATAACGAACTCCATACGCTACTAACCACTTATCAGATATTTTATGTTCATTACCAACATACAAGGCATGTTCGATGGCAAACAAATCATCTATTCTATAGTTGCCAATCAGTGAACCTTCTGATGGACTAATTACAGCGGGTGTAAATTTATGGTAAGAGGCACTATAGCCGAAATCTATTTGGTTATTTGGGTTGGCAAAAAAAGTAAAATCTAATTTGCCACTGGTTTCCTCCAGTCCTGATGTCCACTTGAAACTTTCAGCACCACTATCGATTCCAATTAGGTAGTCAAACTTGCTATGCAGCAATGTTGTGTTCAGAAATAATCGATTCGAAAAAAGATGGTTCCATCGGACCGTACCCGTTTTATTTCCCCACTCTAATCTAAACTCATCATCAAAATCAAAAACATCTCTCCCAAAATACCCTGAAACAAATAGATTATTCCTGTCATTGATCTCATAGTTTGCTTTTACGTTAACATCATAGAAGAAAAGCTTGTTTTTATTTATTGTTGTGTCAGGTGAAAGTTTTGCGAATAAATCCGCATAAGTCCTGCGAGCCGAAACAATAAATGAAGACTTGTTTTTGATGATAGGTGCTTCTACTGTTAATCTACTTGAGATCAAACCTATTCCACCAGAAGCACCAAACTTCTTTTTATTGCCCTCTTTCATTCTTACATCCATAATGGATGATAACCTTCCTCCATATTTAGATGGAATTCCGCCCTTGTATATTTCCAGATCCTTAATGGCGTCTGGATTAAATACTGAGAAGAAACCCATAAAATGAGATGGATTAAATACGGTAGCTTCATCAATCTGAATCAAAGTTTGATCTGCAGATCCTCCTCTAACGAGCACGCCAGTAGTTCCTTCACCAGCAGATTGAATACCTGGTAACAATTGTACACCACGGATTACATCAACTTCTCCCATGAGAGCTGGCATATTTATTACTTGTTGGATATTGAGCTTCTCTGTACTCATTCTAACTTCGGTAACATTTTTATCCATTTTGTCAGCGGAAACAACTAACTCGTCCATCTGTAATACTTCTGTTGATAGCTCAATATCCAACGTCTGATTTCTGTTTAGGAGTATTGTCACATTTTGGCTTTTATAGCCGATGAAGGAAAATCGAATGGTATATTCAGCAGAAGACAATGACAAGGAGTAAAATCCATAAATGTTAGTTACTGTTCCTTTTGATTGTACAGGATCAAATACTGAAACCCCAATGAGGCTTTCTCCACTTTCAGCATCTCTGACATAACCGCTGATCGTAAATTTTTCATCCGTTTGCAAAGCCACTGCTGATCCTGAGAATAGATGTACGATTAGGATAAGTATGATTGCTGTTTTCTTAGACTTCATTTCATTAATTAATAAATATTATACTTCACTTATAACATTTCGTAAATGATATTGCGAATAAACAAATGAAATGAGGTAGATAAATAATCTAATTGACGTGGTGCAGTTGGATGTTGATGAAAATCATAAATCAACATTTATGGCATTTTGTCCTTAAAACCTTACAGGTTATCAAGAATCTTGAAGTTGAAATAAAAATTATTTGGTCATGACTAACTTATCCGAGAACTTTATATATCGATGAATACTACAAGAGATCAATTCTCCTGGATTAAAGTTAGCCTGCACGCCATAGTGTGGTTCTCAATATTGTATATCATTAATGCGCCCTTCATAAACTTAGAGCTAGGCCCATTCACTCAATCTGAAGGTACATTGCTTGTACCTACTGCCTATGGAATGGTATTCAACGCGATTCTTTTCTATTTAAATGCCTACCACTTAATCCCTCGTTATTTACACAATAAGGACAACAAAGGGTTTTGGGCGAAATCTGTTTTTTGGATTGTTTGTCTCTCCACTGTAGAATGTATTTTTGACCTAATTTACCTATCCCAAATAGACACCACTGGCATAACTGACATAATTCCAACAACTCAAACCATTATACTTGAAGCCGCTGCATTGTTGTTGCTTTTTTCATTTATCAATGTTTTGTATTGGGGAGCTGCATTCTTATATAGATTACCCTTTGATTGGATACAAAATGAGCGTTTCAAAAATCAATTAATACAAGATAAATTATCTGCAGAGTTAGAACTACTAAAAGCACAGATTAATCCGCATTTTTTGTTCAATGGGATCAATAGTATTTATCACCTCATTGGCTATAACGATAACGTGGCAAAAGATATCCTTTTAAAGTTTTCTGGATTACTAAGATATCAACTGTATGAATGCAATGAAGAATTTATTCCATTATCCAAAGAACTTGAGTATGTTATTAATTATATTAAGTTGGAAGAAATTAGAAAGGGGGAAGACGCTTATTTTGATATTGAATTACCTGACGCTGACTCAGAGAGCTTAAGGAGTCTTACTATTGCACCCCTCCTATTTACTCCTTTCCTGGAAAATGCGTTTAAATTCATGAGTCTATACTCCGAAAAAGAAAAAAATAAATTGGATGCAAGAATCCATATATCCAATGGAGTTTTGGATTTTCAAGTTAGAAATACAATCAATCATGAAATGATAAACAAGCAAAAAAAAGAGGATGGAGGAATAGGCCTAGAAAATGTAAAGAGGAGACTGAAAATTCTGTATGCAGACAATTATGATCTTAGTCTATCAAACGAAAATAACACTTATACTGTAAAGTTGAAATTACACCTTGCATGAAAATAAACTGTGTGATTGTAGATGATGAAGCCTTGGCACGTAAGGGGCTAGAAAAATATGTCAATGAAATAGAATTTCTATCCCTAAAAGGTGTTTGCAAGAACGCTATGGAAGTAAACACCATATTAAATAACGAGAAAATAGATTTGCTATTTTTAGATATTGAAATGCCTATGATTTCAGGCATCGACTTCTTAAAATCTCTAAATACAACACCAAAAATAATATTCACTACGGCATATTCTGAGTATGCTGTTGAGAGCTTTGCTTTTGACGTGGTTGATTATCTGATTAAACCGATATCGCTTGAACGTTTTCTTCAAGCTTCCAACAAGGCTTATAAGCAAATAACTAAGGAAAATATACCAAAATCCACATCATTAAAGTCACTAGAAAAGGAAGATGATGAATTTATTTTTGTAAAAACTGAGAAACAATTGGCTAGGGTAAGGCTTGATGATATTTTATATGTTGAGTCCATGCAAAATTACATTCGTATCCATTGTGAGAAAGAGTCTCATTTAATTCTCGTACCACTTAAAAAAATAATAGAGATACTTCCTTCTAACAAGTTTATTCAGATTCACAAGTCATACATAGTTTCAAAATCTAAAGTGGTGGCTATCTCTGGCAACCAGGTCGTTCTGGGAAACACCAAAATCCAGATAGCAAGAAGCTTCAAAGATGAAGTAATAAAATCCTTGACAGAAGATAAAATATTGAAAAAGTAGTCAAGGTCAATTACTATGACCTATCTCCCAATGATCTGCATAATATCAATATAATACAGCCAGTCATCAATCAAATTTTCTAATACCCCTGTTAATAATTTGTTTTGGAATTGATAAGCCAAAACATTTAGTAGAAATGAAAATCATCGAACGTATTTCTCTGTGGGTAACTATGAGCATTGTAGTAGCTCTCATTCTAATAGTCATGACTATTTCCTTTTCAGGTTGTTCTAAGGAAACAATTGGTCCATCAATTTCATTTAATGAAATATTCGTTGACGTAGGCACACACAATTTAAAATCTTTCTCCTATTCCAACGGATCAAACTATCTCGTGGTCTTTGAAAGTGGCTTGGGAGATGACCACGGGGTTTGGAATGTTAAGGATATTACCGGCAAAATATCAAACTCAGCGGATGTCTTACTATATGATCGTGCAGGATACGGGGGCTCAGGTGAGAGTACAGGTCTACGCGGCATAGACCGCCTAAGCACTGAACTTAATTTGGTCATTGATCAATTCGCAAATAATAGAAAAGTGATTCTTGTTGGCCATTCATTAGGTGGAATGATCATCAGGGATTTTGCCATTAAGTATCCTTCAAAAACGGCTGCTTTGTTGTTTGTTGATACTTCACATGAATTGTTCAACAACCTAACTCAACCTGAAGAGGACATGATTTACAAGAACTTCAAAGACACACATGGAACAAACTTTGGTGGCACTTTGGAAGCCAAGGAGCTGATTGAAAATACTCAATACATGCAAAGTCTTCCTAGTTTGCCAGATGTGCCTGTAGTTGTTCTAACAAGTATGCTTGTTGATGCTCAGCACGATGCAGAAAGTAAACAACGTTGGTATAATTCTCACGAGAATTTAAAAGAAGGAGTAAGTGATTTTACTCATATCACAACTACAAAATCTGGTCATTATATTCAAATTCAAGAACCTCAACTGGTCATTGAAAATATTATGTTGCTGATTTCAAAATTATGACAAACGAACAATAATTCCATGAAAAATACTTTCACATCACTTCTTATATTAATAATAATGGCACCAGCTGTTAATGCAGGAATCGCAAATTCCTGCAATTATTGTGAACATTATCATTTCCAAAAAGCAGAAGTAGCAACTTTTAGTGAGTCCAGGTCTTCCAACCTGGTGTACACATACCATCGTTTATTGATCAATTTTGAGTCTTTTAGGAAACTTTTTCATTTTGTTCATTATAACCTTCTCCCCCTTCGATTATTCTCTGAATTAAAAACAATTAGTATCACTGAACAAATTCATTGCGCAACAAAAACTATCACAAGCCTATTTTGTCGCTTTATGGGATGCAGTAGGATCTGGAATGATTCGATTCACCATCAGCCTTTGGAATGTCCAAATACAAATCATTGAAAGGATATTACTTTTCCATCCTGATATTTGGACTCATTGCCTCCATATCACATCAATAAAAGGAGATCAGGAATCATGGTACGGAAGTACCATGCCAGTATAGTTTTAGGTTTCAGGTATTAAGATTTTAAGGTGGAGGTTGGATTCTAGATGCTGGATACTGGAGGATGGGGCAGGCGCAATGACGGACTACTGATTACTGATCATCAATAACTGACCTATTGATTACCAACCTACCGAATAGGGGATTGCTGCATTTGCCTCAAGTTCTTATTTCGTGGACAACACGAACTTTTGCTTCTGTAGCCACTTGTATGCTTCCTGTGCAGAACGGGTGAAGAAAATCTGAATATCGTATTTCTCAAGAACCTCGGAGTTCTTCTTATAGAATCGCAGTGTATCGGGATGTAATTCGTCTTGATAAACCAGCGCAAGGCGCTTGAGCCCCAGTTTAAAGATAGTAGGAAGGAAAGAATCAAGTAGCCACAGTTGATCCTCGTCACTGATATTGCCTCTATCCCTAATGTCCATCAGCCAATGTGTGGCATTGTACTCACGCATGCACTCCGCACTCCTTTGCAAGGTGCCTCTCAACTCCTCACTGGTGACGGCTGATTTCCAATTCAATCCAATAAGACTCAAGTGCGCATCAAAAAAGATTTCCGCGTAGGTTTCCTCCCAGATCGATTGATGTTGTACTGAATCAGCAGGTGGCAAAGTAACAATGAACTCGGTATAGACATCTACCTCACCACAAACATCTATTGATCCACCTAACGAGTTGACTTGTAGGTTTACCAAATACAATCCAATCCCTTTGCCTTGGGTGTGCGTGTTGAAGCGCTTGTACAACTTAAAAATATTTTGCTTGTTGGCTTCCACATTTAAGCCAATGCCATTGTCTTTTACTACCATTTGAAAGTTTCCGTCTACTTCGGCAGTTCTAATGTGTATATGCGGCACCCGATCTTTTGATCGGTATTTTATACTATTACTCAATAAATTGTACACTATGCTGGTGAGCATCGGCTTTATGGTGTACAACTCTTCGCATTGGATATCATAAGAAAACTCAATGTTAAATTCCTGTATCTCCTTTTGAAAAGGGGTGATTACCTCGGTGAGCAGTTCGTTTACATTTACAAACTGTCTGATCTTATAAATATCGTTGCGCACATCCACGATCATACCGAGGTCACTTACCGTGTCGTCCAGGGATTTTGATGCCTTTCTTATATGCTCAAAGACGGGGTGATTCCAAATCAACTCCTCATGCTTCACCAGATTGACCAATCCCAATAAGCTTGCAACCGGGCTACGGAGATTGTGTGACACGATATACGAATATTGCTGTAGCTCACTATTGTGTTTCACTAATTCATCATTAGTTTTTGCGAGATCGCTATTGGCCAAGTTTACTTTTTCCGTTAATCTGCTGTTGACTTTATTGAGTTCTTCATTTTGATGTTGAATGCGTTGATGTGCTTTTTCCAACTCTTTGGTACGCTCTTCCAGTAATGCATTTGATTCGTGCATGGACTTAATGAGTCGTGTGTTTTTTCTTTGGATTTCGTCTGTAGTTTTTCTCAACACCAGTACACCAGCAGTAAGGGTGCAAAACATGATGGTGGATATCCACTGCGACATTTGATAAGAAGGCAACACATGTTCAATCTGATAGTAGCCCACATTGAAATAATTGTGAATGGGGTCGAATAGAATAAAAGCCAGCAGGTACACCAATAGGCACGCTCCGAGCAGGACAAAACGAGAGTACCCAAAAATAAGCGGTGGAACAATGGATGTGGCGATGAGCACGAATCGGTAATCAAAAAACTCTGACTCGGTGATTTCTTCGCCAGGGATCTTTTTGGAAATCACGGACATTCCAACCACGATCACGGGCACAATTAAGCACAAAAGCAGTCGTGCTGTTGAGAAGTACTGCATCCTGACAAGGCCCAAGATGGCAGCAAAGAGCACTGAAAAAGAGATCACATAGATCGGCTCCGCGTTCCACTGTCGGAATCCTAGAAATAAACCCACCAGGATAACCAGGATTAAAGCCAGGAAACTTGTGCGGTTAGTGATCACTAAGGATTGCAGTTCAACTGGATCCTCAATATTTGCAACACCATTATAAGATATGGAACGCCAAAGTCGTTTCACAAAGTAGATTAAGCCCTTTGCAAATTAGGAAATATTAAAGATTTTATAAATCGTGGGTGTGAAGACTCCTTTAATTAAGTGGTTTGAGGTTTTAGGACTCTATAGGGGGCTGGATGCTAGAATCTGGAAGATGGGGCGGGGAATGAGGAAGGGTTTACCTACCCCCTACTTCTTCTTAGGTGGTCTTCTGCCCTTTTGGTTTCTGAAGGGTGGTCTGCGGCCGGAGAAGGCTGGTTTTCTCTTCGCATTCGGATTGTATGTTGGCGTTTCACCCAAATCCATCGGTGGGACTTCCTTAGGTATCTCCCTACCAATCATCTTTTCAATGCTGCCAAATTTCTGCTGGTCTTTGTCATTGATAAACGTAATTGCAGTACCTGTCTTGGTAGCGCGTGCGGTACGGCCAATGCGGTGGATGTAGTCTTCCGGATCGGGCGGTGCATCGAAGTTGACTACCAGATCAATGCCATCCACATCAATACCGCGGGATAAAATGTCGGTACCAATAATGGTAGATATCTTTTTACTCTTGAACTCACGCATGATGTGCTCGCGCTCCTGCTGATCGAGATCGGAATGAAAGGCTTTCACTGCAACTCCATTTCTCTTCAATACCGTCTCCAGTTTTTTTACGTTGTCTTTGGTAGAAGCAAAAATGATAATGCTGTTATAACTGTCGTGCTTAAGCAGATAGGTAAGCAACTCTACTTTTTGGCTGTCGTGCACCATGTAGGCTTGCTGCAATATGCCTTCCGCTGGTTTGGAAATGGAAATAGAAATTTGTTCGGGCTCAATTAAAATTTTGTTGGCCAATGTTCTGATGCGCGGTGGCATAGTCGCTGAGAACATTAACGTTTGTCTTTTCTTGGGCAGGTGGCTTACAATCTTAATAAGGTCATCATAGAAACCCATGTCGAGCATGCGGTCGGCCTCGTC
>DDUM01000090.1:0-33290 GCA_002344795.1 Flammeovirgaceae bacterium UBA2338 | reverse complement strand
GTCGAGCATGCGGTCGGCCTCGTCTAAAACCAGGTGTTGTAAGTGGTCGAACTTCACCGTGCCAGATGCCAGGTGTGCAATTAGTCTGCCGGGTGTAGCAATAATAATATCTGCCCCGGACTCTAGTGCTTTGCGTTGCTGGTCCCAGGCGGGCCCACTTCCTCCACCGTATACTGAAATAGAACTTACGCCCACGAAGTAGCCAAAACCCTCCACCTGCTGGTCAATTTGTAAGGCCAGTTCCCGGGTTGGCACGAGTATCAGGGTATTGATATGATCCGATTCTTCTTTGGCGATTTTATCGAGGATGGGCAGCAAGAAGGCTGCTGTCTTCCCCGTACCTGTTTGTGCGGAGGCAACAATGTCTTTGCCTGCGAGGATGATGGGAATGGCTTGCTCTTGTACGGGAGTAGGTTGGGTATATCCCATAGCGCTAAGCCCGTCCAACAGCGATGAGCTTAGGTTAAACTCTTCAAATTTCACTTACCGTTTGGGGTTCTTTGTTTAAAAAATAGAATTACTGTAATTCAAAAAAAAGCCCCGACAACATCGGGGCTTTGTATGCACTCATAAGTTGATTACTCCGCTAATCGTACATTGACGGCATTCAGGCCTTTTTTACCTTCTTTCAATTCGAAGGTAATCTTGTCGTTCTCACGAACTTCATCAATAAGTCCAGTTACGTGAACAAAATACTCCTGCTCTGATTCCTCTTCACGCACGAAACCAAACCCTTTGGTTTGATTGAAAAACTTTACTGTTCCTTGTTTCATTAGTAATATGATTGTTAATTAATCGCGCAATGTACGAGATTAAATTGAAATCATCAATTTATTTGATACTGCCAGCCTCAAGCGGGTATGTATCCACTACTTAGGAAAAAGAAATCCATAATGGGGTATTACCCGCCTATGCGGCTTTATTGACCCTTTCCACCTTCAATTCTACTTGTTTAGAAAGTTGAATGATGTTGAGCATATTGAGTAATTTGATCACCTGATAGGTGGGATCAATCTCATGCCAGCGAATTCCACCAAAATTGGCCCTTGTGCCAAACTTATGGTGATTATTATGATAGCTCTCTCCCATCATCAGGAAGTCCACAGGTAAAAAGTTACGCGATGTATCCCCTACCTCAAAGTTGCGGTAGCCATACTTATGAGCAAACCAGTTGATGATTGCTCCGTGGATAGGGCTGAACAAGAACTGCAAAGGCAATAGCAACCATAGCCACCAGTACTCGGCAAACTGAACGTACATGCCTACATACAATGCACCCCAGAACAATCTGGAGGGCCATGATCTGGCAATTTTATCAAAGGCATCCCATCTGGGAACACCTTCGGTGAATCGTTTGTCGGGAACCATCTTTCCATTGGTGATGGCCTGGTAGATGGTCTTTGTTTTCCACATCATCTTCCATATGCTCTCATCGTACTTTGGAGAATGCGGATCGTCTTCCGTATCGGCATAGGCGTGATGCATCCTGTGCATTACACCATATCCAAATGGGCTTAAATAGTTGGATCCCTGAAATATCCAGGTAAGAATAAAGAATATTTTTTCTGTGGTTTTATTCATGGTAAATGCCTTGTGAGAGGCATACCGATGCAGGAAAAAAGTCTGGAAGAATAGCGACAAATACCAGTGCGCTATAAAAAAAATGAGAATTATCTTCATTGGTTTAGGTTCTTAGTTATAATAGTGAAACAAAGCTGGTTCAGGGCTCTATATACAGAAGACAAATAAGTAGAGGATTTGTGACAGATATTGCAAGAAAATATTCCAGCGGGGCTATGCTGGTTTTGCGTCAATTTGCAAAGACTTGATTAAATCGCTCGAAAAGCCCATTTCACAGGCTTTTGAGAAGTTTTCTACCCATTGTGGCTTTGTGGGCCAATCAAAATTTATTTTAAGAGACTCCCCTTCCAGTTTCTTTTTGGCCCGGCTGAATAGCTGCCGGCAATGATCCTTCTTCTTTTCCAGCAACTCCTGCAAGGCTTCATAGTCAAAATTGAATACCTCCCGCAGCACAAATACAGCACGTTCCAGTGGTTCCAGCTTATTGTGAATCACCTTTAAGGCTGCCTGCATGTCGATATTGATGTCAATCTGGCTCAGATCCAGTTCTTTAAACTTAGTAATGAACTCCGGAATTTGATCCATGTACTCTACCTTCTTGCGTTTTAATGCCTGTAGGTGGTTGAGGCAGTTGTTGGTTACTGATTTTATCAGATAGGCCCTGGTGTTTTGTATCTGCTCTTTTTCAATAGAGAGCCACTTCAGAAAAGTGTCCTGCACAATGTCCTCCGCATCTGCTTTACATTTGACAATACGCAAAGCAATGCTGTGAAGCATGGGATGATAAAGCGCTATGGTTTGAGTCTGGGTCAAGTATTTAATAATCACCACAAAGGTACGGCTATTCAGTTAAAATCCACAAATTACCATAGACAGTAGCCCACCGACTGGTTGTCTATACAACGCACCCCTCTGACCTTTAATTCCTTTGATTCATAATAACTCAACACTATATTTAGTGGCCTAAAATCAATCTCCATGAAGAAAATAAGTCTGTTTCTAGTCGTTCTACTTTTTAATAGTGTATTGTTTGCACAAAAGACACAAAAGCCTGTTTTGCATGGTAAGCACTGGATGGCCATAACGGGCAAGCCCCTGGCAGCCACTGCAGGAGCCATGACCTTCCAAAAAGGAGGTAATGCCGTAGATGCTGCCTGTGCCATGCTGGCCGCTACGGCCACCATGTGGGATGTATTGAGCTGGGGAGGTGAAACTCAGGCACTTATCTACAACCCCCATACTAAAAAAGTAATTGCCATCAATGCCCTGGGAGTGGCACCCACAGGCGCTACTGCGGAGTTCTTTAAGGAAAAGGGCATGAAGTACCCACCGCAATTTGGTGCGCTGGCGGCCGTTACACCCGGCACTCCGGGTGGACTCTTAACCATGCTGGCAGAGTATGGCACCATGAGTTTAAAAGAAGTGCTCGCTCCTGCTATGCAATTGGCATCGGGGTATCCTATAGAAGCACAAACTGCTGACGCCATGGAGAATGGCAAAGACAAAATCAAGGAATGGCCTTATTCTAAAAAAGTATTCTTACCACACTTAGGTGAAGAAAGAGAAGCACCAGAAGCAGGAGAAATATTTGTACAAAAGGACCTGCTTGCCACACTTACCAAAATAGTAGAGGCAGAACAGGAAGCACTAAAGAAAAAGAAGAGCCGCAAGGAAGCCATCTATGCTGCCTATGATCGCTTTTATAAAGGAGACATTGCTAAGGAAATTGTTCGCGGTGCCAGAGAGCAAGGTGGCTTGTTTACAGAAGCTGACCTCGCCAACTGGAAGGTGAAGATTGAAGAGCCCATGATGACTAATTACAGAGGCATTGAGGTCTATAAACTTCAGCAGTGGACACAAGGCCCTGTGTTGTTACAAACGCTTAACATTCTGGAGAACTTCGATTTGAAAAGCATGGGGTACAATACCACCAGGTACATCCATACCCTCTATCAGGCCATGAATCTGGCTTTTGCCGATCGTGACTTTTACTATGGCGACCCGGCCTTTGCTCCGGAGGAGCCCATGGCTGGATTGATGTCCAAAGAATACGCCAAGGAACGAATGAAATTGATTAACCCCGATAAAAACGATCCTAACATTGGCCCTGGTGATCCCTACCCTTTTGAAGGAAAGAAAAACCCTTACCTGGATATCCTTAAAGATTGGGGAAAGAGTCACACTTCTTTGAACACCCCGCGTACTAAAGTGCCCGTGTTGGATCAACAATACCTGGAAGACTTTACGGCTGGCACTACATCGGTAGAAGCTGCTGACGCAGAGGGTTGGGTGGTGTCCATCACTCCGAGTGGTGGCTGGGTACCGGCAGTCATTGCGGGAAACACCGGAGTAGGCATGAGCCAGCGCATGCAATCGTTTGTGACCGACCCCAAAGAAAATCCTTTTAACGTAGTGGAACCAGGCAAACGCCCACGCGTTACACTTACCCCCAGCATGGCATTAAAAGATGGTAAGCCTTTTCTTTCATTTGCCAAGCAGGCCGGTGATGAGCAGGATCAAAACCTTCTTCAATTCTTTTTGAATGTGGTGGAGTTTGGAATGAACGTGCAGGAGTCTGCAGAGGCCGCGATGTTCAAGACCTATCAAATGTATTCCAGTTTTGGCGACCATGAACGCAAGGACGGCAGTTTGGTTTTAAATTCAGAAACACCTTACTGGACAAGAAGGGATTTGAGTAAAATGGGATACCATCTCTCCTATCAGGACAGGACGTCAGGCCCTATCAATGCTATCTTCTTTGACTGGAAGCATGGCAGCTTCTGGGGTGGTTCGAGCAATCATGGGGAGGATTATGGGATTGGATGGTAAAAATAGTATTGAGTATTGAGTATCGAGTCCTTAGTATTAAGTCGTAAATCTTAGAATATGGACTCAATACCTCATAACGTGAATAAAATTCTTTAAACCTTATTTATCATAAGCGCGACCCGCCTTCTTGTACTGTTTATTTTTTAAATTATTCAAATAGAAGGGAACCAAAAGTAAGCCTGCCCCAACAAAAAAGCCTACGGGAGGGCCTGATGTCGCCCCAGGAGGATCTTGTTCCTTATCCAATTGTTTAGTTGCTGCGCTCACCAATACGGCTGCACCAACTGCATACAAAGCATACTGAGTGTACCTTAAAGCACTACCGCCACGTAAGTATTTCATTGCTTTCGGGCTGTCCCTTAAATCCCTTTTCAGTTTACCGAATCGCCCTTTTACAATTTCGCCATCATCTTTAGAATACCATAATAAATTTGATTTCCAGCCATTTGAAATAACTGTAGTTCGATACAGGTCTACCCTTTGTCCATCATGAATTCGTTCTGTAAATATCTTTCTCCCCTGGAGAGTTGTTACACCAATGTACCTATACTTTCCCTCCTGATCGTAACCTTCAATATGATGAATTCCCCTAATACTGACTCTTGAGCCATCTTTAGAATGTATTGTCACATAGGAAGTTGGTTGATTATTCAGGTCAGCGTATTTCGTATATATTGTACTATCAGTAAGAAGGACAATCCTAATTCCATCCTGTCCAAATGACAGATGAGATACTAACAAAATGATTGGTAGAATGAATCTCATGATTTACTATTTAGAAAATATAAGATAAATCTAAATAGCAATCCTAAGAAAAACAATAGTAAATTAAGATCAAAAACAAAGTAAACTACTTAGGCTGGGGGGCTGGATTCTGGATGCTGGATTTCACTTCAACACTTTCTTCAATACCCTTACTACATTCTTTCCGGCAATTTTTTCTACTTCATCGCTGGTGAGGCCTTTGGCTTTCAGGGCATCGGCCCATTGGGGAAGCTGCAGGTAGCTATCAAATACCGGTTTGTAGTTACTGTCCATATCAGTGCCTAAGCCTACATAATCGACACCCAACACATCGATCAAACGCATGATGTTGTCAATGTAATCGTTAAAGTTGTGGTTAAAACCTGATGGCCAGGCACCAATCACTCCTCTTGTTGCTTTGATGATCTTCGCATGCTCTTTGGTAATGGCACGTATGGCAATGGGTCTTTCTTCATCAAGTTTCAAAATACTATGAGAAAGGATCAGGGGTTGATTGGTGATGGCTGCTACATCCTGCACTGTTTTATACGAAGCATGTGCCACATCTATTACCATTCCCAACCGATTCATTTTACGCACAACTTCCTTTCCCAGTTTTGAGAGTCCGTTATGTTGTGGTTCTGAAGTCTGCAAATCGCCAAGCGGATTAGGAGCATAGTGTACTAACTGAATACAACGAACACCATCCGCATATACTTCATCCAGTTGCTCTTCGCTTTCCAGAAAATCTCCACCTTCGCAGGCAAAGAATACAGCTACCTTGTTTCGCGTTGGGTCTGTTAATTCGCCTACTGTCGTGGCTTGGTGCACCGGCAATTCTTTGCACAATAATTTCAGCGCAGTGATCTGTCTTTTGTACTCCTTCCACGCCTCCCCTTTTTCAAATTGTCGCGCAGGAATTACTCCCGTAGCCGTTACTTCCGTCACTAATGTATCTACTACGGTACTCAGGAAGGCACCCGACAGGCCACCTTCGTTCATTTCATTGATCGTCTTCCTCACTCCTTCATCACCAGCATAATCGCTTATTCCTTTGCGGTAGAACCGACCAGGGTGTGCATGCAGATCAAAAGTGATAAAATCAGGCTTGAGTGGAGTTGCAGAAAAACCGCGATGACCCATCAATGCTGCTCCTGCAGCAACTGTAAGTGTTTGTTGGATAAACTTCTTGCGTGTAATCATTTGAGAATCACAGCCTTCAATTTCTCCTCTACCACCTTACCGTCTTTCATAGACACAAAATAAGAGTGATGTTCGTCATCCAATGAAACTACTTTAAAAGGTTTACCATTTTTGAAAATTATTCCTGAGTAATCGTCCATGGCATAACCTGCCTTGAAGATACCATTGGCTATATTTTTTTGATACAGAGGTTGTCTGTACTCTTCGCTGTGGTAATGAGGGCTATGGCTAAACGGAAGAAAGCCCAACCCTTCTACCACACTCAATTCCTTCGGTCGTGAATCGGTAGTTCCATTTTCAAACCAGCACAGTGACCCCGCACTTCCTCCGGCCAGCACGATTCCTTTTTCCAGCGCTTTCTTCAACACCACATCAATGCCTTGTGCTTTCCAGATGGCCATCATGTTGAGCGTGTTGCCGCCTCCCACATAGATGGCATCCATACTCAGCAGTACTTCTTCAAATGATTCTTTCTGATTATAGGAACTGATCCACACTTTTTGGTGGTGTGGTTCTACAGACAAGTCCGAGACCAAATCGTAAAAGCGAATGATCCCCGCCTCATTATCTCCTGATGCCGTGGGCAGGTAGCAAATCCGGGGACGCTCCTTACCGGTAAGCTTGATGATTTCTTTGATAAAGTACTTGTTTTGTCCACCTCCAAAAGGAAAAATGTACTGATCCTGTGCCTGAGCTATCATTGCGCCAGATGCTATCATACAAATGAGGGCTATAAATTTTTTCATGGGAGTAAAGTAATACATAACAGAAAACTAAAAAAAGAAAGTGGGTAAGAATCTGGCTATTCTAGTGAAGCCTTTTAAAAGTAATCATGATTTTTCTGTATTGCTGATTATTTCCCTCCAGGAAAGGTTCAGCATCGTTTTTTGGCAAAGGAAAAACAACATACCCTTTCAACTTTTCCAGATTCACTTCAAAGGGTACAATCTCGCATTCAATAGCACGCGTATAATTCAATATATTCCATGCCAATAATGAGTTGTCTGCACCGGTGGTGTTCCAGGTACCCATGTCCATGGTTTCAAGCGATGTTCCCAGGCATACATAACTGGTTTTGCCATTCCCTTTAAACTCAATACCGAATTGACGGGAATTACAAGCGGATTGAAATGAGCTGAATGAGCTACCTCCAAACAGTATCTTACTTACTATAGCAGTAATATCAGAATCATGGGTGTATTCAACTATTATCGGTGGATTCAATCCATGGATAACTTCCATTTTGGAACCTTGCAGGGTGGCTTTATCCAAAGCGTAGGTACCCGCCAATTGGGTTGGAAGACTCCTGAGAACAGACACGCGATTATTTGTGATATTATTAGGAACCTCCTCGGCCGTTTGATCCGTACAGGACAGCAACAATATGCCAGCAAAAAAAAGCACTCGCTTCATACTATTTGATTTAACGAAAAGCTTTCCACTCACCACTTAAATCACCTGCACAACTCCTGCAGTGTGTGCAAGGAATCAATTTAAATTCCGGGTTGTTGATAATCCCAGGTGTTCCCCAAGAATCACAAGCGGTACACACACCACCTTCTTAATTGTCATTATGAAGATAATAAATTTTCTCTTCATTTAAACAAAAAAATGCAACCAGGTTCTTAGGCGTGGTTGCATTTAATAGGGTAAAAAATTGTGTCTAATTATTCACAGTAATATTTTGTGTTCCATTATTAATGGAAACGGTCACTACATTATCACAAGCGGCACCTTCATCTCCGTAATTTAATCCCACAGGGAGGTTACCAATGGTAAAAAGTGCCTCGCCCTCCGATGGCATGCTGAAGCCTTTAAATACACATTCGGTTTTAAAAATTAAAGGACGCTCAATCAGAAAAATATATTCTACTTCGGTTCTCGTTTTTCCACTTGCCTGTCCCTCCACCGTCCAGGTAGTACTGCCTGGCGTGTTGCCAAATGTAATGGTATGGGAGTGTGTAGCATTGCGTGTTATGGTGGTTTGATCGGAAAAGGTAGCCTTGCCGTCTACATCTTTGACCAGAAAAGAAACAGAGAGCGCAGGTGTTACGCTAAAAGAACTTGTTGTTATGGTTCTCGTGCCTTCAATCCCTACACCGTTCACTTCATAATTATCAAAGGTGGTAATGGTTTTCGACCCAGGTACAAACCTCAAGCCTTTGTAATTAACAATAATGATACCTTTTCGTACCACCCCACGAGGGTCTGTCTGGCCATCTCCAAAATCAATGGTGATGGTGCCTTCCGGGTTTAAAGGGTCGTTTCCTGAGGTCGTCAAGGTTACAATAGCCCCATTAAACCTTGTGTCTCCTTCCACCGTAATGGTGATCGTTCCATTGGTGCGCCCTCCGGCTATTTCATTTGGTGTAGGTGTGTTAAAAGCCTGAATGGATAGATCACCGGCCTCGTTAAAATAGGCTTCCGTAACCGACTGGTCAGTTATGGTTGCATTTTGCTCCACTGACACCAGGTTTATTTCATCATCCTTGCAAGAAGTAGAAAACAAAACTATTCCTATTGTTATTATACTCATCAACTTATTCATATCTACTGTTTTAGGTTTTAGTCAAAGATTAAGGTTTTATTATACCAACAGACATTTTAAGACTCTGAATACTTTCTAAATAACAAAGTGTAACCCAGAAATCCGATAAATCTATTTTTTTTCTAGACGGAAGAACATCCAAAGCGTTGCTTGGGCAATTCCAATTACTTCCTCATGACAAGCATAAACCTGGGTTAAGAGGGGGCGTTATTGGGGATTGTGAACTCAAATGTAGAACCGATACCAAGCTGAGAGGTTGCATTGATCCTTCCCCCTATTTTCTGAGCAGTTTCCCTTACAAGGTACAATCCCAATCCTGCACCTTCACTCTGTTCAGTGCCCCGATAAAACATTTTAAATACATTAGAAAGTATTTTTTCATCAATGCCAATTCCATTATCGGTAAATGAAACTATTGCTTCCTTCTTAGTAACATCCAGCTGAATTTCAAGAAAACATTTCTTTTTTGAGTTTCTGTACTTTATCGCGTTGGAAAGAAGGTTTTCAAAAACAACGGAGATTCGGTATACATCGGAATAGAATGGTAAGTGCATACGCCTGATGTCAATAGAGATTTCTATCTCTTTGAATCCATCCATATGTTCCAGCTTTTGGATTGATTTTTTCAGTAAATGCACTAAATCAACTTCTACACCCTTCACTTCAGTTCGGGCATTTCTCGAATAGTCAAGAATTTCTTTTAGCGTTCCATCAAGCTTTTTGATACTCTTCTCCATCATACCAAAATATTGATCGTACACCTTGTCTCTGGGTCGTTCATCCATTCTGGAGATATTGAGCAAGCCCAATAAAGAAAGCAGTGGAGCTCTAAGGTCATGAGACACGCTATAAACAAAACTATCAAGCTCTTCATTGATCTTGATCAGTTCCTCATTCTGATTCCTAAGCGCTAACTCAGCCTCCAGGCGTTCGCATTGAAGTTTCCGTTGGCCTAACGCATTGATTATAGCAGAGGGCAATCTTTGAAGGCTTGATTTGAGGATATAGTCATCAGCGCCTTGCTTAATACGCGTGATTGCAAATTCTTCAGATACAGACCCAGTAACCAGAATAAATGGTGCCATTATTCCTAACCTACGGCAAATCTTTAATGCCTCTGAAGAGTTGAACTGTGCCAATGTATGATCCGAAAGGATTACATCAAAAGAATTATTTCGTATGGCATTGACAAACTCTTCTTTACTGTCCACCAAAACCATGTCAAACTTCATCCCTTCCTTCTTCAGGGTGCGCTCCACCAACTCGACATCCTCCAGAATATCCTCCAGGAATAAAATTTTTAATTTTCTATCGAGTTTCGCCAAAGTCATTTTGGGGGTTGATTAATCAAAAGCCAGAACATACCTAATTGATCCACTACTTCAAGAAATTTATCGAATTGAACAGGTTTAACGATATAGGCATTGACACCCAGGTTATATGATTCTACAATATCTTTTTCCTCTTTTGATGAGGTCAACATGACCACAGGAATTACTTTCTTGTCCGGATCGCTTTTTATTCTCTTCAACACCTGGATACCATCAATTTTAGGCATCTTCAAATCAAGCAAAATCAATTTTGGATAAGTGTTATTGCCTTCACCAAACAAATACTCCAATGCCTCTTCACTATCACTTATGTGCAACAGTTTATTCGCAAGGTTTTTTTTCTTCAGTGCACGAATTGCCAACTCCGCATCGTCCTGATTATCTTCAATCAATAATATTTCTACTTGTCTATCAATCATCTTATACTGTCGGATTATTTAAATAAAAAAAGAAACTTGCTCCTTCATTTACTCTTGCTTCTGCCCAAATTTTGCCGTTGTGTTTTGAAATGATACGCTGTACCAGCGCCAGTCCCACACCGGTTCCTTCAAACTCCTGATTGTTATGCAGCCGTTGAAATACCTTAAATAACTTGTCACTGTATTTCATATCAAACCCAACTCCATTGTCCTTCACGTAATAAACAGTTGTGCCATATTTTGGAAAGCTTCCTATCTCAATTACAGGTTTATCAACTTTCAATGTGTATTTCAAGGCATTACTTATGAGGTTTATCCAAACTTGTCTTATCATATTGGCATCTGCACGTATTGTATCCAAATGCTTTACCTCCCATTTTACCTCTCTAGGAGTGTGTACAGTCAATTCCTGAATGATTTCAGTAACCAACTCACGAACCTGAATTTTGGAGAAGGTTAGCGTCTTCCTACCTAGTCTGGAAAAATCAAGAAGATCATCGATCAGTAACCCCATTCTACCAGCATTACGAATAACAATACTTAGCAATCGATTGCCTTCCTGCCCCAAAGTAGGGCCATACTCTTCCCGCAGCACCTCGGTAAACCCACGAATGGAGCGAAGCGGAGCGCGTAAATCATGTGAAACGGAATAGGTAAAGGATTCAAGATCCTGGTTAACAATACTGGCTTTTTCCTCAGCCAATAATCTTAATTTAAAACTTCTGTTTATTACCAGGAAAACTGCAACCAGTATTAAAAAGGCAAAGACCATCATCACGGAAAAGGTGGCCTGAAAATACTTTATCTCAATCTGGCCATTCTTTAATCTTTCCGTCAACAATCTATTTTCTTCCTCGCGCATATTTGCCAGGACTAAAGCTATCTTATCCGATGAGGCCCTGTTCTCGTGAGAATTAAGCATTAACTCCGCTTGTTGCCTGGACGACTTATAAGCATTCATTATCTTTTTATGCAACTCAAATTTTCTTTTACCAACTACCTTAAATGAGTCTATTTTAACCTGCAGAGATCCTTTTTCTCCGATCAACTGCACAAGGCTTTTATAATGGGTGGTTGCCTTCTTTACTTCTTTATTATAAGACTCCAGTAAACTACTATCTCCCGTTAAAATATACTTTGCCAAAATCTCCTCTACTCTCACCGAATTGGTTTGTGTTTGTTCAATATGGTTAAGTACCCTTGTGGCATGGAAAATCAACTCTCTGGACTTCATGAATTGATTGTTATTTCGATAAGAAAAATAGCCTAGCAAAATCAAAATGAATAGTGCAACTACAAATCCATACAATGCCTTTTTGTCTATGTACAATTTCATCGTTATGATCTCACATCACTTCGGCTAGCCAACGCCACCATTCAAATAGAAAACCAACCACTCATGAGTTTATAAAAATCTCATAGATTACTTTATGCCACCTTCAATATAGGTATAAAATATGCTCACGTTTACAGAATGTAATAAAGGTGTAAGAAATTGGAATTAATAAGATAAAAGCTAATTTCTTTATGGAAGGCGGCTTGTCATTGAAGGCTGTTTAGAATTACACAAAAAAAGCACCACTTCAAGATGGTGCCTTTCTCCTCATTAAATCAATTTATATTTTTGGGTGATCGTAAATATGCGACCCAGCGAAATTTATTGCTCTTTCACTTTCTCTTTTGTGCTCCCGTTTTCCGAAACAGCAACAGGTAAAACCCTTTCCAGTTTATAAATATCAAATCTTCTGTCTGTCAGCGTGCGAACAGAACCATTGTAGTGTAAGTCCTTCAACAAGTCAAGGTCTACATCAACAATCAATGTCATTTCCGTATTAGGTGTGGCCTCAGCTTTGATCGCATTGGTTGGAAACGCAAAATCAGCGGGGGTAAACACGGCAGATTGTGCATATTGAATATCCATGTTGTGCACCTTTGGCAGGTTACCCACACACCCTGCAATGGCAACAAAACACTCGTTCTCAATAGCCCTGGCTTGTGCACAATGTTTTACACGGGTATACCCGTTTTGTGTATCGGTAAGAAATGGCACAAACAACAAATTCATTCCTTCATCTGCCAACAAGCGCGATAACTCTGGAAATTCAACATCATAACAAATCAATACACCTATTTTTCCACAATCTGTGTCAAAAGCTTTTAATGAATTTCCTCCTGACATCCCCCATTCAAACCGCTCGCTCGGTGTAACATGTAGTTTTTCATACATCTCCGATGTTCCATTTCTTCTGCATAACCACCCTACATTGTAAAGCTTGCCATCACGGATGATGGGCATACTTCCTGTGATGATATTGGCGTTATAGGATACTGCAAATTCCTTGAACTTGGCGTGAAGCCTATCTGTATAATCAACTAATTTTCTAATTGCTTGTGCTTCCGGCACATCGTTGAGGGTAGCCATCAATGGTGCGTGAAAATATTCAGGGAATAAAATAAAGTCACTTTCATAGGCAGAAGCACCATCTACAAAAAACTCTATCTGTTCTACCAGTGCATCAAAATCTTTGAACAATCTCATCTGCCATTGTATCAATGCCATCCTTACGTTGGACTTCTTACTATTGTACAACTTTGGTTTGGCATCATAGTAAATATTATTCCACTCAATCAATGCCGCATACTCCATTGATTCCTTATCACCGGGCATGTATCCTTTCAATATCTTCCGTACGTGGAAATCATTTGAAAGCTGGAAGGTAAGTGTAGGGTCATATACCTCCTTTAACTTTACCCTATCGATATATTGCTTAGTGCTTAACTTATCGGCAAACTGGCTGTAGTTAGGAAGTCTTCCTCCTGCCACTATTGCTTCCAGATTGAGCTCTTCGCACAATTCTTTACGCGCATTATACAATCTTCGCGCCAGGCGCATCCCTCTAAACTCTGGATGGATAAAAATTTCAATACCATACAACACATCCCCTTTCGGATCATGAGTAGAAAAAGTATAGTTCCCTGTGATTTGTTCGTAAGTGTGGTTGTCACCAAAACGATCGTAATCAACAATGATTGACAATGCAGTACCCACTACTTTGCCATCCACCTTCATGCAAATTTGTCCTCCGGGAAAAATGTCTATTAGTTTTTGAATATGGCTCTCTCTCCAATAAGCGCCCCACTCCTTGTATGCCTGAAGCATACTTTTTTTGAGGTCCAAATAATCTACCATCTTAAGCGCTCCAATCTCTACTTTCATTTGTGAATTTTATTGGTTGTTATTTATTAACTCGGTTTACTGAATTCAATGCACTTTGAATATTTTGAAGTACAGGAAATCGCTGCAAATATAAAACATGACAGGATGCCATGATCAAGTACCGAAGAATTTAAATATAGCCAAAAAACGCCATAATTCCCAATTAAGCAGTACTCACAGTGTCCTCTCCGCCTTTTTGCAGTTCCTTTTGGGAGGCTTTTTTAATCAAGAAATATCCCAGTATACTGGCAACCAAAGAAGCTAATAAAATACCAAGTTTTGATTCCTGAAGGAGTAATTCATCACGAAATGCCAGACCAGCAATAAACAATGACATGGTAAAGCCAATTGCCGCCAAAAAACCGACCCCCCACAAATGAAGTTTGTTCATGCCTTTTGGAAGTTGTACAGAAGTAAACCTCAGTACCAGTTCACTCACTCCTACCACCCCGACAATCTTACCCAGTAGCAAGCCCATCATTATACCCATTGCTACCGGACTTACTAACTGTGTCAGAAAGTCCTCAGCAAGTGTAACCCCGGCATTGCTAAATGCAAAAATGGGCATGATCACAAAAGCAACAAGTGGGTGCATATTGTCCTCCAATCTTTGCAGGGGAGTAATCGCTTTTTTCGTATACGATCTGATATCCTGAAGAACATCCAACTGCTCTTTGGTGATGGTGCTAACCTTATTGGGGTCGGCTTTCTTAAACCTGGCCACGAGGTATTCCATGTGCTGGGCAAAATGACTTTCCTTGACTTTCGTTCTGGCAGGAATTGCAAAGGCAGCAAGCACCGCTGCGATGGTAGCATGTACGCCCGACATAAGAAATGCCAACCATAAACCGCCAATTCCTATCAGCGCATAAAATATAGTATTGCGCACACCAATCACATTGGCAATCCATAGCACAGCCAAAAACACAGCGCCCGTACCCAGGCTTACAAAATTAATATCAGAACTATAGAAAAAAGCAATGACCAAAACGGCACCCAGGTCATCTGTAATTGCCAGCGCGGTTAAAAATACTTTAATTGATACAGGAACGCGATCACCAAGCAAATATAAAACCCCGAGTGAAAATGCAATATCAGTAGCCATGGGTATGCCCCAGCCATCTGACCCCGCTCCTTCCTGATTGAATGCCAGGTAGATTAATGCAGGAAAAACCATTCCGCCAACAGCAGCACTAATTGGTAAAACAGCCGATTTTATATCGCTTAATTCTCCACCAATAATTTCTCTTTTCAATTCCAACCCAACCACAAAAAAGAAAACAGCCATCAACCCATCATTTATCCAATGATGAAGGTCTTTGCTAATAATAAATTCATCAAAACCAATTACAAACTGGTACTTCCAAATAGCATGATAGGCGTCAGACCATGTTGAGTTGGCAATTACCATAGCAAGAATGGCAGAAGAGAACAACACGATACCACTTGCTGAACTCTTGTTAATAAAGCTTGGAGATGGTCCGATTAACAACCGGTCTACTAATTCTACGTTTATTCCCAGATCTTTTTTTTCACTCATTCACTGCGGTTTCTCTATTAATTCTAAAATAAGTACGCTCTTTTGCCACCAAAAGTCAGAAGCTAAATGACCAGAAGCTAAATGAATTTACTCCTTTGTTAAACCCCCAGACTTAATATGAAGGTCGCGTTGAGGGAATGGAATACTAATGCCATGCTCCCTAAATCGTTTATTGATAAGATAACGCATATCACTCTTAACATTTTCAATTGGAAAGATATCAACGCTCCAAAAATATACATCAAACAATAAGGCACTGTCACCAAAGTCAACAAAACGAACAAATGGATATTTATTATTGGTTTTATCTTTTAAGACCACGTCATGGCACAAAGTGCATTCCATTAGAATATCTGTTACTTTCTCTACATCGCTACCATAGGCAACACCAACACTCACTTTAAACCGGGTTGGGGTAGCACTGTGGCTCCAATTGATGATGTTGTCTACCACAAATTTATGATTGGGGACAATTAACATAATCCCATCACGTGTTAATATGGTTGATGTACGCAAGTTAAGCGTTAGTATTTTTCCAATCAGACCATCAATCTCCACCACATCATCCTTTTGTATCGTCCCTTCAATGAGAATAAATATTCCTGAAACCAAGTCCTGAAATATTTGTTGTAACCCCAGGCCAAGTCCAACCAGGAGTGCAGCGGACCCTGCCAGCAAAATAGTAATTTGAAAGGTGGCTGCCTGAATCAGGAGTACAATTGCAAACGTCCAAACAAAATATTGCACCAATTTGATCAAGGCAAATCTTCTGCCCCGATCTATTCCACGCTTTTCAAAAATTCTATTAAGGATTCGTTTTAGAGCAAACAAAATAATTTTGGTGGCAATATAGATAGCCACCAGAAGTACAATAGTGCCTACAGTAAAGAGATGTCCACTGATTTCGAATAATTTATACTCCAACAAATTCTGTAATGCTTCCATCAATCAGGTTTCATCTTTATCTGTAATTCCGGCATTCCAACCATTTCAAAAGTAGCAGAACCAAAGCGTACTTTTCCATTTGTTGCTTCCACTTCTTTTAAAATAGCCAAAAACAGTTCATTTTTTGTCATGCGTCTCTTTTTATAACTTACTACATAACGAATAGTAAATTCCACCCAATTGTCATTAGCGATTAAACTCACCATGGGTTCAAGTTGAGCATCTTCGATCAAGTATTTTTTTACCATTTCATTCCATACCCTCTTTCCCTCTGCAGCATTTTTGCGCAAGTGCTCATTGGCTATTTTTTCCAATATTGATTTCGCCAGGACATAATCACTTCCATATTGAATTGGGATTTTAATCTCATCCCACAAGAAAGGAAAATCTCCAGAATAATTAAATACCGGTTCCTTAAAAACGAAACTATTGGCCACTCTTACTATTCGCCCATTATACAAATCTCCATCTACCCATTGTCCGGTTTCCATTAAAGTAGTCCGGAGTACACCTATATCAATAACATCCCCTTTGATTCCTCCTAACTGCACCCGATCTCCTGTTCGATAAAAGTTACCAAACATAAGTGCTAGCCATCCCGCTACGCTGGCGATTACTTCCTGGAGGGCAAAAGCAATACCCGCACCCGCTACTCCCAAAGCAACAGATAGTCCTGCCAAATTCCTACTGTACGCAATCAGCAATGCTAGTATGATAACTACGTACGAGGCCGCATCTAAAATCTTTTTAGTCCTATACTTACTGTCTTTATCCTGTTTAGATTTTTGTATTCCCCTTATAAGAAAGATAAAAGCAAACCTGATAATTATAACAATAACTATTACCCATATCAATGTTTGTAACCACTCTGGAGTAGCCAATTGTTCAATCCAATCCTTCATTAGTTACCTGGTTTTTCTTTGTCGCCTAATCCACCTACATTAAAAGCGGGCGCTTTATAATCTTTGGGCAAATAATCAGAAGGGATATTCACCGCATTACCGTCCCGGATTGCTCCAAAGTGGGGAGACATAATTTCCACCCCGGCTTCAGCAAACTTATCCTGAATCTGTTGGTGTAAATTGGAGTACGTAAGTGACATTTTTCCTGGCTGATCTGTATAGGCATTCAATTGATAGGCTACATAAAAATCATCCAGGCTTGTTTGTAAGACAAAGGGTTTCTTGTCTTCAGATTTTATTAATCCGTCTGCATCGCTGGCGGATCTTATTAAGAGGTCGTGCACTTTTTGCCAGGGCACATCGTAACCTATGGTAACCGTGGTGTGCAAAATCAATCCCAGTTCTTTTGCAGAGGTGGTGTAGTTGATGGTATGACCCGAGAGCACAGTTGCGTTGGGAATGGTAATGTCTTCATTCTTAATAGTACGAATGCGCGTCACCAATACAGATTTCTCCAGTACATCACCTGTCAAATCCCCAATTTTAATACGGTCTCCAATTTTGAATGGTCGCATATAGGTAATAACTAATCCCGCCACCATGTTGCTAATGGCGGTAGAAGACCCCAGTGAAAACAGAACACCCAGAAATACACTCACACCCTGAAACACCGGGGAATCAGAACCTGGCAAATAAGGGAAGATAACTATAAACATAAAAGCATACATCAATACTTTAATGATGCCAAAGGTGGGCTTGGCCCAATCGGGATAGAACCCGCTGATGACCAAAGAACCTTTTTCAATTTCCCCAGCAAGAAATTCTATAAACTGAACTGCATACCTAGTAACAAAATAAATTACTCCAATCGTAAATAAATTGGGTATATAATTAAAAATAGAGGACAAAACATTGGTAAGGGGATCAAGTACATAGCCAAATAATTTTTCCGCCCAACCTCTAGTCCACGGAAAAATGCTAAACAGAATTGGGAGTGCCAGATAGAGAACGATGATGATCACTAACCACCGCAATATATTATTGAGAAATAGTGCAACCTTAAGCTCTCTGTCTGTATCTAAGAATTCATATCCTTTGAATCTGATTCCTTTGAGGATTCTCCCTTTTGCATTGATCAACCACTTGCGGGTGAAAACAAATAGTTTGTTGATGTACTTGATGAGGAAATAAATAACGATTAAGACCAAAACTGTAAGTCCTGCCTGTAACAAGATGCTTTTTATACTTTTGGATTTAAGTTCTTTGTTAAGAGCTGCTTTGGTCGCATCCAATTCCTTCTGCGCCAGTGCTCTCCTCGACATGTTCTCTGTCTTGGCATCCAGATCGGTTACACTGAACAGCACACGATCTCTCCACCAGATGTCTGTACTCATTTCACTGTCCAGCATGAATAGACTATCGGGTTCAAACTCAGCATCCTTCATAAAGGAGGTAATCCTTCTATTGATGGTATTTACTCTGTCGGCAGGTTTGTAGGGTCCAATTTTAGAATGTACAAAAAAGAGTGTGTCTTTTTTATACACTACGGGAAGTCCTCCTTTGCCTAAAGCTACTGAATCAGCAGGCTGTGCTGATTGCGCGTAAGCTGAAAACGTAAAGACACAACCAATTATCAACGAAAGTATGCTATTCATTCAATTCGGAATTAGTACTATTAATAAATATAATGAAATGTTGGGTTATCAACGCTTTGATCTCCATGAAAGACCAACGCTAAAAAAAAAGTCTTTCACACCGTCATTGCTGCCAGGGCCTCCCAAAATGTCGAGCTGTAGGTCAT
This sequence comes from Flammeovirgaceae bacterium UBA2338, assembly GCA_002344795.1. Classification (GTDB taxonomy): domain Bacteria; phylum Bacteroidota; class Bacteroidia; order Cytophagales; family Cyclobacteriaceae; genus ELB16-189. The sequence goes on along the minus strand of DDUM01000090.1, from coordinate 14,230 downwards.
TGTTTACAAGGTAAGAAAGGCCAGTATCAAATCGAGAATCAAAATTTCCATCCGTTAGCGATCCATAATTTTCAACAAACCCGCCCAACTTACCGCTTATAGGGAAGGCAAGGTTTATTGTATAAAAACCTGTTCCTGTTGAGTTGGTTCCATTCCACTTCCCACCCCAGTTGGTAAAAAGTGTAAATGTATCCGACAGTTTCTGGCTGGTAATCAGCGTAAACCTGGGTGCTACATGGTCAATCTCATAGTCCTCCGATAATACAGGCAACCGGAATCTAAGTTGGAGCCCTACACTTGGAATCAAACCTTCACCAGAGTAGATATGATACCTGCCTCCAATATCGAAAGCGGCTAAGCCACTTAAGTCTGACTCCAGACCATTGTCATTTATAGTCTCCACCTTATAATCAGCCAAAGCACTGATCTCCCATCTCTCCGCGATACCGTAACGAAGCACCGTGTTATTGAGAAAACCATCTCCTTTAAAACCAGCTGATTTATTCTCATATCCAAAGCCATCCATTCCAGTTTGAATCTGAAAAATACCTTTTCCTACGGTAAAAGGGCCGATGGACTGTCCTGGACGGCCAGACCGAATGGTTTCGTTGTATTGCCCAAAACCTTCAATGGACAGAGATACTGCAAAGAGGAGAAAACAGACTTTAGTCAATTTATTCATATAGCTAGTCAGGTAGTTTGCAAATGTATAACAGTTGTAAGAACAATCTACTTCTGCTGATAGTATCAGAACAAAATTTACAACAATTTATTTGGGCATCCTTAATTATACCCGAATGCATTATCCCTCCAAGACTGAACACCACAAAGGAAGGCTCCCAAAAGGTCAGTCTACTGTTCCAAAGGTCTTCCAGATTTTGAGGGCAGTACTTGTTAATATTTAGTCCATTTGTATTTCAAAATGAAATTGAAATAGTTCCAATGGCGCGGTGAAACCATTTATCAATAGGCACGATGGGACTGTAGTCATGTATATTTTGATACATCGCCACAAATTGAAGGTGTTCACTGATTTGGTATCCTATCCGTGAGCTGGAAGCCATACGAGGCTTGTCGAAAACCTGATCAAATCTCGATTGATGATACACGCTTATATCCAAAAAAATCCGGTCCCATATCCAATGCTTAAAACTTATGTAGGATCCGATCTTGAGATTCAAAGTGTCGATTGGATCTACGTTAATCGGCAACCTTTCGTCAATCACTCCATCATAATTCCATTTTTCTAACTCGTAAAAAGGTCCTACCCCGATAAACAAACCGGTTTTTGCATTTTTTACAATTTTAATTCTTGCATATACTCCACCTGCATACTTGCGTTCCATTCCTCTGGCTTCAGCCCAATGGACCTGACCAAAATACTCTACGGTAAAATGTTTATTCAAATCGTTTTTGAACTTCATAAATAAATACCCACCACTCAAAAATACCTCCCCGCCAAAACTGGTAAATTCAACCTTGTTGGCAACACTAAAGTAATTTTTCTTCACTTTAATAGACAGGTCTGCCATGTTGGTAATTTCAATCAAGGTTTTTTTCTGTGTTTGAATTTTCAATTCGGGTGTGACAGAACCCTGCACCTGTTTAGTGGAGTCGAGAATAACCGTGAAGCTTTCCGAAAATAGTATTTGCCCTCTGGATTCATGGATCAAAGTGGACAAACCAACAACCAATAGTAAAACTCTCATAAAAGTCTGTGATTTAGTAAGTTAAAATAACCAGGACATACAGTATTTCCTACTGTACCACCTGCCCGGGCAAGGGATAAGTTTAATAAATAGAGGTTTTATAGGGACTCAGGGTTGAAGCGCTATCCCAATAACGCCTTCATTTTTTCTTTTACCCTTTCTGTATAGGTCTTGTCGAGCAAATACAATGTCACTTCTATTCCAGGCTTTGGCTCCGACAAAAACTCAATTCGTATAGGTTTGCTTGGTACGCACCATGGAGACTGGAGCAAATCCATTCTGATTTTCCTTTCCAATTCAGTAGGGTCCTTTCCCTGTTCCATTTCAAAAAAAAGAATGGCTTCACATGCCGAATGCGTATCTGCCGTTACAAGGGACAAGCCTTTGCCCAAAAGCTTTGAATAAGGTATTCTCAAAATATTTCTTCCTCCTGCTTCCACCAACACTTGTGAAGCAGATAACTTTCTGATTACTCCTTCTCCTTCCGGGGAATGCAGGATTTGATCTGGTCTTGGATTGTGCTTAATCTTAAATACAAATCCAGCTACAATGTCTTTGATATAATACCATACCAGCAGTATTACCACGGCTATCACTAACACCAGTACCAATTCGTTGTAATAGGATTTGGAATACAAGAAGTGACTTACAACCCAGAAAATATAAAAAATCCACAGCCCCAACTCTGTAGCCACAAACAGTGGATAATATTTCCTTAGCCGCTTTATGCGATAGTCAATCAATCGCAAAAGACGAAAGGTCAAGAAAATAAGGAGTGCCGCAATAATGAAGAATAAATAATCTATCATAACCACTCCTTTTCGTGGAACACTTTAATCAACAAAAACTCTACATACGGGTTAAGGCCATAGACCTCCATACTGTTTTTCTTTACTACTCCCATTCTCACCATGGCCCGCAAAGCAGGAATGATATTTTCCGGTTTTTCCGATAACACCCTGCACAGTTTTTCAACAGTGGCACGCTTGTGCATCAACAACTGAAGCGCAATCATGTTCCATTCAGTACTCAAATTATGAAGGGCGCTAAGATCGACCACATTGGGTGGCCTAATGGTAATTGTTTTGTCTTTAAAGGCAGTGATCCCCTTTAACCATGCATTCATCGCCATCCCGGGATTGCCATGGGAGTACTCAAAAATTTGATTAAACAGTCTTGCCAACCGCACCTCATTAACATTTGCCTCCAAGCGGTCTCTCAATTTGAAAAGAATGCCGCTCGATTTGTGCCTAAATAAAATTAATTGCCGAAGGTCATACGCATTGAAGTGTTGGCAACGAATTGTACTCAGACTGTAGGTATCCAATGCTTCTGCTTTCTTAAAAACTTCGTAAGCAAATGGATTCATATTGACCACAATAAGACATTTATGTGAGTAGGTATCTACTAAATCCTTGATCAATCGAATAGTTCTAAGTCCGTCATCTGATGCACGTTCCCACCACAATTCCAAATCATGAATAACCAAAACAGTTCCATGCGGAAGCGCATTGAACACCTCATTGACATCTCCTTCCATATGAGTAGCCTTTTGCAAAGCCGCTCCAAATTCTGATGGGTCGGAAGAACCCGCATCTCGGCTAAACAAATGATATACCCTTTCATCCTGAAAATTTTGCTCACAAAAATATTTACACAATGCAGTCTTACCTGCATTTCTCTCTCCCAGCACAGTGATCATTCCGGGGACACCTGACCGATACCGGCTCAGGGCCAATTGCAATTGACTTTCCTCCTCAGGGCGTTTTACCCAAAAATTATCACTGATACTGGATCGTCCACTAAACAGCATGGTATAATAGTGCGGAAGGTTTTGAAGAATCTTTTGATCAGGAGTAACACTATCAATCGTTCTTAACAATCTTTCAGCAAATGATGTTTGATCAGCCCCTGCAAAACGCTCGGCAAGCAACACCCCTTTGCTTTGAGAATATAGGATACTCTCAAATATTTTGTAGCCTTTCTCACTCCACTCTGACAATACAGATCCAAAGCGAGAAGTTATTTTATTGCTTTTATGCTGACGAATAAGTTGCGCAAATTCGCTCACGTTCGCAGTGAGGGTAGAAACATGTAAAGCATCTCTTAACCCGGATAACAAATGATCCAACTGGTCAAAAGCCTCTTTGCCAAGTGTGTTCATTTTCTTTTGCTCAAACTCTATCGCTTTGAGTACCGGGCCAACCAGGTCACCCACAATAGTTTCTCTCTCCCCCTCTTCGGCATTGTAGACATTAAATATTGAAAGGTTGGCCTGATCCTGAATCAATAAACTGGATTGCATTGATTTTTCCTGTAGTGTTTCCAGATAGTCATAGTAAGGCCCGGCCAATCTGGTCTCAACAAGGTAAATGAGTAAGGAACTTAGCGGTAGTGACAACTCTCTGTCGTCTTCAGCCGCTACCTTAATTTCGTCAGGCAATGTTTTGGCATAGGCCACGAGCTTATCACTCATGATCTCAAATTCATCTAACAATTTATCACCATCCACATTCCAGGCAGGAATAATTGGTTGTCGCTTGGCAACGGGCTCCTCCTTCAATTTTACAAGGGATGTTTTTATAAGCTCAGCGGGTTCATTGCTTTCCCTCACTATCCATTGATTGATTTTCACTTTAAACTGCCTCAGCGCTCCCTCCAGGTACCCCAAAAAATCAAGCATATGCACGTTGGCGAGTGCAGTGTTAAGATTGAGAAACTGGCGCTCTTCCCAAAGGGGTGGAAAGCGCTGGACCTCTTCTTTCTTATCGAGATAATAAATCTTTTTTCTCCTTTTTTTATCTAACTCCTTATTCACCCGAATGCGTTCCAGGTAATGTGCCATCTGTGACACATTTTTTCTGAACTCCAATTGCATTCTTCCTTCATACAAATGAATCAATTCCTTATTTCTTGTCATCAGTTTATCCATCCGTTCTAATAAGGTCTTTGAAAAATCCTGGACCTCGTCAGTGGAATGGGTGTCTTCTGTAGAAAATGCAAGCCTTTCAAAATTGACCTCACAATAGGAAATAAAATCAGAGAGCAATACCAGGCTCTCTTTAGAAGTGCTGTTAAAATCCTTTATCAGCACTGAAAGGAAATGAAAACGATTATCTCTTAAGAAGTGAATGGCCACCTCCCTGTACTTAATGGTTACCGGCAAGGTTTTTTTGGAGAAAGGATGAATTGCTCTTGTCCATAGTTTAAATAAGCGCTCCGAAAAATTGTCATTGGACGCCACTAAAAACTCCTCCTTATTGTATTCAATTGTAAGATGCTTCGGGAATCTATTAATATCGTTAGTTAGTCTATCCAGATACCAGTCCAGCCCCAACTGCAAAGCCTCACCCTTCGCTTTAATGTCTGCTTCCTGATAACCCATCAATAATTCCTTGATCTTTTCGATAAAGTATCTCCTGCTTCTTAAAATGGCTTCACTTTTTTTATAGGGCTGTTCTATTTCTGCCGCTCGATTGATGCTTTTTGATGTTTGGGAAACAAGTTCAGACAGCCCCGAATAAAATTTTTGATCAATCAAAAAGAAAGTTTTAATCGCTTTTTCAAAAAAGAGATTTAGCGTTGTTCGTCCGTAGTGATCAATTTTACGAATGTCTTCCGCTATTAGCGGATACCGTGACTCTTCAAGGTCAGGTAAAACCAGGCTGCGTTGTCCATCATCGAAAGTTGCTAATGCACTCTCTTCCGAAACAACGGTATACGATTCAAAATCAGAGGATGCATTAATAAATAAGCAAGTTCCTAAGTGGTGTCCTAATTCGGTTACGTAGTCGTAGGTGTTACCCAGATCATCATAATTATTATCAGGAATGCCTACAATTGTTAAATCCGCTCTTTTTGATTCTTTGGCAATGATTTCAACTTTACTATTTTGTCCTGTATAATTATTATGCACCTTCAGTGCTATATCAATTCTATAATTGGACAATATCCGCTGTACCTGCTGATATATTTTATCAATTTCGCCCGGTTGATTTTGGATAATATGTAACCTCAAGGTGGGCTTATGCCATGGTGGTTCACTGGTAAGGTGCCTGAGCAGATTGAGTGCAAATGCGAGGTTGCGTCCCCACCCGCTCCACCATATGTCAATTGTTTTAGTTTTTCCCAGTCCCAGGATGGGATCATAATGCAGAAAGAGAGAGTTTAAATTCTTCTTTTCAAATCCCTTGATCAGTTCAATGAACTCCTCCTTATTCTCCCTGCGCTCACTCCATCCCATCAATATGGTATTCGGTTCAATACCTGAAAAACCATATAAAGTAGTAATATCACCTATGGCCTTGTAGATGTTACTGCATTTGTATTGATGTTTAAAGTAGGTTATGGTGTCCCCATTGGTTTTTTCTTCTTGAATAACCTTTTCAAGTGGGGCGTTTTTAGTTTCAAACAATTCAAATGATGACAATAGTCCCAGCTTACCAGAAATGGCCAGGCCCAATTGGGTAAGATGCGGTCTTCTTTCTTCTGATCCCACAAACAAAAGTAAATTGGGTCGCCAGTTTCGCGATTGAACTCTCTCCTGGGTAAGTTTTTTCAATCCGGATTTCACCAAAGACGCCCACACTCCACTCCACGCATCCCCAGAAGACAAGGTCAATTCTCTCCTTTTTAAGTAGAAATAAAGTAAACCGAGTATTAATGAAGCGCCTAAAGCAGCAATGAAGTCGAGTTGTATCATTACCAAAAAGCATGCGACAGCACCCAGTAAACTCACCCAAACCGGAGTTTTAAAACTTGGCCGGAAATCAGCACTCGTCCACCTTTCAAAAGCACAACTTAAATTTATAAAACCGTAAGTGGTGATAAAGAAAATGGAAACGATTCTGGCAATCACATCCAACTCTCCAATAAGTATTCCACACTCAGCGATGATAAAAGTAAGAATGAGTGCATTTCTTGGTTCGTTGGTTTTACGAGTCCCCTTTGAGAAAAACCGAGGAGTAATCCGATCTACGGCTGTAGCCTGAAGAATCCGGGGTGCAGCCAGAATACTTCCCAAAGCCGATGAGAGTGTAGCGCCCCATATCCCGGCAATTACTAATTCAGGTACTCTGGAAATCTTAAGCAGTATTTGCGGATCGCTCGATAGCACTTTGCTATCGACAGTAAAGGCAAAAAAGAAGGTGAGCAAAATATAAACCACCAAACCCACTACAATGGCGGTTATCGTTCCATTGGGTATCGATTTCTTAGCGTCTTTTAAGTCACCCGACATAGAGACCCCTGCTTCAAAGCCTGTCACCGCAGGAAAAAATATTCCAAACAAAAGCATAAAAGAAAAACCGGCAGAGGGTGGATCTAATACTGGCGCCTCAGGAATAAAATTATGGCTTCCAAAAACAATAGAAAGGAGCGATAAAAAAATAGCAGCCATAATAAAATACTGCGTTTTGATCGCGAGTGACGTACTTATCAAAGTAATTGTAGTAACCAATACCAGAATAGTGGTCCCTGCTATCCGAATCGTGTTGATGGTTACTTCATATCCCCAATACCCCAGAAAACTTTCAGCAAAACCAATCAGGTAAAGACTTACACTGAATGACAAGCCCACAAAAAGCGCGAGTCCAAGTGTTCCCCCAATGGGCAAACCCAGGCTTCGTGAGATCATATAGTAAGTACCTCCTGCCTCCACTTTCTTATCCGTGGCAATGGAGGAAACACTTAAACCTGTGGTGACTGAAATTATATGGGCCACAATGATGATGCCCAGCGTCATCAGTAGCCCTGCCTCGCCTACTATCATAGGCAACCTCAGATACATGATCACACCCAGGATCGTTAAAATAGATGGCACAAAAACACCACCAAACGTCCCAAACTTGCTTACCTTAGACATGGATCAGGTTATAATCAATTATGACTTAAGACCTTAACTTACTCATTAAAGTCACATTCTTATTCATGTGACTTTATAAATTGTTAATGTCGAATATTCAATCTGTTTATCTTTTCTTTGCTTTTGTAGTCTTTCTCAGTACTAATTAAGAAATTAAGTACAAGAAGTAAACAAAAAAGCCGAACAATAAAGCTATTAAGATTCTTTATGATTTCAGGGGATACCTATTACGATATAATTGCAATCTGTAGCATAGTCATCATTTCATATTCTTTTGGTATGATTTCGAAATACACTAAAATACCCAGTGTGTTGCTTCTGATTGTACTTGGGGTGGGCATTCAATTTTTACTCAAAGAATTAGATATCACACCAGGCAACAATGTATTTAATCTGTTGCAATTGCTGGGTATTGTTGGGCTTATTATGATTGTATTGGAAGCAGCCCTTGACCTACGGCTCACCAAAGACAAAAGTACCCTTATTATTAAAGCATTTTTCATTTCACTTTTTGCATTACTTGGTTCGTGTATTGCTGTAGCCTGGTTACTCAATTACTTTTTGTCATTTAGCTATTACACGGCATTTATTTATGCCATTCCCCTATCCATCATGAGTAGCGCTATTATCATTCCCAGCGTGAATCAACTCAGCGGAATGAAAAAAGAATTCATGATCTACGAGAGCACCTTCTCTGATATACTTGGCATTATGGTTTTCTATTTTGCCATAGGCAACAATGAATCCACACTTCCAATGGATTTGGTAAAGGAAATTACTATTAATGTTAGTCTCACCATTGGTTTGTCCATTATTGCAAGCTACCTACTGGTATTGCTTTTCCAGCGCATCACAGAAAACGCACACCTCTTTCTCCTGATCTCAGCGCTCATTCTGCTTTATAGTATTGGTAAAGTATTCCACTTATCATCGTTAATTGTCATTCTCGTCTTTGGGCTTACGCTGAGCAATTACAAGATTTTCTTCGCAGGAAAGCTCAGGCGTTTTATTGATGAAGCTGTCTTAATCCGAATCAACAAAGAGTTTCATCTCGTCACATTAGAGTCTGCATTCATAGTAAGAACTTTCTTTTTTGTCGTCTTTGGTCTTACGTTGGACTTACAATCTTTGCTGGATATTAACACCTTAATCATCAGTCTCAGTATTACCGCTGCGCTTTATCTGATTCGATTTATTTGTTTACGGCCATTTTTCAAAAGTATTCTACCCGAGTTATTCATTGCCCCAAGGGGGCTGATCACCGTACTATTGTTTTTTGGTATTCCTCCTGTTTTTATTCAAGACAGCTTTAGCAGCGGCATATTGCTGTATACGATCCTTATTACAGGAGTAATCATGACTGTAGGAATGATATGGAAAGGCAATGAACCGGAAGTGGTAGATCGCCTGGAGTTTACAGACCTAAAGCAACTGGACGAGGAACTGAGCAGGCTGAACCCTAAAGATTAAGTCACCCATCGAAGTGTCTGCGGTTGTAGCGGATTAACAAAAGTACTTTTCTCCTCAATGGACTTGTGCCAGCTTTTCTTTAATTCATAATACCATTTGGCTTGTGTATCCGGATCGCCAATCAACATCAAGGTGGGGTTGGTATCCAATCCCTCTCTTAGTTTATGAAACACACCCAAATCCTGTCCGATAAAGGTTTTTCCAAGGCTTTTGAGTGGCGTCCAAAGTACTTTGGCCAGCCCTATGGTTGTATAAAAGATGTGATTGAGTTCTGTTTCGTTTTCGTTGACTGGAGTCAACGTTGTGATTGAAACAATTTCATTTTTACCCACCTGAATGTGCTCTAAACGATTGCCGGGCAACTGGAAATTGATCTCGGTGCTGGTACCTCCCTTCAAAACAGAATAGCCTTTAGAATTAGAAGACGGTTTATGTCTGGCCATTTTAAAACCAAGATCATCAGGCACAAAGTTCTTTTCCTTTAATTTCAGACTTTTGCTCGAGCGCCAAAACCAGGATTGGTGTACGAACGTAACATGGGCAGGATCAATCAGGCCAATCACCGAATGATCTATATTGGTAGGCATGGTCACCGTTTCAACATGAAGGAATTTTTTATCTGCATCGATTAACAAATTAGGCAGCCTTTCTTCGGCTCCCTCCAGCTTCAATTTATTCTGTGGTATATAAACCCAAATGGTATTGCTAATCTCTTTGCAAGGATATTCATAAACCTTAATCTTGCTTACATCGAACTTATCATCGGCCATTGCAGGAATACCTGTACAGGTACCAGAGCAATTAAACTTCCAACCGTGATAACAGCATTGGATGGTCTCGCCATCAAACCAACCTGCTGATAAAGGCACTCCCCTGTGCGGGCAGTTGTCTTTCAAGGCAAACGGATGGCCTTCGTTATCCCTGCCAAATACAATGCGTTCGCCCAGAATTTCTTTTTGAACCAACTTACCTCTCTTGATTTGAGAACCATGAAAGGCGAAATACCAGAGGTTTTTTAAAAAAAGAGGCTGTTCTGATGCCATGGAAATAGATTAAAATGGAAGAAAAACAAGAATAAATAAAACTAACGACTAATAAAATGATTTGTATCCTACCTGTTCTGTTCACTTTATTCTAACGTAGACCAGTTTTATATTTTTATTCCCGGAATCCCGTTCATCCACTTCAATCTTGTCGATGCTTTTAATTAAGGGAAGCATTTTACTAAAGCCATAATTCCTGGGATCAAAATTGGGGTGTTTCTTTAACAACAAACTTCCCAACTCTCCCAGAAAAACCCAGCCATTTTCGTCAGCAAGGTCATTGATAGAACTCCTGATCATCCTTATGAGCTTATCATCTACCTCGTCAACTGTTTTCTCATTTCCCTTTTTGTCTTTGGTTTTTTTATCGGAACCTTTGGATTCACCGCTTGGTTTCAAAATCTCGAGATAGATGAATTTTTCACAAGCAGAGATGAAAGGCTTTGGTGTTTTCTTTTCTCCGATACCGATTACTTTCATACCTGCTTCGCGCAGTCGTGTGGCTAACCTTGTAAAGTCACTGTCACTTGATACAATGCAAAAGCCATCTACTCTACCGGAATAGAGAATATCCATTGCATCAATAATCATAGCACTATCGGTAGCATTCTTTCCTGTAGTATAAGCATACTGCTGGACAGGTGTGATCGCATGCTCTAATAAAACAGTCTTCCAGCCAGAGGCAGTCGGTTTGGTCCAGTCACCATAAATCCTTTTAAAAGTAGGTGTGCCATATTTCGCAATTTCTCCCAGCATCTCCTTTACGTTGGCATAAGGAATATTATCAGCATCAATTAATACGGCAAGACGGGGGTCAGTTTTAGATTCCATGAATAGTGTGGTCAAGAAAGTAACTAAGGTAAGTATACTCACTTCAAATAAATAACAGGCTTATCTATATATGGGTAATTTTATTGGTATTTCTCCGAATAGAGGAAATGCGCTAACTCGTGAATGACATCCTACAGGCAATTATTATTTCCTTTCAAGACGTGTGTTGAACACTAAATATTTTTCGATCAGCCACAAATGGACCAAAGGGCAACAGCGAAGCCAATAACGCCCAAAAGATGGTGATGTAACTCCATTTGAGTTGATAAGCTACAAGCAAAACAAACAAACAATACACTATAAACAGGATACCATGAGCCATACCAATATAAAAAGTAGGCTCCGGGATATAAAAAATATATTTCAACGGCATACACACGCCTAACAGCAACAAATAACTGATACCTTCAGCTATCCCAATAATCCTCAGTCGTGACAAATTCTTATTCATAAATTATAATTTGGCGTGAAAATAATATTTTACCTCCATATCGCTTAGCATGTATAGATGTGATTGTACCGTTAATCCAATTTTTGTCCTAAACGATCGAAAAAGCAGTCCTACAAGGGAAGTAAAACCATATTTCCGAAACCTTATGGGTATTTTTGTGTTTACATAAAAGTAATTCAAGTCACCAAAGGTCATTGTTTTGAAATATTTTTTTTGCGTTCTTCTATTATTCTCTTCATTATCTCAAATATATGGTCAGACCTTCCGTGTGGAAGGAAATGTGCTTGATGGTGAGTCTAAAAAACCATTGGAGTTTACTAATGCCAGCATCCTCAACAAGCCAGATAGTTCACTTGTTGGCGGAGCCACAACCGATGCCAGTGGCCAATTCACAATCAATGCTAAAGAAGGTGAATTCATTGTAAAGATTCAGTTTATCTCCTATAGTCCGCGCTTCTTTAATATTACACTAACACCAGAAAAACCGACTGCTAACCTGGGAACTATTTCCCTATTTCCAGATATAGCATTACTTACTGAAATAGTAGTATCAGGACAGAAGGGTGAAATGCAACTGGAACTGGACAAGCGTATCTTCAACGTCTCTGCCGACCTCAGCAATGTGGCCTCCAATGCCTCTGAAATATTGGACAACCTTCCATCCATTGCAGTAGATGTAGATGGCAATGTGAGTCTTCGGGGAAGTTCGAACGTGCGCATTCTGGTAAATGGAAAACCCTCCGGCCTTGTAGGCATCAGCAGTCCGGATGCACTGAGGCAGTTACAAGGTGACTTGATCGAACGCATTGAAGTGATCACCAATCCCTCCGCGCGATATGAAGCAGAGGGTTCTGCTGGTATTATTAATATCATTTTAAAGAAAGAGCAGGAGCACGGTATCCATGGGTCATTTACTGCCAATGCAGGGTATCCCAATAACCTTGGCTTTTCAGGCAACGTCAACTATCGCAGCGGTAAGTTTAATCTTTTTGGTAGCTATGGACTCAACTACCGTGAAAACCCGGGTGGTGGATTTACGGATAGGATAACAAATGATACACTCTTTACTTATATCAATAACGATCGCAACAGAAGCGGCTTATCGCACAATATCAGATTTGGAACCGATTTTCATATCAATGACAACAATACAATTACCGTATCAGCTGTAACCCGATTATCAGATGAACAGAATACAGCTGATATCACCTACACAGACAGGACACCCAATGCAGGGATTATAAATAATTCTCTGAGAAGTAATTTGGAAGATGGGATAGACAACAATCTGGAATACCAACTGAATTACAGGCGAGAAATGGAAGGAGAAGGACATGAACTTACTGCTCAATTTCAAATCAGGGATAACTCAGAAACAGAAAAGTCTGCAATTTCATCTACTGACTTGTTGCTGTCACTACCTACTGAACTCTACCAACGTACCAATAACAAGGAAGGCGACAAGAATATGTTAATGCAAGCAGATTACGTCTATCCTTTCGGAAATGGTAAAAAAATTGAAGCCGGATATCGCGGAACCTTAAGGGAAATCCACAGTGATTATCTGGTGGAAGAAATAGATGAAAATGGAAATTTCTTTCCTCTGGCTAATTTCTCCAATTCATTCACCTATGATGAGAATGTTCAGGCTGCTTATTCCATCTTTGAAAACAAAATGCCAACCTGGGGTTATCAACTTGGACTTCGCGTGGAGCAGACTTTCATCAAAACTTTTCAACAAACAACGGGTGAGGTCAACGAGAAGGAGTACTTCAATGCTTTTCCCAGTGCGTTCGTATCCTATAACCTCAACAGCGACAGAACACTGCAAGCGAGTTACAGCAGGCGCCTTTCCCGCCCAAGGTTCTGGTCACTCAATCCTTTCTCCTCATTTACTGATCCCAGAAACATAAGAAAGGGAAATCCAGATCTGGATCCGGAGTACACCGACTCCTATGAAATAGGGATATTAAACAACCTTAAGAAATCTTCCATTTATCTTGGAGGATACTACAGGTATGCCACAGGTGTTAGGGATCGGGTACAAACCCTGGTGGACAGCATTACCACCGTATCGACTACCAGGAACATTGGTGTAGAAGATGCCTACGGATTAGAGGCCAACTTCAACTCAGACCCAACAAGCTGGCTGAGCATCAGCGGAAATGCTAATTTCTATCGGGCTATAACAGTAGGTAAATATGTTGATGAAGGTAATAATGAAATTATTCTGGAAAGAGATACCTATAGCGCACGCTTCCGCCTGAGTAGTAAATTCAAAATTAACAAAGTGAATTTACAACTCAGTGGAAACTACCGGGCCCCGGAAAATCAAACTCAGGGAACAAGAAAGAGCATGTACCGAATGGATGCTGGTGCCAATATGGATGTGCTAAAAGGAAAAGGTACCCTAAACCTAACAGTGAGAGATATACTCAACACACAAAAATACCGCGGCACTACACTTACCGAAAATTTTAGTGAAATATCTGAATTTCAATGGAGATCGAGACAAGTGCGTCTTTCATTTACCTACCGCATCAATCAAAAGAAACAAAGAGGCGGAAATGAGCGGGATGACAGTGACATGGAAGAAGGGGAATTTTAAGTAGTAATCACCGGCTTTTAACTTCATAACAATTCTTTTAACTTGGGTTGAATCCCGGTAAGTCATGTTGAAAGTAATCCGTAACACATTTTTTATCTTTATTATTATAGGGTTTATTATTTTGTTTGGCTTTGTCCCCACGTATACGGACAAGTCAATGAACAAAGTGACTACCACTTATACAGGCACTCCCGGTAACTCCTACCAGTCGCTTCCCTTTATTGCAGATCTACATTGCGATATGCTGCTGTGGGA
>DDUM01000079.1 GCA_002344795.1 Flammeovirgaceae bacterium UBA2338 | reverse complement strand
CAAGTATTAGAAGAGTTTACATCCAGAGAATACGAACACGGTTGGACGGTTGATCTTGAGAGTGACACCGCACCCAAAGGGTTGAGTGAAGATATCGTTCGGTTCATTTCTGCCAAGAAGCAAGAGCCAGAATGGTTGTTGGAATGGAGACTGAAGGCATACCGCCATTGGAAAACGATGAAAGAGCCTAAATGGCCCAACGTTAAGTATCCTTCTATCAATTATCAGGACATCATTTACTATTCTGCGCCTAAGCAGAAGGCTCAGCCTAAAAACCTAAGCGAGGTCGATCCTGAATTGATAAAAACTTTTGAGAAGTTAGGAATATCTCTAACTGAGCAAAAACGATTAACGGGTGTAGCTGTTGATGCTGTGATTGATAGCATCTCTGTAGCCACCACATTTAAAGATAAGTTAGGTGAGTTGGGCATTATCTTTTGCTCTTTCAGCGAAGCAGTAAGAGAACACCCCGAGCTGGTAAAGAAGTATTTAGGAACTGTAGTTCCTCCAGGCGACAATTATTTTGCTGCACTCAACTCTGCCGTATTTTCCGATGGCTCTTTCTGCTATATCCCTAAAGGGGTTAGATGCCCTATGGAGCTATCCACTTATTTTAGAATCAACGCAGCCAATACTGGACAGTTTGAAAGAACTTTAATTATAGCAGAAGACGATTCTTATGTGAGCTACCTTGAAGGTTGTACAGCCCCTATGCGTGACGAAAACCAATTGCATGCTGCAGTAGTGGAGTTGTATGCCATGAAGAGTGCAGAGATAAAATACTCTACAGTCCAAAACTGGTATCCAGGAGATAAAGATGGTAAAGGAGGAATTTACAACTTCGTAACCAAGCGTGGGATTTGCGCAGGTGATTATTCCAAAATTTCCTGGACACAAGTAGAAACCGGAGCGGCCATTACCTGGAAATACCCATCCTGTATTTTGAAAGGTGATTATTCCAATGGCGAGTTTTACTCAGTAGCTGTTACTAACAATTATCAGCAGGCCGATACAGGAACCAAAATGATTCATATCGGAAAGCATACCCGGTCTCGAATCGTATCCAAAGGTATTTCTGCTGGAAAATCACAAAACAGCTATCGTGGACAGGTGCATATATTGAAGCGTGCAGAAAATGCACGTAACTTTTCGCAATGCGACTCCTTGTTGATGGGCGACCAGTGTGGTGCTCATACCTTCCCTTATATAGATGTGGAAAATAAAAGCGCGCATGTTGAACATGAGGCTACAACATCAAAGATAGGTGAAGATCAAATCTTCTACTGCCTGCAGCGTGGCATTGATGAAGAAGCTGCTGTAGCGCTGATTGTGAACGGATACGCAAAAGAAGTATTGAAGCAATTACCAATGGAGTTTGCAGTTGAAGCGCAGAAGCTATTGGCACTGACATTGGAAGGAAGTGTGGGGTAAATAAAATTCAAAGTTTAAGTTAAAAACAGAATGTTAAAAATAAAAAATATACACGCCCGCGTAGAGGAAAAAACCATTCTAAATGGAATTAATCTGGAGGTAAAACCCGGAGAAGTGCATGCGATCATGGGGCCGAACGGTTCTGGTAAAAGTACACTCGCCTCTGTACTTGCTGGCCGTGAGGATTTTGAAGTAACAGACGGATCAATTGAGTTTCTTGGTAAGGATCTGCTGAAGATGAGCCCCGAAGACAGAGCCAGAGAAGGAGTTTTTCTTGCCTTTCAATATCCAGTAGAGATTCCAGGCGTAAGCACCGTCAACTTTATGAAGACTGCGCTGAACAAAATAAGAGAATACCGCGGCCAGGACACATTGGATGCTGTCTCTTTCCTTACACTGATGAAGGAGAAAGTTAAATTGGTGGAGATTGACCAATCCCTCCTTAGCCGTTCATTAAATGAAAGTTTCTCCGGTGGTGAAAAGAAACGCAACGAAATATTTCAGATGGCGATGCTTGAACCTAAGCTGGCAATTCTTGACGAGACAGATTCAGGTCTGGATATTGATGCCTTGAGAATAGTCGCTAATGGTGTAAATAAGTTACGGACTAAAGACAATGCTACTATCATAGTAACTCACTACCAGCGTCTGCTTGATTACATTGTTCCAGATTATGTGCATGTATTGTACAATGGAAAAATTGTAAAATCCGGCACCAAAGAACTCGCAATGGAACTGGAGGAGAAAGGATATGATTGGATTAAAAGTGAAATGGAGGTTGCCTAATGAATACTGCTATAAAAAAAGAAACTATATCTTCGTCTTTTATTGAATCCCTCGACTTAGCTCAGTTTCAATTTGCTGTTGAACAGAGAGCCAAAGCATTTGAAGCCTTTAAAACTATGGGCTTACCTGAAGCAAAGAGTGAAGAGTATAAATTTACACCTGTTAGCAAGTGGCTCACCAAACACTTTTCGGCTGCTGAACTTTCAAGGCAAACCAACCATGTTAATGAAAGTGTAAAAGATTTGTTGAATCCTGAGTTTGCAAAAAACAGGATAGTGTTTGTGAATGGTGTCTATAACAAAGCCCTCTCCTCTATCACCAGCGACTCAAAAATCACTATTCAACCCCTAGGTGAAGCAATAGCATCAAACCCTTCTTTGCCCTTTGATCAACTGAATATAAACGATCCTTTTGCCCTTGTCAATTCTACCCTCTGGTCAGATGGGCTTTACATCAATGTCCCTAAGAACATTACAGAAAAGAAGCCACTGTTTATTCATTATCTTCACGATGCCAGCAGCAACAAAGTAAGTGTCCACACTAAGCTTTTTGTTACTGTTGGAGAAAACGCCTCTTTTAATATTATCGAGAAAACAGATACGTTAGGCGATCAACCTGTGTTCAATACCATTAGCGAAGAGATTATAGTTGAAGAAAACGCTTTCTTTAATTACTGTAAAATTCAGAACGATGCTGGACACTTGACACAAGTGGCCAATACCACTATACATCAGCATAAATCGAGCAGAACTGATACCTACACGTTTACGCTGAATGGTAAACTGATTCGTAACAACCTTAACATCATCATCGATGGTGAAGGATGTGATTCGCATTTCTACGGCCTTTATCTTACAGATGGAGACACACTTGTAGACAATCATACCACTGTGGATCATAAAATGCCCAACTCCTTTAGCAACCAATTGTATAAAGGGTTAATGGATGGTAAGTCCAAGGGTGTGTTTAACGGGAAGATTTTTGTTCGTCCACATGCGCAAAAAACAAATGCATTTCAGTCCAACAGAAATTTACTTCTATCGGATGATGCAACAGTGAACACCAAACCTCAGCTTGAAATTTGGGCGGATGATGTTAAATGTTCACATGGCTGTACTACAGGACAGTTGGATAAGGAGGCTCTATTTTATTTACAATCCAGAGGCATTCCTAAAGCTACGGCAAAAGCTATGTTACTTTATGCCTTTGCCGGAGAAGTGCTAGATGTAATTAAAGACGAGCAATTAAAAAATTATATTGACTCCATTGTTTCCGAACGACTACATAAAGGTTATTAAGGCATGAGTATCTCTGCTCCCACTCAATTGGATATTCAAAAAATTCGTGAAGAGTTTCCAGTGCTCCATCAACAAGTAAACGGAAAACCTTTAATTTATTTCGACAATGCCGCTACCTCCCAAAAGCCAAAGCGGGTAATTGAAAAACTGACGGAGTACTATGAAGGATACAATGCCAACATTCACAGAGGCATTCACACCTTAGCGGAAAAAGCGACCAGAGCTTATGAGGATACCCGTGAAGCTGCAAGAATTTTTTTAGGGGCAGACCATATAGAAGAAATTGTTTTCACCCGCGGAGTTACAGAGTGTATCAACCTTGTAGCATCAACTTACGGGAACGAATTCATTAACAAAGGCGATGAAATTATCATCGCTGAACTGGAGCACCATAGTAATATTGTTCCGTGGCAAATGTTATGCGAACGTAAAGGCGCCATACTGAAAGTTATTCCAGTTAATGACCATGGTGAGATAGAACTGGATGCCTTTAAAAAATTACTAAGTGATAGAACTAAAATTGTTGCTACCAATCACGCGAGCAACAGTTTGGGCACGATTAATCCTATCCAGGAAATGATAACACTGGCGCATGAAAAAGGTGCCGTGGTGCTTATTGACGGTGCGCAATCAGCTGCTCACTTACCCATAGACGTAAAAGCACTTAATGTAGATTTCTATTGTGTGTCTTCTCATAAGATGTACGGTCCTACAGGAGTAGGTGTACTCTATGGTAAAAGAGAATTATTAGAAAAAATGCCGCCTTATATGGGTGGAGGTGAAATGATCAAAGATGTCACCTTTGAAAAAACCACCTACAATGACCTGCCTTACAAATTCGAAGCAGGCACACCTAATATTGCAGATGTAGTCGCTTTCGCGGAAGCCATTGCCTTTGTAAATGAATTGGGAAAAGAAAACATCCATCGCCATGAAGCGGAATTACTTGCTTATGCCACCTATAAGCTGAGTAAACTGAAAGGTATTAGATTCATTGGTACTGCTTCACAAAAGGTAAGTGTGCTTTCATTTGTTATAGAAGGTATTCACCATTTTGATATTGGTCAAATGCTGGATACCCGTGGAATTGCCGTAAGAACAGGCCATCACTGTACGCAGCCTTTGATGGAAAGGTTTGAAATTGAAGGAACTGTAAGGGCCTCTTTTGCCGTTTACAACACTAAAGAAGAAATTGATAGTCTGGCAGAGGGTTTGACCCGTGTCATTAACTTTTTAAAATCATAATTGTTGAAAACAATAACCGACATACAGGAAGATATCATCAGCGAATTTAGTTTGCTGGATGGTGACCAGGAGATGACGGTGCTCTATATTATGGAGCTTGGGCAAAAGCTACCCGAAATGGATGAAGCAAAGAAGGCTGAAAATAACATCGTAAAAGGTTGTCAATCGAAGGTTTGGCTAAGTGCGCATCTTAATAATAATAGAGTATATTTTGAGGCGGACAGCAACACCGCTATTACCAAAGGGTTGGTGAGTTTATTGATTAGAATATTTTCAGGTCAAACTCCTGAAACCATTCTAACCGCAGAACTTAACTTTATGAGTAAGATTGGCATGGAGCGTTTCATAGGAACCCAGCGCTCCAATGGGTTTGCAGCTATGATCAAACAGATAAAATTGTACGCCCTTGCTTTCAAAACCAAAATGGAGGTAAAATCATGAGTGAACAAGAAAAAAATCAGGCAGTAGAAACAGCTACAAATTCAGATGATCTGAGAGAAAAAGTAGTGGCCGCCATTAAAACAGTTTATGACCCTGAGATCCCGGTAGATGTAATGGAACTGGGTTTGATTTACGAGATTAACGTGTATCCCGTCAACAATGTATATGTGTTAATGACACTTACTTCCCCTTCCTGCCCTTCGGCAGAAGAAATACCGGGAGAAGTAGAACAGGCAATTAAAACCGTTGAAGGCGTGAATGATGTTAAAGTAGAACTTACATTTGATCCGCCCTACACACAGGATATGATGAGTGAAGCTGCAAAATTAGAACTTGGATTTATGTAGACTGGAATCTGGATGCAAGATTCTGGATTTTGGCATCGATATATAATAGACGATAACTTGAATTTTAAACTAAAGTAATATGTACCCAGAAGAATTAGTTGCCCCTATGCGGAGCGACCTCACCACCATTGGTTTTAAAGAATTAAAAACTGCTGAAGAAGTAGATGCTGAATTGAAGGATCAAAAAGGCACTACCTTATTAGTCATCAACTCCGTATGCGGATGTGCAGCAGGTGCTGCCCGACCAGGTGTAAAATGGGCTGTACAAAACAGCGATAAGAAGCCAGATCATTTGACAACTGTATTTGCAGGAGCAGACATAGAAGCAGTAGCCAAGGCACGTCAATATACATTGCCTTACCCTCCCTCTTCACCAGCCATTGCTTTGTTCAAAGATGGTGAATTGGTTCATTTTGTAGAAAGACATCATATTGAAGGAAGAAATGCACAGATGATCGGTGAACACCTTACGCAGGTGTTTGACGAGTTCTGCTAATTCAACTCACCACTCACTCAGGGTTCAAAATCAAGGTTTACCAATCTTGAATTTTGAACCTTTTCTTTTATAAGGCTTAAAAAGCACAAGCTAGATGCTTGTGCTTTTTTGAGGCATCAAAGATTTATATCAAATCTGATATTACTCCTAATTCCTAACAAAATTACCTGAAACGGCCGACCAATACTCAGCCGTACCACCTGATCCACTCCAAGACGTGAAGTTAAATGTATTGGTTCCATTTGCAGTGCCTGGTACCACATAAGCTTTCACCGCCTGCCCTCCTCTGTTCCATGTCAGATTAGTCTTACTTTGACACACTTCTGGTGAGCCGCCAAATCCCTGAAGAAAGTAAGCATTTCCAGCACCATACACTTTAGAACTACCATTGGTCTCCACCAGTACGCTGGTTGCTTCATCAACACCAATTCCTTTTACATTTGAAAATGTAACGCCAAAGTCCTGCACGAGTCTGGCCATAAAAGTAAAATGGCGGCCTTGTCGATCACGTTCATTGTAATGAGAATCCGTGATCACATCAGACATATAATTGACAGCTAAGAAAGTTCCACCGCCAATTCCATCCATATTCTTATCGTATGGATTCGCGAGCGCAGAAGCTGATGTGATAGAACCTCTGAATGCACCGTAATAAAACTGACCTAAAATAGCAAGTCCCGCACTGGTTCCTCCAATTGGAACATGTTTTGTGTTGATGGCATAGTTAATGGCATCTTCCAACTTACTATCCTTCCAATAATTTACATAGTTGGATTGATCTCCTCCTGCTATGAAAATAGCTTCTGCATTTCGAACTAATAACTCGGTAGTTGCATGATCGGCATCGGCACGTGAATCCACAATGATAGTTTCAACTGAGTTTACACCACCGATAGTAGAATACACGTAATCATTGTACCCATCCGATCCGGAAGATCTCAACACCACAAAATCTCCTCCACCTGATTTAGAAATCAAAAATTGGAAAGCAGCCGTTTCAGCATTAGTATCCGAATCTGCTCCACCGATGAGGGCTATCCCAAAACTAGTAGAGGTGGTTACATCAGTTGGGTCACCGGTCAAATAAACCAATGGGGATGTACCTCCACCCCCGCCTCCACCAGGCTTTTTGGCGCTAGCGAAGGTGGCATCTTTACTATCCTTAAAGTTTGTACTTATAAACTCTTCTGAGCAACCAAATACAAAAATCAGAACCAGGGCCATCAATGGATTGAATGATTTTACTTTCATATAATAGTTAGTTAGTTGTCTCTTAAATATAGAAAGTTTCCCTGTCTAGTACTGAAACAGGTTTACACAAAGTAAATCTATTTCAGTACTAGACAAGGTTTTGAGCTTACCAGTACGTTGTCAAACAAGTGCCTTATTGCCTTTACAAAGAGGGCAGAATACTGTAAATTCAGGTAAAATTCCCTAAACATATGAGTGATGTTTTAGCATCTATAAAAAAGACAACGACCCCCAGTGATTTTGCCAACATTGCCAGTAACACCATTGGACACAATATTACCGTGCAAACTGCAGCCGCAAAAAAGAAACTGATCTATGCCGACTGGATTGCCTCCGGCAGGTTGTACCAACCCATCGAAGATGCGCTTACCCATAAATTTGGGCCGCTGGTGGGCAATACACACAGCGAGTCAAGCCTTACGGGTGAATCGATGACCCATGCCTACAAAATTGCGCATGCTATTATTAGGAAGCATGTAAACGCCAA
>DDUM01000034.1 GCA_002344795.1 Flammeovirgaceae bacterium UBA2338 | reverse complement strand
AGCCGTATTTTAGGACGTGACATTTTAGTAAACTACAATTGATCATGAAGACAATCTCTATTCATTTTATACTTCTATTATCAGGTATAGTTTCATTTGGACAAATAACCACGACTAAAATTGCTCCAAAAAGTAAGAATCCCACTAAACCTTATGACAGTCTCAAAAATTTTGTTGGTAAGGATGTTAATCAATATCTTGGACAAGAGCTTTATCTTAAAGGAAAGCCAGAATCATTAAGAGAGTATGGTTACGAGGATTTCACAACTGATTACACACAGAGTAGAATTGGAGACAAAAGCGTAATTTATAAATGCTGTGACGGTTATAATTCAAAATATATTGACCTGGCTGAAAAATACTTTAAAGTACTAGAGATCATCCCGCATCCAAAGGCGAAAGAAGATGATCTTCTTTACGGGAAGAAGTCATTTTTAAAACTCAAAGAAAAAGAAAGCAATGACATCGTATATTACGAATACGACAGCGATTATGAGCACTCATTCCCTTTTGTTGTTGTTGGGTACTATATTATACTAAAGAAAAGATTTTTAAACAGAGAATTTATTACTCGTGGAAAAAATTGGATTAGTTCTGAACCAATGACAGAATTGACAACAGGAAGGGAAGTCACATTTGCTCCAGGAACAAAGTGGAAATGTATTGATATCACAGTTGAGGAGAAATATTTCACTCTATCACTTATACTTGAAAATGACCTAGGAGAGAAAATTCCATTAAGTGTGGACAACACAAACAATACCTATTGGGTATTTACTAAAGAAGAAGCGGATAAGTATAAGACTAAATTCGGAGCAGAAGATTGGAATAGGATTTTGACTGGGAAGGTAAGAATAGGATTTACTGAAGAAATGACAATTCTTTCTTGGGGAGAACCACAAAAGATTAACAAGTCGAGTTACGGAAATCAATGGATTTACGATGATCAGTATTTGTATTTTGAAAATGGGAAATTAAAATCATTCAATTAAACAGGCACCAATAGAAGCTAGGATATATCACATATGATTGGAGTCCCAATTGTTGCATGCAATGCTCATATTTCGCTTCGAAATAATGCAAAGATTCATTTTTACAAACTCGTTTTAAAATAACTCGGCAGTCGATGAAATACAAAAAAAAAGTAATTGCATATATTGATTTACTGGGATTCAAGAGTTTTATAAATTTGACAAACAAGTCCGCAAATTCTAAAGAAAGGAAGATTGAGTACGTAAATAACTTATTTCAATTACTGAAGGAATTCACTGAGAATAAAAATTATTCTGCTACCAAATTTCGGGAGGTTACTCAATTCTCGGATTTGATTGTTATTTCTTTTGCTGCGGATGATTTTGAATCATTTTATGATGAGATAAGAGACATTCAACTTCTATGTGTTAATTGTGTCAATATGGGATTTCTGCTAAGAGGAAGTATAATTTATGGTGATATTGTACATAGCAACGATATAATATTTGGTCCTGGTTTGGTTGAGGCTTATGAAGCAGAACAATCGCATGCCAAGTATCCAAGAATAATTATTGATTACGTTATAATTAAAGATTTTAAAGATACTAAGCCAGGGATTTTCCACATAGGAGGTGTCACAACAATTGATGACGATGGACTATATTATGTTGACTACTTTTCAAAAGTATAATCGAATTTAGATGATACAACTAAGGACTATGAGTCTTATATTAAAAATTTGGCCAAAATAATTAATGACATCCATGATTCACCTAAGTTAAAGGAAAAGGCAAATTGGCTATTTTCAAAATTCAAACCTATGCTAGCTTATTTTCGATTATTCAGAGAAGACTTTGATGAATATGAATTAGCGGACATTAAACATCTTATTATGACGATTAATAACTAAACTTAGATGCGTTGTAGCTAGCCCTTGTTGGTCTTCTTGACCAACAAGCGTATGTATTGATGGAATTCAATTCTTTGTTGGTGAAGAACACCTACAAAAGCTAGTATCCTTGGAGTTCATATTTTGATATATTGGAGATAAATTTGGTATTGAATGGATGTTGGTTGACCCAAAAGAAAACGGAAGAGCATAAGCGAAAAATAGTGAACGCCAAAATGCTGGTGCCATTTGAACCCCAGGGAGATAGAAAATAAAATCATGAATATTAGAAGAATACAGAAATCTGATAATAAATTTTTAGCAGACTTGATTAAAAGAGTTTTTGAAGAACACAACGCTCCAAAAAAAGGAACAGTGTATTCGGATCCAACTACGGATAACCTGTATGGATTGTTTAAAAACGAAAAGTCTATTCTTTGGGTGGCAGAAGAAAATGGCGAAGTTTTAGGATGTTGTGGAATTTACCCTACTGATGGTTTGCCTAAGCATTGTGTAGAATTAGTTAAATTTTATGTTTCATCCAAGGTAAGAGGACAGGGGATTGGGACAAAATTGATGGAACAAAGCATTCAATCTGCTATCGAATTGGGATATTCTGAATTGTATCTTGAAAGTTTACCCCATTTTGATAATGCTGTGAAAATGTATGAAAGATTAGGGTTTAAGAAGCTTGAAAAGCCTTTGGGGAAATCTGGACATATCGCCTGTAACATATGGATGATAAAAAGGCTTATGGGTAAATGAGAGGTAATTTTAAATTAAAGCGGCTAGAAAGCACCTACCACAAGTGAAACAATACAAGTAATTGATATCCATCCGGATGAGGTTATATCCATATCTTTGAGTTTTTCGTAAATAAATACAAATGAATAGTGCCTGGAAAGACAGATGGAATGAGCGGTACAGTTCAGAGGAATTTGCCTATGGTGAAAAGCCAAACAATTTCCTAAAAGAACAGTTGGATCAATTACCCGTTGGGTCTATACTTTTTCCCGCGGAGGGGGAAGGGCGGAATGCCGTTTATGCCGCACAGCTGGGTTGGCAGGTTGCTGCGTTTGACATTAGCATTGAAGGGCAAAAGAAAGCATTTCAATTGGCCGAAAAGAATAATGTGAAGATTGAATATGAGGTGGGTGAATTGGAGACTTTGAACTATAAGCCTGATCAATTTGATGCCATAGCACTTATTTATGCCCACTTTCCGGCCAACATTAAATCATTGTATCACAAGACATTGGATACCTATCTAAAGAAGGGTGGTGTGATTATTTTTGAGGCCTTTAGCAAACGTCATCTTGATTATGTGGCAAAGAATGAAAAAGTGGGCGGCCCCCGAGACATCGCATCTTTATTTTCTATCGATGAAATCAAATCTGACTTTCCTAATTATGACTTTGACCAGTTGGTGGAGATGGAAATAGAACTGAATGAGGGTACGTATCACAACGGAATAGGGTCGGTGATACGATTTGTAGCAAGGAAGAGGTAGGTAAATTTTTGTCTTTGGTCGGGGTTAAGTAAATGGTAAACATAGAGAGAGAAGTAAAGTAGTTGGTGAAAACACCAACCACAACTAATTTAGCCCAAGTCCTTGTTGGTCAAGAAAACCAACAAGCGTATGTATTGATGGAATTCAATTCTTTGTTGGTGAAGAATACCAACAAAAGCTAGCGTAAATTAAGTCAATAAGTTTATCTTGATACGCTGGAAATGTGGCTCCGCATTGATCAAAGAATATTAAACTTATACCTTGAGTCCTAATTAATGGTACACAAGACAAAAACACTTCCATAAAAGGATATGAAACTTCTCCGATTAGTTTTCCTTCTAGGTCTAATTTTGATACTAAATTCTTGTCAAGAAAAGCAGCAGGACAATACCGAAGCAGAAGGTATTGCTGACATTGATGAGCCTGTGGAAGAAACTGAAAATGATCCCACTACTTCTCAAGCAGCATCAGAAGTTATTTCTGAGGAATCCTTAGTCACCTTTTATAACAAGGTTTTAGAAAGACTATATCCCACCAGAGGGTTATCGGCTCAATATGAAAACCAATCGATCGCTGTTTCTGGAGATGCCATGGAGCATGTGGAAGGTGGGGGAATGTCAAGAAAATACCTTCGTGTTGTTGATCAATATGATTTAGAAATTGGAGCAATCATCTATGAGACAAGCGCCTCCCCTTATCCAATTACGCTTTCAATAGCTGTACTTGAGAAGGGAAATGTAATGGCACCCCACACTCTTGTAGATGTCAATGGTAACACTATTCTTAGAATGAGGTCCATCAAGAATGGGGATCCAGACAAGGGACCCTATGATTACAATTATTATGCTTACGATGAATCAATAAATCTACAACCCATCTTTTCAAAAAGATCGGTAGATATCGAACCGAATTTATCCAACGAGGATAAAGAACATATTTCCGAGAATTTATCATCCTCTGATAATGGCCTCTCACAAAATGAAATTGTGACATTATTTAATGGTGGTTTTGTAAGCTTAGATTTTGATGAAGGGCCATACGAGCACATTTTTGATGAACTGCAAGGCATTGAAAAATACTATGTATTTTATGATTTACTGAGACTGCACAGTCTGCTTAAGTACAATAATGATGAGCGCTATCTTGTGCTGGAAAATGACTTAAAGAGGAAAAATGAACATCCTGCCTTTAATATTATTACTCAGCTCGATACCAAAAGTGGTTATATTAAGTATCACAGTTCCCAAACAGACTGCGAAATGCAGATGACCTATTGGAAAAAGAAGAATGGAAACATACTGATAGGACATGCTAAAAAATGCTGTACTATGTTTTGCGATGGCGATATCACTTTCATTCTTTTTAATGAAGATGATCAAGGCTCTACTTCTGTCACAACAAAGGAGATTATAAGAGAAATAGATGATTTGAAATTGCTAAGGCCTGATAACTATATAGAGGGTGATGGGTACGATTCAGAATTTATTCTTCCTCAAGAAGGGAAGAACATACGCTATTGTGTGGGCGAGACCTGTACAAACTTGATTTGGCAAGATGGCACCTTTTCGATTGAGAAATGATTTTCGGTCAATATTTCTAAAATTGTAGCTAAAGACTAAAACTTTGGTTTAAGATAATTGGACTATAAAAACATAGTGAAAAGGAAAGGACAATTATAAAGATTGTGATAGTATGGAATCAACACCTAACCACAATGAGCGAATAGCAAAAATGACATTTGCATCCGTTTACCCCCACTACATCACAAAAGTTGAGCGCAAGGGTAGAACCAAAGAGGAATTGCATCAGGTAATAAGGTGGCTGACTGGTTTTACAGACAAAAAGCTTCATGAGCTCATTGAAAAGAAAGTAACTTTTGAAGCATTTTTTAAGGGTGCTGAATTAAATCCAAATGCTCACCTCATAACAGGAATGATTTGTGGCTACCGGATAGAAGAAATTGAAAATCCATTGAGACAAAAAGTTAGGTACCTGGATAAGCTGGTGGATGAATTGGCGAAGGGCAGGAAAATGGAAAAGATTTTGCGCAACTCGTAAGCTGTTGTGAAGTTATTTCGGTAGATGAAAACACCAATTGAAGTTAAGAACGGAAAATGTATTTCGTGGATTAGAAAATATGAAGTTGCTATTATTCTCGTTCTTGTTAATGATCACTGGCTATCATTGTTTTGGACAACAAACCCTTTTGATGTTGCAGAAGAGAAATAAAAACAAGAATGTATACTATAAGAAGGGAGAGGAGATTTCCTTTCGCGTGAATGATACCAAGGCAAAAGTTACAGGTGAGATTGTTGCCATTCAGGATAGCGTTATTGTATTTAAAGGATTTGAAGTGAGGGTAAGTGAAATATCGAGTCTTTATATTGATGAAAAGACGAGATGGTGGCTCCGGTATAAAATAGAGCAACTTTCTCTTATTACAGGAGGAGGCTATTTGTTATTAGATATAATCAATACAGGCGAACTCAACAACAAGACATTAATAGTAAGTGGTACGTTGATAGGAGCTGGGCTTATAGCCCGAGTCTTAATTGGGAATAGGATAAAAATAAGAGGGAGAACTAGGTTGAGGACCTTAAGGGTTTGATACTACGCCATGTTGGTCATCTTGATCAACAAGCAGATGTGATGGAGTTCTTCGCTTTGTTGGGGTAGTACAGAACACCAACAAAAGCCAGGGGGCTATTGAGAAATTTGGTTATTTAGAAGATCGATATTATGAAAACTGGAAGATTAGAAGCCTTTAGTGATGGTGTTTTGGCTATTATCATCACCATAATGGTACTAGAGATGAAAGTGCCGGAAGGTTCGGGTTTTGAAGCCTTGAAGTCAACACTTCCTGTTTTTCTCACTTATGTGCTAAGCTTTATTTATGTAGGTATATATTGGAATACCACCACCATTTGCTTTACGCAGTAAATAAGGTAAATGGAAGTATTTTGTGGACAAACCTTAATCTTCTGTTTTGGTTGTCACTTTTTCCATTTGTTACCGGTTGGATGGGGCAAAATCATTTTGAGGCGAATCCTACATCCCTGTATGGAGTGGTATTGTTTATGGCTGCCTTGGCATTTAAAATACTTGTTCATAATGTGATAAGGAATGAAGGCAAAGATTCGAGTGTGGGAAAGGCCTACAGCAATGATAGAAAACTAAATATTTCACTTTTGTTATATTTTGTCGGTATCGCACTATCACTTTTACAACCATTATTAGGTCTTTTGATTTATTTGGTGGTTGCACTTATTTGGTTTGTTCCGGATAAAAGAATAGAACAAGCATTTAAAGAATAATTATGGAGGCGTAAAAATATTCTAAATGAAGAATTACCCTTAGCCTTTGTTGGTGTTCCTCCTAATTGTGAGATGATTATGTTAAATGATGAAGATTTAGAGCATTTAAACCGCTGCGTAGAATTGGCAACTGAGGCACTTCACGCAGGTGATGAGCCGTTTGGCTCTGTGCTTGTATCTGCGGATGGCGTTGTTTTGTTGGAAGACCGCAATCATGTGGTGACTTCTGGAGACAGAACACGCCATCCGGAATTAAGGATTGCACTATGGGCTGCTGAAAACCTGAGTGCTGAAGACAGGGCAGAGGCAACCGTTTACACTTCGGGTGAACATTGTCCGATGTGTGCTGCCGCTCATGGTTGGGCAGGGCTAGGTCGCATTGTGTACGCAAGTTCTTCTGAGCAATTGGTTTTCTGGCTCAAAGACTTGGACCTTCCGGCCTCTCCGGTACAACCATTACCCATTCAGGATATTGTTCCCAATCAAATAGTTGAAGGCCCTTTTCCTGATCTTGCTGAGAAGGTACGCGAGTTGCACTATCGGTTTCACTCAACGTGACACGTGCTTAGGGTATAAGTCTACAAGTTGGGGAAATACTCCTGGCAAATCAGAAATCTAGTGATCTACCGATTAATTAAGCGGTCTGTTGAAGATTGTTTTTTAGTTCGCTTTTATTCTATAGTTTTGCGCCAAATTTATTTACTGTTATATGAAAAAACTGATTTTAGTAATTTTTGGAGCAATAATGGCAAGCACTTCTTTTGCCCAGTTTAATCAAGGTGGTTTTATTGTTGGAGGGAGCAGCAACCTGTCCAGCTCCTTCACCACCAGTAAATTGAAAACAGGAAGCACAACCAGTACCCTTGGAAAATTTTCCAGTTTTTCTATTGAGCCCCAGGCGGCTTATTTTGTAATCGACAATCTGGCCGTGGGTACAGGTTTGCAAATCAGTACCTCGTCTTATAAACCAGACGGATCTTCGGACAAATCTACCTCTTTAGGTTTTGGATTGACCCCTCAGGCCAGGTATTACTTTGACAACATCTATGTTCAGGGGTCTATTCGTGTGGGATCGAACAAAACCAAGAATACAAATAACGGAACCACCACAGAATCTACCGTTAACTTGGGTGGGTGGTCATTGCTTGGTGGATATTCTTATTTTATCAGCGATGCTATTTCTTTTGAACCTCAACTGGGATATGCTCACAACACCCAAAAATCAAAGGGATCCAACACCAAACAAATCAACTCCGGAATTGTGATTGGTATCGGACTTTACGCTTATATAAACAGATAATCCCAGTATCCTTTGCCCGTTGGTATTATAATACTAACGGGCAATTCTGATCCTTCTCCACGTTTTAGGTATTGGTATACTATTCGCCTGCTTGCCTATAGAACTACAAGACTTTTCATCTTACAGCCTTCATCACAGGATCGCCCTATCCAGATAGGTAACAATGTAGTGTGGTGATTCCTGGGTATTGGTGAATATCAGCTCGTCCCAGAAAAACGCTACTCATCTCCGATTACCTCGCCTCGTGTAATATTTAAAATAAAATGGGGATTACCCTAAACTAATTCTGACGTTAACCAGTTATTAAACATGTGAATTAAGCTGGCCAGTTTAAAACATTTAGTTAATGTTTTACTAAACGATAAAATTTTAGGGTCATGAAAAAGCTTATGTTAGTAGCAGCCATCTGGTTGCTGTCTGCGGGATTAATTTTTGCGCAGAGTGGAAATGGAATGGAGAAAGTGAAGAAAGTGAGACAGGATGAGGTTCCTGCAATAGTACAGTTTTCTCTGAATAACGAATTTGACCTGGCTCCGGATGCAGGGTCCTGGTCTCTTCGGTACTTGAAGTCGGCTACCGGGATTGGTACACCAGTTCTTTTAAAACCAATCGCCTATATATTCCATCAAAAGAAAGACGGCAACAAAATTGAAATTCAATACAGCCCTAGTGGTACATTGCAGCACGCCAGAGGAATAGAAAAATCCGGTGAAACGCAAAGCAGGGGACTATAGTCTATCAAAAGATAGGGTTTGCCGACAAAAGTAAGGATGCAGAAGTGTGTCCTTCCTTTTTTACTTTGTTGTTTTACCCCTGGAAATTGGAGCAATCACCAATCGTAAAGTGAAGTATTGTTAAAGAAGCTATTTAATTATCAGTTGTGGCGGGAAAGCTAATCTTCCACATCCCTCTCAATTCTCCCATACTGAAACCAGTGGCCTTGTCTTCCGGGTACTTAGATTGTATAGCGGCACGCGTAGCGGGATTGATCTCATCATTTTTCCCATGACATTGCAAACAGGCAGGCATTCCTAATACAATGGGTTTGTAAAACAGCATCTCATTTTGTTGCTCCACCACCTTAGATTCTAGTACAATACTATCTTCCAGGGACTGAATATAGGAATCATAAATCTTTTGGTCTGCGGCTGTTAGCCTGTTGTCAGGATTTCTGTTGCCCAATGCCACCCTTTTGATTTCACAATTGTATTTTTTGCTCAGAGAATCGGTTATGGGTATAGCCCGTTCACTACAAAAATTAACAGCGTGGGTGGAACCCCCTTCTTCCATGGCTCTCATGAGTTGTCCCATCAATGCCTGTTGTGCAACCATGCTGATGCTGTCTCCCAGTGAGGTATAATTTATTTCTGCCGGATGCGCTATTGGCGTATTGGTGGTTTTAGGTCTACAAGCCACTGTACTTATTATCAGCAGTAAGAGTAAGGTAAAGTACGAAAGAATTTTGCTCATGGATAGGGTGGTAGGTTATCACAAAGTTAATAAATGCCTTGTTTAAACCCGAAAATGGAGTAGGGATAAAAGGAAAAGCAATTCGAGGGCGAATAGTCAGCTTTCAATTAATATTATTGCCTGAATAAACACCATAAAATAGGAAAGTAACCACATTCCCCATTCTCATTTCTAAATGAGAATTAAATGTATATTTTAGGGCGGTCATAAGGTTTTACTAAACAATTAATAATGAATAGAGTATTAAAGTCGTTTTTCGTGCTGTTTTTGATTACGCAAATATCTTTTGCTCAACAAAGCGAAACCGTTAATAAAATTGTTGCAGAGGGTACTGATAACTCTCAACTGGAGAATCTGGCACACCAGTTGATGGATGTCATTGGTCCACGTCTGGTAGGTACCCCACAGATGAAAGCTGCCCATGATTGGGCAGTTGAAAAATACAAGTCTTGGGGCATAGAAGCGAAGAATGAAGAGTGGGGAAAGTGGAGAGGATGGGAGCGGGGCATTACCCATATCGATTTGGTTTCACCACGGGTAGTGTCGTTGCAAGGAATGCAATTGGCATGGAGCCCTGCCACACCTAAGAATGGTACAACAGCAGCAACCATTACATTACCTACAGTAAATGATTCAGTTGCCTTTAAGAACTGGCTGCCGAATGTAAAAGGTAAGTTTGTATTGGTGTCTATGCCACAACCTACTGGCCGGCCGGATTACAATTGGGAAGAGTTTGCCACCGAGGAGTCGTTTGCCAAAATGAAAAAGCAAAGAGATGAGCTTACAGATCAATGGGATAAGAACCTGAGTAATATGGGACAAGGCCGTGACATCAATAAGGTACTGGAGAAAGCAGGTGCGGTAGGCATTGTGCAGTCCCGCTGGTCGAAAGGTTTTGGTGCTAATAAGATTTTCAGTGCCAATACAGAAAAGATCCCTGTCATAGATGTGTCACTTGAAGATTATGGATTGTTGTACCGCATGACGGAAAAAGGAGACAAACCTGTGATTAAGGTATTGGCACAATCGAGAGATTTAGGGACCGTGCCTACCTTCAATACCATTGCTACTATCCCTGGTAAGGAGCTTCCTAATGAATATATCGTTCTTTCTGCTCACTTCGATTCGTGGGACGGAGGTACAGGCGCTACGGATAATGGCACAGGGACACTTACTATGATGGAAGCCGCAAGGATTCTTAAAAAGATTTATCCTAACCCTAAGCGAACAATTATTGTTGGTCATTGGGGCAGTGAGGAGCAGGGGTTGAATGGATCTCGTGCATTTGTAGAAGATCGCCCGGAAGTGGTGAAGGGCTTACAAGCCTTGTTTAATCAGGACAACGGAACAGGCAGGGTAGTAAATATTTCAGGACAGGGATTTCTTCATGCGTATGATTATTTAGGACGCTGGTTGGCAGCTGTGCCAGAGGATATCACTCAACACATTGAAACGGAATTCCCCGGCAGACCAGGTGGCGGTGGTTCCGATTACGCTTCTTTTGTGGCAGCAGGTGCGCCAGCCTTTTCTTTAAGTTCTTTAAATTGGAGTTATGGCACGTACACCTGGCACACCAATCTGGATACTTATGATAAAATTGTCTTTGATGATGTGCGCAACAATGCAATTCTCACAGCCATCCTTACCTATATGGCCAGTGAAGATCCTGAGAAGACATCCAGAGAAAAGTCTGTTCTTCCAATTAATAGTCGTACAGGTGAGCAGATGACATGGCCTGCACAAAGGAGTCCTAACCGCAACGGAGGGCAGAACTAGATTTAAGACTCATTCCGGCTTTTCCTATTTGAAGAGTCGGAATGAGTATTTCAATAATAGCATTATCTTTGAAGCACGTTACGTGCACCTGGGTGGGGATGAAATATTCGTTTAATCTACTTACGAAACACTCAGCCATTCGTTTACCATCTACACGTACTCTATTTATAGGTTATAGGAACATTCAGTAGATGAAAGACAAGCAATTCACTCCTAAGTTATTCTCATTACTAAAAGGAGGGATCAAAAAAGAACAATTACTTAAAGATTTAACTGCCGGACTGATAGTAGGTATTGTGGCACTTCCACTTGCCATAGCATTTGCTATAGCTTCTGGCGTTTCCCCTGACAAGGGATTAATCACTGCGATAGTTGCTGGACTTATTATCAGTATACTGGGAGGGAGCAGAGTGCAAATTGGTGGGCCTACCGGAGCTTTTATAGTAATTGTATATGCAATAGTACAAGAGCACGGTGTGGGTG
Organism: Flammeovirgaceae bacterium UBA2338; assembly: GCA_002344795.1. Taxonomy (GTDB): domain Bacteria; phylum Bacteroidota; class Bacteroidia; order Cytophagales; family Cyclobacteriaceae; genus ELB16-189. The sequence continues at coordinate 1,747 of DDUM01000034.1, read as the reverse complement.
GATTGACCATTGCCACTTTTATGGCAGGCTTCCTGTTAGTGGGCATGGGCTTGGCGCGTTTTGGAAATCTTTTAAAGTACATTCCTTATCCACTTATTGTTGGTTTTACCAGCGGCATTGCTCTGATTATTTTTTCTTCTCAGGTAAAGGATTTTTTTGGACTTTCTATTGAGACTGTACCAGCAGACTTTATCGAAAAATGGAAATTGTACGCACTGAATTTTAATGGGATTAATTGGATAGCCTTTGCGATTGCTACTGGAACTGCACTCATTGCTTTCAACTTTCATCGGGTTACTGCTAAAATTCCTGGTTCTATTGTAGCCATTCTTTTGAGTACGATATTGGTCCAGTGGTTACAACTTCCTGTTACTACCATTGAAACTACATTTGGTGAAATCCCTAATAGCCTTTCGTTGCCTTCAGTGCCTCATATTGATTTAGCTACAGTAAAGGCTCTGATTCAACCTGCACTTGCTATTGCGTTTCTTGGTGGGATTGAATCGTTACTTTCTGCGGTGGTTTCAGATGGTATGATCGGAGGAAGGCACCGTTCTAATGCTGAACTTGTAGCACAGGGTGTTGCTAATTGTGCTTCGGCTATGTTCGGAGGTATACCAGCTACCGGTGCTTTGGCCCGTACTGCTACCAATGTAAAGAACGGAGGGCGTACACCCATAGCGGGGATTACACATGCATTGGTGTTGCTTTTGATTATGCTGTTACTGGCTCCCTACGCTAAGTTAATTCCTATGGCTGCCCTGGCTGGTATTCTTGTGGTAGTGGCGTATCACATGAGCGAGTGGCGCCAATTCAAGTCTTTGTTAAGAGGAAACGCCTCGGATGTGCTTATACTTCTGACCACTTTTTTTCTTACTGTTATTTTTGATCTGGTAATTGCCATTGAGGTGGGTATAGTGCTGTCCAGTTTTGTGGTGATGAAAAGGATGAGTGACTCAATGAGCATTGAGAATGCTGTAGATGCTTCAGCTGATGATAATGAGAATGGAGAGAAGTTATTTGAGGAAGAATTACCGGTATTACCAAAGGGAGTAGCTATCTACGAAATACACGGAGCATTATTCTTTGGGGTGGCACAACTCTTTCAGGATACTATTAATAATCTTCAAAATAAACCGAAGGTGCTTATTTTAAGGATGCGGCATGTTCCCTTTATCGATGCCACCGGTATCTACAGACTAAAGGAAGTGATCAAGCAATTCAATAGCAAAAAAGTGAATATTATTCTTTCAGGAGTGAATGCCAAAGTGCTGGAAGATTTGGAAAAAGCAGATATTTACTCTGTGTTGGAAAAAAAGAACCTATTGAGGCATATCAGCGGTTCTATAACAAGGGCCAATGCAATACTGACAGAAGAGTGAATCCATTGACTTAAGTTGTGTTCTCAAATTGATTGAACCTATGGCCAACAATACATCTCCCCATATTCTAGGTACATCTGCTAACCTTCTTGGATTTTGCCTTTTTGTGATTACCTCACTCCACATCAATAGCCAAATTGAAACCCATGTTATTGATGAGCTTACATCGGTAATTGCCCTATTTTTAACTGCTTCTTGTATTTTTTCATTTGTCTCTATCAGAACATCAAATACAAAAAGGGAAAAACAAAGTGAAGAGGATGGCGGGCTGAACATCCGGATCTGGCTGTCGGTAGACCATGGGCTGCTGCCGGTGCGCATCCGCATCGAGGACGAAAAGGGCGGAGTGCTGGATCAGCGCGCGG